>NZ_CBFFRI010000003.1:0-633497 GCF_965644235.1 Sphingobacterium sp. LRF_L2 | reverse complement strand
GGGTTGTTCTTGTGCAGGGACAGGTCAGAGCTAGGTCTATCCTTGGGTTGTTCTTGTTCCGTTCTTAGGTTGTTCTTAGTCTGTTCTTGGGTTGTTCTTGCTCCATCCTTGGGTCATCCTTGTTCCATCCTTAGGTTATCCTTGTTCCGTTCTTAGGTTATCCTTGTTCCGTTCTTGGGTTGTTCTTGTGCAGGGACAGGTCAGAGCTAGGTCTATCCTTGGGTTGTTCTTGTTCCGTTCTTAGGTTGTTCTTAGTCTGTTCTTGGGTTGTTCTTGCTCCATCCTTGGGTCATCCTTGTTCCATCCTTAGGTTATCCTTGTTCCGTTCTTAGGTTATCCTTGTTCCGTTCTTGGGTTGTTCTTGTGCAGGGACAGGTCAGAGCTAGGTCTATCCTTGGGTTGTTCTTGTTCCGTTCTTAGGTTGTTCTTAGTCTGTTCTTGGGTTATCCTTGTTCCGTTCTTGGGTTGTTCTTGTTCCGAAGCTTGGGCAACAAAAAGCCATTCCAACTTCCTACCTTAGACCGGATTTACTTAGCGTTAATAGGGGGTTAGTAGGGGTATGACCCCTACTAACCCCCTACTAACCCCCTATTACCCCCCTACTATACCCCTATAAAACCCCTGTTAACACCGAACTTAAATAGAATTAAAGAATACGTTGATAATAAAAAAGCCCCTGTATTTTTTATAATACAAGGGCTCACACAAATGGCTTGCAAATAAATATGTTTTATTTCCCTTTTTATATTTGGAATATACGAAACACTTCGTACATTTGATTTACGAAAACATTCGTAGATAGAAATGAAACCGACAGATAGCGAAATGGAAATCCTGCAAATCCTTTGGAAAGAAGGGGAGAGCAGCGTACGCAATGTACACGAACAATTAAATAAAAAGGATGTAGGTTATACCTCTACACTCAAACTCATGCAAATTATGTTTGAGAAAGGAATGGTTTCACGAGACGCTACCGCAAAAACCCATATCTATAAAGCTAAATTAAGCAAGGAGCAGACTCAACATCAATTTCTAGATAAAATCATCGACACCGTTTACAACGGATCAACAGCTCGTCTTGTCATGCAGGCCTTAGGCAATCAACGCGCAAGCAAAGATGAGATCGACTTAATAAAAGAATACCTAAACAACCTTGAAAATTCTTAAGCTATGAATGCCCTCTTTCAAAATATCACGCATGCCTTAGGTTGGGGAATTGTACATTCTCTGTGGCAAAGTGCAGCCTTATATGTCCTTATATCGCTATTTTATATCCTTAAGCCGAACTTGTCTGCAAAGCATCGCTATCTGGTTGCTACCGCTGGACAAATGATAATCGTGCTCTTATTTCTAGGCACATTTTTGCACTCTTTAGATTTATCCGTCTTAACAAATAACCCGGTAAACATCATAGATATAGAAAAAGATGTATATGTTAATAACCATAATACGCCTGCATTCTTTGCTGCTATTGAGCCGATGTTTCCGATATTTAGCTCGCTATATGTTTTAGGCTTATTTATACAACTGATCTTTTTTGCAAACAGTTTTTCAAAACTGCGTTATCTCCGAACACGAGGTCTAAGCGATGCACCTATTACTTGGTTGGAATCTTTTCAGCAAGCATGCACAACATTACAGATTACTGAAAATGTCAAGTTGTATTTATCCGAAAAAATTTCAGTCCCTTTAACTTTAGGTCACTTTAAGCCCATTATACTTTTCCCATTAGCCTATGCCAACCAACTCGATTTGAATCAGGTCGAAACCATCTTGATACACGAGTTAGCACACATCAAGAGATATGATTATCTTTTCAACCTACTAAAAATAGCTGTAGAAACCATACTTTTCTTCAATCCATTTGTCTGGTTACTTTCGAAACACATCGAAGAAGACAGGGAGCATGCCTGTGACGACATCGTACTCTCTTTGATCCCTTCGCCTATTGCATACGCCCAAACGCTCCTTACTATCGAAACGTTAAGAAACGAAGAAACACGGATAGCTATGGCTGCGACTGGAACAAAACACCATCTATTTCATCGTATAAAAAGAATCACAAAAATGGAAAAGAAACATATACACACCAAACAACACCTCTTAGCAATTCTCTTAAGTTGCTCCGCACTTCTTACCATTGCCTGGATTGCTCCTTCAACGAGGTCCAACAGCACACAACAAGAAAACATTGAACATGCTGCTCTGATTCCTATACAGTTCAACTCTGCCATCGATACAATTGAAGTGATACAAACAACCAGCTCCATTAGAAACGATGTTGATACTGTTGGAGAAAAGTGTGAGGAAACGAGCATACAACCAACAGCAGTATCTGTACACTCGATCAAAACAGCACAAACGGACACCGACGAAGCCCAAGACAATATTCAGAAAGTAGAAAGGCAAGCGAAACGAATTGAAGCGTACTACAACTCTCCGGAATGGAAAGAACATATCGCTACAGTTGAACAAAATGCCCAGCGTATTGAAAACTACTACAATTCTTCTGAATGGAAAGAGCATATCGCTAAAATTGAGCAAAATGCCAAGCGAGTGGAAGATTATTACAATTCACCTGAATGGAAAAAACAAATTGCTAAAATTGAGCAAAACGCCAAACGCATTGAAGACTATTACAATATTACAATTCACCTGAATGGAAAAAACAAATTGCTAAAATTGAGCAAAACGCCAAACGCATTGAAGACTATTACAATTCACCTGAATGGAAAAAACAAATTGCTAAAATTGAGCAAAACGCCAAACGCGTTGAAGACTATTACAATTCACCTGAATGGAAAAAACAAATTGCTAAAATTGAGCAAAACGCCAAACGCATTGAAGACTATTACAATTCACCTGAATGGAAAAAACAAATTGCTAAAATTGAGCAAAACGCTAAACAGATAGAAAATTATTATAACTCTCCCGAATGGAAAGAGAAGGTAGAGCAACTCAAAGATTTTTATAAATCGTCTGAAGGCGAGGAAAAACAAACGCAGGAATAATATTATCATTTTTTCACACGAAAGAAGGAAACATGCTAAACATACAGCTGTTTCCTTTTTTTATGCCTCATTCATCCAAGAAATTGTATTTTTTATGTATTATTGCGTACCAGCAATTCTACCCCATGAATAATATATATGTTATTGATTTATTGGGAACCATGTTCTTCGCTATTTCGGGAGCCATGGCTGCCAATCGAAAGCATATAGATGTTTTCGGAGCTACTTTTACTGGTTTTGTAACCGCAATAGGGGGAGGCTCTTTAAGAGACGTTTTTTTGAATCTGCGTCCTGTATGGGTCGATGACGGTAATTATCTATTCGCAATTTTAGCCGGTGTTGTTATTTCGATACTTGCCAACAAACAGCTCGATAGACTGGCCCGAACCTTTTCATTTTTTGACGCGATAGGCATTGGATTTTTCTGCATCGTAGGGGTACAAAAATCATTAATATATGGAAGCACAGAGGTTGCAGCCATCGTTTTAGGGATGTTCTCTGCCGTTATGGGGGGAGTAATACGCGACACCTTAATGAACGAAACACCGTTAATTTTTCGTAAGGAAATCTATGCTACAGCCTGCTTATCTGGCGCTATACTATATGTTATTTTAGGATTATTGGGTGTTGATAGCACAACAAATGCCTTTTCTTCTGCATTCGTTATTTTTTCCATCCGATTAGCTGCAGTTAAATATAAGCTTTCCCTACCTGTAATCGGCGGTTAACTGATCTTTTTTCTAAAAAAATTTTTTTAGAAAAGCTTTTAGATAAACCGGCGAATAATTTTTAAACCGATTACTTGATTTTCTTTATCCCCGGAAACTTTCCAGCCTTTCAACTAAAATTCTACTCGTTTTCAACGTAGCAACTTTGAGAAAGATTTGATAACCATTAAATCTTATAAAAAAAGGCAGTTTAGAACTACCTTTTTTTCTTTAAATTGGGGAATCTCATTTTGTATCCCACTCGCACCGCACCTTTGGAAATAGACTCCAGCCTTCCTTTCAACATTGCTTTCTTTAAAGGACCTAACTTATCAATAAAAAGCTTTCCTTCTATATGATCGTACTCATGTTGCACAATTCGAGCAGCAAGACCACTTAATTTAACTTCTTGTTCTTCAAAATCTTCATCCAAATAGTTGATAAGCACTTCAGAAGGACGAAGGACTTCTTCATTTATATCTGGGATACTCAAGCATCCTTCGCTGAATGCCCACTTATCACCTGTCTCTTCCAAAATTATCGGATTGATCAACACCTTCTTGAAATCTTTCAAGGAAGGATCTCCTTCTCCATCTTCATCATCCTCCGCAAAAGGGGATGCGTCGATCACGAATAAGCGGATCGGTAATCCCACTTGAGGAGCTGCCAATCCCACACCCCGCGCAGCATACATCGTTTCAAACATATCATCAATGATCTGCTTCAGATTTGGATAATCCTCGTCGATCTCTTCAGCCTTCTTTCTCAAGATAGGATCGCCATACGCAACAATAGGTAACTTCATACTTTGTAATTTCTGTGCAAAGGTATTAATAATAATTAATACCGATTTAGATTGTACTAACTTTGTAGCGTATGAGCATAAATAGTACTCAAAATATAAACGTATTTATTGATAAAATATCACGGAGACTATCATCCGACTTTCAGGTGTACAAACAACAAGGTGTCACGATTTTAAATTTAGAAAAGCACGACACAACACTAATCATCTATCCAGCTTTCACAACGCTTCGCTTACCAAATATCGGTAAACGAACAATACACCTTGACGACGACCAAATCATGAATCACTCAGAAAAAATAGTCGCTAGATTAGCTTCATTGCTAGGGCAAGGTGATACAATCTTTGCCCGAAACACCGTCATCGCAAGAGTAGATAAACGCGTTACGCTAGAATTTCTTACAGAACATCATCTGCAATCGGCCTTACCTGGGAAATATCGATATGGCTTGTTTTATCAAGGAGAACTTTTGTCCATCGCTGTGTTTAGTGGTGGGCGACACATGCGCGATCAAGCTTCTGATTACCGATCGTTCGAATTATTGCGTTTCTGTCACAAATCAGGTTATCGTGTTGTAGGCGGCCTTTCAAAATTAATTAAAGCATTTGCTAAAGACTTCCAGCCAAATGATATTATGACTTACGTCGATAATGACTGGTCTCGTGATTCAAGTTTACAGACCATAGGCTTTCAAGAAAGGGGGCTAAGTCTGCCACAACAGTTTTGGATCGCCAACCACGAACGCCATTCATTTAGAACGCCAGAACAACTTCAAACCTTGCGTATTAATCTTCCAAATGGGTATTTAATCGAGAACCAAGGGAGTACAAAGTTGGTCCTCCAGTTATGAAAACCCAGTTGTGTTCTGTATATTTAGCCGACAAAAACCTTAAACGAAGACAATCTTATGAAACGTAAATTACGTATGGGTATGGTTGGCGGTGGTAAAGATGCCTTTATCGGGGCAGTACACCGCATAGCGGCCTTTATGGACGGAAAAATCGAATTGGTATGTGGAGCTTTTAGCATCGATCCAGAGATTTCCAGACAATCCGGTGAAGACCTATTTATCGCTCCAGACAGAGTATACGCCAATTACGAGGAAATGATAGCAAAAGAGGCCGCACTTCCAGAAGGCGAGCGTATGGATTTTCTTACTATCGTCACCCCGAACTTCCTTCACTTTGGTCCAGCCAAGCTGGCCTTGGAAAATGGCTTTGATGTCGTTGTCGAAAAACCGATGACTGTAACCCTTGACGAAGCCAAGGAATTACAAACTATAGTTGAAAAAACAGGCCGTACACTTTGCCTAACACATACCTACTCGGGATACCCTATGGTTAAACAGGCAAAAGCCATGGTCAAAGAAGGCCACTTTGGAAAGATCCGAAAAATTGTTGTCGAATACCCACAAGGTTGGCTCAGCCGCCTCTCTGAAAGAGAGGGAAATGCCGGCGCTGCTTGGCGTGCTGACCCTAAAAAATCAGGTCTTTCCTTGGTTATGGGCGATATCGGAACACATGCAGCCCATCTAGCAGAATATGTTACTGGTTTGCGTATCACATCACTTTGTGCTGATTTGACGACATTTGTAGAAGGCCGTTTATTGGATGACGATGGATCTGTTTTGCTACGCTTTGAAGATGGTGCTAAAGGAGTATTGATGGCATCTCAGATATCTGCTGGGGAGGAGAATGCGGTAAGAATTCGTATTTATGGTGAAAAAGGAGGACTAGAATGGGCTAATGAAGACCCAAACAATCTGATTATCAAAATGTTAGATCAACCTCGCCAAATTTACCGTACAGGTAATGCTTATGCAGCACCTTTCACGCTGAGTTCTTTTGCTACGCATAATACGCGCATTCCTGCGGGCCATCCTGAGGGCCTTTTGGAATCCTTTGCGAACATTTATAGAAATTTTGCTGCTACCGTAACAGCGAAACGTGAAGGCAGAGTTCCTAAAGCAGAAGAGTTAGATTTCCCTTCCGTACAAGATGGCGTAAGAGGTATGGCTTTCGTTCAAAATGTTGTGAAGAGCAACGAGAGCAACGAAAAATGGACTACTTTTGTTGTGTGATAACGTCAGCGAATAAACCAACGATAAATCAGGTGGAGAGACTAACTCCACCTGATTTATTATATATCATTCTAGGCCCTACAGCTTCTGGAAAAACCCAACTAGGCGTCGCTTTAGCCGAACGTATTTCCGGAGAAATTATCAGTGTCGATTCACGGCAAGTCTATCGTGGAATGAATATCGGCACGGGAAAAGATCTCGAAGAATATAAGCGTATTCCTTATCATCTTATCGATATTCGCGAGCCAGGAGAGAAATATGATATTACGCAATTTTTAACAGATTTTAAACAGAGTTACACAGATATCCTCGCCCGAGGTCGTCAACCTATCGCCGTCGGGGGAACGGGGATGTACATCCATTCGTTATTAAAGCCACAGCCCTATATGCATGTTCCTGTAGACAAAGACCTGCGGGACAATTTACAATGGAGGGAAAAAGACGATTTGATTGGCTTATTAACTCAATTTGAGATCCCCACTAATTTCCATATTGACACGAGTTCACATAAAAGACTCATACGCGCTATTGAGATTTTAAAGCTGCTGGAACAGGGCTATAGAATCGATGAATCAGCATCCAACTATCAGCCTATCCTATTTGGTTTATCTCCTTCTGTAGAAACACGAAGAACAAAAATAAGCAACCGTCTCACACAACGAATTCGTTCCGGCTTATTACAAGAAGTAGAACAATTAATTTCATCGGGTGTATCTCACGAAGATTTGCAGTATTACGGCTTAGAATATAAATACAGTTCTCTTTTTATCCTGGGAGAATTAGACAAAGCATCATTTTATTCGAAACTGGAAACAGAAATTCACCGGTATGCAAAACGGCAAATGACTTTTTTTAGAAAGATGGAAAAAGATGGTTTAAAAATTAACTGGCTGAAAGGGGAGAACACCGCAGACCGACTCGAAGAAATCATACAGCTAATGAATGCTTAAAATACCCCAAATGGGGTATACCACACCGTCTATTTTGTTTGTAATTTCAATCATTAAAAACAAACAAAATGAAACTAACCGATTTAAGAAGAACAATGCTTGCGATAGCGGTCATGTTCCTTTTTTGGCAATATGCGCAAGCGCAGCACACAGCTAATGCCAGTTCATTTGAAGGTGTATGGGCAGGACAATTGCAAGATGAAAATGAGGAAGTTCAATACCTTATCATTCGCATTATCAATGGCGACGCGAGCAAATATAGCTATAACGAAGAAAACAATTCTTTTGAAGCGAATACATTCGACCTAGAGAAAACGATGATTACGGGGAATAATGCTTCCTACACATGGATGAATAAAGGAGGGGTATGGACCGAAACGCAAACACATTTACTTTCCTATTTAAAACCCGGAGAACTATGGTGCCGTATGATCCGCCAAGTTACAAATGCGAAAGAGGATGAAGACAATCCAGGTATTAACAATGAATGGTCTACATATTATTATGGACGATTATCATACCATCGCTCTATAGAAGCTTTTGTGGCAAGTTTGGAAGAATAATTGGGATAGTATCTAATAAGAAAAGCAGCATAAAAATGCTGCTTTTCTTTTATTCATATTTTACAACTTAATTTCTTCGTCTTTGCTATTAAAGAATCGAAATTGCGTTAAATAATAGGAAGAGACGGTCTTTATTTTTATCCATTTCCCGTATTTGAAAAACCATTTCATTCTTCTTGAGAACAATCCTGACGTAATGTAGGCGCCTATATATGGATGTACACAAAGTGTTATTCCCTTTTCATTTTGTTCTTGTAAGATAAAACTCAAGTTATTTTCAATATCGTCTAGCAATACAATGCTCGAACGAATCTCTCCAGTACCTTCACAAGCAGGACATTTTTCATTTGTCACCACACTCATCTCAGGTCTTACGCGTTGCCTTGTTATTTGCACCAGTCCAAATTTACTTGGTGGAAGGATTGTATGTTTCGCTCTATCATTAGCCATACATTCCTTCAGATAACTATACAATTCCTTTCGATTGGTTGGCTTGTGCATATCGATAAAATCGATAACAACAATTCCCCCCATATCGCGCAAACGTAATTGTCTTGCGATTTCTTTTGCGGCCTCTTTATTGACCAACAACGCGTTTTCTTCTTGATTTTCTTTGCTAGCAATTCGATTTCCACTATTCACATCCACAACGTGGAGTGCCTCAGTGTGCTCAATCACAAGATAAGCACCACCTTGGAGGTTAACCGTTTTGCCGAAAGATGCCTTAATTTGCCTTTCGACACCAAAATGGTCGAATATAGGCTCTTTATGCTTGTAAAGCTTAACGATCTTCTCTAAATCAGGTGAAATTTCCTGTACATAAGATTTGACCTCATCATACAGTGCATTGTCATTCACATGAATATGCGCAAATTCATCTGTCAAGATATCACGAAGAATCGTAGATGCTCTATCCATCTCTCCCAAAACTTTATGGGAAGGTTCAGCAGTTTTAAGGCGTTTGGTAAAAAGTTCCCATTTAGAGATCAAGTCTAAAAGATCTTTCTGCATCTCTTCGACGCCTTTTCCTTCAGAAACAGTCCGTATGATAACTCCGAAGTTTGCGGGTTTAATACTTTCCACAATTTTCTTGAGTCTCGTTCGTTCAGCATTTCCTTTGATTCTCTTGGATATGGAAACCGTACTTGAGAATGGAACCAATACTACAAATCGACCTGCTATTGAAAGGTCCGAACTTAAACGAGGACCTTTAGTAGATATGGGTTCTTTTGCAATCTGTACTGGTAAAAGCACATTTCGACTTAAAATGTCAGAAATTTTACCGGCTTTATCAATATCCTTTTCAAGTTTCAAACTATTGAGCAACTTCTCTTGATAGCTGCCATTCTTTACTATACGCGTTAGCTTGAGCAAAGACTGAACCTGAGGTCCTAAATCCAAATAATGTAAGAACGCATCTTTTTCGTAGCCTACATCTACGAAAGCGGCATTCAGGCCGGGCATGATTTTCTTTATTCGCCCCAGATAAATATCGCCTACGGCGAAATTATTATCGGCCTGCTCCTTGTTCAGCTCAACAAGCTGTTTGTCCTGTAGTAAAGCAATAGTTACTCCCTTTTCGGGAGTAGAATCGATAATTAGTTCCTTTACCAACAGCTACTTTTTTAAGGCTTGATACAAACAAGTACCATCGGCCTGATGAAACATAAAAAACTTGTAATGAAAAAAAACAATCTATGATTCTACCGAAGTGAAACCATAGATTGTACAATGTCTTATGCGGCTTCAGCCAAAAAGACCAACAAGCTTATTTTTTCTTGTGTCTGTTTTTTCTTAAACGTTTTTTACGCTTGTGAGTAGCCATTTTGTGTCTTTTTCTTTTTTTTCCGCTTGGCATAGCTTTAATGTTTTTAAATGATTATAAATTAATATGTTAATTACTTACTTAGTTCCTCAATACGGCGATCGATGAACTGAGATAGGGTTGGATCAGCAGCTAATTCTTTACTTTTTTGAAAAGCAGAAATAGCTTCATTCTTCAGCCCGATATTTTCATATCCTGTTGCTAAGTAGAAATACGACTCTGCATCAGGCTTCAATTCGACAATAGTCTTAAATCTTTCGATAGCTTTGTCAAACTGACGAGATTGCAATGAAAACAATCCCAATGTTTTGTTTGCTTGAATATTCTTTGGATCCTTAGCGACTACTTCCCTCAATAAAGCAATACCAGCCATCGGATTATTGGTTCCTGTTACCATCGCAGCACCAAGTCCTGTTTTGGCATCTAAACTATTAGCATCTAACTCTGTTGCCTTTTCATAAGACTGAATCGCCATCTGATTTAGCGCTGTCGCCATTGCCGTATCCTGTAGATTCGTATATGCCGAACGAAAAGAATCACCCGCTTTTAACCAATATTCAAATTTAGGGGAAATTTTTGCCATTTCCTCATAAATAAATCCTTGAGGTGCATATTTGGCTAAATCGTCCCATTTTTTTGCAAGTTCTTCCAATAAAGGGAGCTTATCTTCTCCATCAGCAGCTGCAATCTTTCCTTCCAATGCCGTAATTTCTTGCGCCAAACTGGCGTTAATGGATTGTTTGGTAATTTCAGATACACGCTGGAAGTTGAAAGCCGACGAAGACTCGGTGGTAGTCGACGTTTCTGCTCCTTTATCTGCATTTACCAAACCTTTAATAGGCCGAGCGAGCAACACCCCCATAAGGGCAACAACGACTACGATTACTATTATTTGTTTGGTATTCATCTTGTTTTACTTGTTTCCTTGTTTAACCTTTTCAACAAAAACTTTTGCCGGTTTAAAGCTTGGCACAAAGTGAGCTGGAATGATGATAGCTGTGTTTTTCGAAATGTTACGTGCTGTTTTTTCCGCTCTCTTTTTTACTACAAAGCTTCCGAAACCTCTAACATACACATTTTCCCCGCTAATCATTGCATTTTTTACAACTTTGAAAAATGCTTCAACTGTTTCTTGAACATCTACCTTCTCTAAGCCCGTTTTGTTAGAGATCTCCGCAATAATTTCTGCTTTAGTCATATCTGTTTTTACTGTAATTATTTATTTCTCAACCCTTAACGCAATAGCAGTTTGGGGATGCAAAAGTATCTTTTTTTATTGATGATTAAAAATTTATTTCTGTTTTTTTAATAATCATGACGTTCGAGAAACTTTTAGGTATCAGATAGGTAGCAAAAAAAATACGATTAGTCGAAAAATAGATGTTAAAACGCAACAATTGTTTTTTTACTGACAGCTTATTTTTTAACCGAAAATTAATCAGTTCAGGTGAAAGTTTAATGGTATATTCAGATTAATCGATGCCGTGAAACCTTCAAGCGGCTTAAAATTGCTTTTTGTCTGCATGGCAAAGCCATAACCCAGTCCAAAATCGATAATCGAAAATACACCAATACCGATCTTTGGTGTCACGGTATAGGGAGTAATTTCCGCCTTGAGAAAGGGAAACAAAAGACGGTCACTAAGGTAATAAGTAAAGCCCAATTCAGGAATAACGGTGGTCTGTTCACGCATCCAGGAAAGGTTCGCCCCTGCATCGATTTTCATATATTGTTTATCATTCGGAGCAAACAATCCCCAACCAGAAAATTTCAAAAAATTCCCCCGCTGATACTGCCATCCAACAGACGGCCCCCATATCCACGTTTTTCCAGGAGCTGTTTGTGCAAAACCGATCCCTAATGAGCAACTAAAAAACAGAAGTAAAATTAGCTTCTTCATCGGCACTTAATTTTTCTATAAATTTATCATTCTTTCCTTTTACCCCAATTGGAAAACTCAGGAAAACAAAATCTATTTCCGTTTTTTTCCAAAAAGCAGTCTTCTTAACTGCAATATCCCCACCGTCATCCGGCGTTTAGAATTAAGATAAGGAATACTCATCACAACAAGCACTGAAATACAGGCGGCCGTTCCCAAGGCACCTCCATAACCATCAAAGTATCGACTTGTATTGATAAAAATTACTGCAAAAATAAGACCAGCAAATGCTATTCCCAGAAAAGTTGAAAGACGCTCGCTAGACACCATGCCAATAAACGAACTCCCTATAACTACAGCGGGCAAATTTTGAGATAAATGGGAGGGAAGTAGGTTTGGAAAAAAATAAAGCGCCCCAGAAAAAACTAGTGCAATAAGAGAAGATGCTCGTACAGGCCCTTGTTTTAGTTTTACACTTAGAAAATAAGTGGCTAGAGCACTTGTCATAGCAGTGATTATAACCAACAAAGAGGACATCATTTTTGATAATAGAAAATCAAATAAGCAAACAAGACTCCGACAAAAGCTAGGGTCCCTAACTTTCCACCAACGCCTCGTAACACGCTTTTGGATACAACAAGAAAGGTCGCTGTGAAGAACCCCGCAACCAATACAAAACCGATTCCATCGGCAACACGGGGGCTCGACATTCCCACAAAAGCACCGCAATAAAGTGCCGCAGGCAGCTGCTGAACGAAAGAAGATTTCTTCCAGATATTCGGTAACATCGATCCTAAAAAACCTATACATGCTGCTGAAAAAACAACACTAAGCCCTACATATCGACTAAACAGATAAGTGAGAACGGCTCCTACAGGAACCCAAATTGCGACACGCAATGATTCAAATTCATGTTCTTCTTCATGCTTTCTATACTTTAGGTAGGTATACGCTAATAGAATAATAATAGATAAAATAAACAGAGGAATAGTATAGGTCGCACTCTTCTCTCTAAAGATAGCGGACAAGAACAACAACTGCGCAACAAAGAGCAGTAACATTATACCATAGCGTATCCATTTTCTCATGCGATGTTCTACGTTATATTAAAAGCATACGTACATATTTTACTTTTTATTAAACACGGCAAGTCGGCTTGTCAGAAAAAACATAAGTAAACCGAAACAAGCATATACACCAAAGGAGTGACGTAAACTAAAGGCCTCTGCAATGTATCCGATCAGGGGTGGCCCCATTAAAAAACCTAAATAGCTCACACTGGAGACCATAGCGAGCGCTACGCCCGAAGAAATAGTTTTATGAGTGCCTGCCACAGAATAAACGGATGGAACATTACAGGCTACACCTAAACCAACCAACATAAATCCTATCGTACAGAGTACCAGTTGCGGAAAAATAACAGCACCCATCATGCCGGTAAACATCAAAATTCCGCTAATCTGTAGCGTACGTTTACGTCCTATTCGGCTTACTACCGCATCGCCTATAAAGCGCCCCGTGGCCATCATTACCATAAAAGAAGCATAACCTAAAGTTGTTAACGTATCAGGCGCATGTACAATTTCATGAAAATAGACACCACTCCAATCGAACATCGCGCCCTCGGTAGCCATACTACAGAAGCCAATCACTCCCAAAGAGATTAACAACCGATCAGGCTTGAAAGAAAATGATTTTTTTTCTGTATTTCCAGCTAAATCGTGAACGAGAAAGTTTCGGTTGAAGAAAATATTGAACACCAACAACGCACTGACAAAATAGAAATGTATAGCTGTAGACAAGTTTAAATTCAACGTCGCTAATCCAATTAACGCTCCCGTAAAACCAGCGATACTCCAGGAGCCATGAAAAGAAGACATGATTGACCTCTTATATATACCTTCAGCTAATACACCCTGGGTATTCACGGAGATGTTGCACACATTTCCAACAATCCCAAATAGGAGAAGGGCAGCCCCTAATTGCCAGGCATTTTGAGCAAAAGAAATTCCACAAAGAACAAAAAGATAAACGAATGCACCTATTGGGAGAATCTTATGACTGCCATACTTACTCACCAACTTTCCAGATATGGGCATCGTTAGAAGCTGACCAACAGGAAGCATCAATAAAACAGTGCCCAACTGTGCTTCCGTCAGCCCAAGTTGGGCTTTTATAATAGGGATACGGCTTGCCCAACTTGCAAAAGCTAAGCCTTGACCAAAATAAAAAAGGGAGACCGCTATCCGTATTCTTTGCCTATTTCCATAGGCATCGGGACTCGAAGAAGTGATTTGAGAATCCATGTCTGAGGTGATTTTCTCTGCAAAATTACATCAATTTTTGGATAAAAAATGCTAAACTTGTGAAACATCATAAACCAAAAATATTCGTATTACTAAAATGAAAAAAATCCTCTTTACCTTAAGTGCTCTAATGGCTTGCTCACTCTGCTTTGCCTCTTCGAAAGATAGTGTTTTCTTATTTTCCTATTTTATGGGAAACGGTGAAGACGGCTTGCACCTAGCCTACAGCAAAGATGGGTTCACGTGGAACAAGATAGAAAGACAAACAACTTTTCTTCAACCAGAATTAAGCCCAGATAAATTAATGCGCGACCCTTGTATTATTCGCGGAAAAGACAATTTATTCCATATGGTATGGACAGTAAGCTGGACACAAAAGGGCATAGGCTATGCCTCATCGCCAGATTTAATACATTGGTCGCCACAGCAGTACATTCCAGTCATGGAACATGAGGAAAAAGCAAGAAACACCTGGGCTCCTGAAATAACTTACGATCCCAAAGAAGATGAATATATGATCTACTGGGCCACCACCATAGAAGGCTCCTTCCCCGAAACACAAATTGATGAGGAAAAAGGCTATAACCACCGTATGTACTTCACAACAACCAAAGATTTTAAGACATTCTCAGAGACGAAAATTCTTTATGAACCAGGTTTCAACAGCATTGATGCAACAATACTTCCGTATCAATCGAAATGGTTAATGTTTATTAAAGATGAAACTCGGGTTCCTCTCCAAAAGAATTTGAAAATAGCTTTCGCAGACAATCTGACAGGGCCATATAGTACAGCTAGCGCTCCAATTACAGGAAAATATTGGGCAGAAGGTCCCACCGCAATAAATATTAATGGATACTGGGTTGTTTATTTTGATAAATACACCGAACATCGCTACGGCGCCATCCGCTCAAAGGACCTCATACATTGGGAAGATGTATCCGATAAACTACATCTACCAAAAGGTTTACGTCACGGAACCGTTTTCAAAGCCTCAAAAGATGAGTTAGAAAAACTACTTCAGAAATAGCAAATTGTTTTTGCTTACAGCGATTTTTTTTCTTTGCATTTATGTACATAATATGCTGTTGAATACATAAGAAACAAAAGGGATACTGAAAAATAGGCGGTTAACAAAAAAACCAAAAAATGGTTGACATTTTATAAGATAGGTCTTACATTTGTCCTACTTCGACTTCGTAGCTCAGTTGGTAGAGCAACAGACTCTTAATCTGTGGGTCCTGAGTTCGAGCCTCAGCGGGGTCACGACAAAAAGCTTCACATGCGTGGAGCTTTTTTCTATTTAAACCACCCAGCAAATCACTATATTTACTACATATCTTAAAAATAGGCCTAATGTTTACCATACAACAAATTGAGGAAGCTCATCAAAAAGTGAAATCTGGAGCAGACTTTCCAAATTACATTCAAGAAATTAAACGCATCGGTGTCAAGCTTTTCGAGACATGGGTGCAAGATAGCCATACCGTTTACTATGGCGAACAGGGATTTGAAGCAACATCAGCAGCACAATACGATCCTCTGAACATTCAAGAGAAGTATGTCTCAACGGACTTTGAAACTTCACTCAAAAAACATCAACAAGGAGAGACTGATTACTTTACTTTTTGCAGAGACTGTGCCAGAAGTGGCGTGGAGAAATGGGTTATGAATTTAGAAGAAATGACTTGCGTCTATTACGACAAAAGCCAGTCAGCAGTTCTCCTAGAGCATATTCCAGAATAGGGATTTATTTCGTATTCAAAAAAAATTCTACCAAGCCTATTCAAGTTAAATTTCTCTAGTACAGCTATAATCTATTGGAAACTCTTCAAAAAAGCCACATCGTTCTTGGAATGATGTGGCTTTCTAAAACTTAAAAAACAAAGCTGAGAGTTTCTGCAGCTTTTCTATTTAAGATCCTTTAACAATTCTTCTACTGCGCGTTTCAACTGCGGATCGTCATCCTGTAAACGGTCGGCGACGGTATTTTTAACATAGATATCAGGGGTTACACCGGTAAGTTCGAGATCTTCTCCGTCTAACGTGTAACATCCCCATGCGGACACCCGATACATAGAGCCGTCCACAAGTCCTTTTGCTGAGGTGAAAATAATCCATCTGTAGGTTTCTGTACCTATTATTTTTCCAAGTTTTAAGGCTTTAAAGCCCGCAGCAGTCATCTCTGCATCACTGAGCGACTGTTCATTTATTAACAGCACAATAGGCTTGCCTGAAGGCGCAAAATTGCTTTGTGGAGCCCGTTTTCCACCTCTATACTGCCATGTTAAATAAGGTCGTTGCGAAAGGAAACGCAATACTTCATCATGAACATTTCCACCAGTGTTATACCTAAGATCCAAAATAATTGCTTTTTTATTATTTTCTTGTTCAACCATATCCATAAGGAAATTGTTTAACTCGTCCCCTCCCATATTTTTCATATGTGTATAGGCGATTTGGTTACTCCCTAGGCTATCTACCTTATTTTTGTTACTCTTAATCCACGCATCATAAAGCAAGTCTTTAAAGGAAGCTGTCCCTTGTGGTTTTATCAAGATCGATTTTTCCTTACCCTCTCGTTTGATGGTAAGCTGCATCTCGCCACTAAGAGACGGTTTGGTAAAATAGAAATCACGATCCTTTCTAGGATCAATAGTTTGCCCATCGACAGCGACAAGAATATCCCCAACACGTAAATCAACACCTTTTCGAGAGGCTGGACTATTAGCAACAATTTGACTGATTTCCAATGGATTTTCTCTGCTGTATAGAACGCCCAATTCATTGGTGACAAAGTTGAAGCTCTTGCGCTCTTCAGCGCCGACAGAATTAAAGCCTAAATGAGAAGAATTTAACTCCCCTAGCATATCGTTTAATAAGATACGTAAATCTGATCTATTATTAATGCCCGGTAAATAGGATTCATATGTTTGTTTAATACTACTCCAATTGACACCATGAAATCCTGCATCATAAAAATTTTCCTCTATCCCAGCCCAGGTTTCAAAAAACATTTGTCGAAACTCTTGTGACAAATCCTTATTAAACTTGAAGCTGATCGGCATTTTATCCATCCTATTCTGTTCAATACTATATTTTTGGATAACACCGCCACTCAGCGCATATATTTTACCTTCGACTTCAAACAGTTGACTGATACGAGCATCGCTTACTTTTTCTGTTTTATCTTCCTCAAAAGGTTTCGAAATTATACGGTAGAGGCCATATTTACCTTCATGATCAGAAGAGAAAAAAACATAGTTCTTTTCACCTTTTTTAAAAGCCAGTGGTTCATATTGACTTCCAGCGGATGGACTAACCCGGACTATTCTACTCCTAAGGTCCTGCGTATCGATTGAAACAAGAACTTTCTTCTCCTCTTTTGGAAGGTTTTTCTTGGTTGAAGATTCTTGTTTTTTATTTTTAGTACTATCGTTCTTTTCTGATGTTTTCTCTCCAAATAGTTCATCAAATTTATTTAATCGATAAGGTTCGTCAACGTTCTCCAACGCCATCCTGTAGATACTCGCAAATTGCATTCCGGTAGGATAGGAGGGCTTTGTACGATTACTTGCGAAGTAAATGTATTTGCCATCCGACGACCAACATGGGTTGGCTTCAGATACTCCGGTATTTGTCAAATTTGTTGTTTTTCCGCTCTCTATGTGATGTACAAAAATATCTTGCTCGAAATTCCGTACTGCAGTAAACAACACATATTTTCCATCCGGAGAAAAAGAGGGTGAGGAGTTTTGAAAGGCCCATATTTCATCCTTCACCAATAATGTACTTTTTAAACTCGTTAAATCCAATAAACGGACCTCATCCCGGCCGCTGAGATAAACCGCCTTACTACGATCTGGATTAAAGGTGATTTCTCTGTTGTTTCTTGAATCCTTCGTATGTTGCTTTACCATTCCTGAACCATCGGCAAGACGGGAGAACCAATTCAAATACCCCTGATCCGTCTGGTTAAAAACAAGCGTCTTGCTATCTTTTAGCCACTTGACTTCAATAACACGCTCTCCATCGTTTGGCATTTTACGAACGAATTTACCATCTATATCACTTACAAAAAGTTCCCCTCTTGATACAAAGGCGATCTTTTTACCGTCAGGCGCAACATCGAAATACGTTATGCTATTGTTAACGTCGAACTCTTTCTGCTTACCCAATAGCAGGTTTCTGTTTAGCTGTATTTTGACTGGCTTTGTGGTCTTACTTTTAACATCATAAAAAAATAGTTGGTAGTCTTTTTCGAAAACAACAGTCTGACCATTTGCAGAAACGAAAGGTCGTTTTATTGACGTTTTAAATTGTGTTAGAGCCAGTTTTTTTCCCTCATTCAGCGTATAGAGATTATATTCCCCATTGCCTTCATCAGAGGCAAAATAAAGGGTTCCATGTTGATCTACACTCGACCAAAAATCTTTTCCTATGTAATCCGTATACTGTTTAAATGATTTTTTTGATGGATCATAGCCATAAATATCTGGATTAAACGCGCCTTTGTATCGTTTTCTATTGGCCGATGAAAAACTCTCCCATGAATCATTAAACAGCAATTCTCCTGAAGGGGTTTCAACCATTCCGTGTATATAGTTGAAAAAATGAGGAAAAATCCTTTCAGCCGTTCCTCCACCTCTATTTACACGATAACTACTTAATCTATTATAACGTCCCGACGTAAAATAAATAAACTGACTATCCCAGCTCCAACTATCCACAAGGTCAGAACCGTCATGGTAGGTCAATTGTTGAATATCTCCGCCCTCCAAAGGCATGACATAGATATCCAAATTACCATTTTGATCGGAAGAGAAAGACAGCCACTTACCATCTGGAGATATTCTTGGAGCGATCTCGTTGCCTTCCATAGCGGTAAGTCTTGAAGCTATTCCTCCGGAACTAGACATCTTCCATAGATCACCTTCAAAACTAAATACCAACGTAGAAGCATCTGGGCTTAAGGTCGGATAAGAAAGAAAGGAGGGCTGTTCTTGAGCAATGGCATGTGCCCCCAAAGCGACTGCTGCAGCTATGGATAAGATATTTTTAATCATATATGTAGTAGTTAGTTTAGTACTCTATAAGGGTTGTCGGCAAGATAAGCGTAGAAAAATCGACATTGTTTTGTTTCGATTCTATCTGTTCGATTAATAACAATGCGGCCTGTTGTCCCATTTCAAAAGCGGGTTGGCGAATCGCAGTGATTGTAGGCGAGAAAATACGAGCTACTTTCGAATTTGTAAATCCTGCAATAGCAATCTTTTCCACAGCAAGGGGATAATTTTGCTTCATCGCATGCAAATAGCCCGTCGTGAGTTTATCTCCAGAAATAAAGATGCCATCGTATTCCTCTTCCATCAGTTCTTCTACAGCATTTTCAATTTCATCCTGATGTAAGCCTCCATACTCACAATACTTGACCAAAGATGAGGAAGACTCTAACCCATGTGCCAAAAGCCCCATTTTGTAACCTTCTAATCTCTCCTTCGTGATGGAAAGGTTCTTCGCTCCTGTCAGATGGGCAATTCTCGCTTTACCTTTTTTTGCCAAATATTGCACCGCCTCGAACGCTCCTTGCCTATTGTCTGCAATCACTTTATGCGCGCTTATCTGAGATGGAACGCGATCAAAAAAAACCACAGGAAATCCTTTTTCCATGAGCTTAGCCAAGTAACTGAAATCCGTAGTCTCTGCAGAAAGTGCCATCAATATCCCATCCATCGAACGAGAGTAAAGATGCTCTACATGAAGTCGTTCTCTTTCAGACGATTCATGTGTTTGGGAAATAACAACTTGATAATTTCGGCTATAGGCTACAGATTCTATTCCATCGATAACCTGAGAGAAAAAATTATTTGCAATTTCGCTCACGACAATGCCAATACTGTAACTTTTTCTTTCTTTCAGACTTCTTGCAATAGGGTTTGCTCGGTAATTTATTTTTTCGGCATAATCTTGCACCAGTTTCTTCGTTTCCTTACTGATTTCATAACTATCTCGCAATGCTCTAGAAACCGTAGATGCAGAGAGGTTTAGCGCCTTAGCGATATCCTTAATAGTATAGTTCTCAAAAGCCATGGTAGGTAAAATTACGTAATATTACCCAAAATAGCCGAGAAAAGGAAACGGGACCGAATGCAGCATAATAGATGGGGGAGATTCCCCCCATCTATTAAATTAAAAGATATACTTTGTACTTAAGAAATTTGAACTGTTGTCTCCGACAATCTCATTCAGTAGTTTCTTATTTTTATCGGTATTTTTCGTTGCTACCAACGATCGAATAGAAAATGAGCGTAAGGCATCCACCACAGATAATGTACCTTCGGCGCTATCTTTACGTCCAGTGAACGGGAAAGTATCTGGTCCACGTTGGCACTGGCTGTTTACGTTTACCCGACTAACCTGATTTACCAGCGGATCAATTAAAGAGGATATAACGGCGGCATTATTACTAAAAATACTCACTTGCTGCCCATGCGAAGAGTCAATCAGGTATTCAATAGGCTCCTCCAGATCATCAAAAGGAACCACTGGAATAACAGGACCAAATTGTTCTTCTCTATACAATTTCATTTGCGCATTTACGGGATAAACAATCGCTGGATAGAAAAACGACTCTAACGTTTCGCCTCCATTTTCATTGATTACCTTCGCACCATGATTTTTGGCATCTTCTAAGCAAGCCGTCAAATAGGCTGGCTTGTTTACCTCAGGAAGAGGTGTAAGAGCAACGCCTTTCTCCCAAGGCATACCAAATTTTAACTTACCAACTTCAGTACTCAATCTTTTCAGAAATTCCTGGGCAATACTACGGTGCACATACACAATTTTTAATGCCGTACAACGCTGTCCATTAAAAGAGAGAGAGCCTAGAACTGTTTCCGAAACTGCCAAATCAAGATCAGCGTCCTTCGTTATAATGGCTGCATTCTTAGCATCAAGACCAAGAATGGCACGTAATCTATTTACACGTGGATGAAGTTTCTTTAATTCGTCAGCAACTCGGCTTGATCCTATTAATGTCAATACATTAATTTTCCCGGATTGCATCAATTGCGGGATAATTTTGTTACCTCTTCCATAGATAGTATTGACTACCCCTTTTGGAAAACTTGTTCTAAAAGCTTCTAAAAGTGGATAATGCAACAATGTACC
The DNA here is from genome assembly GCF_965644235.1 of Sphingobacterium sp. LRF_L2. Taxonomy (NCBI): domain Bacteria; kingdom Pseudomonadati; phylum Bacteroidota; class Sphingobacteriia; order Sphingobacteriales; family Sphingobacteriaceae; genus Sphingobacterium; species Sphingobacterium sp. LRF_L2. Next base: position 612,200 of record NZ_CBFFRI010000003.1, on the reverse strand, counting down.
ATGCTTTGGTGGTTTAAATAATAATGTATTCCCCATTATCAACGCTGGGATAAGCGTTGTAAAGGTTTCGTTTAATGGGTAATTAAATGGGCCCATACACAGCACTACGCCTAAGGGAGAACGTCTAATTTGTGCAATGATTCCTTGTTCTATCTGAAACCGCGAAGAATCGCGGTCGATATCTTTCAACGCATCAATAGTTGCGTAAATATATTCTACCGTACGATCAAACTCTTTAACAGAATCGGCATATGATTTTCCGATCTCCCACATAATGAGTTTGACAACGATGTCCCTTTTTTCAATCATCTGTTGGGTAAAGCGTTCCACGCAGGCGATACGATCGGCAACACCCATTGTCGGCCATTCACCACGGCCATTATCGTAGGCTTTCTCCGCCGCAGACAGGGCTTCCATCGACTCTTTTTCCGTACAGACTGGATAACTTCCAATACGTTTACGCTTCAACCCATCTTTTGTTTTCACGCAGATGGGTGAAAACACTTCGCTCACTTGGCCATCCCATGGAAGCATCTCTCCATTTGACAGGAACTCGCGCTGATCAATTTGTTCCTGCAAGGCAAATTCTACAGGGACGTCCTCTTCCCCGTAGAAAATGCTTTCTAAATCTAACTCCATTTTTAAAAAATATTTAGGTAGGTATTTAAATAAGTCAATCTATTACTCTCGAATGAGTTCCATTTTAGGAACCAAACTCTTCATCACCGTCCAAGCAATAAGATAAGCTACCGCGCAGAAAGAAAAAATAATAAAATAACCGGCTTCTTCACCTTGGAAGCCTAAAAAGGTCATTTGTGTTTCTTTCGCATAATCGAACAATTTACCGGAGAAAAAGTTGATGAATGTTGATCCAAGTCCACCAGCAAGTCCGCCAATGCCTGTTACTGTAGCAATAGCACGCTTTGGAAACATATCTCCCACAGTAGAAAAGATATTCGCTGACCAAGATTGATGTGCTGCACCAGCAAGTCCAATCAACAACACAGGGATCCAATACGATAAATGTCCGAGCGGTTGAGCAAGTAAAACGACCAACGGAACAAAAGCAAACATCAACATCGCTTTCATACGTCCTTCATATGGATTTAGTCCCTTTTTTTCAACCAAATACGTCGGCAACCATCCACCAATAATCGATAACAGTGTGATGAGGTAGAGCACAAAAATGGCTAACTGCCCTTCTGTATCCGAGGATTTGATATCATATACAGCCGATAAATATGCAGGCATCCAAAATAAGAAAAACCACCAAACGCCGTCTGTCATAAACTTTCCGAAGGCAAAAGCCCATGTCTGCTTATATTTAAAGCAAGTGGCTAATGACATCTTCTTTTTTACAACAGGAACCGCAACGTCAGGCGTTGTTGTTTCTTCATGATCTCCATCTTGCAAGATATATTTTAGCTCTGCTTCATTAACTTTTGGATGCTCATGCGGTTTTTTATACATAAAGATCCAGAATCCCATCCAAACAAATCCTAAAGCACCAATGATTATAAATGACATTTCCCATCCCCAATAAGCGGCAATCACCGGTATCGTTAATGGTGCGGCTAGGGCGCCTATTGTCGCTCCTGCATTAAAAATGCTAGTAGCTAATGCTCTGTCTTTCTTAGGAAAATACTCTGCTGTAGATTTTATTGCTGCAGGAAAATTTCCAGCTTCCCCCACCGCCAGTACAAAGCGGGCAAAAATAAACAAGGTGACACTTACATTAATAACCTTTGCGACATCATTAACGCTGGCAATCGCTTCCTTTGCGCCTTCGAATCCTACGCCCCAAGTCCCTGCGACAATCCCTGCTGTTGCAATACCACAAAAGGCATGCAATACGGCTCCTATAGACCAAATACCAATGGCCCATAAAAACCCTTTCTTTGTATCAAGCCAATCTACAAAAGGGCCAGCAAATAACATACTAACCGCATAGAAGATAGAAAAGAGAGCTGTTATTAATCCATAGTCACTATTTGTCCAATGAAATTCGGGGCTTATAAAATCTTTCCAAGTAAGTGACAGCACTTGTCTGTCTAAGTAGTTTATTGTCGTGGCGAAAAAGAGGAGGCCGCAAATTGTCCATCTGTAATTTCCCTTCTTATCATTATTCATTGGTGTAGCTTTAAAAATTAAAAAGTTAAAAGTTATAAATTTCTATACGTCATCGGATATGTTCGCGGCTGAATTACAAGTTCCCCATCTTACTCTTACTATCTATTCCTTTCTTCAAACGGAAAGGCCAACAATATATCCGTCCTATTCGTGAAGGCTATTTTTCTTCTTTTGCTTGTTTTACGAGCGCAATGGCTTTCCTAGTCTTCTCTACTAGTCCATCCAAGTTTTTCGGATCAATGAGTTTACTTCCCATTCCTACCGCTGATACGCCTGCTTTAAACCAAGACTTTAAGTTCTCGATTTCCAGATCTACGCCTCCTGTAGGCATGAATAGTTGTCCTTTGAAGAGTTCGCGGATTGCGGAAAGAAAACCAGGCCCCAAAATATTCGCAGGAAAAAGTTTCACTAAAGTGGCGTGTTGCTCTTGTGCTAAGGCAATTTCAGTAGGTGTCATACATCCTGGAATCCAAAGCAGTCCTTCACCGTGTACAAGTTGCCCTACTGCAGGGGTAACAATAGGAGCCACGATAAAATCAGCGCCAGCATCAATAAACTGTTGTGCTTCCAGTGTATTTTTTATTGTACCTATTCCAAGATATAAACCTGGAAATTCATCGTTTCTAGCTTCAACCAATGCCTTAAACACCTGTAATGCCTCTTCTCCTCGGTTCGTAAATTCAAACACTCGGATGCCTTCATCATACAATGTTTTAACGATTGCAATACTTTCTTCAGCATTTGCATGAAAAAACAATGGAAGCATGCCCTGCTCCAATATCGCATCTAAGACTTCTTCTTTTTTACTCATTTTTTTAATCTTTTTTTTATATCAGACACCGTACTTACGGTTGCATCGCTGGAGATAAACAATTTATCATAGGCCGCTACGGTTGCAAACTCTAGCGTATAACTGGCGTCATGTTCGTGATAAAGACCGTAAATGAGTCCTGCCATAAAGCAATCGCCACTACCGACCTTATCTACAATGTTTTCGGAAAGATACTCATTTGAAACCAAAAGTCCATCCTGTTCTGTATACAAGGACGTAAAATATTTTATTCCAGCTTGTTCGTAGTCAAAACGGAATGTATTTGCAACATATCGACATCTAGGAAACCTGTTCCTAATTTCCTTGCTCGTCTGTAGAGACTGTTCCAACAGTTCTTCTGTAGGATATGTAGCCTTCGTTTCTTGGAAATTAGGCTGCAAGGAGGTGCCTAACATTCGCTGTGCTGCCCAGATATTGCCCATGATGAGATCACAGTAGGCCGCTATTTCTGGCATGATCTCTAAAGGATCTTTTCCATACTTCCAAAGTTTGGAGCGATAGTTAAGGTCAAGCGAAACGAAAATACCACGCGCCTTCGCTTCTTGTACTGCCACTAAACACAGCTGTGCAATCTCAGCATTCACTGCGGGACAGATTGCAGAGAAGTGCAGCCAACAAACATCGTTAAAAACAAGATCCCAATCGAAGTCTGAGGGCTTTAGTTCAGAAAATGATGAATTCGCTCTGTCGTAAACGACACCCGCATTCTTTACGTCTTTTCCCTTAGGCAGATAGTAAATCCCGATTCGATCCCCCTTCCAAAACATACCTTCCATATCGACACCCTTCTGTTGCAGATGTTGAGCAATCTCCTCACATATCGCATTTTTGGGCATAGCGGAAACATAGCTTGATGGAATGTCCCAAAGCGCTAACGCCGTTGCGACATTCAATTCAGCTCCGCCTATATAAAAAGGTAAATTACCTTGCGAAATCCAATCTTGACTCATATCGGGACATACACGTAGTAATATCTCCCCAAAACTGAGTACCTTTCCTCTAAGCATATCCTTTAGAAGTTGAAATATTCCTTTGCATTATTGTAGCTTATATCGCTAACAATTTTTCCGATCCACTCGATATCATTAGGTAGCTCTCCATTCTCTACATCCTGCCCAAAAATGTCGCAGATTAGGCGTCTAAAATACTCGTGCCTAGGAAATGACAAGAAACTCCTTGAATCCGTTAACATTCCTACTAAGCGGCTCAGTAAGCCCATGTTCGAAAGTGCATTTATCTGCTTAGTCATCCCATCCTTTTGATCTAAGAACCACCAAGCGGAACCAAATTGAACTTTTCCTTTTACGGAACCATCATTAAAATTGCCAATCATCGTTGCAATAAGCTCGTTATCTGCAGGATTTAAGTTGTAAATAATTGTCTTGGCTAATTTATCCTGATTGTCCAATCTATTTAGGAATTTGGAAAGAGCCCTAGCCTGACTGAAATCACCAATAGAATCCCAACCTGTATCAGGTCCATTTACACGTAGCATACGTGCATTATTATTACGTAATGCTCCTAAATGATATTGTTGCACCCAACCTTTCTCATGATCCCATTCTGCAAACTGGATTAACATAGCCGACTTAAATTTCAGGATTTCAAGCGGGTTAAGTGGCTGGTTTGACCGAATTTTTTGAAAGATATTCTCAATTTCTTGATCCGTGTAATCTTCTGCATAGATCTGTTCCAAACCGTGATCTGATACAGTACATCCTTGGGATGCAAAGAAATCATGTCGGGATTTCAAAGCTGTCAAATAAGCGCTATAGGATCCAATTGTTGTATCAGTTACAGCTTCGACTTGACCAATGTAAGCATTAAGTGCTTGGGTGTCGTCCGCATTCATCGCTTTATCGGGGCGAAAAGCTGGCAACATCTTAAAAGATTCCCCTTCTTTCGCAAACTGTTCGTGAAAGTTAAGCGCATCAATAGGATCATCTGTCGTACAAACAACCTCAACATTCATTTTTTTCAACAACCCACGTACAGAATATCCTGGTTCAGCTAATTTCGCTGCGGTCTCTTCGTATATTTTTTCCGCAGTCTTCGGTGACAATAAATCGGTAATACCAAAATAACGTTGCAACTCCAAATGCGTCCAATGGTATAAAGGATTTCGCAACGTGTAAGGTACTGTTTCTGCCCATTTGATAAACTTTTCTTTATCAGAAGCATCTCCCGTAATATAGCGCTCATTGACACCGTTGGTTCGCATCGCTCTCCATTTATAATGGTCACCGTTCAACCACACCTGACTTATATTCTCAAATCGGCTATCGTTTGCAATCTGCTCTGGAATCAAGTGATTATGATAGTCGATAATTGGCTGATTTTTTGCAAACTGATGATAGAGATCTTGTGCTGTTTTACTCTGTAAAAGAAAATTTTCGTCTAAAAATGCTTTCATAATAATTTCTGTATAATTATAAACTAACCCCTCGTTTCCAAGGAATGAAATCGTCTTGATTTAATTGGACAGCTTTAGGAATAACCTCTCCACTAGCCGCGCGGATACAATATTCAAGAATATCTTCTCCCATTTCCTCAATAGTTTTCTCACCATCGATAATGGCACCTGTATTAATATCAATAATATCAGACATGCGCTGATCTAGGGCATTGTTGGTGGCAACTTTAATAACGGGGCAAATTGGATTTCCTGTTGGTGTGCCTAATCCCGTTGTAAAGAGGATTAATGTAGCTCCAGAGGCGGTCTTTCCTGTGGTTGCTTCGACATCGTTACCCGGTGTACAAACCAAATTAAGACCTGGTTTTGTTGCTTCTTCGGTATAATCTAACACATCCACAACAGGAGATGTTCCTCCTTTTTTTGCTGCACCTGTACTTTTGATTGCGTCCGTAATCAGTCCGTCACGAATATTTCCGGGAGAAGGATTCATGTGGAACCCAGATCCTACGTTTTCAGCCGCTTGACTATATGCTCCCATTAAAGAAATAAACTTATGGGCTGCCTCAGGCTCTATTGTACGGTCGATCAAATTCTGCTCAGCACCACAAAGTTCTGGAAACTCCGCCAACAGGACTTTTCCACCTAGTGCCACTAGCAGATCTGAAGTATATCCCACTGCAGGATTCGCTGATATGCCGCTAAAGCCATCACTACCTCCACATTTCACACCCAATGTTAGCTTACTTAGAGGCACTGGCTGCCTTTCGTATTTGTTAATATCTACCAAACCAACAAACGTTTTTTGTATCGCCTCCTTTATAAGTTGCTCTTCACTTTTAGATTGCTGTTGTTCAAATACAAAAACAGGTTTATCGAAATTTGCATTTCTTTGTTTTATGTCCTGCATCAAGTCCGCCAACTGGAGGTTTTGGCAGCCTAAACTCAAAATCGTTACACCTGCTACATTTGGGTGATCTGCGTACGCTGCTAAAAGCTTTCCAAGAACTGCTGCATCCTGACGGATTCCTCCACAACCACCTTGATGGTTAAGAAACTTGATACCATCGACATTCTTGAAAACACGATTTTTTTTGTGTGTAACAACACTCAACTCATCCGAAGATAGATTGTCTAAATCTCGGCCTTCTTCATAAGCCGTCAACAATTCGTGTGTGAACGCCCTATATTTGCCTGTTACCGAGTAGCCCAACTCATTGTATAACGCTTCCTTAATAACATCTAGATTTCTATTCTCACAGAAGACTGTCGGGATAAACAACCAATAATTTGCGGTTCCCACTCGACCATCAGAACGTAAATATCCATTAAACGTACGCCCTTCAAATCGAGACACATCAGGAGCCTCCCAATGATAATGAAAAGGACGAAAGGTATATGGATCGGCGGCATGCTTTGTATTATCTGTATTCATTAAACCGCCTCTAGGAATAGCATATTGTGCCTTTCCAACCAACACACCATACATATAGATTTCGTCACCCGCATGCATATCCTGCATAAAAAATTTATGCTTTGCCGGAATGTCTTCCTGTAGGCTATATTCTTCACCTTCAAAAGCGATTTGCTCTCCCTTTGATAAATCTTGCAACGCAACTAATACGTTATCTTTTGGGTGTATTTTTAATATTCTACTTGCCATGCTACATTTAACTTTTCTATCGTTTCCAATACTCCAAAAGCATTTATTTCATCAAGAAACCGCTGTACCGTTTCTTCAAATCCGGGATAACTGCTTAGATCTTTTCCCCATAAACTGTCGTCTGCCAAGACACGGTGTACGACCGTGTTTTTATCTTTCCAATAATCAAATAATAAAGGTGCAAACTCGTCTTGTAAGATAATCGTTTGTCCATTGATCTCCTGTGTATACTGAACGCCGTTGTATTGCGTATCCATAAATTTCAAATAAGCAGCAAAACCTAAAGCGATATAGGAAGGTGGAACCAAGTTCTTCTTATACCAACGCTCAAGTAGCGCCACATTCCGCATATTCATCTTTGAGGTATAATTCAATGCTATATTTTCCCAACGGTGTTCTAAGAAGGGATTGCTAAATCTATCGATTACACTTCTAGAAAAATTTGCGACATCGTCTTGTTCAATGTATTGATCTAAAATCGCTTTCCCTATTTCACGTTGCATTAAGTTCGCAACAAAACCATGAAACAGGGAATTATTCATCGCCTCTTTTACGGTGACAAAGCCACTCCAAAGCGCCGTTGCGCAGCTCAGCGTATGGGTTCCGTTTAAAAGCCGCAATTTAATCTCCTTGAACTTATCAATTGAAGGCACTAATTTGATTCCTGAATCTACCTGTGCAAAAGATAAAATGTCTTTCACGCGATCCGAATCTGTTTCTATTGCCCAAAGGCTAAATGGTTCTGCCATGATCATTAATTGATCTTCATAGCCCAATTCCGCCTCAGTTAGCTTTTGTTCGGCCGCAGATAAACGTCCAGGAACAATACGATCCACTAGTGTATTACAAAAATCATTCGCCTCTTCTAACCAACGTAAGAATTTATCACTTAATTCGTTTTGAATCGCTAGGGTTAAAAGTATCTTCTTTAATTTCTGTGCGTTATCAGAAATTAATTCCGTAGGCAGGATGACTAATCCTTTGGTTACATCTCCTTGATAGTATTCATATCTCTGGTGCAAGAAGGCCAACAATTTTCCAGGGAAAGAAGAGGGGGGATTATCTAAAATATTGTCGTTACTCAAAACGATACCGACTTCGGTTGTATTAGAAATAACAACTTTTAAATCGGGATTCTTTGCCGCTGCTAAAATCGTCCCCCAGTCCTGCGCTGCCGCTAAAACACGAGAGATAGAATTGTTTAATGTATATTGAACGACCTCTTTTCCTTCATCCAATCCTTTAACACATACGGTATATAAACCATCTTGTTCTTCGAAAGCATCAGCACCCGATGAACTTGTCGATTTTACAACCAATATTCTACCATTAAAAACACCTTGTTTATTCGCTTTATCGATGTAATAATCTGGCAAACCTCGCAATAGAACCCCCGTCCCAAACTGAATCACGCGTTCTGGAAGCTCGAAAGAAGCGCTTGAGGGCAACGCTAAATTAGTTGAGCTTATTTTCTCTAAATTTTCCTTTGAAAGCAACATTATACTATTCCCTGAATTAATTATTTTTATTTTATCTAGTCTTATCTACCTATTCCTGTAGTCTACACAAATCGTTTCTCGACTATCCTCTTACTATTCTTTATCACCGGCTTTCGCCGTCACAGCTACTTAGCTCTTTTTATCAACCAATCTACCAACTCATTTGCCGCCTCAAAATTTTGATATACCAGCGGCAACTTTCGTCCATCGGTATACTCATTATAAAGCCAAGGATCACCAATAGCGAATACAGTCCCTTTTCCATAATTAGCTGTTACGATAATGTTGTCTCCATTATCTTGAACAATTGCTCTTGCCGGCGACTCCACTTTCATCGTAGAGATTTCCTTTATATATATTTTTTTTGTGTTCTTAAAAATCGTTGTTCCTTCAGGAATATCAATAGCTCCTGTTTGGTATTGATTTCCTTTAACACGGTTGCGACTATCTTCGTTAAAGGAAATTCCAAACTGCTGTGGAAGAACATTAAACTTCGTGATCTCACAATTTCCCACATCGTTTAATAAAAGAACGAGTACACCACCTTTTTTCACCCATTTTGCAATTTCTTTCGCATCAGATTCTTTCATAAAGTTTGGTTTGTCCGTCTCTTTCTCTGTATCGGGATCAACAATTATATAGATATCTGAATGTTTAAGATTCTGGGATGAAGGTGCTTCACGTAAGGTTGTTAGTTGGCCCCCGTATTGTTCAAAAATACGACCTAGCAAAGAGAACCCATTATTGTCCTGACCGTCCCAAAGGTAGTGGTATGGCTTCAGATCACCGCTTGCAGTCTTCTTGAATTCGTTGTTATAGAAATTATCCAGCGTGACTACAGGCGATTTCTTTCCGATTTTCACCTTTCTGAATTCCACCTCTGAAGCAGCTAACATAAACGCTCCCACGCCTTTCGGATCATTCGTCCGAACAGGTTCGCTCATATAATATTCGAAGCTTCCATCACGATATTTTTTTCCGCCGAGTCCAGACACTTCAACAACTTTATTTAAATCTATTCGATCAACACCTGCCTGTGTAACAAACTCTTTTAAAAGCCCTTGATAACCTCTATTTATATTTTTTTGGAAAGCGTTCGAGACATAACCTTTCCGGACGGCCTTAGCCATCGCATAAACAAACATGCTTGATGCCGAAGCTTCTACATAATTTCCCTCGCGTTTACCCAAATCCAACACATCAAACCACACCGACGTTTTAGGATCTTGATATTTTGCCGCCGCCGCCAATGTACGTCCTAATATCTGGATGAGCTCTCCTCTTCGAGGGTGATTTTCTGGAAAATAATCTAAGACATCCACGAGCGCCATTGCAAACCATCCCATACCACGTCCCCAAAAATGTTTTGATCTTCCTGTTTGGGGATCTGACCACCTCTCTTTTCTCGATTCATCCCAGCCATGATAAAGAAGCCCTGTCTGCTCGTCGCGTGCATGATTCTCCATATAAGTAAACTGGTTTACTACGTCGTCAAACACTTTGGGAATATTCATCAATGCGGCGTACTCTGTATAAAAAGGCTGCGCCATATACAAACCGTCCAACCACATTTGATTAGGATAAATATGCTTATGCCAAAATCCGCCTTCGTTGGTTCGGGGGTGGTTCAAAAGCTGATCGTATAACTTTTGACAGGCTTTCAAATATTTTTCTTTACCCGTTACTTTATAAAGAAAAAGTAAGGATCTTCCATTCTTTACGTGGTCAATATTATATTCTGTAGCTTTATAATTTCGGATATCTCCATTCTCTGTCACATATTGATCCATCCAATTTTGGATATATTGGAAATATTTCCCATCACCGGTATTTTTCCAAACCTCAGCAACACCTTCGAGCACAACGCCCATATCATAAGTCCACGTGGGGCCTTTTTCTGGATTTGTAAAACGTGCATCTTTAAAGAGCTTCTCCATAGCGGTATTTGCCATTTGTTCTGAAATAGCTTTCTGAGCATATACCGTATGTGCTATAATAGAAAGAAAGATTATAAAAAACAGACTCCTTTTCATTATCATTAGATCTTACTTTATTTTTTAATAGTCAGTGCCTTATCCTGGGCACCATTAATAAATTCACTTTTTTTACGCACGACGGGGATATCAAATCCGCTTAACTTCACTCCTTGAGTAGTCGCTCCCGATATACGGAACAGAAGGTCTGTTTCCCTTTCCGACTTTAGTCCTTCAATAGTTACGTTATTACTATTCTCGACTTGAATCATGGGATCTGTTGTGTCGGTTGTAATGCTAAAGTCCTTTAACTGGATATCGAAAGCCTCTGTGATATCAATTCCTTTCTTTGCGCGAATATTCGCATTTTCAATTTTTATATGTTTTATCTGCATCTCAGGCAAGCCTCTGATAAACAACCCTTTTTCAGCGCCATGTACGTTTACATTTTGGATTACAAAGTTCTGAAATTGAGGTGTTTCTTCTGTCACTGGATACTTTACCACTTTTATAGCATCTCTTTTTTCTCCGGCCAAGACAATAGGATCGACTGCGGCATAGTACATATCGAAGAGAATCGCTTCTCCTGGGATGTCAAACATATTTATATTCTTAATAAAGATATTTTCAACAACTCCACCTCTTCCTCTTGTTGTCTTAAACCGTAGTCCTATATCGGTACCTATAAATGAACAATCTTCTACCCAAATGTTCCGTGCTCCGCCGCTCATTTCGCTTCCTATTACAAAACCTCCATGCGCATGGTAGACAACACTATTCCGAATAATTACGTTCTCTGTTGGCATTCCACGATCGCGACCAGATTTGTCACGACCAGATTTTATACATATCCCATCGTCGCCAACATCAAACGTACAATCTTCAACAAGTACATTTTTGCACGATTCAATATCTATTCCGTCACCATTTTGCGCATACCATGGATTTCTCACGGATACTTTTCTCAGTGTAATATCTTCACACATTAAGGGATGTAGATTCCAAGCTGGAGAATTTTGAATAGTAACCCCTTCCAATAAAATTCGCTTACACTGTGTAAAAACCATCAGATTAGGTCGCAAAAAATCTTTCACATCACGAAAATCTTCCATAGAAGTCTCTGGACGTATTGTGCCTGGCTTCTTCTGTTGTGCGCCTCTCAACGAACTTTCCGATGGATACCAAATATTACTTTTTTCATCCACGACACCACCGCTTGCTAGCAGGTTTTTCCACTGGCTCTCGGTCATTTTGCTTTTTTTCACCATGCGCCAGGCTCCACCATTTCCATCAATTATTCCAGAACCAGTTATTGCAATATTTTGAAGGTTTTTACCAGAAATAGGATTTTGATTTCGCCAAGCGGGTTCTCCTTCCCAATTGGATTCAACCAGCTTATATTCACTAAAGTCACTGGTAAATAATAAAACAGCCTCTCGTTGAATGTGTAAATTCACATTGCTTTTCATCTCAATAGGACCTGTTAGCCACAGCCCGCCGGGAACCAATACCACTCCACCACCTCGTTCACTACAGCTATTGATCGCTTGGTTTATCGCATCTGTATTGAGTTGTTGGCCATCTCCTTTTGCACCGAATGACGTAATCTGAACGGTATCTTTAGGAAAACTTACTTCTTGAATTACGGGCCTAGCGGGTTCCTGCGCCTTTAAAGATGATGTTGCCAATACCCCTAAAAAGATAAAGGAAATCAAACTTTTGCCCGTTTTTATCTTCGCGTTTTTTGTCATTGTTAGCATTGTCTAAAAATTGGTAGCTTTTGTTTTAACAAGTCTACAGGGTTTGCTTATCATTATAAAGAAAAAACTATGCAATCGTTACCGGAACTTTAGACTATCATCAGCCAATAGATCGATTGCCCAATCACCGAAAACACTTGATACAGAAACACTTTCAACATCTTCCTTTGATAATATTTTCATCCATTTGACACGACTTTGTGACAAAGCTCCTTCTCCTACATTGTTAAATTCCGAGAAACTCACTGTTTCTTCGTTACTCGCTTTCCCCCAATTGTTCCAACCTTCATCAGCGATAAAATAAGGTAAACTACTATTCATCACAATAACTTTTGCATAGGGCCGCCAGGGTCTTCCCAGATAGAATTTCTTTACGTCTTCATCTCCAGTAATCTGACAGCGATTAAAGACATAGCCGAAGCGAGAAGATTCGGGAGTGGATGCAGCAGTAATAAACCCACTTCCTTTGCAATGAAGCTCACATTGCTCAAACCAAGCTGTTGACGATCCGAAAATGTAATCTACTGTCCCTTCGATATAACAATTAAGATATAACTGTCTCGCCCCCTTACCATAGGTATATAAAGTATCTTGAAATCCTAAAAACCTACAATTAATAAAAACAGCTTTATCCGCTGCAACCCATATCGCTACGGCTTGGCCTACTGGGCCAGAACTATTTTGAAAAGAAATATTCTCTGCCCTAAACCCTTCACCTGTACAATAAAAACTTGATGAGCCAGATGTACCCAGATCCTCTCCAAACGTATTTTTCTTTTGGGCATAATCATCATAAGTGAGAATAGTTGTATACTTATCTTCACCGACAATCCGTATATTTTGCTTCGGTTCGGCCAGAATCACCTTTTCCTTATAAATACCCTTTTTCACAAAAATTGTAGTCACTTTTTTCCTAAAAGCCGGTACCGCATCTATAGCCGCCTGTATACTGACAAAATCTCCAGTACCATCTTTTGCAACAACTATATCATACTCTGCCGCTTTTAAGTGCGAACTTATAATCAATAAGAGAAAGACAAATAGGTTTATTTTTTTCATCAAATTTTACTCCCTGCAATTGGTTGCAGCGAAATTTAAGTATTAAATTTCGCTTTGTACTTCGATCGGCAGGAAATTAAAAACGCAAACGTTATCGGTAACGTTTGCGTTTGTAGAATAGCGGAAAGCTCAATAAAAAAGCCTCTAAAGAACCTTCACCACATAAAGTAAATCGAACCGCTATTCATCTTTATATCCAACAACCGATCTTCTATTCTTTTAGGTACTTTGCTAAGGGTAATTTTTGTACTCTAATATCATCCACTACCAAATTAGCGACAACTTCGGCTCCATAATCATTGAGATGAGTATTGTCTTTCACTCCTTTTGAGTAATTGGCATGTCCTTCGGCTAAATGTAAGAAGAGTGCTACAGAATGTTCTTCACCCTCTTTGACTAACAAGTCGGATGTTTGTTTCGTTAAATCAATAAAGGTCACCTGTAAACTATCCGCAACCTCTTTAACAGCTGCTGGATACCCTTTGTGTGTCTGCTCCAATTGACCGTTGACAAAAGACCGACGGGCAATTGGTGTTAATAAAATTGGAGTAGCCTTCTTTTCTCGAACAGATGATACAAACTTGACTAAATTCGCCTTGTACTCATCAATCGTTGTACCAACTGCCGGCTTTTCGATCTTCTCGTCGTTATGTCCAAATTGAATAAAAACATAATCGCCTTCTTTCACGCCTTCATAAACCTGGCTCCAGATCCCTTCGTTAATAAATGATTTGGTACTGCGTCCATTTTTTGCCTTATTTATCACTTCAACATCGTCATTAAATTTTGTTGCAAACGCAACTCCCCAACCTGTCTCGGGGAATTTGTCCTTCGCTTTAATGGCCATCGTTGAATCTCCCATCATCCAAACCGTTGTTCTCGCCTTCCAACAGAAGCTACAAAGGATCATGACAAGTAGTAAGCCGGAGGCTCCCAATAAAGAAAAATGTCTATTCATGGTATTATATGTTGGTTATTTTGTTTTTATCTATTTGACCTAGGCAATTTCCACATTTTTTATGATTTTTTTGTAAAATACAATGTAATCGTTACCGGCAACGATTGCATATTTCTTTATTTGTTCCGGTTGTTAATTTGTGTATCCTTGTTAGTACCGAATATAAATCCAACTTATCGAAATGAACAAACCTTTGTTATTCACATTTTGCATGTCATTCGCTCTAACATATGCGACCTTTGCACAAGACAAAAGTATTTCCTCCACTTGGGTTGCCGATTTAGGCAATGGGAGTTATAAAAACCCAATATTACATGCAGACTATTCAGATCCTGATGCCATAAGGGTAGGTGATGATTTTTATATGATTTCTTCGAGTTTCAACCATGCGCCCGGAATTCCCTTGCTGCATTCTAAAGACTTGGTAAATTGGCAGCTTGTAAACCACGTCTTGCCTTATCAACAGCCTAAGCAAGTATTTAGTACGGTACAGCATGGAAATGGTGTATGGGCTCCCTCTATACGCTTCCATAATGACGAATTCTACATTTATTTTCCAGATCCCGACTATGGTATATATATGACAAAAACAAAAAACCCTCTGGAAGAATGGTCGGATCCAATCTTAGTTTTCGAAGGAAAAGGACTTATAGATCCTTGTCCATTTTGGGATGATGACGGCAAAGCGTATTTAGCTTTTGCCTATGCGGGTAGTCGAGCAGGCCTTAAAAGTGTCTTGGCTATTGCCCGTTTAAACAAGGAGGGGGCAAAAGCAATTGATCGGGGTATCATTGTATACGACGGACATGAGTTAGATCCTACAATAGAGGGGCCTAAAATGTACAAGCGGAACGGATATTATTATCTTTTTGCCCCTGCAGGAGGCGTTGCAACAGGCTGGCAGCTTGCTCTTCGCTCAAGGAATGTGTATGGTCCCTATGAGCGCAAAGTTGTCATGGAGCAGGGAAAAACGCCCATCAATGGACCTCATCAGGGAGCTTGGATCGACACCCAAACGGGAGAAGATTGGTTCATTCATTTTCAAGATAAAGACGCCTATGGCCGTGTCGTGCACCTACAGCCTATGCAATGGGTCAACGACTGGCCAATTATTGGTGAACAGAAGAAGACCGGAATAGGGCAGCCAGTACTCACATACAAGAAACCGAATGTGGGAAAAACATACCCTATTGCAACTCCTTTTGAATCAGATGAATTTGAATCAACTGACCTTGGAAAACAATGGCAATGGCAAGCTAATCCGGATGGTACCTGGCTGATGCCTAGTAAAGATGGGCAATTGGTATTATACACCCAGCAATGCCCTAATGGGTATAAGAATTTACTAGATATACCCAACATTTTAACGCAAAAATTTCCTGCAGAAGAATTTATGGCAACCACAAAACTACGTTTAATCGCCAATGAAAAATTAGACAATGAAAGAGTAGGATTCGCTGTAGTAGGAGAGGATTATAGCCAATTGTTTCTAACCCAAACAAAAAATGGTCAAACACTATCATTCGGGACGTGCATTAAAGGACTTACATCGGGAAAGGAAGAACAACAAGAGTTAGCAAAAGTTCCAAATAAATCATATGTGTATCTTCGTGTCAAGATTAGTAAGGGAGCCATCTGCCGATGGTCTTATAGTCTTGACAATATACTTTATCACCCTATCGAAAAAGATTTTAAAGCCAAACCGGGTAAATGGATAGGTGCCACACTCGGTCTTTACGCGACAAGAAACGTCCAAATAAATGATAGTGGATATGCTGAAGTTGATTGGATTAAAATCGAAGCACTTAATTAATGGAGCCATGCGTTTACATCGAACAATCTTAATTACATTTATTTACCTTTTTATTTTTCCTAGCCAAGGACAAACAATCGACAATAAGTTTAAACTCGTTGTCGCTCAAGATGGCAGCGGAGATTTTAAAACCATCCAAGAAGCCATCAATAATGTACGCGATCATGCAGAAAAAAAAGTGGTCATTTTCGTTAAGCCTGGTATTTATAAAGAAAAATTAGTTATTCCATCTTATAAGCGCAATGTCACACTCCAAGGCGAAGATAAAGAACATACAATTATTAGCTTTGATGATTATTCAGGAAAAGACTTTAGAGGAATTGATATCACAGGTAATACTAAATACAGCACATACACATCCTATACCGTGCTAATTGCAGCAAACGACTGTACGCTAGAGAACTTGACTATTGAAAACACGTCAGGAAGAGTGGGACAAGCAGTTGCTTTACATACGGACGGAGATCGAATCATTATTCGTAATTGTAATATTTTAGGAAATCAAGACACCCTGTATTTGGCACGAGCGGGCACCAGGAATTTCGTAGAAAATTGTTATATCAGTGGTACCACAGACTTTATATTCGGTGCTTCGACAGTTTATTTTCAAAATTGCACGATTGAGAGCTTAGCCAATTCTTATATTACCGCAGCTTCAACCACATATTTCGACCCATTTGGCTTTGTGTTCGCGTCCTGTAAATTAATTGCAAAAGATAAGGAGATCAACAAAGTTTTTCTGGGTCGACCATGGAGACCTTTTGCTAAAACAGTATTTATAGATACAGAGATGGGGGCGCATATTACACCGGCAGGCTGGCATGCTTGGCCTGGGGATAAAAATTTCCCAGATAAAGAAAAGACAGTTTTTTACGCCGAAGGTGGGAGCTATGGAGACGGTGCAAAAGACCTGACAAAACGTGTGGATTGGTCTCTACAGCTTAAAGCAAAAGAAATGAAGAAATATACACAAACACATGTGCTAAACGGCTGGATACCAGAATAAATCCATTTCAACAAGGTTATGCGGCCTCTTCTTATTGCATCGACGAAACATTTTGCAAAGAGGCCGCATAAACATTTTAGGGATCTAAAGGCTCGTCGTAGTCGATCGTTAATGCCTCGATTTTTGGTTTAAATTCGATGATAACCTCATTAATCCTTCTACCAAGTTCATAGGGAACATAACCTAGCTCTGCTAAACAACGATCGGCCATCTGCTCTACTGCGTTAATATGGGCCTCACTACTATTAATAATAGCCGATTTATCCTCCGGAAATCCATATTGCAACATTATACGAGCTGTATTTCGAATATTCGTGGTGGTGTGTCGTGCATGAGGATCAATCAATATGGCCTCCTCTGGAATCAGTAGCGTCTCCATTAAATAACGTTTCATTTCTAATGCTTCTATATATTTCGTTTTATAGGGATGAACCCGTCCTCCTGAAACAACAATAAAAGGAGCTAATCCATCAAAATAGCTTCTCGCGGCCATTCTACTACGAAGCATGCCCCCTGGGCTAATGGGTTGGTCATACTTTTCTGGCCCGGCCCCCAACGTCAACAATAAACTATAAGGATATTTGTTGAAATCTGTTCTGGATACCGCCTCATAGGCTTTTCGATTTTCCGTTTCTAGCAAAGGTTCCAATTGTGCAGCATCCCAACGTTCATTGATTTCCAAAAGACGAACCGCAGTTAACAATGTTAAATCAAAGACTTCTTTGATACTTCGAACATCCGATAACACGTCTTGCTGAACATCTTTTAACAACGAGAGGTAACGTGGATCATGTATGTTAAAAGAAATCGAGTCTATTTTAGGATAATTGGGATTACGTCCCCCGGCATACACATCTATTACGTAATTCATTGCCCGAAGATCCTGTCGAAAAGCCTTCTCAATATATTCCTCTACAGTTTTTCCTTTGGATATTCCATACCTATGGCTCGGCAAAAGTTTTTCGCGGAAGTACTTTTGTAAATTTCCATTCTGCCCGATCTCTCTAGATAGGGCTAAGACGATCGACTCAACTTCAGCTTCACTCCACCTAAATGCCGACAAAAAACAATGTACATCTTTACAGTCTTCGCTTTCTTTGTAGCGCCTGAGCCTTTCCTTAAAGATGCGCTTGAGCGATTTGTCGTGGTCAAGAACGTGTCTAATGACCGTAGTGTCTTGGATCAATAAGGATGTTGCAAAATAGTTTTTTGCAATCACCCAATCTTGAGGCGTTTTATATAATGAATAATCTTGAGCTTGCACCTGCTGTAAACAGCAGAGCACAAGCATAAGTATCATTTGTTTAAGGAATCTATACATTGTATATTTTTAATAGCCTGGATTCTGATACATCCGTATAGGATCTAGTTGATATTCGTCGTACGGAATAGGGTAGTACCGATCTTTTGTGCTCATATTGGAGAGCTTCGCGTTTCCATAATCCGATTGATTCTTCGACTTGAAATAGCTGACAAGCTCTGTGGCATCATAATTACGTATCAG
The DNA here is from genome assembly GCF_965644235.1 of Sphingobacterium sp. LRF_L2. Taxonomy (NCBI): domain Bacteria; kingdom Pseudomonadati; phylum Bacteroidota; class Sphingobacteriia; order Sphingobacteriales; family Sphingobacteriaceae; genus Sphingobacterium; species Sphingobacterium sp. LRF_L2. The sequence continues at coordinate 593,590 of NZ_CBFFRI010000003.1, read as the reverse complement.
ATCGAACCAACGATGATTCTCAAAAGCAAGTTCTACGCGACGCTCATGCAGTATCGCGTCTTTAAGCGTAGGATATTTTGTCGTATAGGCCGTATTACTTCTTGATGTTGCATAGTTCGGCAATCCTCCTCTTTCACGCACTTCATCCAACAAAGCAATAGCCTCAGCATCCTTACCTAGGTTCATTTTAGTTTCAGCCAACAATAACATCACATCAGCATAACGAATCAAAATCCAGTCATTACCTCCAAATCCCTGTATCCCCGCATTTGTACTATTGTCGCGAAATTTCGTAATAAACCAATCGTTTACTTGGGGATCACTAGCAAATTTTATAGAAAAGCTTTTCCGTAAATCACTCTCTTCATAATCTTTTACCAAGTCCATTTTCACATTTCCACCGATGCCTGTAGAAGGGTATTGCGAGTTAATAGTCTCTCCACGGGCTTGATTATTACGAGCAATAGAGGAACTGTAGTTTTGATCTCCCTGTAAATATTGTACCTGTAATATCAATTCTTTACAGGTCAATTTATTATCCACGTCGAACACTTCTTCATATGGAATTTCATTCAATTTGCCGAAAGTACGCATACCATAAGCTGCGGTCAGATATTGTTCTGCTAACCGCAAGTTTTCTGCCTGCCCTTCGGCGACTGTAGAACCAATCGTAAGATAAACTTGTCCAAGAATTGCATTTATAGCCGCCTTCGAAGTTCTTCCCACAGCATATTCCCATTGCGTATTTGGCAAATTGCTATCGAGCGCTTCTGTCAAATCGGTAATTATCTGTTGATAAATGACGGCTTCTGGCTGTCTATAGGCGAGTGCAGTAGCCTGTTCTTTGTTTGTGACCTCTACGGTTGCCAATGGTAGATCTCCAAACTTACGCACCAAGTGAAAATAGAGCAAGGCACGAACAAATTTCGTTTCAGCAAGGTAACGTTTTTTGACATCCTCATTGCTAAAAGGAACTTGATCGATTCTTGATAGGATAGTATTACAACGTGAAATACCATCATACATATTTGCCCAGTGCGACTTCAAATAAGAGTTACTCGGCAAGATAGAAAAATCATTAAATTGAAAAGGCTCCCCCGCATTGGATTGGTTATCGTCCCGTCCTGTGTTATCAGAGCGTTCCTCACTAAAAAGTGTACTGCTCTCTCCAATATTGTTACTTGAGCGTAACGCTTGATAAACACCATTCACCGCTAGCAAAACATCATTTTCTGTTTCAAAAAATTTTTCCACAACGACTGCATTGGGATCCAGTTGGTTCAGAAAATCATCGTTACATGATACCAAACTCAATAGGAGAAAGGGTAATATATATCTTTTTTTCATTGTCTTTTTTTTAAAACCCATTAAAAAATAGGCGATCTTTCTCAATTAAAAAGTAACTTTTAGTCCTAAATTATAACCACGTACAAGAGGATACAAACCATAATCCACGCCCGGTGTTAAATTTCCACGCTGATTGTAATCAGGTTCAGGATTATACCCTTTGTATTTCGTAATCGTAAAAGGATTTTCCACACTTGCGTACACGCGTACACCAGATATTTTCAGCTTCTGGGCTAATGACTGTGGAATATTATATCCTAACATCACGTTGGTCATCCGTAAAAAAGAACCATCTTGTAAATAGAAGGAGGAAAGGCGCGTACTATTGCTTTGAGTTCCTGCACGAGATGCTCTATACACTTTGCCATTTCCCGGGTTTTCCGCCGACCGATAACGTTGTGCAACATCCGCATACTGATTTCCGGATCCCTCCATATTGTACAAATAATAATCGTATCCATCGAGTACTTGATTTCCTTGTGATCCATTGAATGAAGCACGAATATCAAAACTTTTGTAACTTGCATTTAGGGCAAATCCGTAGGTAAAATCAGGATGTGGATTGCCAATCACGCGTTTATCAGCATCATTAACAATACCATTCCCGTCTACATCTTCAAAGTAAAGATCGCCCGGTTGCATCGGGTTTGTTGATCCGGCAGAAGGAGCAACCGTATTGTAGTTTTCTTCTGTAGCAACCCCTAGCACTTGAAAACCATAGAACATACCGATAGGACTTCCTTCTTGCGTGATATGTGTGATGTACGAGCGCTCTGCTCCATTGGTCATAATTGTTGCAGCGCCGCCAAGATCGAGGACCTTATTACGATTGACGTTTATGTTTCCACTAAAGCCTAATTGGAAATCCTCTTTTTTAATCAGTGTTGCATCGACTTGTAGATCAAAGCCCTTATTCTCTACTTTGCTATTACGCATGTTCGTTAAGACCGATGTCGCCCCAGAAATCGCCGAGACAGGCTGGTTGAACAACAAATTGAAAGAACGACTGAGGTAAAAATTCGTCATAATATTTACGCGACCATTTAACAAACCAACATCTAAACCGCCATTAAATTGGGATGTAGATTCCCAACCCAATCTAGTGTCTTGAAAGTCATTCGGCCAATAGGCTGTTGACACATTATCTCCAATAATAACTCCGCCTGGAGAACTCATAGTTGTCGCATTTCTATAGTCACCAATATTATTATTTCCACTTAATCCCCAACTTGCGCGCAACTTAACGGAAGAAGCTGAACCCAGCCAGTTATTATAGAATTCTTCATTAGAGAGTGTCCAACCTGCCGAAACCGAAGGGAAGGTACCCCATTTTGTCTGTGATCCAAATCTTGAAGAGCCGTCAGTACGGAACGATGCCGACAAAAAGTACTTCGCATCGTAATTGTACATTACACGGCTAAAGTATGATTGTAATGTCGTCGTACGTTTGAATGTATCTGGATTGGTTTCGGAACCCTTAATCAATTGAAAGTTTCCTGGATCAGCTCCCTTATCGGTAATCTCCCCAATCTTATCATTCTGGAAACCATTAGCACGCATAAGAATCTGATCGATATCTGTGCGTTGCGCTGAATATCCTAAAAGCGCATTGATCTGATGTTTTTCGCGAAAAGTCTTATTGTAATTTAACGTTGTTTCTACCAGTTTATCAATCTCATTTCTTGTTCGAGCATCGGCATAAGCCGCCGTTTTGGCGGGATCAGAAAAAGGGCGATTATTACCGTCAGAAATACTAGACGGGCGAAAATAATCGTATTTTTCATCATAAGTTGAAAGTCCACCATTCACCTTTAAATTTAAACCAGAGAAGATTTCGAAATCAGCGAACGCATTATACAAACCGCGTTTACCCCGACGGTTATTTTTAATCATGGTCACATAAGCTAGCGGATTTTCCGGATTTTGGATACCATAATTATTTGCCGATAGATCCGCCATCAGATACTGTGCATAACTGCCATCTTCATTGTATACAGGCAGCGTAGGCAAATAAAGTAATGCCGCCATGGAAGGACTTCGATCATAACGACCTGTAGTAACCTCGTTATTATCATTATATGTAAATGAAACATTGGCACCTACAGTCAACCTATCATTCACTTTAGAATCAACATTTGTTCTAAAATTGAAGGTCTGCTGGTCGGTTCCCAACATGATCCCATTCTGGTTTTGATAAGCGCCACTTATCAAGTAGCGTGTTTTGTCGGTACCTCCATAAGCTGACAGGTTATGTCGTTGAAAAGGAGCATTTCTATACAATGCATCCTGCCAATCTGTATCATATAGTGATTTTTTTGCCGTACCAGTATCAAAATCATAGTATTCTTCTGGAATTGATACAGATCCAGCATTCCCCACACGGGCAACACGTGTTGTATTGTTATCTAGACGCATTGCATCTGTCCATGTCCCGCCTCTATTTACAACAAGGTCTTTATAGGCATTATTTCGTCCATCAATAAGGAGATCAATAAATTCCTCTGCATTAAGGAGGTCAATTTTTTTGGAAAGTTGACCAAAGCCCGTTAATGCTTCATAATCCACATTACTCTTTCCATCTTTAACTCTTTTGGTTGTAATCAATATTACACCTCCTGCTGCTCGTGAACCATAAATAGCCGCCGAGGCAGCATCTTTCAATACATCAATTGTCTCAATATCGTTAGGATTTATATTCAGGTTATTTCCCGCTGGATAACCATCGATAACGTATAAGGGATCTGAAGCTGCAATGATAGAGCCCATACCACGCACCCTTATCTTTGTGCCATCATAGGGAGCACCACTGGTTTGCATAACTTGAACACCAGCAACTTTACCGACCAAAGCCTGCGAGAGTTTAGGTGAAGATAAATTCAATTCTTCCGCTTTTACACTAGCAATAGCACCCGTTACATCAGATTTACGCACGCGTTGGTATCCAATGGACACAAGAACCTCATCTATTGCTTGAGACTGTGATTCTAATGAAAAAGTAATATCTTTTGCTGTTAACGTTTTCTGATCCACAGAATTAAATCCTATATATCGAACCGATAACGTATCGCCTATCGTACCGGATATCGTAAACGTACCGTCGATACTTGTTTGTACATTTTGATTGGTTCTTACATTAATAACCGTGGCACCTGCAATAGGATTTCCTTGGGAATCGAGCACCTTTCCCCTTAAATTTTCCTGATTTTTTTCAAATTGATGAATCAGTGTGGTGTTATTTTCTGAGCTACTTGCGTATGCCGGGAGGGACGCAGTGCCTATCGAAAGCAACAACCAGATTAGTCTGGATGGTTTAGAATACATTTTTTCACTTATTAATAGTTCCAGCAAACCTAAGAGTCTAATGTTATGGAAATATTAAATTGATTTTATAAAATGATTAGCTAAATCGTATTAATCAGTAAAAAATGAACTCTAAGAAACTTTTATTAACATTAGGCAACTATCGCTGTACTCGTATGATACCCGATTGCAGCAATGACATATACCTAAAAAATACGGACATTCGTCAATCTTGTTCAAAAGATTTTAGTGTACCGTCATCGTTAAATTCTATCGAATAGCGCGATCTATCACTCGTTATAGAACCCGGATACCATCTTATTTTTTGCTTGTTTATAACGACGTACACGGTATAATCCGTGGATTTACTCCCTATTTCCTGCGATTTTCGTTTTAAAATATTATACACATTATTTGCGTATTTAAATGGTATTTTATCAAGATCAATGGTACGTTCTGCTATTTTTTCATACTTCGAAAGAATAACAGGTTTGGGGTCTGACCATGCTTGATCCCGATAGCTATACTCATCCACATAAGTCGGGTTATCCGGATTTTGAATAGCGAGCGAAATACGATAATCGTTATAAAAATGAATCGAGCCATAAATTTTAATTGATTTATTTTTCAGTTCCGGACGATTTCTGAAGGCTTTTTCGACCTCGATCAAGGCAGACATATCTTCTAAAAAAATAGATTTTTTTTCTTTAAGATCTTCTACCGAACTGGAAAATACAACAGAATCAGTCTTCCTGTCGATTCCTCTATTCGTCTCCTTAATGCTTTTAATGAAAGATTCACAAGATAAACTTAAACCACAGGTTACTAAAGTTGATATAATAAAAGTGAGTCGCATATTCATTTGTATCTATATTTTAATCATATCATCAGCAAAAGCAACATCCCTTGGGTTCGAAGGGTCATAAAAGACATCTTTCTCTTTTTCTGTTTGGACTCTGGCAATATCGATCAACAAAATAATTTTATCTATTTTAGTCAGTACCTTTTCCCCCATATAATCAAAGAATTGGATTGTAAACCTCAATTCGGGCTGATCATTGATGTAAGTCCCTGTTTGCTGTACATCGAGTATCGTTGCTGTCGTTTTCTTTCCGTTAAATTTCAGTTTGTCTTGAGACCTAATATTCATTTTTTTGAAAACAAGGAACTTAAAAACGGTAAAAATTAGTCCAGAAAAGAAAAGTATGCAACAAGGAATTATAATCAGTGGATGCCAAAAGGTTAAAAAACGCCAACCAAAACCGCTATTTTCAGTTGCGTAGGCAAACAAAAAATAAGAGATTACTGCCGCGAGAAATAAAATCCACCATAAAAAAAAGGACCAACGAATTTTTCCATAGCTCCCTTCTAAGACAACAAAAGGCATTTTCTTAAAGGAATCATCGACACGTAGATAACAAATCTTCCCCTTTTCATAACGCCTATCATCAGGTTTAGTATCTGTAAACGTAAAAGTGTGTGTAATGGCCTCTCCTTGTAAATTGTTTATTGCCAAAATGATTTTCTTTAATGAAGGTCCTTTTCGTGAGGATCTCAATATTTTTTCTTCGATAATCTCTCCTTTTAGCCTCCTCCCTTCCTCCATCAATTTCTTCCTATTTCTTTTCAAAAAAACCGTGTACTTCAGAATAATCCAAAAAGATAACACGAATACTATGGTCCAGAGGGTGAAACTGATTCCTAAATACGTCAAGGCTACAACAGGATCAACAGCTGCTAAATAATCATTTTCCGGAGCACCGGCATAGTATATTATTGCTGGATGTGCAAAAATAAAATAGAGGCAAAATACAATCCAAAACCATACAAAAAATTTACCCATCCATATTACTTTTCAGGATATTCCTATCCTATATGAACAAAATCTGAAAGTTGTTTTTTGAAATTATCGTTTCCATTTCTAATATCGAATCGTTCAGCAAGTCGTAGTGCAAGCCGACTATAATGTATAGCCAATTCAGTTGCACTATAAGATTCTTTATTTGGATAGAGACTATGTGTCTCACTGAGTTCAAATTCAAACCGCTCTTCCGAGGGAAAAAGATTCATCGCTTCTACGACGAGGCAAGATAATTGAAAAGTGGACCGATCTTCTGGTCCATCGGCCCAAGGCAAGTAACGTTGAAACCAGGTCTTGGCCTTGCTTTTATCTACGTAAGTAAAATATGTGGCCAGTTTGATTGCTGAAAGCATGATAGAACTGTCTTTTTCTTTTTTATAAACTTCCTGTTCAGCCTCCTCTGCCATCCGTTGTGCTTTCTCGAATTGATTGTTTTTAAAACCAGCATACGCTAAGTTAACACTTGTACGCAAAGGGACATGAGCACAAGTAAATTGTCGTTCAATGAGAGGGAGAGCTTTAGCATAAGCTTTATCGTACCCCTCACGAAGCAGAATTGCCGATACTTCAGCATCCATTTCACAAGCTTGACAATCGCTCATATCGTCTCGCTCTTGCATATTAACCAACTGCAACGCTCGTCCTATCGCACCCAAATCTTTTTGAACCAAAGCATCACTTAGCTCTTCGTTATGGATAGCCCTCTTACCATATCCATTTCTTTCCAATCGGTTTTGGAAGTCAATCAAAGCAGCATCAATTTGTTCTCTGCTTACATCCGGGTTATCGTAAAGTTCAGACATCATCCATTTATACTGCCACAAAAAATCATCCTCACTAAATAACGTAGGATTTTCATCATATGCTTGCAAAATCCATGCGAATGCAGGCAGAGACTCTACCGAAAAAGCGAGGTCAATTTCGTTGTTGATCAGTTCCAACCTCAAATCATACCCCCATTCTATATCTTCATTTTCATCCGCTATTTGAATAGCCTGTGTTAATAATTTAACTTTCTCCACAGTATTATCTACGCGGTCTATTTGGTTTATTATTCGCTGTATTTTAAGCGTGTACATTTTCTATATTTTAAATATTAGCAAAATTAGTCATCCCCATTACCATCAGATTTTTTAAGGCCTCATTCATTATTTTCATTTCCCTTTCACCAACCTGATATTTGCCTAGAATCATTGCCTGCACATACAATACATCTATCATCGCATGTAGGAGATAATCATCGTCAATATTTTTTATACTTTGAATCAATTCATTGTTCACATTCAAACATAAGATCGGTTTTATCTCTGTTCGTTTATTATTTGATGCTTTCAACATCTTAGCAAATGGATTCGCATTCTCCTTCAATTGCTTAATTGTACTTTCAAAGTTACTTTGTTCCGCTTTTGTAAAGATTGCGGGCGTATCCTTCGGTTGAAACTTTCGCAGTTCAAGACGACAAGCGTGTAGATCCAAAGCGCGCTGCGCTTGCTTAAAAAATTTATCCCAGAGCGTTTCTTCTTCTTTATTCATCACTAAAAAAGTATCCAACAGTGTACTTGGCGACATTTCCTTTATCTGATAGACAGGATAGCGTTGCCTTATTTTTTTTAGTAATTCTGTATCGAAGGTGTAAGAGGCATTGATTAGCAGTAGATTCTGTGTATCCGCCATTCTATCGATTTGTTTAAAATCTTCAAAATCCTGGCAGTAGTATGCTATATCTTGGTAATCAACAATATTTTTAAAATTTCTTAACCCTCTATTCGTTTCAAATGGGATATCGTCGAGAAAAATATCGAGAAAATCCATATCCTCCAGCGCAAATGCTTTTAAATGTAAAAAATGAGTCTGGATAATTTTTGTATAAATAACCAGATCAATTTGTTTTACATTTTTAAGATAGTCCTTAAGGATCAACGCTATTTCCGACCTCGTGTTCCTTAAAGATTCATTTTTCATCAACGATTCACGCGAGGCGGTGGCACTTAATGCTTCTGTATTCACCAACATCCGAACAAAGAAGGCCCAACTTGGGAGAAGTCCCTGATCTTCGTCGGACAAGAACATACGTTTCAAATAAACACGATGCTGTTGTTTTGTGCTGAACTGCGTTTTAAAGGGTAAAATATATAATACGCCTTGGCATTCGCCTTCATTTGTGCTAAAAGAGACGGCATCCAAAAAGTTTACATTGAACACGCGCTTTCCGACATCGAGCAGTTCATTTTTATCTGACGATTTTTTTAACCAAAGTGGATCGTTTGTATTCAATTCGTCACAGCCTTCTTCCGATATGAGCGAAATTTTCTCACGAAGGGCATCACCATAAAACCGAAGTTTAGTCGTGATATAGTTCTTTTCAAAAATATAGAGATACTGCTCCTTGGGTGTTAAAATTACGCGTGTTCCGATTGGCATATCTGTTTCAAGGGCTTCGATGGCATAATCTCCTTCAGCATTTGCAATCCAACGTAGAGGTACCTGTTCTAAAGCCGATTTTGTCTCGATTACGATTTGATCACTGACGACAAAACAAGAAAGTAGACCTATCCCAAACTTGCCTATAAAATCTCTCGCAGCGTAGACATCTTTTCCTTTCGAGCTTTCGCCAATTACGGCTAAAAACTGATGAATTTCAGATTCCTTGAGGCCTATACCGTTATCTTGAAAGATAAATTGCGAATTATCTCCTTTCGGCAAGTGCACCTTGATCTCACCTTGATGCTGTTCGTCTAAATATTTTATCGCCGTAATAGCATCTGTAGCATTTTGCAACAGCTCTCTTAAAAATGTATTCGGATCACTGTATAAATGTTCCGATAAAAGAGCAATCATGCCCCGTAAGTTAACCTGAAAAGAATATGATTTTTCGTGTTGCATATACTGTCTTATCTTTTACCTCTTTTTGTAACCTTTAATGCTCCCTCATGTCCATTATCTGCTGCACGTTCAAACCAGCCCAAAGCCATTTCTTCATTTTCAAAAACTCCTTCTCCCATCAAAAAGCAATTTGCTAATCGAAATTGTGCCTCTGGATAATCTGCCTCTGCGGCCTCTTTTATCCATTCAATAGCCCGTTCGAGATCAGCAGCAATTCCGTCACCTTGTAAAAGTTGCAAGCCCGCAAAATACTTCGCATATATATTGCCATGTTGTCCGCTTTCATCAAAATAGCGGAAAGCCTGTTCCTTATCTATCTCTGCTCCTATTCCAAAATAAAAGCAGCGTGCCAAACGGTATATTGCGCCCATATTACCTTTTTCAGCTCCGTCTCTATAACACTTAAATGCCTGTAACGCATCTGCTGTTACGCCAATGCCAAATTCATAACACATTCCAATACCATCCGTTATATACCCAGCCTTAAAAGCTTCCTCGTAATACGAAAATGCTTTATCATATTCTCCCTGTTGATCGTAATCAAAAAAATAATAATCAGCCAATAAAAGCATAGCCTCCGGTACTTTCTTCTGAACAGCTTCTTGTAACAATTGCAACGCTTGTGTCGAATCCTGTGTTACCAATCCATCCAGATAATACCGACCTAAGACATAATAAGCGTACGGATAGCCAAGATCGACTGCCTTACGAATAAATTCTTGAGCTTGGTAAACATCCTGTCCGACACCATAACCATATTCATAACAAAGCGCCATATCGGTTAGTGCCTGAACATGATTTCTTTCGGCAGCCTGTCGATATAAAGCGATTGCCTCATCAATATTTCCTGCGGTACCTATTCCAAACCTATAACATCTTGCTAATTCATACATACTATTTAAGTCTTGGTTATGCGCTCCATATTTATAACAGCTAAAAGCTTCTTCTGTTTTCTTTTGACCAGACTGGTGATAATCAAACTCAAGATATATGCCTTTTAAATAATTAGCATACGGATAACCTAAGTCTGCAGCACGCGAAAAGTGCACGAATGCTTGCGCATAATCAGGTGGACTTTGCATTTCACTGGCAAGTCCGAGTTCGGTTATAGCGGCTGGAAAATTTAGTCCTGCAGCCTCTTCAAAATAAGGAATAGCGCCAGAAAGGTCGGCATTTTCGCCATGAATGCCATATTTAATAAATCTTCCAACCTGATATATCGCCTGGGGTAATTTAGCTTGTGCGGCTCTCTTGTACCATGAGAAGGCCTCTAAATAATCTACATCAAGATTGGTAAGCCCATACTCGTAACAATTTCCCAAACGAAATTGCGCGTAAGGAACTTCGGTTTCGGCTAGGTGTCTTAATAGAAAAAGTGCCATATTCTCGTCTCGATCGACCAAGTGTCCTTCCAAATAAATCTCAGCCAATTCCACCTGTGCGTCAATGTGGTCAACAGCCTTTAATTGCTGCAGCAACGTAAGACCGCTATCTATATCTCTTATGATATCTGTGTACAGATACAAGCATGCCAACCTGTAACCAGCGTAGTTATTATTATACTCCCATGCTTTCGTCAAATAGAATATCACATCGTCATAATCCGCTTTCGTAGCGACGTCGGTCGAGATTTCAGCCAATTTAATCAATGCAATTTGGACGGCAGCATCCGTAATTCCGTATTCAAAAGTTTCCAAATAAGCTGGAATAAGTGTAGTGAGGTTATCGCCTGGCAGAGAATCGTATCTTTTTATCTCTGTGAGCACAAATTTGCAGTATTTTGAATCTGTCTTTCTCACTCCTTCTTCAAGCACTTTCACCTGTAAATCACGCTCCTGACGACGAGCGTAATAAAACTGCAAGCTTTCATAATAATGTCTTTCTATTTTATTATCCTCGCTATGTTTTAATACCTGAATTTTCTCATATACATCCTCAAACTGATCTGTCCATACCTCCAAATGAGAAAAATAAGCTATAGCCCAGAGATCGCCTCGATCCGCCAACATTTTTAACTCGGCTTTCGCCTCTTCACGATTCAGCTCATTTAATAGTCCCAAATTATTGTAATAATAAAACAACGCTTTCGCTGCTGGAACTTCCGCTAAAATTGCCTTTTTCAGAAAAAATAATGCTTTTTCCTTATCGATATAATCTCTTCTGCAAAGAATATGCTGTAATGCCAATTCAATCCATGCTTCATGATCTTTCTCACCATAACGCGCTAACAATTCTCTTGATTTGCTTACAAAAAAGGCATAGTCGGAATCATCTAAATACAGATTGGCAGGAAAGTCCACCCCGTTATCGAATAATCCCCTATATATTCTCGATGCATTTTCCTGACCTATCTGCGTTTCAAATAGTGCCAAACCGTCAAACCATTCATTCATACTCCAGAAATCCGGCAAGGTCGAGTAGCCGTTATAATTCTCTGCGCTATAGACTAATAGTTTTTTTTTATACTCTTGATGAAGATGCATGTTATTATTCTCTTAAATAGATACGGTTTTTAGTTTTTGCAACTAATAGGTCGTTTTAAGCAAAAACTTTGCCAATAGAAACTTCTTTTTACTGTGAAAAGTATCCTTAATTGGTTTCATCCAACGAACAAAAAATGAAAAACTTTTTTTACCAACTTCGGTAAGCTGGTACTTATGCAACTTACTATAGAAAGGGTTATTCAAAATAAGTCTAAATACCTTTGACATAAAGAAGGTATTTTTTAATCCTTTTGTAGAAGACAAGACGTTATTTATAGGAATCAAGATCATAATATCACATACATAATCCGTTACATATATGAAGCAATTAATAATAAGCATTGCGCTAGGCGCATCAACACTATTGAGCTACGGGCAAGAAAGTGGAAAAGCCAATTTTAAAATCGATCAAGTGCAGAAACTTCCAAACGAAGTATATCAGCTAGCTTATAATCCTACAAATAATCTAGTATATGTTGCTGGTCCCAGAAAGGGTTTTAATAAGGAGGAAAACAACTACATTTATGTTCTCGATGGCCAAAATTTATCGATCAAAGATTCGATTTCTGTTGGAAAAAACCTTCCTTTCGGTATCGCTTTAAACAATAAAACACAAACACTTTACGTTGGTCATTCCTTACAAGGATCGGTCAGTGCAATAAACTTAAAAACGAAGACACAGACCTTAATTAGTAGTGGAAAAGAGAAATCGAAATTAAGAGAGATTGCCGTAGATGAAATTCGCAACAAGGTATATGTATCTGATCATGGAAACCCTTCTATTTGGGAGATTGATGGATCTAAAAACACCTATTTACGTTCGTTTGAGGTACCCGAAGCTTCTCTTTTAGGATTGAATGTCGATGCCGAACGTGGACTTGTTTATGGCACAGACGCAAACACGATGGAAGGAAATATCGTCGTGTTTAATAGCGAATCGGGGAAACTAGAAGGTAAATATAAAACTTGGTCTTATTGCCCTTTAAACATTGCATTGGATAAGAAAAACAACAGAATATTCGTAAGCCAATCCAATGATAATAATGTAACTGTTCTTAATGGCGAAACAGGTGAAATTGTCAATAAAATATATTTGGGATATGACTCGTCTCCAATAGGGCTTACTTATGATGAGAAAAACAACCTATTATATACCGCTAATCGCAGCAAACAAGAAGTTGCGGTAATAGATGCAGATAAATTGGAGGTAATAGAACGTATTCCTACCAAAGGCTTACCTAATACGATTTCTCTTGATTCCAATTCTGGCGCGATCTACATCACCAATAAAGGTGCTGGCCGAAAAGGTGAACCGGTTGAAAATGGAAATACAGTATTGAAAATAAACAAAATAAAAATCTAAAAATCACGATAGCCTCTCTCGGGTATAATCTCATAAACGAGAGAGGCTCCCCAAAATCAATTTTGAGCAGAATTGCCCACATATTTATGAAATTTTTTATCCTAACATCTCTATTTATTTCCTTTTTACACATTAGTGTATCCGCTCAAATTACCTTCAGTGGCAAAGTATTAAGTCGAGAAGGTAAAGCATTTGAAGGAGCTTCCGTTACGCTACTTCAATTACCTGATTCTATCGCCACACTTCAAATAACCAGCGACGAACAAGGCAACTATGTACTGAAAGCAGATCGCTCTGGAAGTTATCTTTTAAAATTTACTTTTATTGGTCATGAAACGCAGCTCAGCAGATCGTATACATTAAAAAATGGCGACAAGCAAATCGTTCCGCCTATTATTTTGGAACCGCTACCTATCTCGTTGTTAGCAGTAAATATAGAGGGTAAACAGCCGGCGATTCGACAACTTGTAGACAAACTTGTTGTTGATGTCGAAGGAAGTGTCGTTAGTGAAGGAAATAATGTTTTAGAATTATTGGAAAAGACTCCGGGAATACTATCCGACGGGAAGGGAAACTTTTCGATACAGGGGCGTACAGGGGCGACTGTACGAATCGATGGTCGAGAAACTTATTTATCAGGGAATCAACTAGCAAGCCTATTACGTGGCATGCAGGCTAGAGACATCTCTAAACTCGAATTGATGAGTAGCCCCTCTGCGAAAGAAGATGCTGCCGGAAGCGCAGGAGCGATTAACATTGTGACGAAAAGAAACAAACGTGGAGGAATTGGAGGAGACCTTTTTTTAAGAGGTTCCCATTCACGTAAAGCACAGGGGAGTGTCGGCGGTGGATTGCATTATAAAACAGATAAAATAAATCTATTTATGAATGCATCGAGAGGCTACGAAGCATCCCGTGAAAGTTCATATAATGAACGAATATTTAACCAAGAAAATGGCATACAAACCCGTCAAATACAACAAGAGGAGCGATTAGTTAAACCAGGTAATTACCATAGCCTTCGTACAGGACTAATTTATGAGGCCGACACAAATACCACATTAGAAGCAAGTATCAATTGGATCAAGGGTCAGTTTATTTCCTCTTCAACAATAGGCATGGATATTTTTCGAGGTACATCTTCCACGCCCGAGCAAGCTTTGACAAAAAACAGCTTCGACGAAAGCTACAACAACTTAACTTTCAACGTTAATTTTAGTAAGAAATTTAGAGAGGAGGATCACTTTTTGAAAGTAAATGTAGACTTTGCTCCGCATACAAACGACTATAACAATCTCTATAATACGTCCTATTTTTTGCAAAATACGCAATCTATTGACAAGGTTTCTGCCAGACATAATATCCAAGATCTAAGTAACACCACTTATTCAGCCCGTATTGACTATAGCAAGCCATTAGCCAACTTACAAAAAGTGGAATTAGGCTGGAAGTTATCGCATCTTTTTATAGACAATGGCGTACAAAATGATACGCTGGAAAGTAATAATTGGATAAGAGATCTGTTGTCCTCCAATTTATTCCAATATACTCAGCATGTTCAAGCGGCCTACATAACCTATTCTGGGAAACTTGAGAAGATCGAATATCAACTTGGGCTTCGTGGCGAATACACCTTTACCAAAGCGAACCAGCGAACGGCTTCACAAATAGATAAAAAAAGATATTTCGACGTTTTCCCAAATGCCTTTGTTCTTTATCATCTAAGTGAGAAACACAGTATTCGAGGTGCGTTAAGTAGCCGAATAGAACGACCTAGTGATCATGATGTCAATGTCTTCCGCGTATACGAAGATGCTTTCACTTATTTTCAAGGAAATGCAGAAATAAAGCCTGAAAAAAGTAATGCGATTGAAGTGGGACATGGTTACAGAAATATGTTATTTACAACGTTAAGTGTTTCACGGAATAGGGATGTGATCACCTTTGTAAGCAGAGCGGGTGAAGCTGAAAACCAAACATACAGTAGACCCGAAAATATTGGAAGATTCATGAATTACAGTGCCAGTATTATGTATAACAATAGGTTCGCATCTTGGTGGACAGGAAGTCACTACCTTAATGCGTTCCACAACGATTATCAAGGAACAATAGATGATATAATTCTAGACAATAGTGGATCTAGCTGGACATTCAATACCAAGCACACACTAGAGTTGCCATGGGGGGTACGATCAGAATTAATGGGATACTATAACTCGGGTATCACGGTAGGAGCAAAAAGAGATGCAAAAAACTACGGTTTAGATTTAGCGATCGAGAAAAAGCTTTTTGCCGATAGAGCCATGCTGAAAATTGCTATGAATGGACTAGTACGTAATGCTACCCCGGGTTATTCAAGTACTTTTGGCGACCTTACTATATATCATTCTTCCCGACCAGATAACCGAAAAATTTTACTCTCTATGAGCTATCGCTTTGGAAAATAGAATACAATGTTGAAAGAAAAAAACACACTGAACAGAACCGAATCTGCAATACTCGATCTACTTTCGATCGAGCGCTCTTGGATGAATTTCGATGACATATTTAGTCATCTCAATCCAAATACAAAAGTTTTTAGCTATGCCGCTATTTATAAAAATATCCGTAATCTTCAGCAAAAAGGACTAATTATTTGTCGCCGTATCCAAGCACATCGAAAAGATTACTTTTGTGTCAATACACCGTGTGAGGATCTCCAAAGCATTTAAGTTTACTTATTTTATTTATAACTATTCTAAATAATGTATATTTGCGATGATTTGGAAACTCCAGTACATACCAACGTTATTTCTATATCTGAAAAAACATTCGAGCAACTGTTTCAGGAGTACTGGCAACGCATGTATGTCTTCGCTTTGAAAACGACAGATAACGAAGATGATTCCAAAGAAATTGTTCAAGATGTTTTTAAATCGCTATGGGAAAGACGAGAAAGCCTCTCCATTCGGGACGCAGATCGATACTTGTTACGTTCTGTTAAACTTCGTGCGTTGGAATTTATCAGGAATAAAGCAACCCGGCAAAGACACCACAATATCATCCTTGACCGGAGTGCCACGGATTATGAAGATCAACATATTCAAATAAAGGAACTTAACTTAAAACTTCAACGGATCATTGAATCTCTTCCTAAGCAATGTAAAAATGTTTTTAAAATGAGCAGAGAAGAGGGCCTAAGCAATAAAGAAATTGCGAAGACTTTGCTGATATCCGAACGAGCAGTGGAATACCATATTAGTAAAGCTCTACTTACTTTGCGTACCCATTTTGGAAATACAGATAGCTAAAAAGACCTCAATAATGAAAACAAAAGAAATATATATTTGTACTTTTGAAAAGTATTGTACTGCTTGTGATAAATGGAGCTGCAATAAAAAATAATCGTCATGGAGATTAGCAAAGCTCTTCTAGAAAAATATGAACTTGGCCTATGTAACGATCAAGAGATTGCGGCTGTACAAAAATGGCTGGAAAATGATAACTGGGACGATTTCCCTACAGAAAATGCAAGTCAAGATATAAAAAATGAAATTTGGAGTGATTTATCGAATTATATATCACCCAAAGCCGAAATAGCAAAAGCAAAAATAAACTGGAGAAAATTTCTATTTCCAGTATACACCTCTGCAGCATGCTTGATAGCATTTTTTCTATTAAAAAGTCTATTTACAATAAACCAACAGTCTGAAACAGAGTTTTTTAACAAAAATGATTCACATGAAACATTGGGTTGGCTCCATAAAAAGAACTTCGATTTACTTTTAAGTGAAAATAGTTCAGCTCAGATTAGTTTAAAAAATAAAAGCATCACACTTTCTGGCGATATCATGTTTAAGCCAAAACAGGACTTTACGCTTGAAGACAAAAAGACCAAAGCTATTTTCCATTTTAAAAAAGGTCAGGTATACGTACTTTCTGAATCTCAAACAGAACATAAATTAATTGTGTTCAAAGAAAATGAGCTTGCATTCTTGCCCCCTGCCATACAGCGCAAACTGAAAAAACAATTTCAAATCAGCTAGTAAAAAATATGATTATTAATAGATTTGATCATCTGTACTTCTTTTCTTGTTTCATTTACTCCGTAATCTTATTATTTTCATCTTGTTCAGCGCCTTCAACTCGCGATACTCAGCAGAAGATCGATACGCCACAGTATGCGG
Source organism: Sphingobacterium sp. LRF_L2 (assembly GCF_965644235.1). NCBI lineage: Bacteria > Pseudomonadati > Bacteroidota > Sphingobacteriia > Sphingobacteriales > Sphingobacteriaceae > Sphingobacterium > Sphingobacterium sp. LRF_L2. The sequence continues at coordinate 576,187 of NZ_CBFFRI010000003.1, read as the reverse complement.
TTTATATCTTAAATAAGAACAACCCAAGTGGCTTTTTTCTCTTGGATCAGTTAGACAGTTCTTCTAATTTACAAAAAACGGCTATTCCATCCGAGGACTTCAATCGAGAATACATCGTAAAGAATAATTCACTATTTATACCGAACTACAGAAGCAATTATTTTATTCGTTATGAACTAGATAGCGATAATAGATTCTTTGCTAAAGATTCGCTATCACTAGCAGATGTTGGTGATATTGAGAATTTCCATTGGGTATCTCATTCGGACACTTTACTTCTATTCTCAGTGAAACGCGAAAATGGAAGTACTGGATATCTTCAAGTCATTGACACAAAAAAAATGGCTGTTCTAGAAAAGCATATTCTCCCTATTCCATCCACCATCAAAGACTATAATATATTGAACATTGGTGTTTCCGACCTAGTCGGAAACAAATTATGGCTCGCATATTCCTACAGCAAATATTTTGACAATGGGGATTACACAACGTTGGATACGATGTATTTCAGTACAATAGACATGAAGAATTTCCGTTTATTGAAAACCCAAAAAGATAATCGGTCCAGCTACCCCGGCGGCATAAATACTGTACAAACCTATTCAGGAAAAGCAGAAAATGGGGATCTATATTTTATGAGTTGCCCAGGCATTGCACTGGGTAATAATCTTAACGCAGCGACAGCTATATTTAGGAAGAAAAACAATTCCGATACTGTCGATACCAATTATATGCTTAATATATCGGAAAAAATAAAAAACCACGCCTACGGTTTTTGGTACATAGGAGAGCAAAAAGCAATCATAAGAAGTGAACGCAAAGATAAATATACCGATTTTTCAAATCACCATTCTACCCATCAATTTGAATACTATCTTGTTGATTTAGCAACAGGTATGTTAGAGAAAATCAGTCTTCCTCTCGATAAAGGCACAAGAAAAGAGAATGTACTTGTCACGAAAAATGTTATTTATCTGGGAATCGATGATAAAGACAATAATCATGTAATCTGGGCATACGATATAAACACTAAAAAAATCAAAAAATCTATAATTCTTTCACAATCAACAGATTTCATTCTACGTCTGGATAAGCTAAAATAGTTTATTATTTTTTGACATTTCGACCTTCGGTTAATCGATACATAAGCAACATTCTTGTGTATAATTAATCTAAATAAAATGTTGAAAAAGAATATTGCGCTATTCCTATTTCTTTCTTTCTTATGGATTTCGGGGGCTGCACAAATTACCAATTCCTTTCTGGGCAAAATCGTAAACGAAAGACAGGAGGCGATCTCCCATGTTTCTATCAAGCTACAAGGGATAAACTATAGTACATTATCCGATCAATTTGGCAACTTCGAAATAAAAGAAATACCCTCAGGAAATTATTCGGCTACGCTATCAGCAATAGGCTACAAATCTGTATCTGTAGAAATTTCTATTACTGAAAAACCACCAAAAAAATCACAAACATTTGTATTAGAGGAAAATAAAAAAGAGATAGAACAAGTGGAAATTGTGGCCCGCAGTCGTGCTGAGGAAATTAATAGACAAGCCTACAATGTGACAGCTATTGATGCGAAAAAATTCTATAACACCACCATGGATATCGGACAAACTTTAAATAGAGTATCTGGCGTCCGAATACGAGAAAATGGTGGATTAGGCTCTAACATTAGTCTATCTCTCAATGGTTTTTCTGGAAATCAAGTAAAACTATTTATTGATGGTCTGCCGATGAGTAATTTTGGCTCATCATTTCAACTCAACAATATCCCTATTAATTTCGCAGAAAGGGTAGAAGTGTATCGCGGTGTTGTGCCGATATGGCTTGGAGGTGATGCTCTCGGTGGTGCAATCAATATCGTCACGAAAAACGAGGCTAGAAAATATCTGGATGTATCTTACTCATACGGATCATTCAACACGCATAAAACTACGGTGAATGCTGGATTCGTAGATAAATCTGGTTTTACATTTTTATTAAGCGCTTTCCAAAACTATTCGGACAATAATTATTGGGTAAATGTAGACGTTCATGACTTTCAAACTGGACAATATGAGTATGACCAACGTGTTCGACAGTTCCACAATACGTACCATAACGAAACATTAGTCACTGATATTGGTGTATCCAACAAAAAATACGCCGATCAATTCCTTGTAGGAATAACCCTAGGAAAAAATCAAAAAGAAATACAGACGGGTAACAATATGCAAGATGTATACGGGGGACGAGAGACGCTCGGAAATATTATACAACCTAGCATCAAATATTTAAAACGCAATTTATTTACAGAAGGGCTTACGGTAAGTATGGCTGGACGTTATAACTTAGGACGCGAACGCAGCCTTGACACCATTCCTGCTCTATTTAATTGGCGAGGGGAAATGAAATACAAAAATCCAAATAATCCGACGGCTCCTGGAGGAGAATCGACACTCACTGATTATCGATATCGAAATAACAATGCTGTTTTTTCTGCAAACATCACATATGATTTAAATTCATCACACAACTTCGCTTTAAATCATCAGTTTAGCAACTTCGATCGAAAAGGAGAAGATCGATTTTACCCCGATTCAGAAGAAAATAATCAACCCAAGAAAACGCGTAAACATATTACAGGTATAGGTTACCGCTATACATTCAATGAAAAATGGAATACAAATGTTTTTGCTAAGCACTATTACCAAAAAAATATATCACATGATGTGAGCAATGGCATTTACTACCATGCAGAAAAGCAGATGGATTATATGGGTTATGGTATTGCTATGACTTATTTCCTTCAATCAGATTTACAATTAAAGACATCTTTTGAACGAGCTATCCGACTTCCAGAGAACAATGAACTATTTGGAGATCTTGAAAACCAGTCGGGAAATGCAAATTTAAAACCTGAAAAGAGCTATAACTTTAACTTTGGAGCCTCTTACTTCGTAAAACTAAATGATCAACACAGGGCAAGTCTTGATGCCAATTATATTTTCCGTAATGCCAGTGATTATATTCGCGCAGTAGTAGAAGCGGAAGATGCCAATGGCAGACAGATATCTCATTTTTTAAATTTAAGAAGCGCCTTAAACCATAGTTTCGATTTCAACTTTCGCTACTTTTACAAGAATTTGATTTCCCTTGGGGGAAATATGACCTATCAACGATTAACCAATCAAACAAAAGTTGAACCAAATAAAATAAACGAAAGTGCAATTTATGGAGATCAACTTCCTAATATTCCCTACCAATACGGCAATTTTGATGCAAACATTCACTTTCAAAATGTTTTACAAGAGGGATCTGTATTAAGCTTGGGTTACAATTTGCTGTACGTTCACGAATTTTTCTTAGACTGGCCAAGCTACGGAACTCCTAGCAAACGCAATACTATACCAGAACAACTCTCACACGATCTGAATATCGTTTATAGCTTAAAATCGGGTAAATATAATATCGCCTTTGAATGCCTAAACTTTACTGATGTGACCCGCTACGACAACTTTGCATTACAAAAGCCAAGTCGAAGCTTTAACCTCAAACTACGTTATTTCATTAAAAACAAATAAAAATCAAACACATGAAAATTAACACTTTGTTAAAAACAAGTCTCTTTATTGGTGCCTGCTCTCTTGGCTTACTTGGCTGTAAAAAAGATTCTGCAGTAGACAATACTGTGGTTACAGAAGCCGAATCTACTTTCGTATTTGTGGTACAAAGTGAGGCATCTAGCGAAGGTGGCGGAACAGGAACATATGCCGTACATGCCGATGATCTTACAAAAGGAACCCTAAGTATTATTGGTAACGGTATTCCAACCAATGAGTATTACTTTCAAGCACAGAACAACTATGTTTTTGGAATGGCCTATAGCACGCAAGGACCGATCACACCCTATGGTTTTGACAACTTCGGAGAATTGAACAAGTTTGATAAGAAAACAGTCAATACAATGCGTATAGGTATATTTGGAAACTACGGAGACAAAAATATCATATTAGGGTCCACAAATCGTAACATCAATGACCCTGTTGCTACTCTTCTAAACTTCGATGCAGAAAATTTTCTTATTGCGAACACAAACACGATTAACCTATCTACAGAAATCGCCGGTTCCGATCGCATGACCGTTTGGACTGGATTGTTCCAAGTCGGGGATAAGATCTATGTTCCTTATCAGATTGTAGACGGAACCAATACTTGGGGAGGAAACATATTGGAGATGGATAAAGCTACTATTGCAATTTTCGATTATCCAACCCTAAACCTTGTAAAGAAAATTGAAGATAGCAGGGGAAGTTATATTGGCAATTGGGGTAGTAATCAAGGAATAGGAGTCAGCGATAACGGCGATGCCTATACTTGGTTTACTGCTGGAACAACTTCTGCTGGTCTAGCATCTAAAAACAAATCCGGCATTTTAAGAATAAAAAAGGGAACTGATGTATTTGACGAGTCTTATTTTTTCAATGTAGAAGCATTAGGTAAAGGTAAAATTGCACGCGGAAATCATTTAATTGGCGATAAATATTTAATGACACTATACCAAACCGATGAAACAGGTGGCACTGTAGGCGGAAAAGTGAACTTAGCTATCGTAGATGTTGCTAACCAAACGGTTACGGAAGTTACAGGAGCTCCAGATCATGACCAATCGTCATATAATAACAAAGTTTATACAGAAAAAGATGGCAACACAGCATATTACATCTTAACAGATCCTACTGATGGAGAATTGTATGTTTACGTAATCGATATCGAAAAAGCAACTGCTACTCGGGGATTAAAATTCGAGGGAATCACTGATGTGACTGCATTTTCTAAGCTGGAAACAGGTAAATAAAATTTAAAAAAGGAGTTGAAAATTCAACTCCTTTTTTATTTGGTAGCCCCAAGCAGAATCGAACTGCTATCAAATGTTTAGGAAACATCTATTCTATCCGTTGAACTACAGGGCCAAGGCGAATCAACATTGTATTGCAAAAATAGCTTTTTTATTCTTTAATATTAAATAAACAAAATCTATAACTACCAACAACAATATATAGATTTTACCAATACATCATCAAGTTTTTTGATTCTTTCCTCTGCAAAAAAAGTTTAATTTTGTGGAACAAAAAGAAAGAATCATTATGAGTTTTACAGGTAAAAATTTTCCAAACATCACGGTCGACGCTATTGATTATTTAGGAGACAATTTCACAGTTAACATTTTTGAAAAAGCACAAGCTGAAGGCAAAAAAGTGTTGCTTTTTTGGTATCCAAAAGATTTTACTTTTGTTTGTCCTACAGAGTTACATGCATTTCAAGAGCAAGCTGAAGAATTTGCAAAAAGAAATACCATTCTTATTGGTGCTTCATGTGACTCAGCGGAAGTACACTTTGCTTGGTTAAATACAGCTAAAGATAATGGTGGTATTGAAGGTGTAGAATATCCACTTATCGCAGATACAAATCGCAATCTTTCTAGCGTATTGGGTATCTTGGAAATGAAAGAAATTGAACACCCTGAATATGGTACATTAGTAGAAGGTTCTGCTGTTAGTTACCGCGCAACATACCTTATTGATGAAGCAGGAAAAGTATTCCATGAATCTGTAAATGACATGCCTTTAGGTCGTAACGTAAAAGAATATCTTCGTTTGATCGATGCTTATACACACGTTCAAAAACACGGTGAGGTATGTCCAGCAAACTGGGAAGAGGGTAAAGATGCGATGAATGCGACTCGCGAGGGGGTTGCTTCTTATTTATCTGCCAACTAAAATATTAATCCTAGAAGGTGTCTAAATATTCGCTAAATTGATTCTTCAAAAGCTTTAGTGACTTATTCAATCCAAAAGAAATCACTATTTAGACACCTTCTTCAAAACATTTATCCTTTATGTTACAAGAATTAGAAAATGATTCTCTACAACAAATTGTTGAGAGCAATGATATCGTTTTGGTTCAATATTCAGCTTCTTGGTGTGGAAACTGCCGTATCATGAAACCAAAATTTAAAAAACTTGCATCGGAAACAGAGCAGGTACCGTTTGTAATCGTTGATGCTGAAAAATTTCCAGATTCGAGAAAACTCGCCAATGTAGATAACTTGCCTACATTTGCGGCTTTTAAAAACGGAAAATTAGTGAATCAAGTGCAAACAAATAAAATTGACGGTTTAATAGATCTTTTAAATGAAGTTACCAGTAATTAAACATTTGCTCGAGTTCATTGAGCAAAACGATGTAGATTTTGTCTTAGAGACCATCGAGACCCTTGAATCCTTAACAGAGGTATCGACATTAAAGGACGAGGAATTGGATGTTATTGGCGAGCTGATCTCTAATATGTATGGCGCGGTAGAAGTAGATAAATTAGTTAAAGAAGGTGCTTCAAAAAAAGATGCGTTAAACGGCTTCATGAAACGCGTCTTAGGATCTATTGATAAATAAACACACCTTACTGGAAGACTAAACAAAAGACCCGGTTGTTTATAACTTGTTCGTTGTGGAAAAGTTTTTCTTTCGAATATGGATAATTCCTGTTAATAAATCCTACTTTTATAATACTAAAGGTTACTATTTTAAAACTGTCGACTGTTACCGTTTGGTTTTTTCGAAATTCACAGGGTTGAATTGGAAGTTTTAGACAAAAAGATTTTTAATTGTTGGTAAAAGGGATCAAATGGCGATTTGATCCCTTTTATTCTTTATGATAACACGTGAAGACAGATTGTAGAAAACGAATTAAAGATTTACACCCTTTAGGAGATACTGCCAATCCAAATAATCCCGTGACTGCCATATTCGACGCTTAGTTTATGACAAAATCTTTAACCGATATTGTAATTACAAACTATTCCTCAACAGGGAATAAACCTTCAAACTCAAACCCTTTAATTCCTTAGGTTTAAGCATCTATAAGGATAATGTCTGCTCAGGATTGTTCAATCCCATGCATTTGAACGGGACGGATTTTTACCTCGAAGAGGACCTTCTGAAGGCTATGGAAGAGAGCCGAAATAAGGGCAGATGATGAAAAATTTGTCATAAACTCATATAAGTTTGTCGTATCCGAACTTCGTTTGTCATAAATTGATACGCGTTTGCGGTAGACTTGGTTGCGTTTGCGGTAAACTGATTCTCGTCTGTGAAAAACGCAATCGCGGTTGCTACAGATTGATATGCGGTTGGGGTGTCAGATGCTAGCTGATGATAAACTTGACTTCGTTTGCGACAGACGCAGTTGCGTTTGTGATACACTGATTCTCATTTGCAATAAACTACCATGCGGTTGGGATAGACTGTAATACGGCTGGGACAAATGTATATCGGGTTGGTTCAGACTAAGTGTCGGTTATGGGGGCTTTTTGGTTTTTTCTGGTAGGAAACAGGTCAGATTGGGTCAATTTAGGTCAAATCGGGTCAAAATTTCTTGGTGGTGGGTCTATTTTTTACGTTTGTACTGTTCGGATAGCTCGCGAGGAAGAACGGACAGTAGTGGCACACGCCGTGTTTTGTGTGCTAAGATGAATGAAAAAATGACGACTAAATTTAAAGCGCTCATCGGCTTTTCAGGGTTAAAAGAAGATGGGCTTGTGGTCGCTACGACGACAATCGTTAATACAATGACAGTAATGTTAGTCGAACAGATCGATTTCAACTAAAGTCTTTTCAACGTGAGCTGATTGAAAAAATTTTACAACAATCAGACCTTGCTTACGTCAAAATATTTTCTATTTTAGAAGCCATGAGAAGATATTTTATCTGCATTGCTGTTGCGGCTGTATTCATCAAGTATTCGAGTGCGCAATATCAGCCACTAAACGCATCTGAGATTTATCAAAACATTGAACGTTTAAACGTACTAGGATCTGTTTTATATTTTGCAGCTCATCCAGATGATGAGAATACAAAACTGATTGCTTATCTCGCTTCAGAGCGTAAAGTACGAACAGCCTATCTTTCTCTTACCCGCGGTGATGGGGGGCAAAATTTAATAGGTACAGAACAAGGAATTGAACTTGGTCTTATACGAACACAAGAGCTTCTACAAGCTCGGAAAATTGATGGAGGCGAACAGTACTTTTCCTCTGCGTTCGACTTTGGATTTTCGAAAACTTTCGAAGAGACCTTTTCCTTTTGGAAAAAACAGGAAGTTCTTCGCGAAGCCGTTTGGATTATTCGTAAACTGCAGCCCGATGTAATCATTACTCGATTTCCACCAGATGAAAGGGGGGGACATGGTCATCATCAAGCTTCGGCAATACTAGCACGAGAAGCCTTTAATGCTGCTGCCGATCCTAAAGCTTTTCCGGAACAACTTAAAGAGGTAAAACCTTGGAAAACGGCTCGCCTACTTTGGAATACTGCGAACTTTATGCAAATGCAAGGTGATAGTAAGAATCAGTTAAAAATAGATATTGGTGCCTTCAATCCCGTTCTGGGATTATCCTATGGAGAAATTTCTGCAAAAAGTCGCTCGCAACACAAAAGCCAAGGTTTTGGCACAGCCGCCACAAACGGAAAAACAATCGAAACATTCGAGTTTGTAGCAGGAAGCAAACCGTCCACAGATCTTTTCGACGGACTTGATATCAGTTGGGAACGTGTACCAAAGAGTCAATCCGTGCACAACGAAATTAAGAAACTCATTTCGAATTTCAACTTCTCTAAACCAGAAACAGCGGTTCCTCAGCTCGCAAAAATATGGAATGAGTTAAACAATCTAGATAACGGCTACTGGAAAACGCAAAAAATCAAAGAAGTTGAAAATCTTATTCTTGCTTGCAGTGGAATAAAGATAGAGAGCATCTCCCTACAACCTCGTTTCACTGAGAATAGCAATATTCCTTTCCAAACGGAAATTATTAAAAGAAACAATGATCTTTCTGTTCAATTACTTACAATCAATGAACAACGAATCAATAAGACATTACCAACAAATGAAATTGAACGTTTTGAAGGTACTATACCAAATGTAAACAGTACGCAGCCCTATTGGTTACAAAAGCCTAGTAGTCTAGGCAAATTCGACGTAGAAGAGAAATATTACGGCTTTCCTACCAATCCCGATATGCCTTCTGCAAAAGTTGTATTGGACTTTCAAGGTATTCCGATAAATATTTCGGTTCCTATACAGTACAGATATGTTGACCCCGTAAGAGGTGAAATACATGAATACATCGAAGTTGTCCCTTCCATTACCGCTAGCGTAGAAACAAAATCCGTACTTTTAGAAACAGGACAGAAGAGAACGCTTTCAATTACCTTCGAAAGAAATGATACGAATCTAAATACTGCAAATATTGACGTTAACATTTCATCGCCTGGATGGACAGTATCTGAAGAGAAAATACCTTTAACGTTTGAAAAAAATCAAACAAACATTACGAAAACGATCCAAATAAGTAATCTTCCTGGAAATACCGAAGACGCTTCATTGCGTTTTATTTATAATGGTAAAGCCTTGAAAGATATTCGTGAAATTAGCTATGAACATATTCCTCGTCAAGCTTGGTTTCCAGACGTAAACGTTAAACTCGAACCGTTAACGTTAATAAACCCTGTAAAAAAAGTTGGCTATATTATGGGGGCTGGGGACTTAGTTCCAGAATCCCTACGAAATATTGGAATTGGCGTAGATATCTTGGATATCACCAAATTAAACCGTGATATACTGTCTTCCTACGATGCTATCATATTCGGTGTTCGTGTTTTGAACGTTGAACCAGGGATTGCAAAAAAATTACCCATCGTTTTTGATTACGTAAAAGATGGTGGAACTTTGCTCATGCAATATAACGTAAACTCGCGTCTTATAACGGAGAATATTGCTCCATATCCTTTCCAAATCACAAGATCCCGCGTAACAGAAGAAGACGCCATTGTAGAATTTATAGATCCTTCAGATCCTGTGTTAAATTACCCGAATAAAATTACTTCGAATGATTTTAAGGGTTGGATACAGGAACGTGGGTTATATTTTGCGGAACATATCGATTCTAGTTACCGTACTCCATTGCTTATGCATGACAAAAACGAACCCGCACATAATGGCTCACTATTGGTTAATAAATTAGGAAAAGGCAAATTTGTCTATACGTCACTATCTTTTTTCAGACAATTACCCGCAGGAATTCCCGGAGCTTACAGATTATTTGTAAATTTGTTAGCAAAAGAACAATAAGCACAAGTTGATACAATGGAAAATCAAGTAGAAAAAAATGAAACATTGGATGCAAAAGGCATCATTATATTAGCAGGAACTATCTTCGGCGCGTTAATTTCAATTGTTGCCTCTGGTACATTCCTTGGTTTTATTAAAGGAATCGTTATTGGACTCGTTTTCGCTATTTTCTTTATTAGCGTATTTCTTCCACATAAACCCCATGACAGATAGAGGATTACCTCCCTTTGTAAAAAGTTGGCGGCAGTTTTACATATTCGTTTGTGTTTGGCTGGGGCTCTGCATTTTGCTAATGTATTGGTTTACTAAAATCTTTTCATGAGTACTATTGATTGGATAGTACTCTTTTTTACTCTCCTTATTATTGTCGCTTATGGCATGTATAAGAGCAGGGGAATAAAAAATATAGAAGGTTATATTGTTGGCGACCGTCAACTCCCTTGGTATAACGTGGGCTTGTCAGTAATGGCTACACAAGCTAGTGCTATAACCTTTCTATCGGCACCCGGTCTAGCTTACTCTTCAGGGATGAGTTTTGCCCAGTTCTATTTTGGACTACCTCTTGCCATGATCGTCCTGTGCATTACATTTGTACCTATATTTCATCGTCTACGTATCTATACTGCTTACGAATTTCTTGAAAAACGATTCGATGTACAAACGCGAGTATTAACAGCGTCGTTATTCCTTATACAGCGGGGAATCTCTACAGGCATCACAATATTCGCACCTTCTATCATATTATCGAGCATATTACATTTAGATGTCACTTATACGACATTGATGATAGGTAGCGTAGTTATTCTTTATACTGTATGGGGTGGTACTAAAGCGGTTTCTTATACGCAGCTTTTACAAATGGCTATCATTATCGGAGCACTATTGACAGCAGGAGTAATGGTAGTGCATTTGCTTCCCGACAATATCGGTTTTCTAGATGCTCTGCATATTGCTGGAAAAACAGGTAAAACAAACGCAATAGATTGGACTTTTGATCTGGAGAATCAATACACAGTATGGACAGGCTTAATAGGCGGTTTTTTCTTACAGTTATCTTATTTCGGCACTGACCAAAGCCAAGTTGGACGATATCTAACAGGATCGTCGGTTCGCGATTCCCGTATGGGACTTCTCATGAATGGACTATTGAAAGTACCCATGCAATTTTGTATTCTATTAATTGGGGTATTGGTGTTTGCTTATTATCAATTCAATACACCTCCTTTATTCTTTAATAATGTCGAAGTAAACCGTATTGAAAAAAGTGCATATGCTTCAGATTATGCCCAAATCATACAAAAACACGAATCGCTAAACGAGACAAAACGAGAAAACATAAAACAATTTCTTGCTGCTAAGGCACAAAAAAATGCACAAGTAGAAGAAGCTGCAATACAGGCTTTAAAAAGTAAAAATCAAGAGGACATAGCTCTACGAGCAGATTTAGAATCTCTACTAAAGAAAAATAATCCCCAAGTTGAGCTCAACGACAACAACTATATCTTCCTTTCTTTTGTTACGAACACATTTCCTATTGGATTGATCGGTTTACTGATCGCTGTCATTTTTTTAGCATCAATGGGCGCAACGGCAAGTGCGATCAACTCACTGGCATCGACCACTGTAGTCGATATCTATAAGCGTTTTATCAATAAAAAGGGCTCAGATAGAGGCTACTTGAACGCTTCTCGTGTATTTACTTTTTTATGGGGTATAATTGCATTGCTTGTTGCTCTATTTGCGAGTCAATTAGGCAACCTATTAGAGGCTGTAAACATATTGGGATCTTTATTCTACGGTACTATTTTAGGAATTTTCCTTGTAGCATTCTACTTGAAGAGCATAGGTGGTAAAGCAGTTTTTTGGGCAGCTATCCTATCCGAAATAGTCGTGTTTATCATTTGGAAAACGGATATTATGGCTTATCTATGGCTCAATTTGGTAGGCTGTATAACTGTGATATCAATCTCTTTTTTATTCCAATTGTTATCTCGAAGATCAAAAATATCGACGATATAAATTGTACAGCACCCGTTTATCAAAATCTGTAAGCATCTCACTGTTACCATCCAAGCCGATAAACTTTCGCTTAAAGGCTATAATTGTGGCCCTTAAATTACTTACATCATACCCTATTATACGCAGGGCATCTACATAATTAAAATTTTCAGGAACAGGAACTAGATTCGATTCGTCATACCAAACACCAAAACCTTGTTCTGCAAGTTTCTTCCAAGGAAAAAAAACACTCGGATCATCTTTGCGTGTGGGCGCTATATCAGCATGACCAATAAAATTTGTGAAAGGAATCTGATATTTTGTTTTTAAAGTGTCCAACAAGGTTAAAAGTGCATTTATTTGCACGTCTGGAAATGCTTCCTTTCCATTATTGTCCAACTCTATACCGAGTGATATTGAATTCATATCCGTTACATTTCCCCATTTCGATTTTCCCGCGTGCCAAGAACGGAGATAGTCATTCAGCATTTGTACGATTTGACCATCTTTGCCTATAACATAGTGTGCTGAGACCTTCGTATGCTCTAACTGAAAGGTACGTATCGTCTGATTAATACTCTGTTGAGCCGTGTGATGAATAATAACAAAATTTGGCTTACGTACATCATAATGAATCGCTTCCGTCCAATCTGCACTTTTGGTAATTCCATTTCGCATCATCATCTGTATCCGGTCCTCTGTTGTTAAAACAGAGGGAATTCCGCTCAACTGATTTTCCATTAGCGTTTCGGCCAGCGGGGGAGGCCGTAGTGAATCAATGCTTATTTTTAGGGTATCTGAACGTAAAACAGGTATATTCCCTGCCTGCAAAATTCGATTTTTAGGCGTTCCACAAGCAACGAAAAATGGTATAATTAAAAAAAAATATATTCTTTTCAATATTCTATTTATTGTGGCAAGGAGTAGGTTAGTCCCAAGGCTAAAAACTGACTAAATTGAAGTTCTGGTTTTGTTTTCCCGCGATCTTTATCGATAAAGTCACTATCGTATAACATTACACCGCCCAAAGATACCTGAACAAGCTTCGTAACTTTCGCTGCTAAAGTCAAATCTAAACGATGTGAAGGATCGCCCAATTTTTCGTAATCAGCAGTTAACAAATATTCAGATTTAATATTTAAATTCTTCGCAAGATCTCGATTCAATTTAGCTCTTAATTGAAAAGCGAGCAAATTCTTCATTGTCTTTCCTTCTTCAATATCATACAACGTTACATCAACATTCTTATCAAATACGAATGTCTGACGCGCTGTTCCCGTACCAAAACTTAGAGAAAATGTTTTATCAGGAATAAACTCAAAACCGAAAGATTCTGTCAAACGAGCTGGGGCGAAGAAGTTTGATTTTGTACCACTAACGTACTCATTTCCTAAGGAATCTTTCGCATAAGTATATCCTTTGTCAAACTGGCTTTCGAAGGCAAGAGAAGCAAATAACGACCATTTTGGAGACAATTTATAGGAAACTTTATGATCCCAATACATACGATCCAAATTCTTTTTTGAAAGGGTTTTTACATCATGATTTAAAAAATCATTTTGTATTTTTCCATATTGCAAGTCCAATTCTGTCGTATACGAAAATTTATTCTTCGTATACTCCGATTTATGATTAGCTAATATAGATACCGCTATAGAACTAACCCCTCCCTGGCTCCAGCTATCACTGAAAGCCGTCTGATTAGCGTTCATCCCGAGTTTTGTCCAATGTTTCCAGTAATTTACTTCTAAACCTAGTTTGGGGATCGGAACAAGTATTTGATTGATATTCGCTACAGGCGATTTAGATTCGTCCACCAAAACTGTATCCGGTTTCGCGCGAAGCTTTTTTAGGTCAACTTGAGCACTAGCAAACTTTCCTGCCAGCAATGCCGCAACAACTACAAGTAACTTAATTTTATTCACTATCATGTCCTTAAATTAATTAACATCTAAATCTATATCCGGTAATTTCGGTAAAAAGCGCAAGTTAGGATTTAATTTAAATATTTCATATTTACTTCGAATATAGGAAGAAAGTTCATAGGGTGATGCAGCCACGGCAAAATAGTAGGTCGGTCTAAAATTATGCATAAAAATAGAAAGACGTTCACCTGTCAACCCCGTAACTCCCGTTACTAAATCTGGCGTAAATTTCGAATCAATAACATTATCCTCATACTCAAGCTGTATTATATGTGTTAAGCGTCTGGCATTTTTTCCTTCTCTGCTAAGCATGTTATAGATTGCGCCAATGCTAAGTCCAGCTCCAGTTGGCCCGACACTAAATACGGAACCTGGATCCGCCAACTTAAACGCTTTATTAAAATCGTCTTTACGTTGCTGCAAGACTTCTTCTGGCGATCGGCGGGCAACAACGTTAACCTCAGGAATATAAATAGAGGATCGGTGTAAGTACATCATTAAGACTTTTTGTCCGCTGTATTGAATAGTATCAGCAAAATAACCTTCTTTCGATGTGATGATCAAATCGCCTAATGATACCTCCATGTTAAACTCCCCACGTGCATTATTATAAGCATTCTCTTTACTCCGTTCGTTTTTAACAAAAACTTTACCAATTCTTTGATTCGTATCTTTATCAAAAACAATACCCTGCACTAGTGCTCTCTGTGCATAGAGTGAGGAAAAAACAAAAAAGTAAACCCAGACAAGAATATATTTCAAAGCATCCACGGATATAAAACTACAGGAAAGAAGTTTATGTTTCCATTTTTTAACAACTTTTATCCTTTTACTTCGATATAACCAAAAGTTGCCCTATAGATAAATTGTCAGAAGAAAGACCATTGAGTTGTTTAAGTTGTTCAACGCTTATACGATATTTCGTGCTAATACTAAAGAGGGTTTCCGAAGCTTTCACTTCGTGAATAATCATAGCCACAGCATTTTTTATTTGTTCTGTCTGAACTTGAGGTTCTTGAACGGCTTTCTCTTGGATAATTTCCTCCACTTTTTCTTCCCTTTGCTCTTTTGCAACATAGGAGGCCTCAGCACGATCGTATTTATAAAGCTGATAGCGCTCTATAAGATCTATCAAGAGATCAGGATACCTTGGGTTTGTTGCATATCCAGCATCCTTCAAGCCTCTGGCCCAACCGCGATAGTCATTTTTATCCAAAAGGAACAATTTTTCATACCGTTTCCGTAAAAGAAATTGGCTATGATCGCGAAATGATTGTTCTGGATTATCGTATACTCGAAAACAATCATCTACCTTGTCATCCGGCCTTGTTACCGACTTCCCAGACCAAACACCTCCGCACTTGATTCCAAAATGATTATTTGCCTCACGCGCCAGATAACTGTTACCACTTCCAGACTCTAGGAGAGCCTGAGCTAGCTTAATGCTTGCTGGTATACCATATTGGTTCATTTCAGCAATAGCGATATCCTTGTATTGTGAAATGTAATTCAAACCAGAAGAAGATGTTCCGCTACTCGTTCGTGTATTTTCTATAGACCTATGAACGTCTTTCTTATTCGTAGGTGACTGCAGTACTGTAGATCTTTTAGATGCACAAGAACTTATTCCGAACGCGAGAATCAGTATAAAATATAATCTGGTTGATTTCATTAAAGTAATAATCGTTGACCGATGGCAAGCTTCGACGACTGCAAGTTATTTCTTTTCTTAAGCGTCTCAATAGAGGTATCATATTGCTTAGCGACCTCAGATAAAGTGTCTCCTTTCTTGACTATATGTGTCTGCAAGCCTTTCAGGTGATCTATCGATGATTCATTTTTTTCCATTACGCTCATCAACAAATCTGAAGACTTGTTGTCTTCTTGGTTCGCTAAAAGTACATTTTCAGTATTCAATTGGTCAAATTCATCCAAATTATACCTATTAATGGTCGCTATCACCTTCGAAGACCAAGATCGAGTCGTAGAATAACCCGAACGGGCAATCCCCTTGATCCAGCTGTTATAATCTTCTTGACTACAGGTTTCAAAAAGTGTATTCGTCGATTTTCTTCGCTTCAAAAAACCAATAAAATCCAAATAGGAATCTTTTACTGAACCATATCCCTTATACGCCGACCGAATAGTTTTACTGGTATTTTTTCCTTTAATCCCGAAATGGTTGTTCAGGTGTTGGGCTATACGACTATTTCCATAAGCACTTTCATGGATCGCTACAGCTAAAATAACAGATGCTGGCACACCTGTCTCAATCATTAATTGTTGTGCTATATCTTTATGTTCAGCGATATAGCTACTCGGGGAAAATTTTTGTGCAATTGTCGTCTTGACAGTAAACACAAACATCAGCAGCACAAAAACGTACTTACCAATACCTGTCTTTTGCATACATTTACTTTTAGTTCAACAATTACTTTTTGCGTAATACAAAAAGTCCATCTCTAATTGGCAAAATAAGCTTCTCCACACGTTGATCTTTTGCCAAAGTTTCGTTCAACGTCGATACCATTTTCGTTTGGCTATCAGCGGCATTTAATACTACTTTTCCTTTCCAGAGCACATTATCAATCAATATCAATCCTCCACTCGGAACACGTTCTATCAAAGCATCATAGTAAAAAAGATTTCTTTTTTTATCTGCATCGATAAACAAAATATCCAATAGACCTTCAATAGACGAGATGACAGTTGCTGCATCTCCTATATGATATTGTATTTGCTCAGCATAAGGAGATTCATTAAAATACCCTTGCACTCTTTCTTGTTGTTCTTCGTTTATATCTATGGTATGAATAACCCCGTCGGCAGATAAACCTTCGGCTAGACATAAAGTTGCATATCCCGTAAACGTACCTATTTCCAAAATTTGCTTTGGTTGAACAAGTTTTGAAAGCATAGCCAATACACGTCCTTGAAAATGTCCAGACAACATATGTGGCATTGTCTCCTTTAAATACGTTTCTCTATTGATCCGTTTTAAAAGTTCGCTTTCTTCGTCACACGTCCCCTCCAAATAAGTATTTAAAGCCTCTTCAGTCTCAAGCATAGCCACAAAAGTAATAAGTACTTCGATATTGCGAAATACTTTAACAAAAATTAATAAACTGCCTTACACCACATTAGCTATAAAAAGGCACTTTTTGAAATCAAAAAGTGCCTTTTTATAGCTAAAAATACTAATCCAAAGAAGCGGTTATTAACCGAATAAATTCTGATCTTGTAACATCATTCTGGAAAGCACCTGTAAAAGCAGATGTTGTGGTTACAGAGTTTTGCTTTTGTACCCCTCTCATCGCCATACACATATGCTTACATTCTATAACAACAGCCACACCAGCGGGTTTTAGAGTATCTTGGATACAATCTCGAATTTCGTTTGTTAAACGCTCTTGCACTTGCAATCTCCTTGCAAAAGCGTCGACAACCCGAGGAATCTTACTTAATCCAACGATATGACCATTCGGAATATATGCGATATGTGCTTTGCCGAAAAAAGGAAGCATATGATGTTCACACATTGAATATACTTCTATGTCCTTAACCACAACCATCTGGCTATAATCTTCTTCAAACATAGCGCTACGTAAAACCTTAGCAGCATCGATATCATATCCATGTGTCAAAAATTGCAAGGCTTTCGCTACACGCTCTGGAGTTTTCGCAAGACCTTCGCGCCCTGGATTTTCACCAAGAGCTTTCAAAATAGCAGGGTAATGTGCCGCAATTTCTTCGACTTGCTTTTCATTATATTGGTCAATTTTCATATAACCGTCCTGCTCTTCGTGTTCGAAAGATGTTATGTCACTCATTTTTAAAAAGTAAAAAGTAAAAATTAACACTAAAACCTAAGCCTTAGACACGCTTAGATTTAGTTTGCTATTCGTATTATTCGCCGAAATATTCGACATAATTGTTTTCGGTTTCGTGGAGTTTTACAGCGTGTAATTGTACCTTTTCCTGTTCGAAAAATGGCTGAAGTACATGAAAAATTTCGACAGCAATAACTTCTGTCGATGCTTTTTTTCCTTTCATAAAGTCCACGTCAAGGTTAACGTTTTTATGATCTAATTTATCGATCACATGCCTCAAGATAATGCTTTTCATTTTCTTGAGATCAATGACAAATCCCGTTTCTGGATTAATTTCTCCTTTTACGGTTACAAATAACACATAATTATGTCCATGCCAATTTGGATTGGAACAGTTGCCAAACACAGCCTCATTCTGTTCCTGTGACCAATCCTCGCGATATAGTTTATGCGCTGCGGAAAATCTCTCTCTTCTTGTGATATAGATCATAATACAAAGATAGGGCTAAAAAACTATATTTTGTTATCTTGCACATTGCAAACAGCACGCCATTCCATGAACACACTTGTCATAGCAGCAACCGTAGAAGAAATTCAACCTTCTTTGCATTTTCTAAACGAAAGAAAAATTCCCTATATAATTACAGGGGTAGGTATGATAGCAAGTGCATATGCGATAACGAAGGCCGTGACACTCACGAATCCCGATTTACTCATACAGGTCGGTATTGGTGGCATATTAGATACAGAAGCAACA
Organism: Sphingobacterium sp. LRF_L2; assembly: GCF_965644235.1. Taxonomy (NCBI): domain Bacteria; kingdom Pseudomonadati; phylum Bacteroidota; class Sphingobacteriia; order Sphingobacteriales; family Sphingobacteriaceae; genus Sphingobacterium; species Sphingobacterium sp. LRF_L2. The sequence goes on along the minus strand of NZ_CBFFRI010000003.1, from coordinate 557,501 downwards.
TTAGGAAGTGTTTATCAAATCCAAGAAGATCTAATTTTCGACTTCGGAGCAGAAGACAACGACAGCTTTATTCCAATGGATCGACTAGGTTTCGGCAAATCTCATTTCTCGCAACCCAAGTTACCAGACGCTATTGTTCTCCCCAACACGAAGCATGCGCGGGGTATCACTGTGAATAAAGTACATGGAAACCCATCAAGTATAGCACAATTAAAAAACCAATATTCAAGTCCAATCGTCGAGTCTATGGAGGGAGCTTCTGTTTTCTATGTCGCTGAAAAAGAGAAAATAATGGCATTACAGTTCAGAGGCATATCGAATTTTGTTGAGCCAAGAAATAGAGAATCATGGCAAATTGGCTTAGCAATACGAAACTTAAACATACATCTCCAAGAAGTCATACATTGCTTAGCTTAAAAAGAGGGCACTAAGTATTAAAAATGTTCCTAAATAATGACATATTTAAGGCTTTTTTGCGTTAAATCCATTACGAAATATCAATTAAATATAGTAGTTTTGCGATATTCAAAAAAGACACAATTTTACTACTGATGAGAGAAATACAATTCAGAGAAGCGCTTCGTGAGGCAATGAACGAAGAAATGCGTAAAGATGATAAAATATTCTTGATGGGCGAAGAAGTCGCTGAATACAATGGTGCATACAAAGTGAGCCAAGGTATGTTAGATGAATTTGGCCCAAAACGAGTGATTGACACGCCTATCGCTGAGCTTGGTTTTGCAGGTATCGGGGTAGGAGCCGCAATGAACGGTTTGCATCCAATCATCGAGTTCATGACTTTCAACTTCTCTTTAGTTGCCATCGATCAGGTTATTAATGCAGCAGCTAAAATTCGGCAGATGAGTGGTGGCCAATTCTCTTGTCCAATCGTTTTCCGAGGTCCTACAGGAAATGCTGGACAATTAGCGGCACAGCACTCTCAAAATTTTGAAAACTGGTTTGCGAACACTCCTGGATTGAAAGTTGTCGTTCCTTCCAACCCTTATGATGCAAAAGGTTTACTAAAATCTTCAATCATCGATCCAGATCCTGTTATATTTATGGAGTCAGAAGTGATGTATGGAGATAAGGGGCATGTTCCTGAAGAAGAGTATTATCTTCCTATCGGAAAAGCAAACATTATCAAAGAAGGAACTGATGTAACGGTTGTTTCTTTTGGTAAAATGGTCCCTCGCGTGGTTATTCCTGCGGTAGAAGAATTAACAAAAGAAGGCATCAATGTCGAATTAATTGATTTACGTTCTGTACGTCCTATCGACTATCCAACTGTAATAGAATCTGTTAAAAAAACAAATAGATTAGTCGTTGTCGAAGAAGCTTGGCCACTAGCCTCTATATCTTCGGAACTAGCATTTAAAGTTCAAAAAGATGCCTTTGACTATCTAGATGCTCCTGTGACACGTGTTACATCAGCAGATGTTCCTCTTGGATACGCACCAACATTGGTAGAAGCTACCTTACCTAGTATCGCTAAAGTGGTAAAAGCAGTGAAAGAAGTGTCTTATCTTAAGAAGTAATATTACATTTTTTAGGAATATACAAAAGGTCTTCAATATATTGAAGACCTTTTTTTGTGCATATTAACAATAAAAAACATATATTCACCACATACTAAAACGTAACTATGAGAAAACTTTTTATTACAGGTGCTATACTCTTCACGGGGTTATTTTCATTTGCCCAAAAAACAATAAATTTCCAATTAAATCCAGAGATTGGTAAACCGTTGATCATTAATATGCTTGTAAAAACTGACGTAGATGGACCACAAAGTATAATTATGGATATGGCCATGAAAATGACTATGACCCCGACGCAAAGAGTGGACGAAAAAATCACGATAGAAAACGTTACGAATTCGATAAAAACAGATATCAATGCTGGCATGATGACTATGTCATATAATTCAGAACAAGAGCCACAGGATGAAGCTGGAAAAATGTTAGCTGCCCAATTTTCTAAAATAGTTGGTCAAACGATAACGATGGTTTTAACCTCAAAAGGCGAAGCTTTAGACATAATTTTGCCAGAAGGAATGCAGGAAACAGTTGATAAAAGCACTTTTTCAAATATCACAACACCTCTACCTGCTGAATCCATTAGTATAGGAGCGAGCTGGAAACATGAAGCCGAAATGTCCAATAATCCCATAATAGCAAAAACCGAAAGCACATCCACTTTTAAAGAAGAAACTTCGGATGGTTACGTCATCGAAGTTGTGGGAAAATTATTAGATGAATCAAACAATGAAATTGGTACTATTAGTGGTTTAAACACCTTAGATAAAAAAACATTCATAACGAAAAAAGCACAAGTAAAAACGATTTTTGAATCCGAAGGAACAAAAATCGTCAGTGACATCGATATGAATGTCGAATAGCATTATTCTTACATAAAAAAAGCGGGGTCTTTGTAGAAAGGACCCCGCTTTTTTATTATACATTATACCTTTTATGCATTAATTTCTGACTTATATTGTTCAGAAGACAATAAAGCATCTACATCTGCTACATTATTTAATTTCACTCGTATAATCCATCCCTCTCCATAAGGATCCGTATTAACAAGTTCTGGTGATGAATCAATAGCATCATTCACTTCTAAAACAGAAGATGCAACCGGCATAAACAAATCAGAGACCGTCTTTACAGCTTCCACTGTACCAAAAACCTCGTTTGCAGCCACTTCTTCACCTACCGTATTGATATCAACGAAAACTATATCTCCTAATTCGCGCTGAGCGAAATCTGTAATACCGATAACGGCTTCATCACCTTCTACACGAACCCACTCGTGATCCTTTGTGTATTTTAACTCTGCTGGAAAATTCATACTTTATTTTTCTTTGTTCAAAAATAAAATTATCCTTTGATATAACCAAAATTTAAACATTTTACGGAAATTTCAAGCGCTACACTCCTTCTTATTCTTAACTTTTCTTGTATTTTTATGATATGAACCCACTAATACAGAGACTTTATCAAATTGCAAAAAAAGACAACAGACGTATCATAGGTTTAATGTCTGGAACTTCTTTAGATGGACTTGATATTGCTTTATGCCACATCACAAACAGTGGAAGCAATACCTCATTGTATTTAGAGAAGTTCATAACTCTCCCTTATGAGGATATCTTCAGACAAGAAATACGTCAGATATTTGCGAAAAGAGAAATAGATCAGCAAACCCTATCAGGCCTTAACGTCTATGTTGCACAAACACATGCTCAACTCGTTAATCAGGCTTTGAAACAATGGCAAATTAATCCTGATCAAATTGATATTATCGCCAGTCATGGCCAAACGGTTTATCATGCTCCACAACGTCTAACAAAGGATTTACATCTCCCAAACAGCACCTTACAAATTGGCGACGGTGATCATATTGCTGTTATGACGGGAATTATAACACTATCCGATTTCCGGCAAAAACATATCGCTACCGGCGGAGAAGGAGCTCCATTAGCTGCTTACGGAGACTATCTTCTTTTTAGGGATAAGATAGAAAATCGCTTTCTACTTAATATTGGTGGGATATCAAACTTTACCTTTCTACCTAAAAGTGGATCGGCTAGAAAAGCTTACGCTACGGATATTGGTCCAGGGAACACCATGATGAATCAATATATGTTTGAAAACTCTGGTTTGGAGATGGATAAAGATGCTACTATGGCAAAAATGGGAACTGTAAACCAATCGCTCTTAGCCACACTATTATCTCATTCCTTTTTTAAAGAATCGTTTCCCAAAACTACAGGACCTGAATTATTTAGCTTATCCTATCTAAAACAAGCCCTTAAAAGTGTCAATTGTAAAGAACTATCTTGTCATGATATAATGGCGACACTCAATAAATTTTCAGCGGAAAGCATTATAAAAGCAATCAAAGAACAAGCAAAATCGTTAGATGATGTAGCCATTTACGTAAGTGGGGGAGGACTCCATAACCCATTATTGATGCAGCATATAAAAGATGGACTTTCTGAAGAAATAAAAGTTACTTCATTTTATGATCTAAACTTAAATCCTGATGCTAAAGAAGCCTGTCTTTTCGCTATTCTCGCAAACGAAACCTTATCCGGAGAAAAAGAAAATGTACGTAATTTATCAGATTCTCCAGCGGTATGTATGGGGAAAATCAGTCTGCCTTATTGATCTAAAGCCTGATGAATAAAACTCTTAAAAGGGTGTATTCTTCGTGCAACGTTAGATAAAAGCTTTACGGATTTTTCACTTGTCAATTCAGCATCCGAAAAAGATTGGTATAAAATAAAGCTCTTCAATTTAAAAAGCTCTATATGAGGATCCTCCTCGTTATATCCTGCTGGTGCTCTTTTCAATTTATCCTCTGTAGACAAATCACTCAAAGACCAATTTCCTTGCTCCAATGCTTTCACCAAAGCATCATAATTATAATCGATTTCTTGACGAATAGCATCAAGGTGATGTTTTTCAGGACGCCAATAGCCTGCAGCTAAAAAATTCTTACCGGGTTCGATATGTAAATAATATTCTGGTCCATCCAACTTCCTACCATCGATAGAGATACCGGCTGCAAACCATGTTTTATAAGGCGTTTTATCCTTAGAAAATCGAGTATCTCGATAAATGCGAAATAAACATTTTCCAGCCTGTATATCCGTATTGATATGTGGGTCGAAAGTGGAAAGATCCTCAATAAGAGAGGCGATAAACTCTTTAACATTCGCTAAAGAAATTTCATATATCTCCCGATTAGCTTGAAACCAATCTCTATCATTATTTTCTCTTAATTTATTTAAGAAATCAAATGTTTTTTTCTCTATTTTCATATCTATAAGACTGTATTCTCTTTCAAAAACTCATCAAAACACCACAAATTTTAGTAACATATACACTAGAGGTGCTGCCATAAGTAAACCATCGAACCGGTCTAAAAGTCCGCCATGTCCCGGCAAAAGATTACCAGAATCTTTAACACCGAGATTACGTTTGAGCATAGATTCTACCAAGTCACCACATGTACCAAAGATTCCAATAATGAAAGCCATACACACCCATTGCCATCCGAGTAAAGAACCAAAATATTGCGCCAAATTGAGTGCTACAACTACAGCTAAAAGAACTCCTCCGATAAAGCCTTCCCAAGTTTTATTTGGCGATATACGTTCAAACAGCTTGCGACGACCAAAACTTCTTCCAGCAAGATACGCTCCTGTATCATTCGTCCAAAGCAGGATCAAAAAACCTAAGGGAATATATGCATTATAGATACCATTGATAAAGCCCAAGCTCATAAAAATCCCAAACGGGACAGCAGCATATATGATTCCAAACAAAGAATAGGATATATCCTCGATAGGTAACGAACGTTTACGAAAAAGTGCTGCTATGTAAATAAATAAAATCATAACCAACACCCATAAAAGGTTTTTCTCGCCGATAATTCCCAAAATGACCAAACTCCATAAAACTAAAGCAAAGCATGCTGCAGCAGTACCCAAAAAGATTAGCGGTTTTTTATCCTTAGCTTGTACCATTTTATAAAACTCATATACAGAAGCCGTTCCTATTATAGAAAAAAAAGTAAGAAAAGAATAAGCTCCAAATAACACAGCTCCTATCAATACCGCAATAAAAAAGAATCCAGTAATTGCCCTAGTCCTCATTTATTTCTACATTATAAGTATTAACTATTTCTGTAGCTTTTTCTACATCTCCCTCTTTTACAAGGATTTCGATCTTACCAAATTTTAGCGAAGAATCTTGTTTATTCATAAGTACTACGACAATACCTTCTTCTTGAAGAAGGAGCCTACACATTTCACTTGACAATTCATTTGCAAAAGATCCAACTTTAACCCAACCTTTTTCCATATAGCTTCCTTCTGTTATATCGGTAAAATATAAATGCAATAATAATACTAAAAACAAAGCTGCCAAGATACGCAAATAAACCGTAAGAATCACTTTTCATTAAGGCAGCATAGTCTTTACCCGTTGAAGCATAATAGAATGCCAATACCACTACAGTCGTATTGTTTACAAAATGTGCGAAGACTGCAATCCATATATTCCGGGTTAAAACAACCAAATATCCAAATACAACTCCCAAAATAAGTCTTGGAAAAAAACCGTAGAACTGAAAATGGATAGCACTAAATATTACACCTACCACCCAAATTGCTAAATATTCATTCTTAAATACGCGATGAAAAATCCTTTGCATTGCCCCACGAAAAAATAACTCCTCACTAATTGCAGGCAAAAAGCCAATAATAAGAATATTTAACAACAGCTTATGCCATTCTTTGACCATGACAATACGCTCTGTAAGTCTTGCCATAAGATCTTCCTGTGTCCTCATCCAACCTTCAACCCCTTCCAAAAAATCCGGTAATTTCATGTGCATATTCCAGTCTGAAATTAGCGACATTAGCGGACCAAATACGTACAAAAATAAAATGGCTAAGACATACAATTTCCAGTCTGAAACATTTTGAGAAGGAAAAATTTTTACCTGCCTGTTTAATCTTTGGAAATAATAGGCGGGTACTAGAAATGTACCAACAGAACTACTTGCGAGCAAACAGTAATTAAAATAGATTCCCTCTTTTTGCCCTTCGCCTGAACCTATAGAAGAAAGGATATTGAGATCACCTGTAAGTAATGCCCCTAAAACCAAAACAATAAATTGAAGACCAATTGTAAAGAGGAGTGTGATCCCCATCAATATCAATAAATCGGACCAAGGACTTTTTTCTGATTTCTCTAGTGCGTTCATGGCTTAAAAATAAACAATCCTAAAATTAGAAAACAAAATAAGGAGCGAAATTTCGCTCCTTATTTTGTTTTCTAATTAATCCGAACCGGATCTTTTGGATCTTTCAAGTCTTTATATGGATAACTACGCATCTCCTCTAACAATAGATTGATTGTATGTTCCAATTGTGGATCTCTCCCTTCTAAAAGATCTTTTGGCGTTTGCTCTACAAAAACATCAGGAGAAACACCTTCATTTTCAATAATATAATTACCATTCAAATCAAAAATCCCGAAATTTGGAGATGTAATACTACCTCCATCTAAGAGTGGCGGATATCCGGATATTCCAACCAAAATCCCCATAGTGGTACGACCTACTAATTTTCCCAACCCTTTAAACCGGAACATATATGGCATCATATCACCTCCAGATCCAGCATTTTCATTAATTATCATTGCTTTAGGACCATATATACCATTGCCAGGCGTTGTAAAACTCTTTCCGTCCCTTATTTTCCAACCAGAAATCAATTCTCTAGAGAGTAGATCTATAACGTAATCTGCAACCGATCCACCTCCATTATTTCTTTCATCAAGCAACAACGCCTTTTTATCCATTTGAGAAAAATAATAACGGTTAAAATAATTGTATCCATCTTGACCGGTATTTGGCATATATACATAGGCAATTTTACCATTACTCAAAACATCTACCTTTTTGCGATTGCGTTCTACCCAATCCATCTTCCTCAGAGCAACTTCATCCGTAAATGAAATCGGCTTGACAACAATTTCACGAGCTCCTTTCAGTGAAGGCACGTTATTAATTTTTAAAACGATTTGCTTATCAACTGTATTTTCAAGCAACTGATACATATTTATACCTTTAATTAACGCTATGCCGTTAATTGACACAATATATTCCCCTTCTTTAACATTTAAGCCAGGTTCTGCAAGAGGTGCTCTAAAAGATGGATTCCAATCTAAACGGGTATATATTTTCTGAATCCTATAGCAGTCATCAGATACATCCAAATCAACTCCAAGGGTTCCTGTATTAATGGCTGTAGTTGTCGGTTGATCCCCTGGATAAATGTAATTATGGCCAACAACCATTTCCCCCATCATCTCATTCAGTAAATACCCTAAATCTGAGCGGTGTCCCACATAAGGTAAGAATTTTTCATATTTAACCTTTACTGCATCCCAATCTACACCATGCATATTTTCCACATAGAAAAAATCCTTTTGCATAGACCAAACCTCATGAAAAACCTGTCTCCATTCTGCCTCGGGGTCAATCAGTTGCTTAATCCCCTTGAATTCTAGTTTACCACTTCCTGGCGCCGGCTTCTGTCCTGCGTTAACAACATAATAATCCTGTCCTCCTCTATATATCATCTTTTTACCATCCGCACTTAGCTCAAATCCATTTGCATTTTCAACAATAATTTTATCTTCTAACTTTGCCAGATCGTACACACCTATCGATCTCCCGCGCATATAAGTCAATATATTCTCGGTAGCACCGTCTAGTTTGTAATAACCCGGCTGAAGAGGTAATGCCACAATACGGCCATGAATATCATCTAGATCAATAATCGTTTTAACGTCCTTTCCTTTCGCTGTATCTTTTTCTTGTCCTTTCGATTCTGCTTTTCCTTGATTTTTTTCGTCAAGTTGCTCCTCTTTAAGCTTTTCTTCATCACTCTCATTTTTGAAAAGAGAAGGTGTCTCTTTGCTCAAGATTAAAGCATATACGTTATAACTAACATTTTTCTCATAGGCCGACATATGGAGTCCAGAATTTGTCAAACCAGTATTTGTACTAGCAGAAAAGAATAGATACTTACCATCTCTACTAAATGTTGGTTGCATTACGGCACTCATACCATCTGTGATTTGTACCTGTTGTTTGGTTTCCAAATTATATAAAAATAACGTACGTATACCATTATTAAGACTTTTTACATAAGAAATCCAATTAGAATCGTACGACCAAGAAGGTTGAAAATGATTAGATGTTCTACCTGTAATAGAACTTGACCGATCATTATCTACCAACACAATTTTCTTCGTTTCTATATCAACATAGTATAAATTAAGATGTGCGTCATTGTAAAACAGCTTTTTGCTATCAGGCGACCAAGTAGGTTCAAAATAAAATCCTGTTTTTCCTAAGGAAATATATACAGGATCCTCTTTCGCCATTTGATCCCTGAGCACAAGTTCATATTTACCATTTTTATCAGAGATAAAAGATATCCATTTACCATTTGGAGACCAAGCGGGATAACGCTCATGGGAAGAAGGTGAATTGGATATATTCCGAGCATCTCCCTTTTCTTTTGGTACAGAGAAAATTTCTCCACGGTTTTCAAACAATGCACGTTGTCCGGTAGGTGAAATAGCAAATCCACGTATATCATTTCCCATATCTATGTAATGAGGCCTTTTATACATCACATCTGGATACACTTGGACAGGTATATGTTTAACTTTATTATCATCTGTATTTAAGATATATATTCCTCCTTGATATTCAAAAGCCAATTCTCTTCCGTTGCCTGTCAGTGTCCGCACATCGTAGTCTTTAAAATTAGTTAACTTCTCGAGCTTCTTCGATTTAATATCGAAGCTATATACATTTACAATTTTATCTCTGTCAGAAAGAAAATAGACTTTATCACCAAGCCACACGGGTTTTACATCGTTACTGTTTTTACCAGGAATAGCTTCAACAGACTGTGTTTGCGTATCAAAAATCCAAACAGAGGGCATACCTCCTCCACGGTATCTTTTAAAAGCAACACGGTCCCGTTCTGTGGGATCTGTATTTTTTATGTAAGCCCAATAACGTCCATCCTTAGAAGGACTTCCCTGATAAGATTCTGGCATTAAAAGCGGACTGGAAACATCTGCATCCAACGAAGACTTATACAAACGAGATCCTAATGAATACGTAAATTCTCTCGTTGTGGTAAAATAGACTTCCTTATTATTTAGCCAACCACGTAAAATATCAGCAGCGGGATGATAGGTTACTCGTTTAGGGCTTCCACCATAAATAGGTACTGTATATACATCGGTATTTCCATCGTAATTACCTGTAAATGCAATATTCTGCCCATCAGGAGAAAATATAGGATTTTGTTCAACACCTGGATTAACGGTCAAACGTCGAGGATTATCACCTGTCTTATCTGCAATCCAAATATCCCCAGCGTAAACAAAAGAGATATGTTTATCACTAATACTAGGACTACGTAAGAGAAACGTTTCTTGCTGAGCTTGTGCAGCACTAGAGAATAAGATGGTAGAATACAGTAAAACCTTACAAAGGTTATTTTTTTTACTCGTCATATCGTTAATTAGCTGATGTTTTTGTTCAAAAATAATAGAAATTAGATTAATTACCTTTACATATCAGATATGTTGCAATAAATACAGTATTTATTGACTCAGATCTTGAGAAGTAGAACTTTTCTAACGATTATCAAAAAAATAATTAAATAAAAAAGGCTAGGAATGTGATACCTAGCCTTTTTTATTTAATTATTTAAAATACAATTATCCGTTTTCTTCTTCGAAGACAACTCCTTCATCTACAATAATCCTTCCGCAGTGTTCGCATATGATTATTTTCTTTCTCTGGCGTATTTCAGACTGTAATTGAGGAGGTATCTTATTATAACATCCTGAACAGCTATCGCGTTCAATTGAAACTACGGCCAAACCATTGCGAAAAGAGCTACGCAATTTATTATAGACCTTAAGCAAGCGATCCTCAATATGCTTAGTTGCTTCTTCAGTTTTATCAACCAAAGCATCTTCTTCTTTTTGTGTTTCAGAAGTAATCGTTTCCAATTCCTGCTTTTTCACATCAAGCTCACCCTTGCTATAATCTAAATTTTTCTGCGTGGCTTCGTAAGCTTCTGTTTTATTTTTTATTTCGAATTCAGCTTCACGAATACGTTTCTCACAAACCTGAATTTCCAATCCTTGAATCTCGATTTCTTTGGATATAGCATCATATTCGCGGTTGTTTTTCACCTCGTTAAGCTGTCCTTCGTACTTTTTGATTGCTGCTTGCGCATCCTTAATCATATTTTTACGCTTCACAATAGAATCTTCTAGATCATCCAGATCTACTCGAATCTTTTCAATGCGCGTATCAAGACCAGCAATCTCATCTTCAAGATCGGCTACCTCAATAGGTAACTCACCACGTACCTGGCGAATTTTATCTATCTTCGTGTGAATGGACTGCAAGGCCCATAATGCTTTTAACTTTTGTTCTACGGTTTGTTCCATTAACTGTAGTATTTTATAGGATTTGTCTCTATTTCTGTCAATAGAACAGCAAAGTTAACAAATTTTTTCTGAATTACTTCCAATAATAATTCTTGTGTAAATTGTTCACTTTCAAAATGTCCAATATCAGCGATTACAATTTCATCTTCTGCATCAAAAAAATCGTGATACTTATAGTCAGCTGTTATAAAAATATCAGCCCCGGATAGCTTAGCTTCTCTCAATAAAAAGCTTCCAGCTCCACCACAAACTGCCACTCTATTAATAGGTTTATCCAACAATCTGGTGTGTCGGATAAGCTTTAAATTCATCTTATCTTTTAAATAGGCTAAAAAATCAGTAGCGGTGGAAGCAGTGGATAGATTACCTATTACGCCAGCACCAACGGTATGCAGTTGATTTCCTAATGAAAAAATATCATAAGCAACTTCCTCATAAGGGTGAGACTGGTACATAGCTAAGAGTACTGATCGTTCCTTGATTGCAGGATAAATTATTTCAATCTTCGTTTCCTCCACTCTCTCTTGAACACCTATCTTTCCAATGAGGGGATCAGCACCTTCTAAAGCACGAAATGTACCATATCCTAATGTATTATAACTACATTGATCATAGTTACCTATTCCTCCAGCACCAGCAGAAAACAAAGCATTACGAACAATTTCCACATGGGTTCGCGGCACATAGACAATCAATTTTTTCAATAAACCCACTTTAGGTTGCAATACAGCTTGACATTCCAAAGCTAATTTATCAGCAATCTTACTACTAACGCCGCCTAAAACATTGTCCAAATTTGTATGAATAGCATATATGGCAATTTTATTTTGAATAGCTTTAATAACGACACGCTCCACATAATTTTTACCATTAAATTTTTTCAATCCTTTGAAGACTATAGGATGATGAGAAACAATAATATCACAACCTTTGGCTATAGCTTCGTCAACAATATCTTCGGTACAATCTAATGAAATCAATGCTTTTTGGATTTCATCATCAGGATCCCCTACGATTAAACCCGAATTATCATAAGATTCTTGGTAAGATAAAGGAGCTATAAACTCCAAATATTGCGTCAACTCTCTAATTTTCATACTGTTCATTTTGAGCTATATAACCCTTTCCAAACTTGCGTACATGCAACTTCAACAAAGTTTTATATTGATTTACCTTTACCCAATACGTAATAAAATACACCAAATGCAAAATAGCTATAGTAGTCAAAATAAAAACAGGCAAAGGAATGTTACTTAACAAAAATGTCCAAGCAAATAACATTCCCCATTTTCTGGTAGGTTGCTCCTCAACTTCTATTTTCCGATCATAAAACTCGTTATTTAAAGAATCTGTCAACCTTCTAACAACTTCGAAATTCCAATAAATATTAAAAAAAGGAACAGCAATAAACCAAGCTTGATTTGGAAGTATGCATTGATTAGTCTTCTTTACTAATCTTAGTGTAGTATATAGTGTGTAGGCAAAAAGAATCCATATTATCAATCGTATAATTATTCCGATAATAAGAAAATATAAAACATCTTCGGTAATAGTTTCAGGCAACATTTCTAACATCACTCAAGAAATTAATTTACATATAATAAAAATATCGTTGGCTGTTTGTGTAGATCTATTTTTCGGTTCTTCCAATCCGCAATGGAAAGCGTAAGAATAAATTGATCATTTGCTGTCAAATTACTAGCTATACATAGTTTTGTCTCCTTTTTACAGCTTTTTAACAACTCCTCAAATAATGTATTATTTCGAAATGGCGTTTCTATAAAAATCTGCGTTTGACGTTCTTTTTGCGACTGCAATTCCAATTCCTTAATCTTTCTAGTTCTATCACTCTTATCAATAGGCAGATACCCATGAAAAGTAAATTTTTGTCCATTAAATCCAGATGCCATCAAAGCTAATAAAATTGAACTAGGACCAACCAACGGAACCACTTTTATACCTCGTTTGTGGGCTTCAGCAACCACATCAGCACCAGGATCGGCTATACCGGGACAACCAGCTTCCGACATCAGCCCCATATCTTTTCCTTTTAAAAGCGCTTGAAATAATTCGGAATAATCGATTTTATTTCTGAGATGCTTACCATAATCGTGCATAACCAATTCACGTTGAGGCTTCAATAAGCCTGCTTCTTTCAAAAATCTCCGCGCAGTTTTTTCATTCTCCACAATATACTCATTAATATTCTCAATAAGTTCTTTGAAGTAAAAAGTATAAGACGCGCGCTCGGCATTAACAGCTAAGGGCACAGGAAGAAGGTATAAAATTCCCAATGACATGTCCAAAACTACTAAATATTAGGTTCATTGTTATAAAATGAACAGTAAAGTATTTAAAAGAAAATTTGAGGTTTCAATATTATTTAATAATTTGGCTCCGACTAATAAGTTTATTATCAAATGACTACACAGATAACAGAAGGTGTTCGGGTATCCGTAGATGTTATTTATCAACCGGAATATTCCAATCCAGAAAAATTACATTACATGTTTTCCTATCAGGTCACCATTGAGAATCTAAGTGCCTACACAATACAACTACTAAATAGACATTGGGATATCTTTGATTCTTGTGGCGATTTTAAACAAGTAGATGGAGAAGGAGTTGTTGGAGAACAACCTATTTTAGCTCCAGGAAGTAGTCACCAATATATTTCGGGTTGCAACTTAAAAAGCGAAATAGGCTATATGGAAGGCTATTATGAAATGTCAAGGCAATTAGACGATAGCACATTCCTAGTGGATATACCAAGATTCAGTTTAATTGCAACTTTCAAATTGAATTAAATTCTACTTCAAAAGTAAATAAAGCGAAGAGAAGGCTCACTACACGACAAATACCCCAAATATTTACTTATTTTTGTGCTTGGATAGATATATCCCAACTAAAATTGTATTATAGCAGATTTAGTGGATAAAAGTTGTATTTATTAAAATACAACTATTTGGTATTCAACAAATTAAAGAAGTGAGCATATTATCAACGGAACAACTCGGTCATTCTTACAATGACAAATGGTTATTTAAAAATCTTCATTTCGGTCTTCAAAAAGGGGATCGCATAGCCTTAGTAGGCATTAATGGCACAGGAAAATCTACATTACTAAAAATATTAGCAGGTTTAGAAATTCCTACTTCAGGAAAAATTGTAAAAGAAAAAGGTCTAAAAATAGGTTTTCTGAATCAAGATCCAAATTTCGATGGATTAAAAACGGTTAATGATTTCATATATAGTTCAGATAATGAGCAACAACAATTAATCAAAGAATACGAATTTCTTCTATCATCTCCTGAAATAGATCAAAACAAACTAGCCATACTAACAGATAAGATTTCGGAATTAGAAGCTTGGGAATACGAATATAATATAAAAACCATCTTAAATAGGTTACAAATTATAAATTTCGAACAGAACATCAGTGAATTATCTGGAGGTCAAAAGAAACGATTATCACTAGCAAAATTATTGATAGACGAACCGGATGTATATATTCTTGATGAACCAACGAACCACTTAGACATAGAAACCATAGAATGGTTAGAGAAACTATTAACTACAGGAAACAAAACAGTTTTATTGGTTACACACGACAGATATTTCTTAGACAATGTTTGTAATGAAATTCGCGAATTGGATAGAGGTGAAGTATATCTATACAAAGGAAACTACACCTATTTTCTAGAGAAAAAGGCTTCAAGAGAAACTATAGATATTGTTATGGCCGATAAAGCGCGAAATCTAATGAAGAAGGAATTGGAATGGATGCGCAGACAACCACAAGCTCGTGGAACAAAATCAAAGTCACGAATAGAAGCATTTTATGATCTAGAAGAAAAAGCGAAAGGTCCTAAGAAAAATGACACCGTTCAATTATCGGTAAAAGTATCAAGACAAGGATCAAAAATTGTAGAAATTGAAAACATAGAAAAATCTTTCAATAACCAAACACTGTTTAAGAATTTCACCTATACCTTTAAAAAAGGAGATAGAATTGGCTTAGCCGGAAAAAACGGAACAGGAAAATCTACTTTTTTAAATTTGATAACCCAACAGATTCATCCAGATTCAGGCACGATTGACGTAGGGGAAACAACGGTATTTGGATATTATAAGCAAGGTGGACTAGAATTCAAGGAGAGCGACAAAGTTCTAGACGTAGTAAAAAATGTTGCTGATTATATACAAATGGCTAATGGAGATACTTTAACAGCTTCTCAACTTCTTACATTATTCTTATTTCCTCCAGAAAAACAATTCAATTTAGTAAGTAAACTTAGCGGCGGAGAAAAGAAACGTCTTCACCTTATGCGTATACTAATGAAGAGCCCCAACTTCCTCATTCTAGATGAACCTTCAAATGATTTAGACATAGACACACTTAATGTACTCGAAGAGTTCTTAGATAATTACCCAGGAATATTAATTCTAGTATCACACGACAGGTATCTAATAGACAAACTTAGCGATCAACTTTTTATTTTCGAAGGAGAGGGGCATATCAAAATCTATAACGGAAATTATGCAGATTACAAAATAGAAGAAGAAAGTAAAACAAAAAATTTGAAAGAAGAAAACAAAATCAAAGAAGAAAAAAAAGATCAACAAACAAAACAACCCACTGAAAAGAAAAAGCTATCTTATAAAGAACAAAAAGAATACGAGTCACTAGAAATAGAAATAGAAGAAATAGAACTATCCATCGCCATAAAGCAAGAATTTCTATCAAACTCAACAAACTACGACGAACTAACAAAAACAGCAACAGAAATAGAACACTTAAAAAAATCGCTAGATATAAAATCAGAACGATGGTTATCACTAGCTGAATTATCATAACGTTTCACGTGAAACATATATAAAAAAAATAAAAGTTCCACGTGAAACATATAGTTTAAATCATGTTTAAAAAATACAATGTAATAGTAGTAGGTGCAGGTCATGCTGGTTGTGAAGCTGCTGCTGCTGCTGCAAATCTAGGATCTTCGGTACTATTAATAACCATGAATATGGGTGTTATAGCACAAATGAGTTGCAATCCAGCAATCGGAGGAGTTGCAAAAGGACAGATCGTTCGAGAGATTGACGCGATGGGTGGCTATACTGGAATTATAGCCGACAAATCTACCATACAATTTAGAATGCTTAACCAATCTAAAGGACCAGCAATGTGGAGTCCACGTACGCAAAATGATAGAATGCGTTTTGCTGAGGAATGGCGATTAACATTGGAATCTATTCAAAATATCGATATATGGCAAGATACCGTAAAAGAAGTAATAGTAGAGAACGATAAAGCAAAAGGGGTTATCACATCGTTGGGTATTAGAATTGAATCAGATGCTGTTATCCTCACCAATGGAACATTCTTAAATGGGATTATCCATATCGGCGAAAAGAAAATAGGAGGGGGAAGAACAGGAGAAAAGGCAGCTACCGGCCTTACAGAACAACTAGTGTCTCTTGGATTCGAATCAGGAAGAATGAAAACAGGAACTCCACCTCGTATCGATGGTCGATCGTTAAACTACAAATCGATGGAAGAACAATGGGGCGATGAAAACAAAGGAAGATTCTCCTACACGGATGTAGAAAGACCTACAGAACAACGGTGCTGTTGGATTACCTATACGAATGATAAAGTTCACGAAATATTAAAAACTGGTTTCGATAGATCCCCAATGTTCACTGGTAGAATAAAAGGTTTGGGACCACGATACTGTCCTTCTATAGAGGACAAAATAAACAGATTCGCAGAACGGGATAGACACCAAATTTTTGTAGAACCAGAGGGTTTCAAAACGGTAGAAATATACGTAAACGGATTTTCTACTTCTTTACCAGAAGATGTACAATTAAAAGCGTTACAATTAATTCCCGGATTTGAAAATGCTAAAATGTATCGCCCAGGCTATGCTATAGAATATGACTATTTTCCACCAATGCAATTAGATCTAACACTCGAAACGCAAAGAGTAAGGCATCTATTTTTCGCTGGTCAAATAAACGGTACGACGGGATATGAAGAAGCCGCTGCTCAAGGATTTGTAGCTGGAGTTAATGCTCACCAACGTATTAATGACTTACACGAACTAATTTTAAAAAGATCGGAGTCCTATATCGGTGTACTAATAGACGATCTTGTTACCAAAGGGACGGAAGAACCCTATCGCATGTTTACCTCTCGAGCAGAACATCGGTTACTTTTACGTCAAGATAATGCTGACATTAGGCTTACTCCAATCGCACATAAACTAGGTTTAGTAAACGACGAAAGGTTAGAAAAAGTAAATAAAAAAATAAAAGAATCTGATAAAATCGTCGAATATATGCGCCAAAATAGCGTTTCGATGGAAAATATAAATCCTATATTAGCAGAGGTAGGATCGACATCTGTAAACCAAAAAACAAGACTATTTAATATACTTAGCAGACCACAAATCGGTATAAAAGACCTAGCTACAGCAGATAGAGAATTTAATAATTTATTAAATAACTATGATAATGAAACAATAGAACAAGCGGAAATTAAAGTAAAATATGAAAGCTATTTTGATAAAGAAATGGAAATAGTCAATAAGATGAAAAAAATGGAGGATAAAGAAATTAATCCAGAATTTGATTATAAATCTCTAACATCACTTTCAATTGAAGCACGAGAAAAACTACTTAAAGTAAAACCGAGAACTTTAGGGCAAGCATCAAGAATATCAGGCGTTTCTCCCTCAGATATCAGCGTTTTAATGGTTCATATGAGCTAAATACCTGTATATCAATTAATTAATATTTTTAAATAACAAGCTTAAATAAAGCGATTTAAACGAGTATTTTTATTTATATGACTGGAAGTTTCAAAAACAATACAAACGTCTTAAAAGGCTTTAAAATAAAAAAAACACAATATATAGTCCTTTTAGGGTTCATATTCTTACTGTTGTTGACGTTCAACCGCTGTGCTAACGTACAAAAGCCTACAGGAGGACCAAAGGATTCTTTGCCTCCGAAATTATTGCATGAAGCACCTCAAAATTATTCGAGAAATTTCAAAGACAAAGAAATTGTGTTGAGTTTTGATGAGTATATTAAATTAAGCAACCAATTTAAAGAATTCAGTATTAGTCCAAATTTGGATGAACAGCCTATTTTTAAAGTTCGTAAAAAAAATCTGGTCATACAGCTTCCCGATTCATTAGAAGAAAATACAACGTATACAATTAACTTTGGAAAAGGACTTGTCGATTACAATGAAGGAAATCCAATAATCAATTACAATTATGTATTCGCAACCGGAGCAGAGCTTGATTCACTTTCGATTAGTGGCTCAGTCATCAACGGTTTCACAAAAGAATATGACAAGAAGAAAGATGAAAATGTAAAAATTCTTCTAATACCAACCTCACAAGATTCTATTTTTGGAAAACGAAAAGCCAATATCTTCGTAAATGTTGATACTTCGGGAACGTTTAAGTTTAACAACCTAAGAACAAATACGTATCGTATCTATGCTTTGAAAGAACAAAATAATGATAGAATATTTAATGGAAACGATGAATGGATAGGTTTTTTGCGAGATAGTATAGTTTTAGAAAAAGATACAAGTAATATAAAACTCGAGTTTACAAAAGCTTACCCGAAAGATTTTAGAATATTGGACAAAAAAATAGAAACTACAGGAAACATTCTATTAACGTTTAATAAACCATTGCTTGAATCTGAAATCAAAATAATCTATCCATCCGAGTTAGATACGAAAAAAATTGTAAAATACAGTGCAAATAGTGACTCAGCAAAAGTCTTTATTGAAAATATAGAGCTTGATTCTATTAAACTAACTTTAAGAAAATCAGATGAAAATCTGGATACTGTACTCATTCGCGTAAACAAAAATGCAAAATACGATAGAGAACTGAAACCGACGTTAAACATAAATAACAAAGTAGATAAAAGACAACACATAAGGTTAACAAGTAGCACTCCAATAGCTAATGTCGATAAATCCAAAATATTAATATACGAAGATTCTATATCAAGAAGGAATTTTCAACTCCAACAAGATTCAGTCAATAAAGAACTATATCATATCAGATACAATTGGCGAGCAAAGCGTAATTACGAGCTCGTTATACAAGAAAAAGCGATTACAAGCCCTTTTGATGATTTCAATAAAGAATTAAAATCTCAATTTACATTAGATGAATCGGATAATTACGGAAATATAAAATTTACTGTACTTGGTCTCGATAGTGCTAAACAGTATGTTGTGGAACTTATAGATGATAAGAAAGAGAAAGTATTTGATAAACGCTCTATTGATTCATCAAATAATATAATCTCTTACGAAAATTTTCCTGGCGGAAAATATTCTTTAAGAATAATCTATGACGACAACAAAAACGGAAAATGGGATCCTGCTGATGTATATGAACGTAGACAAGCTGAAAACATCTGGTACTTTGGAAAAACGTTTACCATTAGGGCTAACTGGGACCAAAACGAAACAATAGATATTTCAAATTAGATAAGAAAGGAGGGGTACATCCCCTCCTTTCTACTCAAACCAAGAACTATACAAAAGATAATTCTGAGGCAATTTCTGCAACATATCCAACTGATTTTCGGATAATGCTTTAATCTTCTTAGCCGGAATTCCAGCATATAAAAAACCGGACTCCAGTATACTATTTTCTAATACTATAGCTCCCGCTGCTACAATTACGTTGGACTCCACTATCGCTTTATCCATAATAATAGCTCCCATTCCAACTAATACATAATCATTTATAACACAACCGTGTATTATGGCTTTATGACCGATACTGACATTATTACCAATATCCGTTCCATTCTTCAAATAGGTACAATGTATGACTGCTCCATCTTGAATATTGGTAAAATTCCCGACTCTTATATAATTTACATCTCCTCGCACCACAGCTGAAAACCAAATTGAACAATGATCGCCGATCACAACATCGCCAACTACAGTTGCATTTTCGGCTATAAATACAGATTTTCCGAATTTCGGTGTAATACCTTTAACAGGAAGAATAATTGCCATATTACAAAATTGTATCTTTTAAAGAATTTGACTTAACCGAATAATCTGTTGTATAATGCAAACCTCTACTTTCCTTACGCAACATTGCTGATTTTACAATGAGATAGGCTACTTGTATTACGTTTCGAAGTTCACATAGTTTTACAGACAACTTGGTATTTTTATAAAAATCCTCCGTCTCTTCATGCAAAAAACCCAACCTCCGGATTGCTCTATCTAAACGAAAGTCCGATCTTACAATCCCAACATAATCGCTCATCAACTTCTGTGTTTCTCGCAAATTATGGGTAACCAAAATTTCTTCGTTAAGAAGCATCACTTTTGATTCATCCCAATCTGGAATATCTGTATCATACGCTATGTCTTGAATGCGTACTTTTGCATCTTCAAATATACGATGTGCATAAACGACCGCCTCTAGTAATGAATTGGAAGCCAATCGATTAGCACCATGCAATCCTGTAGACGAACATTCGCCGCAAGCATATAAATTCCGAATAGAAGTATTGCCAACCTCATCCACCAAAATTCCACCACATATGTAATGAGCTGCAGGCGTGACTGGTATGTAATCTTTTGTCATATCCAAACCAATGGATAGACATTTCTCATAAATATTAGGAAAATGAGCAAGAATGTCAGCCTTCTTTCGATGTGTAATATCTAAATAAACAAAATCTAAGCCTGATTTCTTCATTTCATTATCAATAGCCCTGGCTACTATATCGCGCGAAGCCAACGATCCCCTAACATCGTATTCTTCCATAAAAGATATACCATCTACGCGTCTTAAAATACCTCCAAAACCACGTACAGCTTCCGATATCAAAAAAGCTGGTGATTCTTTTGGATTATATAATGAGGTAGGGTGAAACTGTATGAACTCCATATTTCGGACTTTCCCTTTTGCACGATAAACCATTGCTATTCCATCTCCTGTAGCTATTGTAGGATTTGTCGTACTTGCATACACATGTCCCGCACCCCCCGAAGCCATAAGGACAATCTTACTCAAAAACGTCTCAATACGACCAGTCCGTGTATCCAAGGCGTAAATACCATAACAGGTGACATCTTTCGTAGATTTATCGACATGTATTCCTTTATGATGCTGTGTGATGATATCCACAGCAAAATAATGCGTTAACATCTCGATGTTAGGATGTGCATGTACCTGCTCTAAAAGTGCGCGTTCTATTTCATATCCCGTGATATCCTTATAGTGGAGTATTCTATGTTTAGAATGTCCACCTTCCCGAGCTAAATCGTAATGTTCTTCATCTACCTTATCAAAATTAGTCCCATAGTCTATTAGTTCCTTAATGCGTGCCGGAGCTTCTTTTACAACGTTTTCCACAATTTGTGGATTACATAATCCATCGCCAGCAATCTCAGTATCAACGATATGCTTATCAAAGCTATCTGATTTATCCACAACTGCAGCTACTCCTCCCTGTGCATACTTTGTATTCGACTCGTCTTCATTAGACTTAGTGATAATCAACACCTTACCTAACTCCGCAGCCTTTAATGCGAAGCTCAAACCCGCTATACCAGACCCGATAATTAAAAAATCCACCTTTTTATGTGCCATAACCTGTTATAAAGTGTGCGCTTTCTCTAAATTAGAAGAAACAAATTAACAAAATATGTGGAAAACCTGTATAAAAACCGTTAACTAAAATTGAAAACTTTTAAACTTTCCACACAGTCTACTATATTCCCACAAATCTTCCCCAAAAATTAACTAAAAATGAAGCAGATATTAACAAAATGTAAACACTAAAAAATCAACACAAAAATATGGAAAGATAAAACTTAGAAAAATCACCTTATTGAAAATCAAGCTATAAGGTGTTTATAACTGTTAATAAAATGTGGATAAGCTTATAAAACTCATTATTCAAAAAATAAAATATTGCACTTTTCCCCATTTTCCACAGACTAATAAACAATAAGATTCTTTCTTTAAAAAAATATTATCATTTATTGGAAAAAGGGAATGTGGATTTCGTTTCATTTTCTTTCTTTACTTTTGTATTGTCGCTTAGTCAAATAAAGTGAACGCTAATTTGTAGAGAAGAAAGATAAATGAACACAACCTTTGAAAGAGATTTGGATGCAAAAGGCTATATTGATGAGCCCATAGATCCAACTATCGATATTATCGCTGAAATTCAGCGACTTAAGAAAGAAAAGAATGCAGTCATTCTTGCTCATTATTATCAAGATGCTGAAATTCAGGATATTGCAGACTATATAGGGGATAGTTTGGGATTATCACAACAAGCTGCAAAAACGGATGCGGATATGATTGTTTTTGCAGGGGTTCATTTTATGGCTGAAACAGCCAAGATATTATCGCCTTCAAAAAAAGTTTTATTACCAGATCTCAAAGCTGGATGTTCACTTTCGGATAGTTGTCCGCCACATCTGTTTGCTAAATTCAAAGAGCAATATCCCGATCATTTAGTAATTACCTACGTTAACTGTACAGCAGAATTAAAAGCATTGTCGGATATCGTTTGTACCTCAAGCAATGCTGTAGAGATTGTAGAAAGTTTGCCAAAAGAACAAAAGATCATATTCGGACCTGATAAAAATTTAGGGGATTATGTTAAAAAGAAAACCGGGCGTGATCTTGTACTTTGGAATGGCGCTTGTATGGTGCATGAAATATTTTCTCAGGATAAGATTACAGATCTAAGGAAGCAGTTTCCGAAAGCTAAATTCATTGCCCATCCAGAATGTGAAGATCATATATTAGCACAGGCAGATTACATTGGGTCTACATCAGGTATGTTAAAGTATACGATAGAGGATAGCGCTCAGGAATTTATAGTAGCAACAGAATCAGGAATATTACATCAGATGCAGAAATCCAGTCCGACTAAAATATTCATTCCAGCTCCTCCAAATAATGTATGTGCATGTAATGATTGTCCACATATGAAATTAAATACATTGGAGAAACTTTATAACTGTTTATATTATGAACTTCCTGAAGTTGACTTACCAGCTGATGTAATCGATCGAGCTAAAAAGCCAATAGAACGAATGCTAGAAATATCAGAACGTTTTGGTCTTTAATAAATAAGTTCGTAAAATTTAATTTTAAACTACTTTACTCAAGAAATGTTTGACAATAAAAATAGAACGAATATCAATGAATTAGGCGAATTTGGTCTCATTGATTACCTAACGAAAGCCGTTGAAATTAGCATGCCTTCTACTATTAAAGGAATTGGCGATGATGCTGCTGTTTTAGACTTTTCAAATAAAAAGACTTTGATATCCACCGATTTACTTTTAGAAGGAATACATTTTGATCTGCGCTATGTACCATTGAAACACTTAGGTTATAAGGCAGTACAGGTAAATTTGAGTGATATCTATGCAATGAACGGAAAAGCTTCGCAGATTACTTTTTCTATCGGATTGTCATCGAAATTTCCATTAGAGGCAGTAGAAGAGATATATGAAGGAGCGCTTATTGCTTGTAAAAAATATAATGTAGATCTTGTTGGGGGAGATACTTCTGCGTCGAAACAAGGGCTAGTTATTTCTGTAACAAGTATAGGTTTTGCCGATGCCGATAAAGTTGTTTATCGTTCGGGAGCGAAAGAAGGTGATCTTCTTTGTGTAAGTGGAGATTTGGGAGGAGCCTATGTAGGACTTCAACTTTTGGAAAGAGAAAAACAAATATTCTTAGAAAACCCTAATATTCAGCCTGATTTAGAGGGAAAGGATTACATTGTTGAAAGACAACTAAAACCAGAATCTCGTAAGGATGTCGTGGAGTTGTTTGAAACTTATGGTATTCAACCCCATTCAATGATTGATATTTCTGATGGTCTAGCTTCCGAAATTATTCATATTTGTAAAGCTTCTCGTGTTGGTTGTAAGTTATATGAAGAAAAGATTCCTATTGATCCGATGACTTATGAAACAGCACGCGAATTTGGATTAGATCCTACTGTATGTGCTTTGAATGGTGGAGAAGACTATGAGTTATTATTTACAGTTCCTCAAGAGCAATACGATAGAGTTAAAAATCAATTGGATATTTCAATAATTGGCTATATAACGGAGGAAAACGAAGGTTGTGAAATGATTTCCAAATCCGGACATGTACACAGCATAAAAGCACAGGGTTGGAACGCTTTTGGTTCTGATAACGTTTCTTCATCGGAAGGATAGTATAATATCTAATTCCCATGATACAAAAAGGTAATTTGTTTTTTTAAGAAATAAATTACCTTTTTACTTTCTGTAGATTATGCTATTAAAAGATTTCAGCTTTTCACAGTTTTTAGTATTTTAGCGGAGTAGCCATTTTTAAACAACATGAAAAAGCCTCTATGGACCCCCAGTGAGCCTTATAAGTTGAGATCTTCGCTGTCACATTATCAACACTATCTATATGAAAATTATGGATATAATTTCTCAACATACACTGATTTGTATTCCTGGTCTATTGAAAACATAGAATCTTTTTGGAAGACCATCTTAGATTTTTTCAAAATAAAATATTCAGGTAGCTATTCGGAAGTACTTATTGCAGGAGGAGATGATACCGGTTTTATTGGAACAAAGTGGTTTAATGGAATATCCTTAAGTTACGCAGAACACATTTTTCTTAATAAAGACAAGGATAAAGTAGCCATATATTACCATGACGAAGAAGATGGTTACAGGGAAGTAACCTGGGGAGATCTTAAAAATAAAGTTTCCGCTATTCAGCAATTTCTACGTAATGAAGGGATAAAGAAAGGAGATACGGTTGTAGGTATTCTTACAAATAATGTAGAAGCTATTGCTATCTTTCTTGCGGTGAATTCTATTGGAGCAATATGGTCTTGTTGTTCACCTGATTTTGGTGATAAGAGTATAATTGAACGTTTTTTATTGATTGAACCTAAGCTACTCTTTATAGAAATTAATTACCGATATAATGGAAAACACTATACAAAGAGTGAAACGCTGTGTGCTATTGAAAAGCAAATAAACAGCCTAACTCGGGTGGTAAAAGTGAATGAATGCGAATGGGAAAATATTTTATCCTCGTTCAGCGCAAAGACTTTAAATTTTGAGCGAGTTCCTTTCGATCATCCTATTTGGATTTTATATTCATCTGGTACAACAGGATCTCCAAAAGCCATTGTTCACGCAACAGGAGGGAATTTACTAGAACATTTTAAAGCATTATCTCTACATCAGAATGTACAAGCAGGAGATAAATTTTTATGGTACACAACCACAGGTTGGATGATGTGGAACTACGCTTTGTCTAGTCTTCTATGTGATGCTAGTTTATGTATATTCAATGGGGCTATAAGTTATAATGGTCACCGTAATTTTTGGAATTTTGTGAGAGACATTAAGGTAGATCATTTAGGCGCAGGTGCAGCCTATTTTTCCACTATACATCAACTTGATATCTCTAATTATTTTCCGAAAGTTATAGGTTCAACTGGCTCCCCTCTACCAATAGCTACATTTGAAAATTTGCAACAGAAATTTCCTGAAACACATATTATTTCGCTAAGTGGGGGAACAGACGTATGCAGTGCGTTTCTATCTGGATGTCCTTGGTTACCTGTATATGCCGGTGCTATACAATGCAGGACATTAGGCTCAGCTATTTTGGCATTAGATGCGAATGGGAATCCAGTTTATAATGAAGTAGGCGAACTCGTTATTAAAAAACCTCTACCATCAATGCCTGTATTTTTTTGGAATGATGAAGGCTTAAATAGATATAAAGAAAGCTATTTTATACAATATCCAGGCTATTGGACGCATGGTGATTGGATTAGTATTGATGATGAAGGGAGTATAGTTATGCAGGGGAGATCCGATGCAACATTAAATAGGGCAGGCATACGTATTGGTACCGCAGAGATATATGATGCAGTACAAACTTGTATAGGGATAATAGACAGTTTAGTGATAGCCACAGAGGGAGTGTATGCGGAAT
Source organism: Sphingobacterium sp. LRF_L2 (assembly GCF_965644235.1). Classification (NCBI taxonomy): domain Bacteria; kingdom Pseudomonadati; phylum Bacteroidota; class Sphingobacteriia; order Sphingobacteriales; family Sphingobacteriaceae; genus Sphingobacterium; species Sphingobacterium sp. LRF_L2. The sequence goes on along the minus strand of NZ_CBFFRI010000003.1, from coordinate 531,367 downwards.
CACAGATAATTCTATTTTTGCAGTTAGAAACAAATGCTTCCCTGTCTTTTATCGTCCCCCAATTGAAGACATATATTCGGGAGCAGTATTCTGCTCGTCATATCCCAGATCTCTTTTTTGAAGTACCTGATATTCCCTATACCCTAAGTGGTAAAAAGTTAGAGATCCCTGTAAAGAAAATCTTTAAAGGATTAACAATTCACGAAGTTGTTTCAAAAGATATTATGCGAAATCCAGAAAGTTTACAACCTTTTTTACGTATTTATAATGATCTATTCGATGGAAAAATATTATAAATAGCTTTTACTTCTATCTACGCTTTTTTTTGCTGATCTAAACTTGGATTACACCAACGTTATAACGCTGTATATCAGTATTATGGTTTGCAGATTCGATCCCCATCGATATTATTTTTCTTGTTTCACGTGGATCTATAACACCATCTACCCATAATCTCGCTGCAGCATAATATGGGCTAAGTTGTTGATTATATAGTTGTTCTATCTCCGATAGTCGTTTTATTCTGTCCTCTTCACTCAGAGAATATTCTTGGCTTTTTAAGTTAGATTCTTGAATTTGTAATAAAGTTTTTCCTGCAGATGCTCCACTCATTACTGCTATTTTAGCCGTTGGCCAAGCATAAATAAGACGAGGATCATACGCTTTTCCACACATAGCGTAATTACCTGCACCATAGCTATTTCCTATAATGAACGTAAATTTAGGAACGACAGAATTAGCCATTGCGTTAACCATTTTTGCTCCATCTTTGATAATTCCACCTTGCTCTGATCGTGAACCAACCATAAATCCTGTTACATCCTGGAAAAATACCAAAGGTATTTTCTGTTGGTTACAATTCATAATAAATCGAGCTGCTTTATCTGCTGAATCCGAGTAGATAACACCTCCCATTTGCATCTCACTTGTATTCCCAACTTTTTTTGCTTTTACTATTTCGCGTTGGTTGGCGACAATACCGACAGCCCATCCATCAATACGTGCTAGGGTACAAATAATGGTTTTTCCGTAATCTTTTTTGTACTCCTCTAAAGAATCTTCATCTATAATAGCCTTTAATATTTCATGCATATCATAAGACTTTAGTCGATCTTTTGGTAGATAATTATAGATAAAATTGCTATCATATAGGGGTTCTTTAGCTTTTATTCTGGAAAAATTTGCTATTGGCCTATGTCCAAATTTTTCGATGATGTTTCGTATAGCCTGTAAACAACTTTCATCATTTGGATATTTATTATCCGTAACACCAGATATCTCACAGTGTGTTGTGGCTCCACCTAAACTTTCATTGTCGATGACTTCCCCTATAGATGATTTTACAAGATAGGAGCCTGCTAAGAAAACGGAACCAGTACCTTCGACTATTAGTGCATAGTCAGACATAATCGGCAAATATGCACCTCCGGCAACGCAAGACCCCATAATTGCAGAAATTTGAGGTATGCCCATAGACGACAATTTAGCATTGTTTCGAAAAATTCGACCGAAATGTTCTTTGTCTGGAAAAATTTCATCCTGCATAGGCAGGTAAACACCAGCAGAATCCACTAAATAGATGATGGGTAAGTGGTTTTCTAGGGCTATTTCTTGTGCTCTTAGATTTTTTTTTGCCGTTATAGGAAACCAAGATCCGGCTTTTACAGTAGCATCATTGGAAACAACAACGCATAATCTACCAGAGATATATCCTATAACAACTACTACGCCTGCATTGGGACAACCACCATGTTCTTCATATAAACCATCACCAGCAAACTTACCTACTTCAATGTATTCACGATCGGTATCTAATAGTATAGATATACGTTCCCAAGCGGTCAACTTACCTTTTTCTTTATGTTTTCGTATTTTATCGGGGCCTCCTCCCAGATGTAGTTCGTCGGTTTTGGTTTTCAGCAAATCTAACAATTCTTGCATAGCTGTCTGTTTTGATATTTTTAATTTATAAGTGGTTAACGGTATTCGGATTACAAAAATTTTAATATGTGAAATATATTTTATATTTTTCGTAAAACACCAGTATAAACTTACAAAATATTATGTTACGTATCTATGAAAATGAACAATTAGCTTTGGTACGGGAAAGTGCTAAACAATTTACTAAAGAATTTATTAAGCCTTTTGTTAAAGATTGGGACGAGAAGCAATATTTTCCTATTGATCTTTTTAAAAAGCTTGGAGAATACGGATTTATGGGAATTCTAGTTCCAGAGAAATATAATGGTGGAGGATTAGGTTATCAAGAATACATCACTATCTTAGATGAAATATCACAGGTTTGTGGTGCTATAGGATTATCTTTAGCAGCGCATAATTCACTATGTACAAATCATATTCTTTCTTTTGCAAGTGAGATTCAGAAACAGAAATATTTACCAAAGTTGGCTACAGGAGAATGGATTGGAGCTTGGGGACTAACGGAAACTTCTTCTGGATCAGATGCTGCGGGATTGTCTACTACCGGTGTTAAAGAAGGTGAATACTATATCATCAATGGATCGAAAACATTTATTACGCATGCAATAAGTGGTGATGTAGCTGTAGTGATGGTTCGAACAGGAAACATGGGAGATAAGAAAGGCGTTACAGCATTTATCATAGATAAAGATACACCTGGTTTTTCAGCGGGAAAAAAATTGGATAAACTGGGGATGAGAGCTTCGGAGACAGCAAGTTTATTTTTTGATAATTGTAAAATACATCAGGATCAGATTATAGGTAAAGAGGGAGAAGGTTTTGTACAAGCTCTAAAACTGCTTGATGGTGGAAGGATTTCTATTGCTGCTCTTTCTTTAGGGATAGCACGGGGAGCTTATCTTTCAGCATTGCGTTATGCAAATGAACGAGAACAATTTAATCAAAAGATTTACGATTTTCAAGCCGTAGGTTTTTGTTTAGCCGATTTATCTACAAAAATTGAAGCGTCGGAATTATTAGTTAGACAAGCGGGACAATTAAAGGATGGAGGTAAAACTGTAACAAAAGAAAGTGCGATGGCTAAATTGTATGCTTCTGAAATTGCCGTTGAAGTTTCAAATGAAGCTGTGCAAATTCATGGAGGATATGGATTTACTAAGGATTATCCAGCAGAGAAATTTTTTCGTGATGCCAAGCTTTGTACAATAGGGGAAGGAACTAGTTCTATACAAAAAATGGTGATATCCAGAGAAATAAGAAAAGATGTATAACGACTCTCCTGTAAAATTAGTAGACTGTCCTCGAGATGCGATTCAAGGGATTAAATCTATTATTCCCACTGAAAAAAAAATAATGTATATGAATAGCCTACTCGAAAGTGAGCTTTTTGATTACATTGATTTCGGAAGTTTTGTATCGCCTCATGCAATACCACAACTTGCTGATACAGCAATGGTATTAGATGGACTACAAAAAAATAACAAAACTAAGTTGATCGCTATCATTGCAAATGAAAAAGGAGCACAAATTGGAAAATATTATGATAAGTTAGATTATTTAGGCTATCCATTCTCTGTATCGGATACGTTTCAAAAAAGAAATACAAATCGTTCTATCCTGGATGCGTATAAAACTATTGCAGCTTGTAAGGATATACTTCAAAATACGGAGAGTCCCGAGTTAATGATATATTTATCTATGGCTTTTGGAAACCCTTATGGAGACCCCTGGCATCCTGAAGAAGTCGTTGCTTGGATGGATAAATTAGTAGCTTTAGGAATAGCTAAATTCTCGATTGCAGATACAACTTCTTTAGCTTCTCCAGCGGCAATAAAAAATTTATTTAGCGTGTTACATGGCTCTTTTCCAAAGGTAGAACTTAGTATACATTTGCATAGTAACGTAGCTTCAGCTACGGACAAGATTCAAGCAGCGTATGAAGCAGGATGTCGTATTTTTGAGGGAGCTGTAATGGGATATGGTGGTTGTCCATTTGCACAGGATGAGCTTGTTGGAAATATACCAAGCGAATTATTACTTAACATGTTCACATCAAATTCTGGACAAGCTGTCGAATCTTTAATAGAAAATTTTCAACTATTACTTCAAAATGCAGTATAATTATATCCGAACACAAAAGAATGGTTCTATTTTTACACTAACATTGGCTCGCCCAGATAAAAGAAATGCATTTACGCCAACAATGATTAGTGAAATATCGCATGCATTGGGCATAGCAGAAGAGGAGAGTGATGTAAAATTAGTGGTGTTACGAGCAGAAGGGAAAATATTTTGCGCAGGAATGGATCTTAAAACATTTGAAGATCCTTCATCAGATAAGTTAAATCCAGAATTGATAAATACGGATGTGTCTTTAGGGGCGGTCATGTACAGTTTTTGTAAACCATCGATAGCTATTGTAGAAGGAGATGTAATTGCCGGAGGTTTTTTACTGATTTTAGGATGTACTTATGTATTGAGTGCAGCAAATGTTCGTTTCCGTTTACCTGAATTGGAACTTGGAATTTTTCCATTTCAAGTTATGGCTAGTTTATTAAAGGTAATGCCAGAGAAGAAAGTACTACAATTATGTTTAGAAACCTCGTATTTTGGCTTTGATGAGGCACTGGCATATGGCATTGTAGACGACTTATTTACTGAGGAAAAATTAAATAGGCTCATCGATTCATTTTCAGATAAAAAAGTTACAGCGCTGAAAGCAGGAATTTATGCACTACGCAAATTGGGTACTATTAATTCGAATGATCAATTTCATTTTCTCAAAAAGCAATTAGAATCGTTGCGTGAAAATTCTCAGTAATTAATTATATGTCCTCTTTTTTTTCTATCCAAAAATTGTTGTAACCTAGACCAACCTCTATTTCCAAGAGACGTTGTTGTAGCATTTCAAGCATAGCTAAGAAATTATATACAAATTGTACTTTATTCTCTGAATGTTTTCTCATTTGCTGAAAATCAAGTTTTCGATTGATTTCTATAAGTTCTGTAATAGCTTTTTTTTGCTGTTCGATGGTGTAAGGATATTGGATTACGGTGTGGGTTACCTCTACAATGCGATGTCTAAAATTGAACATCAATTTTTCGTAAACAAGCATGAGCCTATATAAATCGAACGAATCCAACTGTTCGTCTGTATTGTCTTTTTTACGAGCGAGTTTATTATCGAAAATAATATTTCCGCGATCGTGAATTTTAGATCTGTTTTCTTCGAAAATGCGAAGGTCTTCGCAAATTTCCTTAAATTGTTTATAGAGAATAAGTTTTTGAGTCAGTTCCTTTTTAAGATCTATTTCATTTTCTGCTTCATCAAGTTCGGGACGAGGGAGTAACATTTTTGCCTTTATACGCATAAGGGTGGAGGCAACAAAAATAAATTCACTTGCTAGCTCAATATTTAATGATTGCATTTTTTGGATATAATCCAAAAAATCATCTGTTATTTTAGAGATAGGAATATCATGAATATTTAATTCATCTCTCTCTATAAAAAATAAGAGAAGATCAAAAGGGCCTTCAAATTGTGCTAATTTTATCTCGTAAGCTTCTGTCTGCATAGTTAGCCAAAAATAGGCATTTGCATGGGAATTATATTTTGCAATTTTTTAACAGTCTGGATATGATAAACTTTTATTTGGATTTATTGTTCTGTAGTTTAACGAATAAGTTGTTAATTTGTAACTTATTTATAGACAAGAGAAGATATGCAAGTAGAGGCAGGCCCACTATTACAACAAATAAACTTTCCTTCTGATCTTAGAACATTCAAAGCAACAGATTTGGAAGCTGTTTGTCAGGAATTAAGACAGTTTATTATAGATATTGTATCTGTAAATGGTGGGCATTTTGCGGCTAGTTTGGGGGTGGTGGAGTTGACTGTAGCTTTACACTACGCTCTTAACACACCTTATGACCAAATTATATTTGATGTAGGACACCAAGCATATGGCCATAAAATACTTACCGGACGTCGTGAAGTATTTCATACTAATAGGGTATTTGGCGGAATATCTGGATTCCCGAAGAGAGGAGAAAGCGAATATGACACCTTCGGTGTTGGACATTCTTCTACTTCGATTTCGGCAGCTTTAGGTATGGCTGTGGCTTCGGAATACAAGGGGGAAACAGATCGACAGCATGTGGCTATCATTGGCGATGGAGCATTGACAGGAGGAATGGCTTTTGAAGCACTTAATCATGCAGGAATCGAAAAATCCAATCTGTTAGTCATACTCAATGATAACTGTATGTCAATAGATCCTAATGTCGGAGCTATGAAAGAGTATCTAACAAGTATTACCACTTCTAAAAGCTACAATAAATTTCGTGATGACCTGATAGCTGTTTTAGCAAAAATTTCTAAAAATGGGCCAGATGCTTATGGCTGGGCGAAGAAACTTGAGCAAAGTATTAAAGGTACACTTTTAAAAAATGCCAATTTATTTGAGTCATTGAATTTTAGATATTTTGGACCAGTTGACGGACACGATGTGGTTAAATTGGCAAAGACAATTGAAGACCTTAAACGTATACCAGGACCAAAACTTTTACATGTTGTAACGGTAAAAGGAAAAGGTTATGCTTTAGCAGAAAAAGATCAAACAAAATGGCATGCACCAGGCTTATTTGATAAAATAACTGGAGAAATTAAAAAAAGCACAGCCGATAAACCTCAACCACCAAAGTATCAAGATGTTTTTGGACATACTCTAGTTGAATTAGCGGAATCTAATGATAAAATAATGGGAGTGACACCGGCCATGCCTTCTGGATCTTCTATGAATATTATGATGAAAGCGATGCCGAATAGAGCATTCGATGTTGGTATTGCTGAACAACACGCTGTCACTTTTAGTGCTGGCCTTTCAACACAAGGGATGGTTCCTTTTTGTAATATATATTCCTCTTTTATGCAAAGAGGCTATGATCAGGTTGTGCATGACGTTGCTTTACAAAATTTAAATGTTGTTTTTTGTTTAGATAGAGCTGGAATTGTAGGTGCAGATGGACCTACACATCATGGTGCGTATGATATTGCTTTTATGCGATGTATACCAAATATGATTGTATCAGCGCCAATGAATGAAGAAGAGCTGCGAAATCTTATGTATACAGCCCAGCTTCCAGATCAAGGACCTTTTGTTATACGTTATCCCCGAGGCAATGGAGTTATGGTTGATTGGCAGCGGCCGTTTTCATCAATAGAAATTGGAAAGGGAAGAAAATTGCATGATGGAGAGGAATTGGCTATTTTAAGTTTTGGTGCTATAGGTAATGAAGTTGTAAAAGCAGTTCAACTTTTAAATCAAGAGGGAATATATCCCGCTCATTATGACCTAAGGTTTGCGAAACCTTTAGACAAAAGTTTGTTACATGAGGTTTTTGCTACCTTTAGCAAGGTAATCACGGTGGAAGATGGAAGTATTATGGGAGGTGTTGGATCTGCCGTTTTGGAATTTATGGTTGATCATGGATATAAAGCACAGGTAATACGTTTGGGAATACCTGATGAAGTTGTGGATCACGGTGAGCAATCTGAATTATGGAAGATTTGTGGATATGATGCATCATCTATTGTCTCTACTTGTAAGACATTGGCCACTTCTATTAAAACAGATACGATGGTTTCTTAAATGATGACAGATCAAATATTATAAAAAGGGAGATTTATCAAAATCTCCCTTTTTTTTATACTTAAAAAGTGCTACATTTAATCATGGGAAATGATCAATAGTTTTCCACATATATTTTGTGTTTTACGTATTTTAACAGAAAGTAGCGCGTATAAATCCCTAAAATATATAGCTGTGGAAAAATAAAAATTGTGCGGTTTATTTAGCACAAAAATGCTTTGAAAATATACTTAAGTTACTGATTTACAATTTGTTTACTTTTTTTTAACATTTTAGTTTTTTAGCTCAAAATTTTTGTTCATCTTCGTCATAAGCGAAAGTTTTAAACAATTTTTTTGTCAAATATTGGTTTTCAAGTTATTAACAATTTACGAATGGAAAAAACGTGTATGAGTGTCTGGAATAGTTGTCTTCAAATCATAAAAGACAATATCCCTGCACAAAGTTTTAAGACCTGGTTTGAACCTGTGAAAGCGGTAGGTCTGAACGGAAACGTTTTGACTATTCAAGTGCCTTCGGTATTTTTCTACGAGTGGTTGGAAGAACACTATGTTGGTATTCTTAGAAAAACGATCAAAAAGTTCTTGGGCGAACAAGGTCGTTTAGAGTACAACATTATCGTAGACAAATCTTCTGCAAACACTCCGTATACCACAAACATTCCATCAAATGGGAATGGTGCGGAGGGAAAAAAACAATCTATTCCTGTACCCGTAGCATTAAACAAGAATATCAAAAATCCTTTTGTTATTCCGGGACTAAAGAAGTTGCAGGTTGATCCGCAGCTAAATCATCATTATACTTTTGATAATTTTATTGAAGGAGAATGTAATCGTTTAGCGCGTTCAGCCGGTTTCGCTGTGGCTAATAAGCCAGGAGGAACTTCTTTTAATCCATTAATGATTTATGGTGACGTAGGTTTAGGTAAGACGCATTTAGCTCAAGCTATCGGTAATGAAATTAAGAAGAATTTACCTGATAAGCTTGTGATCTACGTATCCTGTGAGAAATTTTGTCAGCAGTTTGTCGATTCATTGAAAAATAATACAATCAATGATTTTGTAAACTTCTATCAAGCAATGGATGTGATTATTATGGATGATGTACACAATTTCGCGGGTAAAGAAAAGACCCAAGACATTTTCTTCCATATCTTTAATCATTTACATCAATCAGGAAAACAGATCATCTTAACTTCAGATAAAGCTCCTAAAGACTTATCTGGACTAGAGGAACGTTTATTGAGTCGTTTCAAGTGGGGGTTGTCCGCCGATATCCAAGTTCCAGATCTGGAAACGAGAATGGCTATCTTGAAGAAAAAAATGTATTCCGATGGTATCGAATTGCCTGAAAGTGTAGTAGAGTATGTAGCTACACAAATTGACAACAGTGTGCGTGAGTTAGAAGGAGCGATGGTTTCGCTTTTAGCACAGTCTACATTGAACCGTAAAGAAATTGACCTCAACTTGGCTAAATCCATGTTAAAGAACTTTGTGAAAAATACACACAAAGAGATTTCTATGGAATATATCCAAAAGCTGGTTTGTGAATATTTTGAGGTTCCTGTAGAAATGGTGAAATCGAAGGTACGTAAACGTGAGATTGTTCAGGCTCGTCAAATATCGATGTATTTGGCGAAGAATCATACCAAATCTTCTCTCAAATCTATCGGCAGTTTTTTTGGCGGACGAGATCATTCCACCGTGATTTATGCTTGTCAGACTGTAGAAGATTTGATTGAGACAGACAAAAAATTTAAAACTTATGTGCAAGATATTCAAAAGAAACTAAAAACATCTTAGTTTTTTTTGAATGTTTAATGGAATGAAGAAGCGTAACCTTAAGGGTTACGCTTTTTTTGCTTTAAAGAGAGACTATTTTATAGATGTGTTGTTAATGTTAATTTGGAATATTGGTTTATTCTTATTGTTAAGTAATGTTAAATTGTAACATAAGTGATACAATAGAAATACTAAATCATGGTTTTAGTGAGTTATTATAACAAATGAGTTATTAGTAATGGTTTAACAATTAAAATTTATAGTCATGAAAAAATTATTTTTAACAGGTATCAGTTTATTATTCGCGATCACATTGACATTTGCGCAAACCAACCCAGATGAAGTTGCTAAAGAGGAAGTAACTACATTAACAGAAAAACTGACGCTCACTGAGGATCAACAAACGAGCATCTTTCAAATTGTTCTGGAAGGTGAAAAATCAAAAGAAGCGGTAAAAGTAGACGGGACATTATCACCAGAAGTACTTGCCGAATCTCTAAATAAGCTGCAAGCTAGCACAGATGCACAAGTAGCTGAGAAGTTGTCTGATGAGCAAAAACCACTATTTGAAAGAATAGTTTCTGAACGTCCGAAAGAAACTGCTCCTATTCCAGTTGAAACTCCGATCCAGCCAGCTGAACCTGTTCAACCTTAATGGAATAAAGATCGTATAGGCTTTTTGATATAAGTAAATACAATTATCATAAAAAAGAGGAGTCCTAAGATTCCTCTTTTTTTCTTTGCTTAAAGAAGCTTTTCATTAGTCTTTTTTTGGAGGTCGTTGTCCTCGCTTACTCTCCAACTCTTCATATGTTTTTAGCTGTTTTTCATTTAAAAAAGACTTTATCTTTGTGTCGAATTTTTTTCTATTTTCTTGCATAGCTGTACGAATGGTTTCTCTATCACCACTAGCATTTGCAAATATTTCTTTTTCAGCAGTGGCTTGTGCTAAGGCCTGTTTGTATATAGAATCCTGTTGACTTTTTTCTAATGCAAGTTCATCTGTTAATCTTTCGACAATTCCTTTTGCACGATCCGTAGCTGACATCTCCTGAAATTTGCCTCGTTCTTGCGCAAAACCGATACTTATTCCTAGTATCAGAAATACAATACATAAATTGATGTTTTTCATATGTAAATAATTTTTTTAAAAAAGGTCATATGGAATGTCGAGATTATTTTCATTCTTGTTTGTCTTTTGTAATCATGGACATTTCATATGTTTAATAAATTGCTTTTTAATGGCCATATGGTTGTTTTCTACAGCCGTCGACGTTCCATATAGTTTATTTTTGTACTTGTCAAAAGTAAACTATAGGAAGCTAAGTTGTTGTATAAGAAAAGCTTATTTAGGGAAGTTTAACGCTGATTAATACTAATTAACAATATGGAATGCATCAAACAATAAATTATTGAATTTTTCGGCTTGATTAAATAGAATTTCTGTTTCAATAGGGATATAATGAACATTATATGCTGAAACAAATGAGCTAGCTAAACGTTGAATGTCTTTCTCTGTAGTCAGTAATATTTTGTTATCAGCGCTTATATTTTGGAAATTTTTTAAGATATTTTTTTTGTCTTCTTCTGAAAAGTCATGATGATCAGAAAATGCAATATAGTGGAGTTCTTTAACCTGTAATTTTAGATAATCATACAGAGGGACAGGATTTGCTATACCTGTAAACAAAAAAACGATCGTATTCTTTAAATCAAAGTCCGTTAGATCTTTACCATTTGGTTGAATAATATTTTTATAAGATATTTTTGAAAAAAATAAAGGTGCCTTGGAGTAGTTCGAAATTTTTTTTATGATTTTAGTTTTTAGCTCTTCGTTTAGAGTATTTGGACATTTTGTGATGACGATTGTATTTGCTCGTTTGCTTTCTGATAGAGTGTCTCGAAAGTTTCCTGTAGGTAAGGGGAGTGCCTTTTCTAGTAGTGAGTTGTAATCGAATAAGAGTATCGAAAAACTAGGTTTTAAAGAACGATGTTGATAGGCATCATCAAGTAGTACTGCATCGCATCCTTGGTTTATTTTTTTTATAGCTTTTACGCGATCTTCACACACCACTACCGTTGTTTCGGGATATTTTTTTTTAATTTGAAGAGGTTCGTCACCTGTATAGTCCGAAATATCGTTTTCTTCCACATATCTAAACCCTTTGGTTTTTCGACCATAACCTCTACTAAGAATGGCGACTTTTAAATACGGTTTAATCGTCCGTAATATATATTCTGTCATAGGACTTTTTCCAGTACCGCCAACAGCAAGATTTCCAATAACTATTACGGGGAAATCAAAAGATGTACTTTTTAGTAATCCTATATCGTAAAGTCTATTCCTTATCCAGACAATCGTTGCATAGCATAAAGCAAAAGGAAGTAAAAGCCATCTAAAAAAGGTTATCATGGTTTTTTCACGATTTTTAAACCGATATCGCTAATATCCCTTAAAGGATTTTCACGCATATTTTGTTCAATAGAAAAAGTATATAACCCTGTATCGGGAAAACTATAATTCTCCTTTAATAATCGCTCTACACTATATAGATTTCCTGCACTTTTTCCTAACCATCTTCCGTCCAATTCAGCTAATTTTAATTCATATCGAATAGCGGTATCAGAAATTGCAGGACCTTTTTCGTGAATCAGAAGAAAGACATTCGCATAATTATATTCATTCGAATGTCTTAAGTTAACCCACAGATTGTACTTCGCAGTCCTGTCTGTAACTCTAACGCTAAAAACTGGGATCTCACTGTAATTCCAACTTCTATTTGGAATAGCCTTATTAACCTCATAAAAAGCCTGATCACCGCAAGAAATGACAAGCAGTGACAGGAATAAACTAACGATGCTTTTCCAAAATGTAAGCATAGTATTTTAATTAGGAAGATTCCCTTTTGTTTGATCAGAATTTTTATTTCTGTTTCTATTAAATCTCTTTTTGGGTTTAGCAGGATCTCCTTGAACAGACTTAGTTTCTGCTTTTTGAGGCATATTACTTTTCTGTTCCCTTGGCTGTTCTACTTTCTTTTGTTCTGTTTGTTTTGTATCCGAAACAACAGTATCCTTTTTATTCTTTGTTTTCTTACGTTTTTTCCTTTTGCTTTTATCGTCTAGACGTGTCAGTGAATCTTGTCCGACTACATTTTCGTAATCATAAGAAATAGGCTTCTGTACTTCTTCGGGGACATAGTTAACTGTTAAATCTTGAGATTTACGTCCTTCTTTGTTCATTTCGGCATACTCTTTTACCTTGTGAACATCAATAGGAATCCAGTTTTCCCCTCCTGGATAAGAGTACCACATCAGTTTCTTGAAAATATCAGTTTTCTGAAGATAAGCCATACCTACCTCCGTATCAAGTCTTTCTACATTTGTAGGGATGTCACGTAATGCATCCATGTAACTATCAAGTTCGTAATTGAGACAACACTTTAATTTGCCGCATTGTCCAGCTAGCTTTAACGTATTCAAAGACAGATTTTGATAACGCGCTGCAGAGGTAGATACTGTTTTGAAATCCGTAAGCCAAGTGGAACAACAAAGCTCTCTCCCACAGGATCCTATTCCTCCTAATCTACTAGCTTCTTGTCTCATTCCAATTTGTCTCATTTCAATACGGATACGAAACGCCTCAGCCATGCGCTTAATCAGCTCACGAAAATCTACCCTTCCTTCTGCAGTATAATAGAATGTTGCTTTTGTTTTGTCTCCTTGATAATCCACATCGGAAATCTTCATAGACAAACCAAGTTCGAGTGCTAAATTACGTGCTCGATGCATGGTTTCCCATTCCAGATCTTTAGCAGCATTGTATTTTTGTACATCTGCTTCATTCGCTTTTCTGTAGATTTTTTTTACGACAGTATCTTGTTTTACATTGTTCTTTTTCAACTGTAAACGAACAAGTTCTCCAGTGAGCGATACATGACCTATATCATACCCACCTGTGGAGGGTTCTACAGCAACCATTTCGCCCATTTCTAGGTAAAGATTATCCGTATTGATGTAGAAGTCTTTACGTGATCCCTTGAATCGTATTTCAACAATGTTGAAAGGTTTATAGTTTGAAGGCAAATCCATATCGGAAAGCCAGTCGTATACATCTAATTTATTACATCCGCTAGTCATACAAGAGCCATTATTTTGGCAACCTGCAGGGGCACTTCCTGTAGTTGTTGTACTACCGCACCCACCTCCGGATGAGCAACTGCCACATCCCATATTTTTCTTCTTTTATATATATTGAGTCCCTTGAGGGAACGTTTGATATTTAAATATTAAAACTAACTGCAAAGATAAATCTAAAAATAGAATTTTTGGATTTGCATTGCGTTCTACTTTGTAATGTGTTTTTTCTAATAAATCGATGGCATAAGCCAACTGATCGGCACTAAAACTTTTACTGAATTTACTTACGAAATCCAGCTCCTGACCTTGTAGGAGAACAAGTTGTCGAAGTCCCTGCTGTGTCAAAACAATTTGACGCAACATATTAATGGCATAAAGTAAGAAATTTTTTTGGTTTTCTCTACCCAATTTTGGAAACTCCTCTTCGCAAAACCGGATGAAATTTAAACCAGAGTCTGTAACAATGAAACGAAGCCAATGAATAAGAAGGTCGAAATATGGATTTTCTTCTTCATTCAAAAGGTCTTGAGCCAATTGTAAATTTCCATCAGCGATAAAAGAAATTTCATTTGCTCGTTGCGCTTCAATTTCTTTTTGTTTTATGAGATATTGTGTGACCTCATCGTGTTTAAGCTTAGCGACTTTAACGAGTTGTGTTCGTGATATAATGGTATTTAATATCCTATCTTGATTTTCGGCAACCAGTAAAAAAAGTGTTTTAGCAGGAGGTTCTTCTATCAACTTCAATAGTGCGTTTCCTTGAATATCCAAATACTCTGGAAGCCACATAATAAGTACTTTATATTCGGCTTCGAAAGCTTTAAGACTAAGCTTTTTTATAATATCATGGGCTTCAGCTATATTAATATTAGCCTGCTTATTCTCCGCCTCTAAGTTATGCCTCCAAAAGTCTAAACTTAAGTACGGGTTGGCTTGAAAAGCTTTTCTCCATTCTTCTAGATAGGTTGCAGCAACATCATCTTTTCCTTTAGCAAAGAAGGGGTAAGAGAAATGTAAATCAGGATGAATGAGTTTTTGGTATTTATTACAGGAACTGCATATTCCACAACTGTCTTGTTCACCCTTATTTTCGCAATTTATATATTGTGCATAAGCTACCGCTAATGCTAGTCCACCAGAACCTTCAGGACCAAGAAAAAGCTGCGCATGACTCACGCGGTTTTCTTTAACCGTGTGTAAGAGATGTGCTTTCATTTCGTGTTGTCCTATTATATCCTTAAACTGCATATATTTCGATCTTACAAATGTACTAATTAATTAATTTGCGATAAGAATTAAGACACAATGAGTTTATAAAATGTAGATTCTTTTCTGTAATATTGCATATAAAAATCTATAAAATTCAGGAAATGAGATTTATTGTATCCACGTCAATTTTATTAAAACAATTACAAGCAATTAGCGGTGCATCGAGCAGTAGTACCGTTCTTCCTATTCTCGAAAATTTCTTATTTGAGATCAAAGATAATCTGTTGACGATATCAGCTACAGATTTGCAAACCAGCATGGTCACTTCTCTCCAAATAGAAGCAAAAGAAGAGGGAAGAGTTGCGATGCCTTCCAAAATTTTGATCGAAACATTAAAAACCCTTCCTGATCAACCCGTTGCTTTTTCAGTCGATACCAATACATTGGCTATCGAAATCAGTGCAGGCGATGGAAAGTATAAATTAAGTGGTGAGAATGCCGATGATTTCCCTAAAATTCCTATCGTAGATAATGTATCTACAGTTGCCTTAGGAGCTTCTATATTGTCGGAAGCCATTAACAAAACTATTTTTGCGGTGAGCAATGATGAGTTAAGACCAGCAATGTCAGGAGTTTTGGTCCAACTTGCTGAGCAGAGTATCACTTTTGTATCCACAGATGCACATAAATTGGTTCGCTATCGTCGGACGGATGTAGGATCGGATAAACCTGCATCGCTTATCTTGCCTAAGAAAGCATTAACTTTGTTGAAGTCCTCTTTACCTTCGGATGATACGGTGGTTTCTATCGAGTACAATAATACAAATGCTTTTTTCCAGTTCGGAAACATTCACCTTATTTGTCGCCTCATTGATGAAAGATATCCAGATTATGAAGCGGTTATTCCACAGGTAAACCCAAATAAATTAACAGTTGATAGGCTTTTATTTCTTAATACACTTCGTCGTGTCGTTATCTTTGCAAACAAAACTACCCACCAAGTGAGACTAAAAATTTCGGGAAGTGAATTGCATATATCTGCTGAGGATTTAGACTTTTCTAATGAAGCACATGAACGTTTAAGTTGTCAATTTGAGGGACAGGATATGGAAATAGGTTTTAACGCCAAATTTCTAGTAGAAATGTTGAATAATTTAAGTTCTAGCGAAGTGGTGATTGAAATGAGTACACCAAACCGTGCAGGGTTACTTATTCCTGCTATTAAAGAGGATAATGAAGACATTCTAATGCTTGTTATGCCTGTCATGTTAAATAACATTTAAACTGTATTGTTTTGGAAATCGTATATTCCGTAATTGATTTTATACTACATATTGACGATCATCTCGCTACATTAATAGCAGAATACAATTATTGGATTTATCTGATTTTGTTTCTTATCATTTTTGTCGAAACAGGGTTGGTTGTTATGCCTTTTCTACCTGGCGATTCTCTGCTTTTTGCTACGGGAATGTTTGCTGCACAGGGAATGTTGGACATTTCGACAAGTATTGCATTAATGCTTATTGCGGCCGTATTGGGAGATGCCTGTAATTATTTAATTGGGAAATACGCAGGAGATAAATTTGTGCAGATGCGTCTTTTTGGTAAACAGCTTGTAAAAGGAGAATACATCGAGAAAACGCATGGATTTTATGCAAAGCATGGCCCTCAAACTATCATTATAGCACGTTTTGTTCCTATTGTACGAACATTCGCTCCTTTTGTGGCAGGGGTAGGTAAGATGAAATATAGTATATTTCTTACCTACAACTTAATAGGTGGTGTGTTATGGGTCGTTGGGATTACTTTGGCTGGATACTTTTTAGGAAATATCCCCTGGATAAGGGATAATTTTGAAAAAGTTGTTATAGGTATTATTTTAGTTTCTGTTTTGCCTATAATTATTGGGTTTATTAAAGAACGATTAAGTACAAAAAGACAAACAATAGAAAGCTAATATTTTCATCGATATAGTAAAAAACTCGGCAAAACATGCCGAGTTTTTTTATTTTGTAATTCTTTTTGTTTATGGAGATTAACAATTCAGGGTTTAACGTCGTTAAACGTTAGTTAAAAAAAGAAGTCTCATTAAACAAACCTTACGCTATGCGAATCATTTCAATAATGACTTTTTTTGTATGTGTACTTTCGGTGTCTATTTATGCACAACGAAAGAATATTATCGTAGATAGAGTAGGTGCCAAAGAAGCTTATCATTATCTCCTAGCTTTTCGAGAGCGACCCCAGGAAATGATGCGTATGTTAGGGATTAAATTTGATGCTTCTAAAGTTTCCAAACTTCATTTAAATTGGGATTCAGACTTAGCAAAAACGGCTGAGTGGCGTGCTACCGATATGGCCAAACGAGATTATTTTGAACATAGTACCCCAGAAGGGATAGGGCCTAATCATTACATGAGTCAATTTGGTTATCAATTGAATAAAGATTGGTTGAAAAAAAAAGAAGCTAATAATTTCGAGTCCATCGCTGCAAATCATCCAACGGCTGTGGATGGCGTTAAAGCATTTATTGTAGGAAGAAACTCTCCTGGTTTTATGCATCGAAAGCATGTTTTGGGTATGGACAGTTGGAATGGATCCCTTCATGATATAGGCATTGGCTTTGTTAGAGTACCTGAAGGATCTACCTATAAAACCTATCTTAGTGTTATTATAGCAAAACACGATTGGTGAGAAAGATTAATTTCAATTTTACTTTTCAGTTTCTACTTTTTGCTTTTTACTTTTCCTACCTTTGCATATGATAAAATCTATGACAGGGTATGGTATTGGTTCCCAGGAAAATGGGAAAGTTAAATATACCGTCGAATTAAAATCCCTGAATTCCAAATTTCTTGAACTCAACTTGCGGTTGCCAAAAGTTGTTTCGGACAAAGAGTTTACTTTGCGTTCTGAATCAACGAAACTGATCGAACGTGGTAAAGTAAATATTTTTGTCACGGTAGAATATACTGACCAGACTGCAAAGGCTTCTTCTATAAATGCGACCTTATTAATGAAGTATTATAAACAGTTGGAGGAAATTGCTATTCAATTGGGCGAAAAAAATGCTTCGTTGTTTCAGATGGCGCTTGAAATGCCGGAGGTTGTAACATCCAATGAAGATGCTGTTGATGAGGAGGAAGGAAAAGTTTTGTTGGATGCATTCTATATTGCTGTTGAGAAATTTAATAAATTTCGTCAAGACGAAGGTATTGTTCTTAAAAATGATCTTGATACACGCGTGGGTATGATTCTTTCCTATTTGACCGAGGTAGAGTCTTTAGAAGGAAATCGGATCCCGCTTATCAGAGAGCGTATTAGTCATTACCTGGACGAAGCTGTAGGAAAAGAAAATGTAGATATGAATCGTTTTGAACAAGAAATTATTTTTTATATCGACAAATTAGATATCACAGAAGAAAAGGTACGTTTGCGGAGTCACTGTAATTATTTTATACAAGCTTTACGAGCGACAGACTCTAATGGAAAGAAGTTGGGATTTATTTCGCAGGAGATGGGACGAGAGATAAATACGCTCGGATCAAAAGCCAATGACGCGAACATTCAACAGATCGTGGTGCGCATGAAAGAAGAATTAGAAAAAATTAAAGAGCAACTGCTTAATGTATTATAAGAATGAGTGGTAAATTAATTATATTTTCTGCGCCTTCGGGAGCTGGAAAAACAACAATAGTTAGACGATTACTAGAAAAGCATGGGGATAAGATTTCTTTTTCAATCTCTGCAAGCACCCGGAATCCGAGAGAGGGAGAAATTGATGGAAAAGATTACTATTTTATCAGTAACGATGATTTCTTACATCGTATAGCAAAGCATGAATTTATAGAGTTTGAAGAGGTTTACTCAGGTACTTTTTATGGAACATTGCGCAAAGAAGTAGAACGGATATGGGATGAAGGAAAATCGGTGATTTTTGATATCGATGTTATTGGTGGACTTCGCTTAAAGTCAAAATTTTCCGAAGAAGCATTGGCAATCTTTGTAAATCCTCCTTCATTAGAAGTTTTAAAGGATCGTCTTCGTGGACGGGGGACAGATTCTGAAGAAAAGTTACTTGAACGCTTTGCGAAAGCAGAAACAGAGCTAAGTTATGCTGATAAATTCGATATTGTTCTCAATAACTTCGATTTAGATACTGCTTGTGAAGAAGCGGAGCAGCTTGTATTGGATTTTCTTAAGTCATAATTAGGAATGACAAAAGTTGGTTTATTTTTTGGATCATTTAATCCGATCCATATCGGGCATCTGATTATTGCCAACTATATGACAAGCTTTACTGCTCTTGATGAGGTTTGGTTTGTGGTGTCACCTCATAATCCCTTCAAGGAAAAGAAAAGTTTAGGTAATATGTATGATCGGTTGGAGATGGTAAATCTCGCTATCGTAGGAGAGGAGAAACTTCGGGCTTCCGATGTTGAATTCAATCTTCCGCAACCTTCTTATACAATTGATACGTTGACTCATCTTAAAGAACGTTATCCGAATAAGGAATTTCTGTTGATAATGGGAGAAGATAATCTTCAGGGATTTTCCAAATGGAAAAATGCAGATATCATTTTGAGGGATTATAAACTTATCGTATATCCTCGACCTGGTTTTCATGGTGGAGAATTGAGAAATCATTCGTCAGTCATTTTAACGGATAGTCCTGTGATGGAATTATCATCTACCTTTCTTCGATCTGCTATTAAAGCAAAAAAAAATATTCGATTTTATACACCAGACTCGGTATTGGAATTTATTGACAAGAAAGGATTGTATTCCTAGTAAGAGGCGAAAATTTCTTACTAGGAATACGAAGTGTAGATTTAACGACCCATCCAACCGCCATCCACCGTTAATATGGTGCCGTGGACGTAGTCGGATGCTTTAGAGGCAAGGAATACAGCCGGACCTTTAAAGTCTTGAGTTTCCCCCCATCTTCCAGCAGGTATCCGGGATAATATCGATGCTGAACGTTCTGGATCATCACGCAAAGCCTCCGTGTTATCCGTAGCAATATAGCCAGGAGCTATTGCATTAACATTCACACCTTTGCTTGCCCATTCATTCGCAAATGCTTTTGTTAATGAGCCTATTGCTCCTTTAGAGGCTGCGTAGCCAGGAACATTAATTCCTCCTTGGAAAGTAAGTAAAGATGCTGTGAATACGATTTTACCTGTTCCACGTGAAAGCATTTCTTTTCCTATTTCTCGTGTTAGAATAAATTGTGCATTTTGGTTGATTTCTATAATTTCATCCCAATAGTTATCTGGATGTTCCGCGGCAGGCGCGCGTAAAATATTACCAGCGTTATTGAATAAAATATCAATAACAGGATGATCTTTTTTTACCTGATCAATAAATGCATACAGAGACTCTCGTTTGGAAAAATCACATTTATACGCATGAAATTTGCGACCAATAGCATGAACCGATTGTTCGACATCAGAATTTTCAAGCTCAAGTGTTGCAGAAACACCAATAATATCAGCACCTGCTTCCGCAAGAGCTTCCGCGAGAGCTTTACCTATTCCTCTTTTGCAGCCAGTCACTAAGGCTATTTTTCCAGAGAGGTCGAATGTGTTTAAAATAGACATGGTTTCGTGTAAAAAATAAAAAATTAATTTCTAGCGTACGGCTTATCTTAATGCTGTAATAGCACATTTATCCATATCATCGTAATCTAGATTCTCTCCTGCCATACCCCAAATAAACGTGTAATTGCTTGTTCCCGCTCCAGAATGGATGGACCAAGGTGGAGAAATTACCGCCTGTTCATTCTGCATCCATATATGACGGGTTTCGTCGATAGGCCCCATAAAATGCGATACAGCCTGTCCTTCTGGTACTTCAAAATAAAAATATACTTCCATTCGACGGTCATGAGTATGCGAAGGCATTGTATTCCATACAGATCCCGGTTTTAGTTCTGTCATACCCATTTGTAATTGACAAGTGTCAACGACTTTGTTTAATAACATCTGATTGATGGTACGATGATTTGCTGTCTCCAAAGATCCGAGTTCTATTTTATTAGCTTCGGCTTTAGTTACCCTTTTCGTAGGATATGTTTGATGTGCAGGTGTTGAATTTAAGTAGAACTTTGCGGGATTAGTCGGATCAGAGCTGCTGAAAAAGACTTCTTTAGCTCCTTTTCCAATGTAAAGAGCTTCTTTGTTCCCAATTTCATATGTTGTTCCATCAACTTCCACTTGACCATTCCCCCCTACATTGATTATTCCAATCTCGCGGCGCGATAAAAAGTAAGGCTCTTTAAGAAGTGCATCGATTGTTTCTAACTGAAGTCTATCTTTTACAGGCATTGCTCCTCCCGCCATGTAGCGATCGTAATGTGTGTAGACGAAATGGATTTTATCTGGGGAAAATAAAGTTTCTATTAAGAAGTTTTCACGAAGCCCTTTCGTATCCAACGATTTGGATTCATTTGGTCCTATAGCATATCTACTTTCAAAGATGGTATGGCTCATAATAAGAATTAAATAAAACAAAGATTGATAATCAGTCTAAGATAGGAGTTAAAAACTAGAAAAATAATTTAATCTTCGGAAACGTTGTCATTGGAACGATATAGGAACAAAAAGTATTCGATTCATATTTTTCTACTGAACTTTTTTCGAGAAGCATTGTTCTCTAGGGAAACAAGAAAGGATAGAAAATGGACAAGTTAGATTTAAAAGGAAAGTGGAATGAATTAAAAGGAAAAGTGAAGCAGGAATATGCTGAGTGGACAGACGACGACTTGAAATATGAAGAAGGTCAAGATGATGAATTGTTAGGACGCATCCAGCAAAAATTAGGAAAGACAAGAGAAGAAGTGGTGGATTGGTTGAAAAGTCTAGGTTAGCAGCAAAAGACAAGTAAAAATATAAAGAGGCGTTGTATCGACACAACGCCTCTTTATATTTTTATATATACCGAAGCACTGTTTGATTCTTATTTATAGAGCTTTTTCCTAAATTAGCAATATGACAAAGAAGAAGCCGACTATTTTAGTTGTGAATGATGATGGTATAACTGCGCCAGGTATCAAAGTTTTGCTCGAAGAAATGCAAAAAATTGGGAATGTGGTAGTAGTCGCTCCAGATAGCCCTCAATCTGGCATGGGACATGCGATAACAATAGGTAGGCCGCTGCGATTAGATAAGATTAATCTTTATGAAGGTGTCGAGATGTATAAATGCTCCGGTACTCCAGTGGATTGTGTGAAGTTGGCTGTAAACAAGATTTTTAAAGGAAAGAAACCTGATCTTTGTGTTTCTGGAGTGAATCATGGATTAAATTATTCAATAAACGTACTGTACTCTGGTACTATGTCCGCCGCAGTAGAAGGTGCTATTGAGGATATCCCTTCAATTGGTTTTTCACTGGATGATTTTTCCCATCATGCCGATTTTTCCCATTGCCGTCCGTATTTAAGGGCTATTGCTACTCAAGTTTTGACGCACGGTCTTCAAAAAGCAACTTTATTGAACGTGAACTTTCCAAATAGTACTAGGCCTATAAAAGGGATTAAGATTTGTCGTCAAGCTACTGCGAAATGGTTCGAAGAATTCGATGAACGAGTTGATCCTTATGAGCGAGAATATTTTTGGATGACTGGAAAATTTCAACTGCTAGACAAAGGCGAAGATACAGATGTATTTGCATTAAGTCAAGGCTATGTATCGGTGGTTCCCACACAGTTTGATATGACGGCTCACCATGCTATTACGGAATTAAATTCCTGGACTTTTGATGTTGCAGATGAAAAATAACATAATAGTTGGTATTGTTATCGGTGTACTCCCTCCCTTTTTTGCTTATCTATTGACTGCACATACAGATTTCGCGAACGAACTTTTTCCAACAAAGCCGTTTATTTTATATGTGTTGGCTGCGGCAATTAATTTGATATTGATTCGCGTTTTTTATAAAAAAACTGCTGAAGGAAAAGAGAAAATAGCACAAGGAATTGTAATGGTGACATTTGTAGGTATGCTGCTTTTTTTGTACTTCTACAAAATTAATATGTGATGCATTTATAACTGTAGCCATTATATAAGAATATTAAAATTTTAAAAAGATAAGAATGAAACTAACATTAGGATTTTCTCCATGCCCTAATGATACCTTTATTTTTGATGCATTGATACATCATAAAATAGATACAGAAGGATTGGATTTTGAGGTGGAATACCAAGATGTTGAAACGTTAAATCAAAAGGCGTTTAAACAAGAATTAGATATTACAAAATTAAGTTATCATGCTTTTGCCTATGCAGCAAAAGATTATGAGCTGCTGGATGCTGGTAGTGCTCTGGGGTTTGGAGTAGGTCCGTTACTAATTGCAAAGGACGAAAAGCTGGCTTCACGACTTCGGGAAGCGCTTTTGTCAGGCAACGGTTTAACGAAGGAAGATCTTTCACTAAGAATAGGTATACCAGGAAAATATACGACAGCAAATTTTTTGTTGAGTTTAGCGTTTCCATCCTTAGAAAATAAAGAGGAATTGTTGTTCTCTGCTATTGAGAACTCATTACTTGTAGAGGCGATAGATTTGGGATTAATTATACACGAAAATAGGTTTACTTATCAAGAGAAAGGATTACATAAAGTTGTCGATTTAGGCGATTTTTGGGAGAAAACAACGGGAAGTCCGATTCCATTGGGTGGAATAGTGGTGAAGCGTTCGCTAGGAGAAGAAGTAAAGCTTAAAATTAATCGGCTTGTGCGTGCTAGCGTTCAATATGCTTTTGCAAATCCTAAATCTGGATTAGATTACATTCGCTCCCATGCGCAGGAAATGGAAGAATCAGTAATGTATAAGCACATTGAGCTGTATGTAAATCAATATTCTGAAAATTTGGGAAAAGAAGGGCGGCGAGCGATTCAAGAGATGTTTGATAAGGCCGTTGCATTAAACATTATTCCGAAATCAAAAGACAACCTTTTTTTAACAGAAAAATAACAAGAGGTTGCAAAGGATGCTCTTTTCTTTTAAAGCTGTATCTAAGGTCGATACAAGGTAAGAAAGTCTACAGCTATCGTTGACTAACAAATTAAAAAAATAACTTGTAATCCTGTTAGTTATCACATCTAATAAGTAAATTTGCCCGATTAGTGCCAAAATGTCTGCAAATAAGGATTGGAGTCATTATTGCACGGCGGAAATTGAGATAAAAAAATATTATGTTAAAATTTTTAAGTAAACTATTTGGCAGCAAGTCTGAACGGGATATCAAAGCAATACAACCTATTGTATCGAAGATAAAAGAAGAATACGAAAAGCTTTCAGGTTTAACCAATGATGAGTTGCGTGAAAAGACGTTGGCTTTTAAAAATCGAATAAAAGAATATTTGACAGACATCGATTCTGAAATAGCTTCGTTAAAAGCAGAAGCCGATCAGGATGATGTTGATATGGGTAAAAAGACTGAACTTTATGAAAAGGTCGACAAACTCAATAAAGACAGAGACAAGAAACTGGAAGATGTATTATTAGAAATTCTTCCTGAGGGTTTTGCCGTTGTGAAAGAGACTGCCCGCCGTTTTACTGAAAATAAAGAAATAGCAGTCACCGCAAGTGAATTCGATCGGGACCTTGCTACACGTAAGACCAATGTCGTGATTGAGGGTGACAAAGCAATTTGGAAGAATTCTTGGACAGCTGCAGGTACAGATGTTACTTGGAATATGGTGCATTATGATGTACAGCTTATCGGTGGTATTGTCTTGCACCAAGGTAAGATTTCAGAAATGTCTACAGGGGAAGGTAAAACCTTAGTTGGTACTTTACCTACCTATTTAAATGCATTAACTGGTCAAGGTGTGCACATTGTTACGGTGAATGATTACCTTGCTCGTCGTGACTCGGAATGGAATGGCCCTTTGTTCGAATTTCATGGACTTAGCGTAGATTGTATCGATAAACATCAGCCAAATTCTCCGCAACGTAGAAAAGCGTATACGTGTGATATCGTATATGGAACGAACAATGAGTTCGGTTTTGATTACCTTAGAGATAACATGACACAGACTCCTGATGCCATGGTACAACGGAAGTTACATTTTGCAATGATCGACGAGGTGGATTCTGTATTAATTGATGATGCTCGTACACCTCTAATTATTTCAGGGCCTATTCCAAGAGGAGATCAGCATGAATTTTATCAATTAAAACCGCGTATCGAACGTTTGGTAAATGCTCAAAAAGCTTATATCAATACTGTTTTCAATGAAGCAAAGAAAGCTATTTCTGCTGGAGATAGCGATGCTGAAGGTGGAGGTATGGCCCTTTTACGTGCTTATCGTGGATTACCTAAGAATAAAGCCTTAATTAAATTCTTATCAGAAAGTAACCACAGACAAATTTTGCAGAAGGTAGAGAATTTCTACATGCAGGAGCAAAACCGTAATATGCCAAAGGTGGATGCGGAGTTGTTTTTCGTCATTGATGAGAAAAATAATCAAGTTGAGTTAACGGAGAAAGGAATTGAACTGATTACTGCTTCAGGAGAAGATGCAACGTTCTTTATATTACCAGATGTAGGCTCTGAAATTGCAGATATTGAAAAATCTGATTTATCTTTAGAAGAAAAAGCGCAGAAAAAGGAAGAATTGTTGCGTGATTATTCTATCAAATCGGAGCGTATACATTCCATAAACCAGCTGCTTAAAGCATATACATTATTCGAAATTGATGATCAATATATTGTTGATGAGGGTAAGGTAAAGATTGTCGATGAGCAAACTGGCCGTATTATGGAAGGTCGTCGTTATTCTGACGGTCTACATCAGGCTATTGAAGCAAAAGAAAACGTTAAAGTAGAAGATGCTACGCAAACGTATGCAACAATCACTCTTCAGAATTATTTCCGTATGTACCATAAATTGTCTGGAATGACGGGAACAGCGTCTACTGAAGCGGGAGAGTTGTGGGAGATATACAAACTTGATGTTGTAGAGATTCCAACAAATAAAGGAATTCAACGCGACGATCGTCAGGATTTTATCTATCGTACTGCTCGTGAAAAATACAATGCGGTAGCACAGGAGATACAACGTCTTACCGAAGAAGGAAGACCGGTATTGGTAGGTACAACTTCTGTTGAGATATCAGAATTGCTAAGTCGTATGTTGAAACTACGGGGCATTAAACACAATGTTTTGAATGCGAAGCTTCACCAAAAGGAGGCGGATATTGTAGCAGAGGCAGGTCGTCCGGGGCAAGTCACTATCGCAACAAATATGGCAGGCCGTGGTACCGATATCAAGTTAACAAACGAAGTTATCAACGCAGGCGGTTTGGCAATAATAGGTACGGAGCGTCACGAGTCTCGTCGAGTGGATCGTCAGTTGCGTGGTCGTGCCGGTCGTCAAGGAGATCCTGGATCTTCTCAATTCTTCGTATCCTTAGAAGATAACCTTATGCGTTTATTCGCTTCAGAGCGAATTTCTAACATCATGGTCAAAATGGGGGTAGAAGAAGGAGAAGTGATGCAACACAGCATGTTGACCAAGTCTATCGAACGTGCACAACGTAAGGTGGAAGAAAATAACTTTGGTATTCGTAAGCGGTTGCTGGAATATGACGATGTTATGAATTCTCAGCGTACAGTTATCTACACGAAACGCAAGAATGCATTATTCGGTGAGCGATTAGATGTAGATCTCAATAACACCATTTTTGATGTTGTAGAAGATGTTATTTCGGAAGCTAAAGAAGGAGGTACATTTGAAGATTTTCAGATTGAGGTTATTCGTCTTTTTGCTATCAACCCTGAAATTACAGCGGAAGAATTTGCGCACAGCAATCTTATAACATTAACTGATAAACTTTTCCATCAGGTTATAGAACATTATCATGTAAAATCACAGCATGTCGCAGCACAAACGTTACCTGTTTTAACAAACGTATTGGCCGAGCGTGGAGCGATGATTGAAAATGTCGTTGTACCTTTTTCAGATGGTATTCGTGGCATACAAGTTGCAACGAATCTGAAGAAAGCCGTAGAATCTAATGGTAAAGAGGTATTCAAATCTTTCGAAAAAGGTATTGTACTTGCTTTAATCGATGAAGCTTGGAAAGAACATTTGCGAGAAATGGATGATTTAAAGCAATCTGTTCAAAATGCTGTTTATGAACAAAAAGATCCGATTATCATCTACAAGATGGAGGCGTATAATTTGTTCAAAGGCATGTTAGCGTCTATGAATAAAGAAATTGTAAGTTTCTTATTTAAAGGTGAGATTCCGGGACAACAGCAACAGCCACAAAATATACAAGCAGCTCGCGCTATACCTGCTCAACCAGCACAAGTAAAGGCAACAAAGGCAGAACTGTCTTCTCCTACAGGAGTTTCTGAGGAGGATAAAGATACACGAGAACAACAAATAACACAACCTATCCGTAAAGAACAAACAGTAGGTCGTAACGATGAATGTCCTTGTGGTTCAGGATTAAAATATAAAAACTGTCACGGTAAGAACAGCTAAATTAATAGATGATGTTATATAGAGGATTGATACTTGCCTTCATATGTATTGGATGTACACAAATTGCTCAAGCACAGTCTGGCATTGTAGAAGTTCAAAAGGATTCTTTAATAAGTTTATTGCAAGAATTTAGGGCAGAGAATGGTATCAATCCCACAACAGCACGGTTGGTGAGTTTGGGATCGAAGGTGGTGGATAAAAAGAATGCCAAACGTGTTAAGGTAAGGGGATTCCGCGTGCAGGTTTTTTCGGGTGCAAATCGTAGTGAAGCGTATGCCGTTCAGGCAAGATTCCAAAATTCTTATAGTGATATAGGGAGTTATGTTACTTACGACGAACCAAACTACCGAGTGAAAGTCGGAGATTTTAGAAGTCGGACGGATGCAACAGCTTTCATGCGAGAGCTCCGCTCACAATATAACAACGTGTTTGTCTTTACCGAAGATATTTGGGTCTACGAATAGGACGTTAGTTTCAATAGGTATGTCTACGCTCAAGGAAAAAATAGAACAGGTAGCACAGGATTTTTTTGAAGATACTGTGCGCCTAAGAAGGCATTTGCATCAAAATCCCGAACTTTCGTTTGAAGAATTTCAAACGGCTGCTTTTGTAAAGGAACGATTAGATTTTTTAGGCATTCCTTATAAGAGTATGGCAGAAACGGGGATTGTGGCGCTTATCCATGGAGAAAAAAACTCGGATAAAGTGTTGGCTCTTCGTGCAGATATGGATGCTCTACCTATTCAAGAAGTTGAAGGTAGAGAATATGGCTCTCAAAATAATGGCGTAATGCATGCCTGCGGTCACGATGTACATACTTCCTCACTCTTGGGGGTAGCGGCTATTTTGCAGTCTCTAAGAAGTGAATTTGGCGGTACGATAAAGCTTATCTTTCAACCTGGTGAGGAACGACTTCCAGGAGGCGCATCGATTATGATTAAAGAAGGCGTGTTGCAAAATCCAGAACCGCAGGGGATTATTGGACAGCATGTTATGCCTTTGATTGAAACAGGAAAAGTTGGCTTTCGTTCGGGAAAATACATGGCGTCTTGTGACGAATTGTTTATGACGATAAAAGGTCGTGGTGGACATGGAGCCCATCCACATCAAAATATTGACCCTATTGCCATAACAGCGCAAATTATTACAGCTCTTCAGCAAATCGTGAGCAGAAATGCAGATCCACGTACACCGACCGTACTCTCTTGGGGTAAAATTATTGGCATGGGGGCGACGAACATTATTCCTAACGAAGTTTATCTAGAGGGTACCTTTCGTACGTTTGATGAAAAGTGGCGATCGGAAGCACATACCCTTATGGTAAAAATGGCTGTGGGAATTGCCGAAAGTATGGGGGCAACGTGTGATTTTGAAGTTCGGAAAGGGTATCCATTTTTAATAAATGAACCAAAAATAACAGATTCTTCAAGGCAATTTGCGATAGAATATTTGGGTGAAGAGCAAGTATTAGAACTAGATGTTTGGCCAGCAGCCGAGGATTTCTCCTATTATTCCCAAGAAGTGAATGCTTGTTTTTATCGATTGGGAACAGGCAATAAAGCTGCTGGAATTACTTCTGCAGTGCATACTCCAACTTTTGATATAGATGAAAAAGCATTGAAAGTTAGTATAGGATTAATGGCTTATATCACGCTACGGCAGTTAGAACAAAAATAAAACGGCCTATAGGTTGATTTTTTACGTAATTCTACTTTTTTGATAAATGTCTTCCCATCATATTGTTAGAGAGAACCAAGAGCCCGCGCTGATCATAGCGTCTATTGATGCACTTTCTAGTGAATACCTAGGACAACTTTTAGAATGGAGTCCTACTATTATAGCAAATGAGTATACCCTCGATTTTTTCCTTGCTGATAATATTAAAGTAGATGTTGTTTTTACAGAAAAGAAAGAATGCTATTCGCAAGAACAGATCAAAGTCTTTCAGCTTACCCAGAGTTTTTTAGTGGAAAGCCTGACTTATTTAGTTTCTAATAACTACGCAGCAGTACATATTATCTCTGATGAAATTGTCGTAGATGAAATACTTCCATTTTGTGATAAAATGAACATCTCTCTTTTTTCGGCTGATCGAAGATATGTCTTTGTTCAACAGCATTATGAAAAGTGGAAAGTAGCCCATTCTCTAATTTATGTACACGAAGACAAATTAAAGTCATTTGTCGGGCTTCGTAAGTTGTCTGATAATGTTTTTGAAACAGTACAGGACGGTTTTTTTTATATAGATTTTAATACGGATGCTTACGTATTAATAGGCGAAGAAATTTAATGAAAATTATACAAGCCGAGGAAAATGATTGGTCTATAATTTCTGCAATAGCGTCTGATAGTTGGAGAGTGGGATATACTTCTATTCTTTCTTCAGAACAGATTGAGTTTATGCTGGCAAAATCTTATAGCCATCAAGGAATTATTGAGGCGATGCAAAAGGGTCAATATTTCTACTTGCTAGAAACTGAAGAAACCTTTGTGGGATTTATAGCATTGCAATCCAAAAAAAATCACATTTTAAGAATTGAAAAATTGTATTTGAGCCCCTTAGTCCAGGGTCTTGGATATGGAAAGGAGCTTCTTGAGTTTGCAAAGCAGAGGGCGCTAGCTTTAGGTTTTCGGATTTTAGAATTGAATGTTAATAGAAGAAATAAAGCATACCATTTCTATTTGAAACAAGGGTTCAACGTGTTATCTGAAGTTGATATACCTTATTACAATTTCATATTGGACGATTATATTATGCAGAAAGAATTGTTGGATCTGTAGTGTTCCGGTTCTCTATTTTCGTGAAATTACGGTCTATATGCTCTAATCTTTGAGTTTTTCAACTCTAGAAGGTGTCTGTAGGCCTTTAACAATACCAAGAACTCCCTGCGCAATGGCCTCTATACTGGATTGAATATTTTTTAGATCAAGAGTAGATAGTTCATCCTTCACGGTGTGGTAATATTCATCCTTGTCGATTTGTGAGGTAGAAAAGGTATGTGCGGGAACTCCCAATGCCGCTAAGACAGCGTTGTCACTTCGATAGAAAAGATTTTGTTGGGGATAAGGATCAGGATAAAATTTAAATTTTGTACCCTTTAGATTTTCTTGCATCAGCGAGGCTAGATTCGAATTATTATAGCCCGTTACATAAAGAGAATTTGGGCCAAATTTGGAATCTTTTCCAATCATTTCTATATTAATCATGGCCGCGACTTTATCGGCGTCAATATGTGAAGAGAAATACTTTGAACCGAACATGCCAATCTCTTCGGCAGTAAAGGCTACGAAAATTAAGGTTCGCTCGTTAATATCGCTTAGTCGGAAATGTTTTGCAAGAGCGATCATAGCGGCTGTTCCAGATGCATCATCATCGGCTCCGTTTGCAATGGAATCCTGATTTACAGGATCTAAAATTCCGATATGATCATAATGTGCGGAGAAAATAACGAACTCATCGGCTTTCGTTTTTCCAGGAAGGATTGCAGCAACATTGAAGAGAGGAAAATCCTCGTGTAACGTATTTATTTTGATTTCAAAGTCTTCTATTTTTCTAGGACTAATTGCGAAGACCTTCATGAGACCGTAGTCAACGTTTTGTTGTTTGGGAACTACATTTTCGTTGGAAATAATCTTTTTGAATCGTGCGAGCTGTGATTCAAAAACTGGATCTACCCATACGAGATTGTCATTTTTATTTTCACGTACGATTTCTCGAAATCGTGCTGAAAAATCCTCTCCCTTTTTTATCTCCAGAATTTCTATGGGTGAACCCTTTGTCCAGTCAAGCTCTGGAGCATTACTTATTGCGATAAATTTTTCAGAAGCCAATTCCTCTCCATTTACGCGGATCAGTTGCTTTCCGGGACTTACTTTGGTTACATGAAAGGTTTGTCTAAAGTTGTCTTCAGCATAGGGTTTTAAACCAGCATTTCGAAATTCATTTGCAATAAAATCTGCTGCTTGTCCAATGTCCGGCGTCAAAGCAGCCCTTCCTCGCATACTGTCGTCAGTCAGTGCTCCCATGACTCGTTGAATATCATTAAAATCAATATATTGCTCTTGTGAATAGGAGTACTGAGCCGTAAATTGAATAGCTGTAAAAATAGAATAGGTAAGAATTTTTATGTATTGCATACCACATTAAATTTATCTAAGTTTGATAAAAGTAAAAAAATATATGGAATAACGCATGTTTCAAAAGATAGAAATACACCTATTTGATTAAAAATACAGGGCGTCAAGAAAACATGAAGAAATACAGACGAATAATATACATATATGAAATGTCCATGCTTGCAAAGCACAAACACGAATGAAAATAATCCCGAAGGGCTCATTGAATATAACCGAACGAAGTGAGCTCTCCAAAGGAAATCTGGACATTCCATATGACCGTTAGAAAACACCGAGTGAAACGATTTCATTGAAATAAATGAAATCTAATACTTATAAATAATTATTTACATATGAAAGAAGTTACAGTTCAAGAGTTGAAAAATTTGATAGATAACAACGAGGAATTTCAACTGATAGACGTTCGCGAGCCATTTGAGTATGAAGTTTCAAACCTAAATGGATTGAACATTCCTTTGGCAGGAATAGTTATCGAGTCGGATAAAATAGCGAAGGATAAGCCAGTAATTATTCAATGCCGAAGCGGGAAACGAAGCGCACAAGCAGTGATGTTATTGGAACAACAAGGCTTCGATAACCTAGCGAATCTAAGTGGAGGAATTTTAGCCTGGAAAGAGGAAATTGATCCTGAAATTGATGTTTATTAAAAAATTGGAAAAAATTAGAAAAAGGAGGCTCGATAGCCTCCTTTTTTGTTTTCAAAAATCTACAGTTTTAGAGCAAAATTTGTATCGTTTCGATTGATTTTTTGAGGGTTCCAAAACAAAATCAACGTAAAAACGTAAAAGAAGTAAAAGTATACAATGAAAGGTTTTTTGTCGGCAAGTCGGCGAAAGATTTTTTAATTTTATGATGAAAAATAAAACCAAAATAAACATATAAAGAACAATTGTTATGGCGATAACAAATTCAGCAAACAACAGTTTTTTTGAGAGTGTTCTGCAAAATTTTGATAAAGCAGCTAAACACACGCGGTTCGATAAAGGTATTCTCGACCAGATAAAAGCCTGTAACTCTATATTAAGGGTGAAATTTCCTGTTAAGATAGGCGAGAAAATCGAAGTAATAGAGGCCTATAGGGTACAACATTCCCATCATAAGTTGCCCTGCAAAGGAGGTATTCGTTTTAGTTTAGAGGTAGACCAAGAAGAAGTCATGGCCTTAGCTTCCTTAATGACTTACAAATGTGCGATTGTGAATGTGCCTTTTGGTGGAGGAAAAGGAGGAATAAAGATTGACTCTAAAAAATATTCTGCATTCGAATTGGAAAAAATAACAAGACGTTATACTTCAGAGTTATGTAAAAAGAATTTTATTGGTCCGGGTATTGATGTTCCTGCGCCAGATTATGGAACAGGGGCAAGGGAGATGAGTTGGATATTAGATACTTATTCTTCTCTTAATCCGAATGATATTAATGCACAAGCCTGCGTAACGGGAAAACCAATTTCGCAAGGAGGAGTTCGTGGACGGACTGAAGCGACAGGTCTTGGTGTTTTTTTTGGAGTACGGGAGGCCTGTTCATTTGATGTCGATATGGAAAAGCTGGGAATTACTCCAGGAATTGAAGGAAAGCGTGTCATTGTTCAGGGCCTTGGAAACGTTGGATATCATACTGCAAAATATTTTCAGGAAGCAGGAGCTAAGCTGGTTGGATTAATAGAATATGATGGTGCTATTTATGATGAAAATGGGCTAGATTTGAATGCTGTACAAGCACACCGCCAATCAACAGGTGGAATTTTGAATTATCCCAATGCTGTTAGCTTTTCTAATCCGGCAGAAGGACTAGAGCAAGATTGTGATATTTTAATTCCAGCAGCTTTAGAGAGCGTGATTCATAAAGATAATGCAGATCGTATACGAGCAAAAATAGTCGGCGAGGCTGCCAATGGACCTTTAACCTCTGAAGCAGATGAGATTCTTAACAGAAAAGGTGTATTGATTATTCCTGATATTTATTTGAACGCAGGTGGAGTAACTGTATCTTATTTCGAATGGTTGAAGAATTTAAGCCACGTTCGCTACGGTCGTTTAGAAAAACGCTTTAGTGAAAATATGTACAAGGAACTTATTGATATTATAGAATCTACAACCGGAAAACGCGTTTCAGATTTAGAGAGAAAGACGATTTTGCGTGGCCCTGATGAGATTGATTTGGTACATTCGGGCTTGGAAGATACTATGATTGGTTCTTATCGAGAAATTCGGGATATTTATATGTCTCTAGAGGGAATCGAAGATCTACGAACTGCGGCATTTGTTTGTGCCATTAACAAGATTGGTGTAGCTTACGAGGAGTTGGGAATTTTCCCTTAATCGGGTTATAAAAGAAAATATCGGAACAGTCTTGTTATCATTCCTCGTAACAGAACAAGACTGTTCTGCTGTATTCGTGCGAATTTGCTTATTTTTGTGGTATGCGTAATTTAGCACAGCAAACAAAGCAAGCTTTTTATTTTAGTTTGGGGTTTTACCTACTGGCGATCGTTTCAAAATTGCTCCAGTTTTATTTGGCAGATGTTCTAATTAGCGTTGGACTATTGCTTTCCCTTGTTTGGATAGTACTTGTGCTTCGTGAGGTTATGCTTTCTGTCAAATTGAGTAATGGAGAACGCTTGTTGTTAATTATTTTTATCATCTTTGGTAATATATTGGCAGGCGTAGTTTACTTTTTCTTTATTCGTGAAAAAGTGTTGGCTGACGCAAAATGAAGATAAGCATGACAAAATATTTTATTCTTAATATTGCATTGAACTTTGGTATAATTTTCCTGCTTTACAGCGCTTATATGTCATATCAATCAGGAAATCAACTCTTTTTATTTCTTTCTGTTGCTTTACTTGTGGTGCTGATTTACCTCAAAGTTGTCCTTTTTAAAATTGTAAAAAAGAGGACCGCTGCAACAAAAGAAAAGCCAACTGAAGTGCTACAAAAAAAAGGAACAAAAGCATAGACTTTGTTCCCTTTTTTCCTTTCTTTTGTTGCTACTTTACAAAAGGAGCTTTCCGAACGACAGCTTTGATTGCTTGATTTCGAATATTGACAAAGATTTCGGATCCATCTTTGGCGAATGCACTATCTACATATCCTAAACCAATAGACTTTTTTAATGTAGGAGATTGCGTTCCAGAAGTTACCCGACCGATCTTATTTCCGTTAGCATCTACAATTTCGTAGTCGTGGCGAGGGATTCCCCTTTCAATCATCTCAAAACCTACTAATTTTTGAGATAGTCCTTTCTCTTTTTCTAATTTCAAGTTCTCGCTGTTTACGAAATCTTTTGAAAATTTTGTTACCCAGCCTAGTCCTGCAGCGAGTGGGGAGGTTGTGTCATCAATATCATTTCCATACAAGCAGAATCCCATTTCTAGTCGTAAGGTATCCCGCGCTCCAAGTCCTATCGGTTTAATACCAAAATCAGCACCTGCCTGAAAAATTGCATCCCATACTTTTTTTGCGTTTTCATTGGCGACATAAATTTCAAATCCACCAGCACCAGTATATCCTGTTGCGGAAATTAATACATTTTCAACACCAGCGAATGTGCCTTTTTGGAAGCTATAATATGCCATCGGAGCTAGCTCGATCTCGGTAAGAGCTTGTAAAGCTTCTGCTGCTTTAGGGCCTTGTACGGCAAATAAAGAAGTTTGATCAGAAATGTTTTTCATTTCAACATCGTATACGTTGTATTTTGAAATCCAATTCCAATCTTTTTCAATATTTGAAGCATTAACTACTAAAAAGTAAGTGTATTCATCAATTCTATAGGTCAAAAAATCATCTACAATACCCCCTGTTTCGTTGGGGATATAAGCATATTGCACTTTTCCATCATAAAGTTTGGACGCGTCATTGGAAGATATTTTCTGTATAAGATCAAGGGCCTTTTCTCCTTTTAAAATGAATTCACCCATGTGACTAACATCGAAAACGCCGACACCTTTGCGGACTGTTTCATGTTCATTGTTGATTCCAGAATATTGTACCGGCATATTGAAGCCTGCAAAAGGCACCATTTTAGCGCCGAGGGCAACATGATGTTCGGAAAGTGCAGTATTTTTAATCATAGCAGTCTGATTATCTAATTTTTTTTCAAAAATAGATAAAAAAAGGGCATTTCTGCCCTTAAATTTTATCATATGTTGACGCAAATCGTTGTTTAAAGAGGAATTTGCAAATAATAAATTGTTGAAGATGGGTTGCCATCATCAGGATCTTCACAAAGTAAAAATTCTACCGTACGGTTACTTTTTTTGTAGAAAGATATTCCTTCAAATTTATGCGTATTGGAAATTGTGCTTATGGATTCTATTTTGTGAGATATGGGATTTAGTATACCTAATATAGAGCCCTTTATTGCGCCATCATGATAGTTGGAATTGCTATCCTCAGCAGCGGCTAAAAAGTAGATTTTTTTATTCCAGAAAGTGGCGTCAGTGAAGCCAGTCGATATGCCCTGTAATTTTGGTAATGAAATAGGAAGAAAAGCTTTGGGACGTAGGCTCGTTTTATCTAAAATAAAGATGCCATTTTTTTCTTGCGGTCCGTTTCCTCGATTGAAGAGCCATAGTTCATTCTCTTTTTTGAGGATGATAGCCCCTTCTATATTGAAATCAGCTGGAGAGACATCAAATTGTGTTTGTAGCGTTTGATAGATCGTCTTCAATTGCACTGGAACAACCTTCTTTTTTTTGTGTTTTATCAAAAGATTTCTGTTTTCTCCAGATCCCGAGCCAAAAATATAAAGCTCATTTCCTATTCGTGTGATTGCTTCGAAATCTGATTTGTCTTTTTTAGGTATCTGTTCCGAAACAGCCGTATTCAGTAGGTTTTGTTTGTCTAGGTGTCGATTGCTAAAGTTGTAATGATAGAGCAAATTACTGTCGTCAGCGATTAGCGTCAATTTGTTGTCTTTATATAAAAGACCAGAAGCAGCACCTATCCCATGTATAGTAAATAGTATTTTTAGAAGGATTTCATTCATGGTTGTAAATTTAAGAGATGTAACGCGCGGATAAATTCTCCTTGTAGCGGCGCTTCTATACAGATTTTCTCCTTTGTTCGAGGGTGTTGAAATTGCAGTTTTTGAGCATGCAAAAGCATCGTGTCAAGATCAAATGTTTCTTTCCATAGCTTATTTTGTTTGTTACAACCATGAGGTCTATCTGCGATGATCGGATGGAGAATATGTGCAAAATGTTTTCTGATCTGATGCATTCTTCCTGTTTCTGGATAGACCTCTACAAAAGAATAACGAGAGGTGCTAAACTTTCCACACGGAAGATCGATTTCTGCTCTGCCTCGTGTAACAAAATGTGTAATGGCATCCTGTATCGTACCGTTTTCCTTTTTTAAAGGATAGTTAACCGTTCCTTTATCCTCTGTGAAACCTCGTACTATGGCAAGATAGGTTTTTTCTATGGCTTTTTCGGCAAAGAGCAACTGTGTCAATTTATCCATCTCTTTATGGAGAGAAAAGAGTAATATCCCACCAGTTTTTCTATCTAATCGATGTGCAGGATATACGGTTTGTTGGATTTGGTCCCTTAAGATTTGTAATGCAAATTCGGAGCTGTCAGCAGCGATGGACGAACGATGTACGAGTAGTCCGTGGGGTTTGTTCACGGCAATTAGATCGTCATCTTGGTATAAAATGTCTAACATCACTTCCCTTTTATCATGTTGACAACATCAGCCGCCATATCATCTATTTTAGCGCTTAGCCAGACTTTTTTAAACATACCTAAGCCGATTATCTGTTCTTTGTCTTCCCACGTCACCTTTGTGACGGAGAATAAATAATAATTCTGTACGTGGATATGATTCTTCATAAATTGGTCAACAAGAGTGTTGCCGAATAATTGTACCCCTAAATTGAGTACATTGTTGTCGTTATTTTTTCCTGTGTGTTGCTGCAGAAGCTCCAGGGCTTTAATCCGTACCGCTTCTTCATGCTGTTCGTTGCTAGGGTTTGTAAAGAAGGCCACTAGCATCAATACGATTGTGCTAAGTGAGAATATGCGTGTTTTACTCATAAAACAAAAATAGGATTTTATAAAACGAATCCGAATGGAAATTCCATCTCGAGGGGAGGTACTCGTTCACATTTTATACGACAAAAGGAGAACATTTGTTCTCCTTTTGTCGTATAAAAATTAGTAAGGATTATTGAAGCTCAAATACCCCATCGATATTACAAGTCAACTTAATAGGGTGAATGCTGATATCAAGCCCTTGATCGGTGTTGTTCATATCCGCAGATGCCATCTCAGCTTTGGCCATATAAGCCCGTGTTACAGGCATAACATCGTTCCAGCCGAATGAACTGTTATCATTTATAACGAGCACTTTTCCGATTTTATCACCAGTAGCAGAGGCAATGATTTCAGCGTTTGCACGTGCGTCTTGCACAGCAGCTACTTTTAGTTCTTTTTCTATTTGTCTTTTTTGTGAGTGATCATAACCATTTATTGATGTACTTTGGAGTCCTTTCGGATCGACCTTGTCCATCATACCATTCAATCCGTTGAGATTTGAAATCTTTAAACGATATTGTTTAGCTTGTAAAAGCTCAGAATTTCCTTTTTTCTTGTTGTCAGTATTGTAGCTGTAGACATTTTGTATCGTAAAATCTTCTTTTTTTACACCGATAGCAAGGGCTGCGTTGTAAAGTTGCTTTTCTAAACTTTCAATATCGACCTTCTTTTTGTTGTTTCCATCAACAAAGTATTCCTTTAAAGATACAGATAGGTATATGATATCGGGAGTCACCTCTTTTTCCGCATAGCCTCGAGTGGAAACTTTTCTGCTGAACTCATAATTGTTCGTTTGTGCACCAACCATCGTGATCATACAGATGGCTAAAATTAGACCGAATACTTTTTTCATATTATTCTTTTTTTAGTTTCAAATACAAATATACATTTAGGATGTTTGACGTTAAATCAATCATATCGTTTAAAAAAATTAAAAAGAAATAAAGGCGCATTGAAAAATAATTTATACCTTTAGGAACAATACATAATAATACAATAATAAAATGCAAGAAGGCGTAGTAAAATTCTTTAATGAGACCAAAGGTTTCGGTTTCATCATTCCTAACTCTGGCGAAAGTGAGATCTTTGTTCACGTTTCAGGATTAGTAGACAAAATTCGTGAAAACGATCATGTTTCTTACGAAATTGAACAAGGCCGTAAAGGTCTTAATGCGGTAAATGTAAAGCTTATCTAATCTTAGATTTCAAATATATTTATTGTGAAAAAGCCAGATTTTTGATCTGGCTTTTTTATTTCTCCTGTTGGAGATCAGTGAAAAAATCCGTTCGTATACATCGACTTGAAAGCCGGGAATAAGTAGACTAAAGGACTATTATTATGGGTTGGGGTTAGTAAATGGATTATTTCCAGGTGTAGGAGGGAAATTCCCAAACGAGTTAATACCATTCTCATCGGCCTTTGGATCAGGTCCAAATTCGTTCGGGCCTCTATCTCCTTCTTTGACCATCAAGTAGAGAAAATAGAAATTTACAAGAGGTATGAATGCAAATACAATATACCAAGTCGGATTTCCCGAATCATGTAGACG
The DNA here is from genome assembly GCF_965644235.1 of Sphingobacterium sp. LRF_L2. Classification (NCBI taxonomy): domain Bacteria; kingdom Pseudomonadati; phylum Bacteroidota; class Sphingobacteriia; order Sphingobacteriales; family Sphingobacteriaceae; genus Sphingobacterium; species Sphingobacterium sp. LRF_L2. The sequence continues at coordinate 492,416 of NZ_CBFFRI010000003.1, read as the reverse complement.
ACGTATGCCAACGGCTAAATAAGGAATCAATAGAGCCAATCCTACTAAAGAAAGCAAGCCGTAAACAAGAAGCCCCAAACTTTCGCTAATAAACGATAAAATACCGCTGACAATAAGTAAGGCGATATAAATTGCGATATAGATAAGAATAAACATCCAAAATTCTTTGCGACGAGCCCGTCCTTCGAAATTAGCGTAATTATCCCTTACTACTTTTAGAAACCATTCCATATCTGTTTGATTTATAAGTTTATAAAGTGTTACTTTCTTTTATCATTATAAATATAATAATAAAAATGTTACAAGAAAATATTTATTGAAAAATTTCTTCTAAAATGTCGAGCGAATGTATAGAACCAAAGTTTTCTGTATGTAGTTTATAGAATTCAACAATTTTTCCAAGTAAGGTTTTTCGGTCTTCTTTGTTTACTTTGAAAGTATTGGCGTTTTCAAATCCTATAGCCAAAAGCTGTCGAAATTGTGAGGTGTGAGGTTCTTGCAGTACGTGGCTGTGTGCGGGCAGATTGGGTGTAAATGTTCCTTCTAATAAATTAAAGTATGGTGATCTGTTGAGGGAGGAAGGAAGAGGGAGAAATCCCAAAAAACGGCTTAGCTTAAGTAAGAAAATAAGATGAAAGTTAGCAAGTCCTCGCTGGGATTCATCAAGCCATAAAATTGCTTGTTGTATGAAGTTGAAAAGAAAAGGATCTGGTGCCTGCTGTCGGAGTACCTTATATAAGATTTCGTCAATGAACAGCGCAATTGCACTTTTGGTAATATTTAATGGGATGTCTCGTAGAACAGGAATCTGGCGGACTTCCTTGATGCGTTGAAGGCCCCCGTTATCTTTATGATAGACTACCATTTCTAATGGATGCAAAGGTTGGAATAGGTTGGCAGAAATCTTCGCCTTAGGCTTTTTTGCTCCTTGGATAAGATAAGATTGCATACCAAAGGTCTCCGTAAATATATGTACTACAATACTGTTCTCAGAGTAGGCCGTTGTTTTAAGAGCAATTCCTTTCGTTTTGTGGAGCATGCGGTTAAGGTGTTTTTGCAAACATAGAGATTTGTATTTTATTTTCGAAAATTTGCACTTTCGATTATTGTTAACGGAATAAGATTACGCGCGGGAAGTCTTGCAATAGCGATTATGTGCAAATGTGAATTGTGGAAAACTATTTGTTTGTCTATCGTTTACATTTGGAGTTTAAAACGGTAGTTTTGCTTGCCAAAGCAAAGGCTAACCTAAATTTAAAAAATTATTCTTTTCAGTCCTTGCATTTCACAAAAGAAATATAGATATTTGCAAACTCTTTGTGAAAAGAGTGTAAGACAATAGATAACAATAAAAAAATCAAATATCATGTCAAGAATTTGTGATTTAACAGGCAAGGCGGCATTAACAGGAAATAACGTTTCACATTCAAACGTTAAGACTAAACGTAAATTTTACCCGAATTTACAAACTAAGCGTTTCTACATTCCAGAAGAAGATCGTTGGATTACGTTGAAAGTGTCTACATCTGCAATTAAGACAATTAACAAAAACGGTATTACAGCAGTAATCAATAAATTTATCCAAAAGGGATCTATTTAATAATTACAGCCTGTTATCAAAATATTCATGAAATCTATCCATCAAAGCGATGGGTTAAATAAAGTAAAACAATGGCAAAAAAGGGAAATAGAGTACAAGTAATCTTAGAGTGTACTGAGCACAAAGAAAGTGGTCTTCCGGGCATGTCTCGTTATATCACAACAAAGAACAAGAAAAACACAACAGAACGTTTAGAGCTTAAAAAGTTCAATCCAGTTCTTAGAAAAGTTACTGTTCATAAAGAAATTAAGTAATAAACCATAGGGCAAAGGCACTATATAAAAAAATAAAACAATGGCAAAGAAAGCAGTTGCGTCGTTACAAAAAGGTGGTGGTAAAGAATTTACAAAAGTTGTTCTTACTGCGAAATCTGCGAAAACGGGAGCTTATACTTTCAAAGAGAGTATGGTTCACAATGATAAAGTGAAAGATGTTGTAGCAGCCGCTACTAAATAAGCTTACGCAGGAAATATTCCTTTTTTTTAAAGTTTTTCTTTAAAAATAAAAGAAGCCGTTTTGGTATCCGCCGAAAGGGCTTTTTTAGTATAGCTTATCAAAGCTTTTCTTTCGTCTTTTGTATAGAAATCGACAGGAGATGAGTGGGGTCGTTTAGTTTATATTGCGTTGATTGTTATTGTATATAAAACTAAATTTATCTAAGTTTGATAGGTTATAATCAAAAACATATCCATTCACAGATCATAAGATGGGATTATTCGATTTTTTTAAAAAGAAGCAAGAGACACCCGAGGCGCAGGAAGCTTTAGATAAAGGTCTTGAAAAAACGAAAGAGGGTTTTTTTTCCAAGATAACTAAAGCCGTTGTTGGGAAGTCAACAATTGACGATGAGGTTTTGGATAATCTGGAAGAGGTGCTTGTCATGTCGGATGTTGGTGTGACAACAACCTTGAAAATCGTTGATCGTATACAGAAGCGTGTCGCAAGAGACAAATATCTGGGGACAGATGATTTGAATCGTTTGCTGCGTGAAGAGATCCAAGATTTATTGGCGGAGAATAACAGTAATGATTTCGAAACCTTTGAATATGGAAGCCATAAACCCTATGTTATTATGGTTGTCGGTGTGAATGGAGTTGGTAAAACAACAACGATCGGTAAATTAGCACATCAACTAAAAGAGGCCGGAAATAAGGTCGTTTTAGGTGCGGCAGATACGTTTCGTGCAGCAGCGGTGGATCAGATTAAGCTTTGGGGCGAGCGCGTAGGTGTTCGGGTTGTTGCTCAGGCAATGGGTTCAGACCCTGCATCAGTAGCTTATGATACCATTAAATCTGCTATAGCAAATGGAGATGATGTAGCTATCATTGATACAGCAGGTCGCTTACATAATAAAGTCGGCCTGATGAATGAGTTGACGAAGATTAAGAACGTAATGCAGAAGGTGGTTCCTGAAGCACCTCACGAAATTTTGTTGGTGTTAGATGCTTCCACAGGTCAGAATGCAATAGAGCAAGCTACGCAATTTACACAAGCGACAGATGTGAATGCCCTTGCTCTGACAAAATTAGACGGTACAGCGAAAGGTGGGGTTGTGATCGGTATATCAGATCAGTTTAAAATCCCTGTGAAATATATTGGTGTAGGGGAGAAGATTGGGGATTTGCAACTATTTAATAAGAAGGATTTCGTCGATTCTTTGTTTAAATAGATAAAATAGACTTCCAACTTGGCTTGAAACCAAATTCAAGCGTAATTTATTAAAAGTGGTTGATCAAGGAGCTCGCTATTCTTTGTGTAGTGTAGAAAAGCTTGATTGTAATTGCTTTGCTAGTAAGAGATAAGAGATGAAAACAAAATATGTAAAGGTTGCTACGACGGTGCGTAAGCCGCGAGTGAATGTCGTGACATTGGGTTGTTCTAAAAACATTCATGATTCGGAAGTGCTCATGGGACAATTGAGAGGCAATCAAATGGAAGTTGTGCACGAATCAACGAACATTCAAGCGAACGATATTGTTGTAATCAATACATGTGGGTTCATTGACAACGCAAAACAAGAATCTATTGATACGATTCTACAGTATTCAGAGCTAAAGGATCAGGGAAAGGTTAATAAGGTTATCGTGACAGGATGTCTTTCGGAGCGTTATAAACCCGAATTGCAATCTGAGATCCCAAATATAGATGCCTATTTTGGAACCAACGATTTGCCCGAATTGTTATCTACAATCGGAGCGGATTATAAACATGAACTTTTAGGAGAACGTCTTTTGACCACTCCATCCCATTTTGCGTATTTTAAGATTGCAGAAGGATGTAATAGACCTTGTTCTTTCTGCGCTATTCCTTTAATGCGTGGAAAACACATTTCAAAATCAATAGATGATTTGGTTAAGGAGGCTAAGTTTTTGGCCGCAAATGGAACAAAGGAACTAATTCTTATTGCACAAGATCTTACATACTACGGACTGGATATTTATGGAAAGCGAAATCTTTCCGATTTAATGCGACATTTATCGGACGTGGATGGTATTGAATGGATTCGTTTGCAATATGCGTATCCTTCCGGTTTTCCAATGGATATTTTGGACGCAATGAATGAAAGATCGAACATCTGTAACTATTTGGATATGCCATTACAGCATGTTAGTGATAACATGTTGAAGTCGATGCGGAGAGGTACAACTAAACAGAAGCAAATTGATTTGGTGAATCAAATTCGTGATAAAGTGCCAGATATTGCTTTGCGTACTACATTAATATGTGGTTATCCAGGAGAAACAGAGCAGGATTTTCAAGAAATGTTGGAATGGGTGGAAGAATCCCGCTTTGACAGATTGGGATGCTTTACTTATTCGCACGAGGAAAAAACTCATGCTTATAGTTTGAAAGACGATGTGCCTGATGAGGTTAAGCAATCGCGTGTAGAGCAGATTATGGAAGTTCAGCAGGGCATTTCTTATGAACGAAATCAGGAAAAGATAGGTGAAACCTTTAAAGTTCTCGTAGACCGTGTTGATGGGGATTACTTTATAGGCCGTACAGAGTACGATTCTCCAGAAGTGGATAATGAAGTCGTATTGAGTGCTAAAGATAATTATGTCCGGATTGGCGATTTTGTGCAGGTGGAAATCGATAGAGCAGAGGATTTCGATCTTTATGGAAAAATTGTTCGCTAGTCTTTGTTTTCGGTCAAACGAGTTTAGATAATAATGGCGGCTATTTGTATAAAAAGTTTTCCCGAGATTTTAACAAAAAAAAATAGATTTTAAACCTCGCTACAACTTTCGACCTTTATTATTTCCGGGGCCGATATCGTGTAAACTACTATATCTGTTAGGAACAGAGCTAGTAGTATTGTTTTATAGCTAAAAGAAAGGACACACAGACGTAGTGTCCTTTCTTTATTTGTTATGGGGAAGTATAAAGCAATTGTCAAATAAACAAGAAAACGAATTACTGTAATAGACCTTTTCTGAAAATTATGTAATTTGAGCTCCGTTTAGAGACGGAGAGGTGAAGGGATGTCTAGCTCGTTTAGAGCGAGATGTGAGGAGGCCTTCTTCCGATAGTTTGTCCCTAGTCTCTAGATGCCGATACAAGAAGAGATAAATGAAAGCAACATATATCGATTATAGCGATACAGCAAGTTTTTCTAAAACTCTATTAGCCTATCTAGCTAATGATGAAGAGTTAAAGCCTTTCTATGGTCAAAAGCCTGATTTAGCGGGTTTTTTGTCACAGATGGAATATAAACAAGATTTTCAGCACCGTGATTTACTGGTTTCACAATTAATTGACCAATATGGAGGATTACTCGAAGAAAGTCCTCTTGTAGCGGCGCACATTGATTTGTTAAAAAAGAAGGACACATTTACGGTGACAACGGGTCATCAGCTTAATATTTTTACTGGACCGCTTTATTTTATTTTTAAAATTGTAACAGCAATACGGTTAGCGAAAGATCTCAAAGCCGCTTATCCCGATAAAGATTTTGTACCAATTTATTGGATGGCGACAGAGGATCATGACTTTGCTGAAATTAATCATACTCGTGTCTTTGGAAAAAAAATCAGTTGGGATGTGCCCGCTGTTTCCGGTACGGGACGTATGTCAACGGCTACAATACACGATGCGGTAAAACAGTATTGTAACACCTTTGGTCTTTCTATTAATGCAGATCGTTTAAAATCAATTGTAGAGAAAGCTTACCTGCAAGAGTTATCCTTAGCGGATGCAACGCGTATCATGGTTAATGAACTATTTAAGCATGAGGGGCTTATCATTATAGATGCAGATAGAAAAGCACTTAAAGAACCTTTTATTCCCTATATAATACAAGATATCTTAGAAGAGAAAAGTGTGAAGGCGATAGAGAATACATCAAGGAAGTTGGAGGATCTTGGATTTCAAACACAAGTACATGCCCGACCGATCAATTTTTTCTATTTGACAGACTCATTTCGAGAACGCATTGTACTTACCGAGGATGGTCAATTCGAGGTCCTACACCAAGGACTCTATTTTTCGAAAGAAGAAATGCGTGCCGAGATAGAAAGGCATCCGGAACGCTTCAGCCCCAATGTTGTCATGCGCCCTTTATATGAGGAAATTATTTTACCGAATTTAGCATATATTGGGGGAGGTGCCGAAATTGTTTATTGGTTGCAACTGAAAGCGAACTTTAATCAATATGATGTTCCGTTCCCTATCTTGATTCCACGTAATTCAGCGATGATAACCGACGATAATGTTGCCGGAAAAGTTTTTCGTCTGGATCTCACCTTTAAGAGTGTTTTTAAACCCATGGATGTGCTGAAAAATGAGTACGTACGTAGACATACCAAACATCGCTTGAACCTCCGTGACGAGTGGATGGAACTAAATGCCATCTTCGGAAAGATTAAGCTCAGGACGCATAAGATCGATCCTAGTCTTGGTGCGAGTAGTGAAGCGGTCAAAGCCCGCTTAAAAAAAGCAATCAATAGTTTGGAGAAAAAACTACTTAAGGCAGATAAGCATAATCATGAAGATGCGTTAATCCAAATCGAGCGTCTAAAAGATAAATTATTTCCTAATGGCGGCTTGCAGGAGAGGACAGAGAATTTTGCTTCTTTATATCTAAAACATGGAGATACATTGATTTCGGAACTTGAGAAACATTTTAACCCCTTAGAATTTAAGTTTACAATATTGTATTAGTGGAAAACTCAAAAATCAATTTAACGGAGAGCAGATTTTATAAATATTACACAGAAAAAGGAGGATTGACAGCCGCCCAAATGGAGCAACTGAGTCCTTACTTTTCGTTCAAAACAGTTGCTCATAATACCTATCTGTTACGTGCGGGAGAGTTAAGCCATTATGCTTTTTTTGTTGAAAGTGGTTTGTTACAATCGTTTTCATTGGACGAAAAAGGAGGCGAGCATATTCTTCAGTTCGCTCCCGAAAATTGGATTATTTCAGATAGGGCAAGTCAGTATTTTAATAAACCCTCGGATTATTATATAAAAGCAATAGAGCATTCTACTCTTGTCTTTATTCAGCCTGACTTTATGGAAAAGGCATCGCTCTGGAGTAATGAATTCGCTTGTTTTTTGGAAAATTCGCTGCAAAGAAATATTTATGTACAGCAAAAGAGGATTAGTTCATTGCTTGCAATGAATGCCAAAGAACGCTATCTTTCCTTTATGGAGATGTATCCAGGATTGTTATTACGTGTACCGCAGTGGATGATTGCTTCTTATTTAGGAATTACTCCCGAAAGTTTAAGTCGAGTACGGCGAGAACTGCTTAATGACAAGATTTGATCTTCCTTTTCTAGACCTGCATATAAGAGTTTTCGTCGTTGCTGTGTGTTCTTGGAAGAGGACGCTGTTGTCTTTTCTTTTTTACTGTATAAGAAATGATTAGACACATTTTTATTAGCAGATAAAATCGTATTTTTGCACTCTCAAAAAGTATATGAAAAGTGTCTTTCTAAAAACCTGTTTTGGAGTGATTTAGGACGATGCTAATGAAAAAGTTAAGCGAAAAATGAGCAACGTATTTTATCAAGAAAAATTTCAAGATCGCCACAACGGCCCGCGGGCTGTAGAAGCACAAGAAATGTTAGCCTATTTAGGTGTGCAATCGGTGGACGAACTTATCGAGCAGACTGTTCCTCGCCAAATTAGGTTAAAGAAATCACTGAACCTGCCTGAAGCGTTAAGCGAGCAAGCCTATTTAAGAAAGGTAGAGCAGTTGGCAGATAAGAACAAGGTTTTTAAATCTTACATCGGTCAAGGTTACTATGATGTAGTGGTGCCTGGAGTTATTCAGCGGAATGTATTGGAAAATCCAGGATGGTACACCCAATATACGCCCTATCAGGCGGAGATTGCACAAGGACGTCTGCAAGCGCTGTTAAACTTTCAAACCGCAGTTTCTGATTTGACGGGATTGGAAGTTGCAAATGCTTCTTTATTGGACGAGGCAACGGCTGCTGCAGAGGCTATGTTTATGCTGTACAGCGCCCGTAAGAAAAAGAATGCAAACGTGTTTCTCGTTACTCCTCAAATTTATCCGCAAACACTAGATGTGTTGCAAACGAGATCTGTTCCCTTTGGAATTGAAATTCGTGTAGCAGATATCGTTGAAGAGAACCTGTCTGACGAAATTTTTGCAGTGTTTATTCAATATCCGGCAGCGGACGGTACTCTTGCAGATTATGCTTCGTTTACCGCAGTGGCCCATGACCAACAAATAACGGTATGTGTGGCTGCTGATCTCCTGTCTTTGACTTTGTTAATGCCTCCTGGAGAGTGGGGTGCTGATGTCGTTGTCGGAAATTCACAACGATTTGGTGTACCGATGGGATTTGGAGGTCCTCACGCGGCATTTTTTGCTACAAAAGATGCCTATAAGCGTAATATCCCAGGACGTATTATCGGTGTAACTTCGGATGCACAAGGTAACTACGCTTTACGGATGGCCCTACAAACCCGCGAACAACATATTCGTCGCGATAAAGCGTCTTCTAATATTTGTACAGCTCAAGCATTATTGGCCATAATGGCTTCCTTTTATGCCGTTTATCATGGTCCGGAAGGAATAAAACAAATCGCTAATCGAATCAATGACTTAACGAAGCTGTTGGATAAGGCCATTCAGGAATTGGGATATGAGCAAACCAATGCGTCTTATTTTGATACTTTGCGTATCGTCGTTGGGGAACAAGTCGGTGCATTAAAAGCGGAAGCACTCAACAATGAACTTAATTTCTTTTATCATGAAGGTGTTGTCGGAATTTCTATTGATGAGACCAGCACATTCGACGATGTTCAGACCATTGTAAAAGTATTCGCGAAGATTAAAGGGAAATCATTGAACGATGTAGATTTGACAGCATTCGTCGATCAACTTTCAACCTCTATTCCAGAGACCTTGTTACGCACATCGAGCTATCTTACCCATCCGATTTTCAACAGCTATCACTCAGAAAGTGAAATGTTGCGTTACATCAAGTCTTTAGAGTCTAAAGATCTTTCTTTATGTCACTCCATGATTCCTTTGGGTTCTTGTACCATGAAATTGAATGCAACAACAGAAATGGTTCCCTTGACTTGGGCACATTTCGGTGGTTTACATCCTTTTGCGCCAGTTGATCAAACTTCGGGTTATATGCAGTTAATCAATGAACTTAATGATTGGTTGTCCGAAATCACAGGATTTGCGAAGATGTCTTTTCAGCCGAATTCAGGCGCACAGGGCGAGTATGCTGGATTAATGGTGATCCGTGCTTATCATGAAAGTAGAGGTGATAGCCACCGTGATATTTGTTTAATTCCTGCCTCAGCGCACGGAACAAATCCCGCCTCAGCTTCTATGGCAGGGCTTAAAGTTGTTGTCGTGAAGTGTGATGAACTCGGCAATATTGATGTTGCAGATCTTCGTGCTAGAGCAGAGGAGCATGCTACCAATTTAAATTCATTGATGGTAACCTATCCTTCTACACATGGTGTATTTGAGGAGTCTATCATCGAGGTCTGTGAAATTATTCACGAAAATGGAGGCCAGGTTTATATGGATGGTGCGAATATGAATGCGCAGGTTGGGCTGACTAGTCCTGGTTTCATTGGTGCGGATGTATGTCACTTGAATTTGCACAAAACATTCTGTATTCCACATGGTGGAGGTGGGCCAGGTATGGGGCCTATTGGTGTGGCATCACATTTAGTTCCATTTTTGCCAAATCACGAGGTTATAGAAGTTTCTGGAGATCAGGGTATTTCTGCGGTATCAGCAGCGCCATTTGGCTCCGCTTCTATTTTAACTATTTCATATGCTTACATTGCAATGATGGGGGCTGATGGATTAACGGAAGCGACAAAAACAGCCATTTTAAATGCAAATTATATCAAGGCTCGTCTAGAGGGACATTATGCTGTTTTGTATGCAGGAGCAAATGGACGTTGTGCACATGAAATGATTTTAGATTGCCGCACATTTAAAAATGTAGGCATTGAAGTCGCAGATATCGCTAAGCGTTTGATGGATTATGGTTTTCATGCTCCTACAGTTTCTTTCCCTGTAGCTGGAACACTTATGGTTGAACCCACAGAGTCTGAATCGAAAGCAGAATTAGATCGTTTTTGTGAGGCCTTAATTGCAATTCGTTCCGAGATTGCTGCAGTAGAGGCGGGAGAGGTTGACCAGAAGAATAATGTGTTGAAGCACGCTCCACATACAGCAGAAATTGTTACTGGAGATGATTGGGATAGACCTTATAGCAGACAAAAAGCAGCTTACCCGCTTACTTATGTAAAAGCTAACAAGTTTTGGCCTTCAGTAGGGCGCGTAAATGATTCTCAGGGGGACAGAACGTTAATCTGTTCTTGTCCATCTATAGAAGAATATGCAGAGGCATAGTTCTTGTATACTATAAAGTAAAACTCCTGTTTTTTAAGTAAAGCAGGAGTTTTTTTTGATGAGGAAGTTGCTTAAGGGGTGGTTTTTGTTTAGTATGAATTGTATTTTTGAATATATGAGACGAATGAGATATGTATGGTATGCTTTGCCTAGCATGTTATTTATTGCTTCCTGTGGCGGCGGAAAGTATGCTGCGACGGAGAAAGTTTATAAAGAGAAGGCAAAGGTATTAGCGCAACAATATGAAAATGCTCCTGCGGAGGGACAACTTGAAAAGGTATTGGTGGCAGACAAACAGTGGATTGCTTCTGTAAACTTCGGTGTACGGAAACCTAATTATGTGATGATTCATCATACTGCTCAGGATTCCTTGGCGCAGACCATTAAGACCTTTCATAGTGTCAAAGCAGGTGTGAGCTCACATTATGTTGTCGGTCGTGACGGCAAAGTAGTCCAGATGGTTAACGATTTATTCAGAGGACATCATGCCGGTTTGGGAAAATGGGGAAATGACACGGACCTTAACTCTTCATCTATTGGTATAGAGCTCGATAATAATGGAACAACAGATGTTTGGCCGGAAGCCCAGATTAATGCATTGGTAAATCTTTTGCAGTACTTGAAAGATACCTATAAGATACCCCAAGCAAATTTTATCGGTCATATGGACTATGCGTCTACAAGGAAGAACGACCCCTCTCGATTTCCTTGGAAGAAACTTGCCGACCGAGGTTTTGGATTTTGGTATGATGCTAATTTGGAAACACCGCCAATAGGATTTGATCCAAAATTAGCCCTGCGTATTATCGGTTATGACATCAAAAATCTGGATGCGGCGATAAAAGCATTCAAAATACATTACATTCAAAAAGATACAAATTCTGCGATTTTAAGTGAACAGGATTTGAAAATTTTATATGCTATTTTTAAGAAATTTTTGTAGGTATAGGGCGAAAAAAATGCAGGCCTGTCATTGATGGGCCTGCATTTTTTTTGGATTGTTTTTAAACTGTTTTTACGAATTTTTCATCGTAATTCTCAATATCAACAATGTATTTGTTTTGAATAAGAAAGTCGAAAAGATGTTGTGCTTCTTTTGCAACAGGCATGTTTTTCGTTGTCACAATCTCGTTTGATTTTCGATCTAAGTAAGGATAAGCATATAATTTTACATCTTTGCTGAACATCCCCGATATGTAGGAGAGTAATTCGTGTGTATACTCTTCCATATTATACTTATCGGTATTGAATATGTTCTTAAGATTAGAGACGTTCGTCGCAATACCGATATTTTTTGGTTTGAAGGACTTAATGAATTCGGCCAGGTGATTGTTACGACGGAAATTGGAAACCATAATATTGTTTCCTGTCGAACAAAGGTATTCAGCTCTCTCTGCAAAATATGTCAAATCTTCATCCGTAATTGTACTTTCTTCGTCTAATACATTTCCCATAAGTACTTCAATAAGGACTACTGTGTCTGCTGGAATTGCCGCTGTATTTTTTTCGAATTGTTCTACGGCGAGGTTAAACAAGTCGAAGTTTGGGTTTGATTTTTGGCGATATTTTGTGCGGAGAATGATAATGTTTTTTTTGTACAAATAGTCTTTAATTTGTGCTGCTTTTGCGTCAGGTCTAAATATGGCTGCTTTAGCAAAACCTTTTGCAATAAGATAGAGATTCAGTAAACGTTCATTTGCCTGTTCGAAAGCCGGGCCAGATACTTTTACGAGATCGATTTCAACAGAACCGACAGAAAGGTTGTCTACTAAAGATTCGATCATGACCTGTGGCGTCTCTGCATAGTAATACGCTGCAAATATCAGATTGACACCAAGGATACCCAGTACTTTAGATTGTAGATGGGAATCACTGTCTAAAAGGCGTACATGAATAACGATGTCATTTACTGGTCCGCCCACCTCATGTTGAAAACGAACGCCAATCCATCCATGGGGATCATTTGTTTTTGTGAAATTGAGTGTGGTAACGGTGTCGGCAAAAGCGAAGAATTTTTTAGATTCGTATTTTTCGGTATGAAGGCGCTCGGTTAAGAGATCAAACTCGTGCTCTAACATTTTCAAGAGCCTTTCTCTGCTTACATATCGACCTGAATCTTCTGCTCCGTATATGGCGTCGCTAAAAGCCATGTCGTAGGCCGATATTGTTTTTGCGATTGTCCCCGAGGCAGCCCCGGCTTCAAAGAAATTTCTTGCAACTTCTTGTCCTGCTCCTATCTCGGCAAAGGTTCCGTAGATGTCTGGATTTAAGTTAATTTTTAACGCTTTTCGCTTGGTTTCAAAAATTTCTCTTGCCATATGGCAAAGTTACGAAAATCATGGAGATTATTCGGACGGGCCCAATGTTTATGAAATAAAATTAGGTCTGCTTAAAGCAAACCTAATTTTTGAAATGTGTGAAATAAGGCTGCTGTATGCAGTGCTTGACCAATTTTATTTTCGTATAAAAATTGTCTTGCTTCATCAATAGACATTAGAACAACATCGATATCTTCCGAATTGTCCAATTCCTGTTCCTGAACTTTACGCCCGCCTTTTAAAAGATAAGTATAGGTAATGTTGCCACTAGTTGCTGGATTGGCATACAGTTGACAGATTTTTTCAATAGAGTCAAATGCATAGCCGGTCTCCTCCAGTAATTCGCGCCGGGCGGCAACTTCAGGATCTTCACCTTCTTCTACAACACCTGCCGGCAGTTCAGTTAGAATCTCGTCGGCCCCATGTCTATATTGTTGAACAAAAAGAATCTGGTTGTCACTGGTTATTCCAATCATATTTACCCAAGTGGGGTACTCAAGAACGTAGTATTCGTCTTTGATATTGCCATTGGGTAATTGTAGTTTGTCCACGCGCAATGTAGCCCATGGTCGTTTTATGATGTATTTAGAGTCTAATAACGTCCACTTTTCCATATTAATCTTGCACGATATCGGCCATGATGTTTTTCACTTTTTGTTCTAATTTATCGGCGGTTGCTTCGTACTGATCGCGCGACACCAATGCCTCTTTTACGGAGCAATAAAACTTGATTTTTGGTTCCGTACCTGATGGTCTTGCAGAAATGACATCACCATCTACTGTGATAAACTGGAGGACGTCAGATTTAGGAAGATCGATTGTCGTTTGGCTGTTTGTTGCCAATACTGATGCTGTTCCATTGGCGTAATCACGTATTTCTTTTACCTCGACACCACCAAGTGAGCTCGGAGCATTACTGCGCAGATTAGCCATCATCTGTTTGATTTCATCAGCGCCAGCTTTTCCTTTTTTCGTCAAGGATATTAGTTTTTCCTGATAGAAACCATACGTTTCATAAATTCCCAAAAGGATATCAAAGAGTGTTTTTCCCTGGTTTTTAAAGTATGCGGCCATCTCTGCGATAAACGCACAAGCATTGACAGCATCTTTGTCCCGAACAAGGTCTCCTACAAGGAAGCCGTAACTTTCTTCTCCACCAACCAGATAATTTTCTGTTCCCTCGACCTTTGTCATTACCTCACCGATGAATTTAAAGCCCGTCAAGGTTTCGTAATTTTTTACACCGAAACTGTCTCCAATATCGGTCATTAAATTTGATGTTACAATTGTTTTAACGATGAAGTCATTAGCCTTTAAAAGACCTTTTTCTTTTTTCGCGGATAGCACGTAATAGATGAGCAGACTACCAATCTGATTACCATTCAGCAGTTGTAGTTCGCCTTTGTGATTTTTAACCGCAAGTCCAACCCGGTCTGCATCAGGATCTGTTGCCATAACAATATCCGCATCAATGGATTGTCCCTTCTGTTTTGCCATGCTCATGGCCTCCTCTTCTTCGGGGTTTGGGTATACAACTGTTGAGAAGTTTCCATCAGGTGTAGCCTGTTCTTCAACGAGCTGTACATTGGTGAACCCCCATGCTTCAAGCATTTTAGGTACAATCGTAATTCCCGTACCATGAATAGACGAGTAGACGATTTTTAAATCGTGCTGTGCAGCAACGGAATCCGGATGGATACTCAATTTTTTGTTTGCATCGATGTAAAGCGCGTCAAATTCCTCGCCAACAACAGTGATATTATCATTGTTTCGTTCGAATTTTATAGCAGATACAGATTGAATAGCATCTACTTCTGTGATGACATTTTTGTCATGTGGAGCTACCAATTGACCGCCATCATTCCAGTAAGCCTTGTAACCGTTATATTCTTTAGGGTTGTGTGATGCCGTGAGCATAACACCCCCTTGGCAATTAAAATGTCTGACAGCAAAAGATAATACTGGTGTAGGACGTAATTCCTTGAAAAGGTATACGTGGATGCCATTTGCCGAAAATACATCTGCGACCAATTGTCCGAATTTTTGGGAGTTGTTTCGGCTATCGTAGGATACGGCTACCTTGAGCACTTGATCCGGGAATTGTTTTTTTAGGTAATTTGCCAAGCCCTGAGTCGCCTTTCCGATCGTATACTTGTTCATTCTGTTGGATCCTACTCCCATGATGCCACGAAGACCACCCGTTCCAAATTCCAATTCTTTGTAGAACGAATCAATGA
This sequence comes from Sphingobacterium sp. LRF_L2, assembly GCF_965644235.1. NCBI lineage: Bacteria > Pseudomonadati > Bacteroidota > Sphingobacteriia > Sphingobacteriales > Sphingobacteriaceae > Sphingobacterium > Sphingobacterium sp. LRF_L2. The sequence continues at coordinate 477,390 of NZ_CBFFRI010000003.1, read as the reverse complement.
GTTCGGTCTCTGCGTTATCGTCAATAAGTTGTTGCACCTGTGCAACTGTTTCTACGTCATATTCGGGGCTTAACCATTGTTGGATGCGATCGTTTGTAGCTTGGTCGATAGTATTCATTTTCTAATTAATTTTTACTCGTCTAAATATAGGGGTTTCTTTTTATCATTAATAGTTTACGTATTAATTTAGTCCAGTATATGATAAAAATCATCTTTTAGGCATCGCACCAGCCGTATGCGCGATCCAATACAAAGATATACCACGAACCTTCGTATTTTTTGACGTGGAATATTAAGTTTTCGTTTTTCGTCAGAATGACTCGGTAGGTATTTTTTTCCACTTGTTTTATCTCAGCAAGAGTACGATCGTTAATTTCCTTAAACTCGTGTTTGAAAGATGCAATTTGTGTCAACTGGTCTGCTTGTACAGTTGTGTCGCAAAAAAAACCATATTTATTCCATTTTTCCTCAGCGCAGTCAAATACTGGTAATGAGTCAAATTGAAGAACATAATCGTTTTCAAAAGTTGAATACGGAAAATGTTCTGGAATTGACCGTTGAAAATCAAGGGAATCTACATGCTGATAGGTGTCCATAGCGCCAGGTCTGTAAATGATATAGATACCAAGATCAGGGTGGATCAAAGCATTCGCTTTTTGGTTATCTTGGCTGATGTAGGCGCGCACAAAACGCGTAATAAGTTCTGTTAACTGTTGCTTATCTGCGTTCGGCAGTGCAGTGGATGTTACGGAGTCTTTGTTGTTTTCTTCTGCCTTTTTGTTGGATGATGTACAAGATGTCAAACCAATCGTGATGCAAAATAAAGCGAGAAATAGATTCTTCATGATTTATTATTATTTCGTATTGTATTTTCTATTTGGTCCCACATTTCCAAAGGTATTGCCTCCATGTTATTGAATTCTCCAGCCCCTTGTAACCATTCGCCTCCATCTATTGTTACGATTTCGCCGTTTATAAAACCAGCGAAGTCGGACAGCAAGAATGCAGCCAAGTTAGCAAGTTCTTGATGTTCACCAACTCTTTTTAATGGAACCCTATTTTTGAAGTCGAATTTTTCCAACAATTCGCCAGGTAAAAGCCTATCCCAAGCACCCTTTGTAGGAAAGGGACCAGGGGCGATGGCATTGCTGCGGATGCCATATTTACCCCATTCAACGGCTAGTGAACGGGTAAGAGCCAAAACACCGGCTTTCGCTACAGCCGAAGGAACGACGTAGCCAGAGCCTGTTGAAGCGTATGTTGTTATAATATTAAGAATAGATGCTTTTTGTTTTTTTTCAATCCAATTTTTTCCAAAAGCTAGGGTGCAGTTGACTGTGCCCTTTAGTACAATGTCTATCACAGTGGAGAATGCGTTGGCGGATAACCGCTCTGTTGGAGATATAAAATTGCCAGCGGCATTATTAACCAACATATCTATGGATCCAAAGGTCTCTTCAGCTTTTTTTAGAAGATGATCGATTTGTTCAATATCACGGATATCACAAGCAATAGGCATTACCGGGTGCCCTGTGTTTTCGTTTATCTCCTGTGCCGTTTTTTCTAATACTTCGATTTTTCGGCTAGTGATGATAAGATTGGCTCCCAAAGACGATAAATATTGTCCCATAGTCTTTCCTAGACCGGTACCTCCACCAGTGATAAGAATTGTTTTACCCAGAAAAGCATTTTCTTTTAATGCACCCTCGACCATAACTTATTTTTTTGTGAGATTTTCAATAATCGTTTTAATGATATGGCGTGTTGATGGCCGCCACCACTGTTCTAACACCTGAGCAATAGCTTCGGTTTTATTTTCTTTGATTTTGCGAAGAAGTTCTTGTCGGATATTAAGCTTTGTTTTTCCCCATGTATTGCGGTCGTATTGTGTACAGCTCTTTGCTTTTCGTGTTGCGGTCGTATGTATTCGGTCTGGTGGAACGGTTTCATCGATGAGTCCGATCTGCAAAGCTTCTAATGGAGAAAGGAGCTTGCCTTCCAAAAGGTTTCGATGAGCTTTCGACTGACCTACCCAAAAGCTGTAGAGATTAAATATGCTATGTGGGACAACGATACCGACAGGCACTTCGTTCAGGCCGATTATGTAGTTACCTTCCGCCATCACACGATAATCACAACAGAGCGCCAAGACACAGCCGCCAGCAGGGCTGTGTCCTGTGATGGAGGCAACACTAGGTTTGGGAAATGCCGTCAGGTTGTAAATTAATTCCATGAAGCTATTCCAAAAAATTGTCATGGTTGATTCATCATATTGATATAAGGTTATTAAGTCTAGGCCAGCAGAAAAAAAACCTTCCTTTCCATGCAGAATAATGGCCTCTATTGCAGGATCATTTTTGGCCTTATCTAACTCTTCTATGAGTTCGATAATCATTTCGAGATGTAAAGCATTCGATTTTCCACGGTCGAGCCCAATGTAGGTGATATGGTCGGTTGTTTGTGCTTTAATAAATTCTCCCATAATCGCTTTTATAATAGTTTATGGAAAATTACAGAAAAAAACATCAAGATTATAAATAACCGATGTTTAACTTTTTAAAGATAATGTTATGGCAGAGCTAGCAAACAACAGTAAAACCACAGGAAAGAAAGAGCGCAGAAGTATTCGGAATAGACCGATGCCAAAGGTGGATTTAACAGCAATGGTTGATTTAGCCTTTTTGTTAATCACATTTTTTATGCTAACAACGTCACTAAGTACCCCGAATAAATTGGATGTCGCGATGCCTGATAGAGATAAAGGGCTTTCAACACCAATAAATATCAGTGAAGATAGAACATTAAATTTGCTGTTGGGGGGAAATAATGAGTTAACGTATTATTTAGGGGCTTCTGAGTCACCTAAAACTGCTCCTCAAAGAGTAGCCTATGGCAAATTAGGATTAGGTGAGCTTTTAATTCAGATGAAGAACAAAATAAAGATGTCAAGCAATGGACAGGATATTATTGTATTGATAAAACCAAGTGACATTGCTGTAACAAGGAATGTAGTCGATGTTTTGGATGCAGTGCAGCGAGCGTCTATTAAGCGCTTTATGGTGACGAAAATAAACGAGCTAGAGAAAAAAATGCTCTAGCAGATAGCATGTAAAAAACAAAAGGGGAATCTCATTTCCCCTTTTGTTTTTATTTTACATCGAGCGTCAATATTTTTCGCGCGATTCGGCCCATAAAATCTAAGCCTTCTATGGTGATAACATATCGACCTGCTTCATCCGATGTGTAGAAGTCAAAACTTGCCTTGCCATCGTTGTCGGAAACGATATTGGGTTCCCAATGGATGGTTGTACGAAGGTCTTGGTTCAGTTTGGTCTCCGAATCAACTTCATAAATTGGCTTGTAAAAAATTTTGTTGATATGTAAGCCTTGCGGTTGGACAGTAACAATACCTTTTGGGGTATAACTTCGCATGGCATCTTTACCTGTTTTTGAGGTGATGATGAGAAGACCATTTCCGCCATATGATCCATAAATGGAGGTGTAGTTAATATTACGTAGTACCTCTACACTTTGTATATCAGAAGGATTGATCATAGAAAGTTGATCGCCTTCAATGTACATACCATCCAATACCACCTGCATTTCTCCGCCACCTCGCGTTGTGTGCGGAACTCCGTTTTGGAAGGTTACACCCATTAATCGACCGTTGAGACACATGTCTAATGTAGGACAGGTTTCGAGATCTTCAGCGGTGATAACTTGATCAGCATTGCCTGGCCCGTTTAGGTTAGCGGAGCTTTCTGATGCTTTTTTCGCGGTTCTCCTTGCTGTGACAACGACTTCTTCAATAGCAATACTTTTTTCCATAAGGCCTTGTGCTTCGAGACCTGCAAAATATTTCTTGTTGTTTAGGATGTCTTCTAGAAAGGAATAGTTGACGTCATTTCTTTCTCCTGGCGCATTTTTATTGATGTCGTGAGTCGGAATAGTATTTTCGGAGATGATAATATCGATGTTATTTTTTCCTTTCTCGTCTTTTGCTGTGATTAGAAACTTAGCACTATCTGGAAAAAGGAGATTGTCAAATTCAAAATAGCCCTCCTCATTTGCTAAGGTATCAATATAATCCATAAAATTTTTTGTGGACACCAACATTAGTTTTGCACCGGAAGCGGGAGCTTTGCGGCCTAACTTCCTTGCTTGTCCTTTAATTGATATGGCTTTTTCGGGTAGAAAAGATGGTGCTGTCGCCTCTAAGTTCGCTTTCCATTCCAGCTTTCGCCATCCCTGCGTCAGGAGTAAATCATCAATCTCTGTGCATTTCAATCCTTGATCAAAATAGTAACCAGGATTCTCTATATAGCCCGAAAGGTCTGCATTTAGGAGGAGACTTGAAAGTATATTTGGGCTATTTTTCCAATCCTCTTTTTTTATTTTAGAGGCGTTGACGACAGAAGCAGAAAGTACAGCGTTGCGAATACTGTCCTGTGCTGTTCCTGTTTGTATGGAAACAGATACTTTTTTTCTAGGACTGCTTGTGGGGGAATTTAAATCGGCAGTAAACGGAACAAATTGACTCTCGTTGCAGATGAAAACAGGGCGCTCTATAAGCGGAATAAGTTGATCATTGAGGATACTTATCGTGAGGACACCCGATGGTAAGTCCTTTTTTGGAACGCTGAAAACAAGTTCGTTTTTTGATGCATTCTGCTTAGAGACATAAAAAGTACGTCCTAAGTAATGAAGGATAAAGTAGATGGAACTTCCATTTTGTTTGTCAGCGCTGAGGTTCACTTGTGCAAAGAGCTTGCTATCGGAAATGTTGTTCACCTGGATGCTATATCCTGATTGGCTATATGCAGGAAGGGCGGTCGAGGTCTGTGTACCATCCTCAAACACTGTTACGCTGGTAAAGGTTTCATTTTCTTCAACAAAGAGCGGCGCAGAGCCCATCCCTAAATTATTGGTTTGTATGCGTGCTGCGGTATCACCTCTTGACGTTAAAATGTATGTGGTTGCTTGGATACCGAGTCCATTTGGCCTTACTGCTTTGACCGCAATTTTATTCAGCGTCCCGGCGAGCAGCGTTCCACCTTCCGGAAAGAATTGAATATTATGCTGCTGCGTTTCTTGCTGGGGGAGTTTGAAAATCTTCTCTACAGGAGCCTTTTCTTTATTTTCGAAAGATACGGTCAGTTTCGCATTCCCATAATCCGATTTAAAGGGAATATTAATACGGCCTTCGACATCAGTGGTTAATCGGCCACTTTTTAAATTTTTGTTGGCTCTTGTTATTTCATAGCGAATTTTAGCATCTGCCAACGGACGTTGTTGTAGATCTTGAAACAAGATGCTGTAGTTTCCATCCTTTAATGCGGACTGCGTTAACACGTTGTCTAGGCGGCCGTTACTAATTTGTATATTTTGTTGAAAGAAATAAGCGGAACTGTCGTTGCGCATCCAGTTGCTATACCCACGTAGGCGATACGTTCCTTCGATCAATGTGTCCGAAAGACTGATGTCACCAATACCGATACCACTAAGCAGAGGTATTTTCATGTGCGCAACTATTTTATCTTTAGGACTCACAAGATCGATGTAGGCTATCTTGCTTAAGTTGGAAAGCATATTCTCTACACCGATAACTTCGTATGCTTTAAACCATATGGTTTCGCCGGCAGTGTAGTTGGGTTTGTCCAGATGCAGATGTATTTTTTCAATAGGTCGAGAGTCGTGGTTGGTGTTTATCTTTTGAAGAAGAGCTTCAATATCCTGTGCCCCTGCGACTGCGCTGACAAGCGTTAGAAAGCAACTTAACGCAAATTTTTTTAAGATCATATTGGTCAAAAATTTACTCAATTTACAAAAAAATACGTAGACCAAATTAATTTTTGTAGATTATTGATTTACATCGGTATCTTTGTCGTTATGAATATCTTAATAATTGGATCTGGCGGAAGGGAATCTGCCTTTGCTTATAAACTATCGAAAAGCCCGAAATTAAATCAATTGTTTATTGCACCAGGAAATGCAGGAACAAGTCAGTACGGGAAAAATGTGGATTTAAAAGTTACGGATTTTGAAGGTATTGCTTCTTTCGCCTTGGAAAATGCAATAAATATGCTGTTGGTTGGTCCAGAAGAGCCTTTAGTAAAAGGTATTCATGATTATTTTCTTGAACGTGAAGATCTTCGTCATATTCCAGTTATTGGTCCTCAAAAGGAAGGTGCCCAATTAGAAGGGTCGAAAGATTTTTCAAAGGAATTTATGTTTCGTCATGCTGTCCCAACAGCGGCTTATAAATCGTTCAATAAATCAAACCTAGAAGAAGGGCTAGCGTATTTAGAGACACAGAAATTACCTATTGTATTAAAAGCGGATGGTTTAGCTGCAGGGAAAGGCGTTTTGATTTGTGAAACGTTGAATGATGCTAAGCAAGAATTGACGGCAATGATTGCAGATGCGAAGTTTGGGGATGCAAGTTCTGTTGTGGTGATTGAAGAGTTTCTTAAGGGAATAGAGCTTTCCGTATTTGTTCTTACAGACGGTAATTCCTATAAGGTATTGCCTTCTGCAAAAGATTACAAACGTATTGGTGAGGGAGATACAGGGTTGAATACAGGTGGTATGGGATCAATTTCGCCCGTTCCTTTTGCTGACGAAGTGTTTCTTTCGAAGGTGGAAGAACGAGTTATTAAGCCTACCATAGCAGGTTTAAAGAAAGATAATATTCCTTACAAAGGTTTTATTTTTATTGGATTGATGAATGTAGAAGGAGAACCTTACGTTATTGAATACAATGTGCGTATGGGCGATCCTGAAACGGAATCGGTTCTGCCACGGATAGAGTCTGATCTTATTGATTTATTGGAAGGTGTAGCGCAAGGCAATTTGCATGAACGTTCTTATACCGTTAGTGCCAAGACTGCTGTTACGGTCGTATTGGTTTCTGGTGGATATCCTGGCGAATATGAATCTGGAAAGGAGATCACAAATATTGAAAATGTTGAAGGGTCTATTGTTTTTCATGCCGGGACGAAGGAGGTCGATGGTAAAGTTGTTACAGCTGGTGGACGTGTTTTAGCGGTAACAACGCTTCAGGATAATTTATTTGACGCGTTGCAACAGGCGACAGCAGATGCCGGCAGGATCTTTTATGAGCGTAAATACTTTCGAAAGGATATTGGTTTTGATTTGATTTAAAAAATAATCTTTTCAATTTCAGCTTTTTATAAAATAGCTCGAAAAAATATTTTGGTGATATAAATAATGCTCTTATATTTGCATCACCAAAAGCAAATGGCCCGTTCGTCTAGGGGTTAGGACGCAAGATTTTCATTCTTGAAACAGGGGTTCGATTCCCCTACGGGCTACAAAAAAAGCGACTTCTTAAGAGTCGCTTTTTTTGTGTCTAATTAAATTCTTTGGCTTGATGCCGGATCCTCCATACCTGCACCAATTTCCGTCCGTGTGTGTGAATTTAAAGGTTTTTAGTGAATGGCAAGGCGTTGAAAGACTGTGTTTGGCTACAAATACAATTTCCTTTTTGGCTACAAGAACCTGAATTTAGAACACATCCATTCTTTTCATTGTGTTGATCTTTGTATCGTAAAAAGAATTATAAAATGAAAGTATTCGTAACGGGAGCTTCAGGCTTTATTGGTTCTGCGGTAGTCAGAGAATTAATTAGTGCAGGGCACCAAGTAATTGGTTTAGCGCGTTCAGAAAAATCTGCAAAAGTCGTTAACGATTTAGGTGGAGAAGTATTAACAGGAAGTCTTGAAGATTTACAAATCTTAAAAAAAGGTACTTCGCTTGCTGACGGTGTTATTCATAACGCATTTTTTCACGACTTTACACAATTTTCGAAAGCCGCTGAAATGGATAAAATAGCGATTAATACAATGGGTGAAGCATTGCTTGGCACAGGCAAACCAATTGTGGTAACCGCAGGAATTTTAGGCTTGCCACTGATCGATGGGAATATCACAGAAGAAAGCGTTCTTTCAGCGAGTTTTGCACGCTATTCTGAAACTACAGCTGTAGTATTGGCAGAAAAAGGTGTCAATGCCTCGGTAATCCGTTTAGCACCTTCAGTTCACGACAAAAAAGATGCTGGATTTATTCCATTCATCATTTCGCAAGCACGCAAATATGGTATTTCCGCTTATCCCGAAGATGGTAACAACCATTGGACAGCAGTGCATCGCTTAGACGCTGCAAAGGCATTCCGGCTGGCGCTAGAAAAAGGTACAAAAGGTGCGTTATACAACGTTGTAGGCGATACAAGAATTAAACTAAAAACAATCGCAACCCTCATTGGAGACACACTCCATCTGCCTGTTGTCTCGTTGTCAGGTGATAAATTGACAAAACATTTTGAATGGATGAGCCATTTTATAGCATCTGACAGCCCGGCAACCAATTTAAAAACACAGGAACAATTAGGTTGGAAACCTACCGAGATAGGATTGTTGGAAGATATGCAACAGAATTATTTTTAATTTTGTGTTATGGAACAGCGGCAAACACAAAGAATAGAATCAATCAGCGAGTTTCACAAGTTGCGCGGTTTACCCAATCCCGAACATCCACTGATCAGCGTGGTAGACTATTCAGCCATCAAATCCGCTGCCGTTACCCACGAGGTAAATTGGGTGCTTAACTTCTATATGATTTCCCTTAAAAAAGGCATTGGTGGAAAGATGTATTACGGCCAACAGGAATTTGATTTTGATGAAGGATTGATGGCTTTTATGGAGCCTAATCAAGTTTTTAGAATACAAGTCGACCCAAGTTCGACCGAAAAGCGTTCGGGATGTATGTTGCTCATACATCCCGATTTCCTATGGAACACATCTCTTGCCAAAATGATTAAGCGCTATAATTTCTTTGATTATTCGGTAAGCGAAGCCTTGTTTCTTTCAGAAAAGGAAGAAGCGACAATAAATGGAATTATCGAGAATATTAAACAAGAATATCACAACAACATTGATAAGTTCAGTAAACAAATTATCATTTCACAACTTGAAAGCCTACTCAATTATTCCGACCGTTTTTATAATCGTCAGTTCATAACAAGGGAGAAAGCTAATCATCAAACTTTGGAAAGGTTAGAAAACTTACTTGACGAATATTTTGAGAGCAAGGTTTCAGAACACGGATTGCCATCGGTTCAATTTATCGCAGAAGAGCTGAATGTGTCTCCCAAATATTTAAGCACTTTACTGAAGGTCTTGACTGGACAGAACACGCAACAGCACATACACGAAAAGTTGATAAATGTTGCCAAAACGAAATTGTCCACGACAAATTTATCGGTTTCTGAAATTGCCTATGAATTAGGCTTCGAGCATTCACAATCTTTCAGCAAACTTTTTAAGGCAAAGACGGAAATCTCGCCTTTAGAATTTAGGCAATCATTTAGCTAAAAAAGCGAAATGAGTATTTTAATGGTAGTTATTAATAAAAGGTTCAATTCGATATTGTTTATGTAAGACAGTTTCTCTTCTGTTTTTCAGCAAAAGAAAGATAGCATGACAATTGGCTTAATCAAATATCTTGCAAATCCAGAAACCGAAAATTTAAACAATTACTGTAGATCAGCTACTCTTAAACAAAACTTGATGTACGAATATAAAGGTGTCAAAAAAACATTTTCTGTATTTTAGAGTTTTAATTTTTTGTACAACACAATCAATTTGGTGTATTTTTAGTCTCAATGAAGGATTATGAAGTCTATTTTCCCGCTGTAAAATCTGTTCCCGATAAACTGATGACCTATGTGCTGTTCGGTTTTTTCTTTATTTTGATGGCTTCGCTGGTGACTTGCATTCTTGCTATTCCGCTCGCTTTTCAATTTGAGCGTGGAAACGCACCAGGCTGGGGAGGTATTATCTTTGATGTTTTTTATTATGCACTCACGCTTTGGCTTTCGTGGTGTATTTTTAGTCGGTATAAAAAAACAAAAAGAATGAGGCTGAAGGAAATCGTCGTGGATCGTGATGGTATACATTATTTTAGTATCGATGGAACGAAAAACTCTATTTTATATGCTGAACTAGAAAAATCGACCAAAATGTACGAGAAAGATATCGATTGGAAACCCAGAATCAGAAATTCAGTGGGCTATATACATGGACACAGGGGCGGCAATCATTTAAAGATTAGCTTCTATAACAATGATTTTGGCGCTGCGCATCTTATTAAGAACAAAAATAAATTGATTGCTCATTTTTTGAAAGGTGTAAAGCGGTTCGATTCTAGCCTAAGTATTTCCGATAGTGTTTTCAGTGAATTTCATATTGATAAAAATACGTTCATATACGACAGAAAAGGACATTTGAAATTTGTGATTACTTGTATTATTGTCTTCGTTTTAGTCGCACTAGCAATTTATTATTTCATGCGAATAACCGGATGATTTTATGATCAACTTAGCAGGAGATAATCTTGCGAATGCTACTGCATTGGAAAGAGAATGGAACGCGAAGCTTAATGATCAAACAAATTCATAATTTTACTTCAGATGAAAGATTTTAAGAATGTACCTTATATCTTATTTTTTTAACATTATTATCGATGAGTAATTTAAAAGCTCAAACCTTGCGCTTAGAACCTTTCTGACCTGTTTCTTTCCTGCCAGGAAAAACTAAAAAGCCCCCATAAACGACACTTAGTCTGAACCAACCCGATATAAATCTGTACCAACCGCATCACAGTCTATCACAACCGCATAGCAGTTTATTGCAAACTAGAATAAGTTTATCACAAACGTAAATGCGTCTGTCGCAAACGAAGACAAGTTTATCGTCAGCTTGCATCTGACACCCCAACCGCATATCAATCTGTAGCAACCGCGATTGCGTTTGTCACAAACGAAAATCAGTTTACCGCAAACGCATCCAAGTTTATAACAAACGCATATCGGTTTATCACAAACGAAGTTCGGATACGACAAACTTACATCAGTTTATGACAAACTTTTTAGCATCTGCCCTTATTTCGGCTCTCTTCCATAGCCTTCAGAAGGTCCTCTTCGACGTAAAAATCCGTCTCGTTCAAGCGCATGGGATAGAGCAGACCCGAGCGGACGTTCCCATTATACTTGCTTTCGCTCGTACCTAATTTTTCAATCACTTCGTGCTTTGTCCATAGCGTTCTATCTTCAAGAGGCAAGAGTTTCCTTCCATAAGAAGGCTTACTATCCTCCAGCGAATTAAAGATCTTATGCAGTACCATGAAAATATGCTGCACCTATATTTTCATAGCATAAGTTGGTTTGTATAGTTTCATGGTTCTCAACACAAGCTTTGGTTGGCAGCCCTAACGTCAAAACGGAATGCAGCACGAGGAAGAGAGAAGAAAATGTCTCACGGCGTTATAAAAATACACAGGTATTGTGCTCCTAGACGTTAGTTTACCTGCGCTAATTCGTTGAATACAGCACCAAACTGTAAGAATGTTTTTTGAGCAACCTCTACGGCGGATTTTTCCTCCTGTTCATTTTGAGGCGCGGCATTTAGTGCTAGCGTAAACGATTGCCACATTTTTCCTGCATCGGCTCCGTAACCACTGAAAAAAGAAAATCCCCGGCTAATACCTAACTTTTGTAACATTTGCACGATAAATGGTCCTCCCATGATAGACCCCTCCATAACGTATAGCGCTCCCATAGCTTCGGCTGAATTAGCAATGGAGGGGGGATGGGTAACAGGAAGGTTATCCAGGTCACCGCCAAGCGCTAAGATATCGGCCTTGATAAAAGAAGAGTTGCGACGTGTTTGGTGATCGGGTAGTATATCTGTCGTGATAAAAGGTGCGATAGCACGCTCTACAGCAAAAAAATAGGCATAAAAACACTTGAGCAAAGCGATATAATCTTGCTCTGTTTTAATGTTTTTGATACGTAATACGACTTTCTTCTCTGTTTCCTGATGCCCCGATTTGGTAGCTTCTTTTATGGCAAGATGTAACATAATGAATAAAGGGTTAAAATTTAAGTTTCTGTTTATGGCTGATTATTGGAATAAATGTCGCCGATTTCTGTTGTTTGTTTGTCGTTGATTGTAGCCTGTAGGTTTTTGATATGTTGCCGCGCATTGTTTTGCTGACGCTGTTCGCTTGTATATCAGCTAATACGGCCTGCAAAGCAACTTCGCTTGGATTACCGAGCATGTTGTTTGTCATATTTGTCACTTCAATGTCGACTTCCATACCGTTGTAATAATCACCCCAGCCCTCGGCATTGTGTAGACTAAAACTTGCCAAATAGAGCTGATACTGATCTATGATTATGGGAAAGAATCCCACAGGTTTTCCGTAAGTGCGTTGGCCAACGAGTACACAGGGCAGGTGAGGTTTTAAGCTACTGATTAGTAATTCTGCCGCCGATGCGGTTGATTCTGATACAATAAAATAGATCTTTTCAATACTTTCGAGGGAGCCAACTTTACTGAAATAGGTACTATTGTTTGCTTCGGTATAGTCAACGTCGGCCATCGTTGCTAGACGACCTTGATACTGTACCGTATTGCCATCACTGTCTAGATACGGTTGAAATTGGAGAATACGAGCTGTTCCATTTTGAAGGTTCGTATTAAAACGTTCACTATACATCAGCTTGCTGTTTAGGGCGGGAGGCGCTAAGAGGTTTGCTACATACTCTGCCGTTTCTACATAGCCTCCAGGGTTATTCCGAAGATCGATAATAGCAATTGATGGAGTCTCATTCGAAAAATCGGCAAATCGGCTATCTAAAGTTGTTTTGCAGTCGCTCAACAATGGAAAGCCATCTAGCGCGAGATAGGCGATTTTGGTGCTGCCAACTTCAAAAATCCCAGATGCGGCCACAGCGGTGGCATTGCTCAGTGTCGTAGCGGCCACCAGACCAGAAGAGCCGCTGTTTTCTTGGAGGAAGGAATAACGAGGAACAGAAGAGGAGCTTTCTCCCTCATAGGGAATTGCTGTGCTCGGGTTAATTGCATATTGCGTAATATCAAAAAGCTCTTGTCGGTAGACTGATATTGTTGTTTCTTTGGTATTAATATAGCGTTCACGCGGATTAAATACGGAATAGCTTGGTAAACTGCTGTTCCAAAGATATACTTGCCTTGCGTAAAGAAAAATAGAATCTAATGTCAGCTCTGTCCGCGTTCCTGTCGAGGGGGATAGCTGTTCATCCACAGTGCTTGGCTGCGTATCTTCTTTTTTACAGGCATTTATTAGTACAACTGTACTTAATAGTGTAGCTAAGCCTATTCGCATTGTTAACGTCATTATACCCTGATTTTTCGATTTTAATTCTTTTGTTATTCATCACTTAAAGCGTAAATAAAGGCAATAATAGCTTCCTTTTCTTCGGCCGACAGGCCAAGTGGTTGCATATATCCCGAAAGTGTACCGATTCTAATATAGCCTGTTCCTCACGGCATTTCCTCATTTTTGGCATCAATCACCTCTTTTAATGTGGAAAAGGCACCATTGTGCCAATAGGGAAATGTGTTCGCGACATTTCGTAAGCCCAACGTTCGGAACTTGCCGATATCCGCTACCTGCCCTGTGGCGACATGACGCCCCGAGTCCAGCGTACTGTACGACGAGGGCGACGAATAGCCCAGGTTGTGGCAGTTGATACATTTGCCCTTGGTTCGGAACAGGTGTAATCCTTCGATTTCCTGGTCGATCAGCGCATCGTAATTTCCTTTCACAAACGTTAAGTCAGGCTATTCTGTGACAACAAGAGGCGTGCTGGTATTTGTAGAATACGATGTCGTTCCAGCTGATGTTTTTAGATATATACCGTTGTATTGTCCTAATGGTGTATCTTCCGGAATCCTTACCGTCAAATAATGCCCATCTTCTGTTGCTGATACAATTTCCAGAGGAGGTTGTACGCTCGAACTCGCCGAATAATAAATTGTTCCCTCCGTTACAGTATTGAGTAATGTACCACTAATGACAAAAGTCTCTCCTCGTTTAATGGTTGTTATGGGAAAACCTAAAGAACTACTTGAAGCAAGTGTTGTAGCAAAAGCAACCGTTCCCTCCCTAACATTAAGCCAATATTTCAGAGTTGTATTAGAATTAATTAATTCATAGGCACCATTTGTTATGTGTACCTCATATAATCCCGCGGGGGTTTCATTAGGGACCCAAAAAGATAGTTTATTTGAACGCATACCTGCTACTTCACAAATATATTCACTATTGTCAGTTTGAGAGATCAATTCTACTTTTGTTTTATTTAGATCGACCAATAGATTATCTAAAGATCTGGAGACGTTGGTTGTTGTGAAATTGTATAGACTTCCCCTGACAATATTGGCTGTAGTTAATATCGTGTATGTCGTTGGTGGTGTCTGTCTGTAATCAATTTTTAGAAAATAATCCTTGCTGGTACCTGCTGCTGAGGTGACGGTGTATTTAGTGCCCGTCTCAAAAGCTACTGTTTCGCCAGATGCCGGAGAAATACTAGCTGAATCGGGTACAGTGATCGTAGGATTGATGGTTTCCGGCAGTGAGACATATGACGACCACAGAAGCACAATACTATCGCCTTTAATTGTTGCTTCAATAGGGGAGTCTATATCAAATTCGGAAACTGTAAAAGAGACGATGCCTGTATTGCCTGAGACAAATAAAGTGTCGCCTGGAATTTCGTTGTAAAGATCGGTATATTCTGTTTTGCAAGATATTACCAGAAGAAGGATGGTGCAAATTGCAAGGTTTTTTATATTATTTAACATTATTATATGTTTTATCTTGTTACTTTTGTTGTTTATTAAAGATGTTAGTGCTTTTTAGCATCTGTATTTTTTGATATGCAGCCTACTTTCTCGATGCCATTTCGATGAAATTGAGACAGGTGATAAGAGGGGAATGGCACAGACTGGTTCAATAGGTTCGTCCATCCCCTTTCCTTTCATAACAACTTGTGTCTTTTTTTTACTATTTATTTTGCTTGTCCGTATTTAAAGGAAATGTCGCTGTAGTAGCCAGTCGCATCCGTACCAAAGGTAATAGATTGTACCTTAATAATATAGGCAATAGATGCGTTGGAAGGCGTGGACACATACTCGTAGTCACCAGATCCATTAGCATCTTTCCAAACGGCAATCGCATAAGATGGGCTCATTACGTGGGTTACAAGATCATAATAGTAGTAACCAATATCAAAATTATAGCCCAATAGAGTGCCATCGTCATAGCCCAGTACATTGTAAGGATTGCTGGATGGATGAGAGCCAACATATGCATTCTTAACATCAATTGCTAAATCTAGCCAAGGGCTACATACAGTTGTAGAATCCAATCTACCGATATACCAATTGTCAAAGGAAGCTTCCTGAGGTCTGAAGAAACTTCCATATATACCTTCCAATCTCAATGGTACGACTCCATCCAAAGTGAAATCGACCGGTGCCCAATTTCCATAAGTGGAAGAAGGTGTTGCAGTCCTATATACGCGTACTACCGTATCTGCAAATGTACAGTCACTGCTTAATATAGCTGTTTCCGACTGCAATTCTAAAGATTCGACAGTGGGAGCGTCATTTTTGTTACATGATGTAATTGTGAAGGCTACTATAGCCATCAAAGCGATACTTTTAATTTTTTTCATTTTTTTAATTTTATTTTTTTAAAATTTGCAATTTTCACGGTAATATGGCTGTGAAAAAGCAGGCTGGCATATATAAAGTTATTGTATAGTTCTAATACGGAACGGATACTGCATAGTCACGTTGTGCGCATAGCTCTCCAAATGAAACCAATAATCCGTATTAGCTTCCAAAGTTGCTCCATTACCATTAGCATCGCTAAATACATATGTTATACTGTATGAACGGATGATTCCACCCGGATTAAGTTCCCATAGCTTATTTCCTTCGGCATCAACCACGTAAAGCCTTGTCACTTCATAGGCAGGTAAAAAATTACTACCTGTAATCGTCGCTGCACTAAAGTTATTACTGTATTGGGTTGTTGTCGTCGCTGATGATATTTCGTTGAGTAATAGGCTTGCTTGTTGTACAACAGTAATGTGTGTATAGGTATTGCTGCTTCCATCACTTGCGGTCACGGTAAATGTAACTGGTTCTTCAGGAAATACAGGTACAAGCTCGTCAACAGAAGGGCTTACTGTCGCGCCGTCTGGTAGGTCGATCTCCACTTCAAGGTAATTGTATTGGTAGAATGCGGGTAAGTAAGTCGTGATGGTTTTGGTACTATCATTGACTGCGCTATAAATAACGTGGCCTTGTCCACCACTGACAACCCGAAATGAGTCAATGCGAGCATTGGGTTTGTCAATGACAACCTCGGTTACCAAATCGGCTTCTACATCTATCCAACGGTCTTTTTCTTTTGTACAGGAAAATGTTAAAATTGTAATTAATACGAGAATCGTGATTTTTATATTATTCATTATTGTAAGGTTTTCTTCGTTATTTTACTTCAAATTTGCTACTACCACTTGGAACCATTACGTACTCAAAAGTGAAGTACATGTGGGGTGTATTGCGAAACCACTCTTCTTGTTTGAATGCGTCTTTATAGCAGCTCACCATTTTTAGTTTGGCATAATTACCCTTGGCTGTTTTAATGACCAATGTGCGTGGTTTTACTTTGTTGCCGTTTGCCAAGGTCAAGGTGTCAGCCAAAGCATAAGCAACATGGGCATTATCGTAAGCGCCATCGCGTACAAGTATGCCATCAAAATCATAAAAATACCAACCGATACCATTTCCGAGATCGCCGTTTATATCGGTACCAAAGAGGTCTACTCCAGTTTTAAATTGGCTATCTTCGGGTATATCGACAACTGCGTCAAAAGCTTCTTCTAAGATGAGGATGCCACCTACCGCGGCAGTCCCGTAACCATTGTTTGAACTGTGCGTGCCATTATTGGCCGATAAGAAGCTATTGTATAAGCCGCCGAAGGCGAGATCCCAAGTTCGTGTCTTTTTATAGTCGCTACTGATATCTTTGTTACTCTCTAAGCTATAAAAAATTGTAGGTGGGGCAGTTGTCGAATTGTCTTCGGTGGTTGCGGCAAAGTTTTCTACGCGTATCAACTTGTAGAAATTACCGTAGTCTACGGTTTCTTCTTCCTCCTCCACGATCTCCTCTTCGGTTTCTGTAATCGGATCATCTTTGCTACAAGATGCCATAATCCCGAAGATAAAGATGAGCATCATCAAGAGGTATTTTTGCAAAGTAAGACCTGTGTCTGTTCGTGTCATCGTTTTATTTTATTATTTATCTGTTTTCTCTTTTTACACTTAGTTTGTTTGTAGGTTTCGACTGCCATCTTGCTGTACATAATAGCGGAACGTAAAATAAGGTGCTGGCCAATACAGGTTAGTGACTGTTGGTGGATTTCCTTGGTAGGCATTGACCAACTCCAGTTTAGCGTATTTGCTACTCGCCAGACGAATCACCCATGTGCGGTTTTGGATCGGTACCATGATATGGGTATCCAGGCTGTAAAAGAACCATCCATAGGCGTCGTTGCTTTGCGCCCAACCGATTTTGATGATGTCACTGTTGTCAAACTCCTCATCTGTGGGGGCCCAGGTGACAGCGCTATAGGCGGAGTCGATCATCAGCACGGCGCCCTTTGTCGCCGCACCGCCATAGCCAGGATTGTAAGGGTCATTCGCGTTGTTCACGAAAACTTCGCTGTTATAAGGCCCAGTAAATGCCAAATCCCATTGATCCGTCTGCAACCATTCTGCCGAATCTGCCGCGTCGTACAGCCAGATTTGTTTCTGATCGCTGAAACGGAAAAGAAACGTGTAAAAGCCGACTTTAGTTCTTCCTTCCACAGTACCACTCACAGAGCCATTGGTATCGCCCGCTAAATCCCTTATAACAGTGCTATATCCATCGTCTAGTCCATCAGAAAGGTCATCGTCTTTTTTGCAGGATACGAAGGACAACGTTAGCATGAACAGGAGGATCAAAAACCTGTTGATATCCTGTTTTTTTCTTCTAGTATTACGTTTTATATTCATTTGCTTTTTTATCTATAAAACCGATAACTTAACCCCAAGAGCAACACTCGTCCGGGCTGCCCGAGGATCAGCCTGTCGGTGTAGTCCATTATATTGTCAGCGGTAAGTTGTATGCTCAAACGCTGTTTTATTAATTTCTTCTCTAGAACCGCATTTACAAGGAAATATCCGTGGACAAAGGTGTCATATGGGTCTATAAATTGATTATTATTGGCGTCACCAAAAGCATATTTGCCGCGGTAGTTGACGCGGATATTAGCAGAAATATCCCATGGTGAATAGCGGTAGAAGACCCGGAAATTTGCCATGTGACGGGAGCGGTTTTCCAATCCGAAATAATCGGAAAGGGCAGATGCGCGGTCTTCACCTGTCGCATTGTTGCGTACGAATGCATAGTTTCCCGTACCGTTGCGGATACTATCCATGATGCCCTTGTCCTTGCTCACGAGGTATTGGTACCCGGCACTGATCTCCAGATCTTTGACGGGGCTATAGGCAATGGAGGCATCGATCCCGGTGTTGTAAGATCGGGGCAGATTCTGGTACGTGTAGATGTCGCGTACGTTTGTTCCTATCGCCACACGTATGTTGTTGATCTGATTGTGGATATCGTGGTAGAATGCGTTGGCCTCCACTTTGAGGTTGCTGCTTGCTCTCCAGATAAATCCGCCATTGAAGGATAGCGAGCGCTCGGCCTGCAGATTCTTATCCAGTTGGTTGACAAGATATTCGCGCATCTCACTGATTTCGCCGTCTTCTTTCATCTGTTCGAGGGTCTCGTGGAGGCGTTCGGTGCCGATCACCAAGTAGTTTTGTGTCGGGTTGCGAAATATCTGGAAGCGCTGCCTATAGTCGGGCGTTTTGAATCCGCTGCCCAATGCGGCCTTGAGGGTCAGTGTAGGCAGGATGTGGTACTGCAGCCCGAGGCTTGGATTGGCACGCGCTCCAAAACTGTTGTGATGGTCGTAGCGCAGCCCACCCACGGCTTCCAGCCTGTTGCTGATCTTCCAGTCGGTCTGCAGGTAGGCAAATCCGCTCCATAGCATGCCAGGAACCTCATAGTTGTTGTTGTCCATGGCTTCGGCACTGCCGCCCAGCCCGCCTGTAAGTTTGAGATGGCGGTAAGGCGCATAGGCAAACTGTTGCTCAAAACGGTGCAAGGTCTGTTCGAATTTCTCGAGGCTAAGCAGTACGCCGGTTTCTTTAATGGCTACCTGCATATCCGACAGATAACGGGTGAGGTAGTAGCGGCTCATGCTGCGCAGGCCGTTTGTGAAACTCTTATCGTAGGTGAGGGAAGCATTGATGTCCGTCAGGTCCTGGTTGTCAAGGAGGGTATTCAGGCTACCGCCGGAAGCAAACCCCTGTTGCTGTTCGGATCTGCGCAGTGAATACCGAGCCGAAGCGCCAAGCGTGCCCGTTTCGGTGAGTCGATACCGCGCCCTTCCCTGTAGTGCGTATTCGTCAAAAGGAGGTACAGTAGTCCCACTAGCCATATATGGGTCTACATTGAAGCCATCACTACGGTAATAGTTTGCAGAGAGGTTTGCCGAACCGCGCTGATGGTGAAAAGGGGTTTCTCCTTCCAATGTCGCATCGACGATATTTAATGATCCGTAGCGCAGGGAAGCCAATGCCTGAGGTTGTAATGCACCGTGACGTGTCACGATATTAATGGCTCCGCCCAGTGCCTCACTACCGAATAAGCAGGAGGAAGCACCTTTGATAATTTCGATACGCTCGATATTGCTTACACTGATGCGTGAAAGGTCGAAGTTGCCGTTATTGCGGCCTACCATGGGCTGTCCGTCTATCAGAATCATAACATATTCGCTACTAAATCCTTGCATCTGTATACCTATGGCACGCGAACCCGAGCCAATGTCATTGACCATCGTGATGCCTGTTTGTTCCTTGAGCACCTCGTCGAGCCGACGGCTACCCATTTGTGCAATCATCTCCTTTCCAATGACCGTAACCGGCATTGCCGAACGTTGGATATCAAGAAGATTATCGACAGCTGTTACCTTACCCTGCACCTCAACCTGATCGATCGTATTTTCTTTTTTCTTTAAATGTATGTCGAGTGTGGCTGTTTTATCCGCCTCGATAATGATTATTGTAGTGTCGCTTTGGTAGCTGATCTTGGAGATGTAAGCTGTATATCGGCCAGCAATTATGTTCTTAAGTTGAAAAGAACCAGAGGCATTCGTATTTATACTGTGTAAGTCTGGCTCTAATAAAATGTTTGCACCATTGAGAGGGTGACCGTTATCGTCTAGCACTCTACCGGTCAGATTTCCCCTGAATCCTGTCTGACTTTGGGCTGTACCGGTACTGATTAGTGAGATGGCCATGCTGATAACGAAAGTTAAATATGTAAAATTCAATGTAATATAAGGCTTGTTATTTTTAATCGTTCTAAATAAAGATTGTGTTACAAATATGGACATTACCCTGTTTAAGTGATTTGTTCAATCCGTTTTTTCTTTTGTTCAATCCGTTTTATTTTTTGTTCAATCCGTTTTTTTAAGACCTATATAAAAATCTTTTGATGTTTTTTTTTAGTACTTTATTAGTGTATAATTTGCTTTTTATCAATTGTTTGTGTTGTTTTTTGTTTGTGGGGCAAACTCATTTTGATTTGTTCAATCCGTTTTTTTTAGAAAAACGAACAACTTGTATTTAGATTGATTAAATGCTTTTTTTGTGTCGGTTTAGTTGAAACAAAGTGCGACAACGGCAGCGTTGTTTAAGAAAAATATAGAGATGCTGATCAAAAGAATTTTTATTACCACATTCATTTTTTGTTTACTGTTTAGTATTCGTGTTTATGCAATCCCCAAGCGTATCATCAGCTTGGGGGGAGCGATTTCTGAGACAGTAACAGCCTTGGGATTTGGATCAAATTTGGTAGCTGTTGATGTTACGAGCACGTATCCAGAAGCCGTAAAGCGCTTGCCAAAAGTGAGTAAAAATAGATCTGTTTCTACCGAAGGATTAATCAGCTATCGACCGGATTTGGTAATAGCTCCTCATGGTGATGTTCCGGAAGGGATTGTACAAGCATTGCGCGGTGCAGGAATTCGTTTTGTGACAGTGAAGCAGGAGTATTCTGTGAAGGGGGCGCTCATTTTTATCCGCGAGATTGCAAATATCCTTGGCGTTAAAGCGAAGGGAGAAACTCTCGCTTTAGAGACTGAAAAACGGATCCAACGAGCACAGCAGACGGTGAAAGCCAATATTAAATCTAAACCGAAGGTACTTTTTATCTATGCTCGAGGTACGGGTACGATGACGGTCGCGGGTAAAGGGAGCAATATGGATGCAATTATAACATTGGCGGGTGGTAAGAACGCAATACAGGAGTTTAATCGTTATAAAACCTATAGTACAGAAGCTTTGGTGAATGCGAATCCCGATGTGTTGCTTTTTTTTGATTTCGGAATACAAAGTTTAGGAGGCAACGCAGGGGTGTTAGAGATGCCTGGTGTGGCGTTTACCAATGCAGGAAAGAAGAAACAGGTGGTCTCTGTGGACGGAGGATTAATGGTGAATTTTAGTGTGCGGCTTGATCAGGCAATTCTAGCCTTGCATAAGGAATTGATGGCATCGAAGTAGTAATAAGTGCTGTGGAGAAAAAATGACAAAGAAAAGAATCATATATGTAGGGCTTTCCATAGGCTTGCTCCTTGTTATCGTACTCTCATTGGGAATGGGAGCAATGAAAATTTCGTTGTGGGATGTGATCATTATCCTTGGAAAGCCTTTGGGATTTTTTGATAGGTATGTTGTCAATGAGTTGCACGAGAATGTTTTGTTTTTTGTACGACTTCCTCGTGTTATTTTGGGAGTGCTCGTTGGAGCAGCTCTTGGAATCTCCGGTGCATCTATTCAAGGTATTTTTAGAAATCCTCTTGCTGAACCTGGTTTGATTGGTATTTCTGCTGGTGCATCTTTGTTTGCAGTGTTGCTTATAGGAATGGAAACACTATTAGTTGTTTCTCTAGCGCCTATTTTTGGGCTCTATCTTCTCGCTTTTGGCGCTTTTACCGGGGCGGCACTTGCTGCGGTTTTGGTATATCAGTTTTCGAAAACCGAAGGAAAGCCAAACGTAGCCACCATGCTGTTGGCTGGAATAGCAATAAATGCACTCGCGGGAGCATTGACGGGACTGTTTACTTATCTTGCTGATGAGCAACAGCTGCGGACTATTACTTTTTGGATGTTGGGTAGTTTGGGAGGAGCGAATTGGCCAACGGTGATCGGGGTTTTACCTTTTATCGTAATTCCCTTAGTTGTGCTTCCATTCTACGGGCGGGGACTGAACCTATTCGCAATTGGCGAGAGTCAAGCCGAGCAGATTGGGATGAATCCCAACAGAATTAAGTTGGCTGTTGTCCTCCTGTCAACGCTCGCAGTAGGTGCTTGTGTTGCGGTGACTGGTATTATTGGTTTCGTTGGCTTACTTGTACCGCATATCATTCGACTGCTAGGGGGAGTGGATCATCGCCTTGTGCTTCCCGCTTCAGCTCTCTTGGGAGCACTTGTGCTAACGGTTTCCGACCTATTGGCTCGTATTCTGGTTGCGCCAGTGGAATTGCCTATCGGGGTGATTACTGCGTTACTGGGTACGCCTGTTTTTTTGTATATTTTATATAAAGACAAAAAGAAAATATTGAATTAGTTTTCCTCATTGTGGAAATCTGATAACCTGTTAGCGAATTAATTTATGATAAGAGTTGAGTCGATAAGCTTTGAAATTAACAAAAGGCATTTGCTGAAAGATATTACTTTCAGTATTCGTAAGGGTGAAATGCTAGCGATTCTTGGCGCCAATGGGGCCGGAAAATCGACATTGATGAAGATTTTATGTCGTGAGAAACAGCCATCAGAAGGTCGGATTATGTATAACGGCCGTGATATGCAAGCTTATTCGTTGAAAGAATTGGCCGGTATGCGTGCAACGTTGTATCAACAGAATGGTATCAGCTTGGCTTTTAGCGTGGAGGAGGTCGTATTGATGGGAAGATACGGTAAGTCAGAAAAGCAGAAACAACTTCCTGATGAAACGGTTCTTGCGGAGACGATGAGCATTTGTGGTATAACACATCTGGCAGAACGATCGATGTTAACGTTGTCAGGTGGAGAGCAGCAACGTGTTCATTTTGCGCGGGTTCTCGCGCAAATTTGGGATAGCAAAGATGCGCTATTATTATTAGATGAACCGATTTCTAATTTGGATATGCTCTATCAGCATCAGACATTGGCCATTGCCAATGCACTAACAAAGAAGGGCTTTATGGTAATATGTGTATTGCATGAGATTAATTTAGCCGCGCAATACGCTGATCGTGTGATTATGCTTAAAGGTGGGCGAAAATGGTGGGATGGTACACCAGAGGAGGTGTTCACTTCAAAAAATATATTCTCTGCTTTTGGGGTTGATGCTTCGGTTCGGATGGATCCCCAGACCTTGACAACACAAGTCCTGCCCGTAGCTATTCGTTTGGAAGCAACGGATTTCAACTCAAATATTGCCGCATCTTACCACCGTCTTTCTTTGGAAGATCGATATCGGGCTTATCGGATTCAATATCCAGATCAACCATTGTGGAAATGTGCCAGTGCACTAGGCGTTAAGGAGGCTGAACTCTTGTTGTTGAGGTTGAAGAGCAGCGTGGTGCTGCTACGTCCAGAGATGGAAATGATTTTACAGGCGGTCGAAAATCTCGGCTGGGTGAAAGCAATTACCTATAACCTGAATTGTGAGAACCATCGTGAGGGAGTTTACCGGAATTTTACGCAGGAAGAACATGTTACCTTATTTTTAGGAGAGGATATAGATCTACGCATTTTTACACACCGTTGGGCTATTGCTGTCGCTGTACAGACTTCAGGAGAGGAAAGTCTGCAGTTTTTTGACAGACAGGGCAATGCGGTTCATAAAATTATGCTCACAGAGGGAAGTTATCAAGAGGCATTTTTACAGTTGATTAAGCGTTTTGAATCGGAACAGCAGGTTGGACCGAGCTTTGAAAGGGCAATTCGCAAAGAGAGGCCTGAACGTCGGGATGCCGAAATTGATGTGCAGGACTTTCAACATTCTTGGGATAGTATGCAGGATACGCATGAGTTTTTTGGGTTGTTAAAGCGCTATGGAATGAGTCGTATGCAGGCTTTGCGATTAGCGTCTGGGCGACGGGCGATGCAGGTAACCTTAGAATCTTTCCGTCGAACGCTTGCGCAATGCTCGGTTGAAAAAGTTCCAGTCATGGTATTTACGGCGAATGAGGGCTGTGTGCAAATTAATACCGGTAAGTTGGAACGCATTGATCAACAGGGGGCATGGCTAACCTTGAGAAGTAATGCGCAAGGCCATATCAGCTTAAATGAAGATGCTGTCAATTCTGTTTGGCATGTGGTAAAGCCTACGCAAGACGGAGATGTCAATTCCTTGGAACTATATGATGCGGATGGTGAAATGATTGTACAGTTTTTTGGCGAACGTAAACCAGGCGTTGCAGAATTAGAAAGTTGGCGTGAAGCAATCGGGTTTGGTGTTGTTTAAAGTGGTTGGGTGAATGGAACAAAATTTTAGAATAAAGAGATCGTTTGAAACGATTTTTTATATAACCGATCTATCAGTCTTTTGAAAAAAAATAAACAGATGAAGAAAAATCAGTTAAATTATTTCGAGAAAGCCAATCATTTGGATTGGTTAATACACCAATTGCAGACGTATTGCCTATCTCGGCGGATGAAATATTCGGAGCGCCGTTTAATCATCGCATTTAAACTTGCAGAGATTAACCGAAAAGTAGAGGCAGAAGAGCTTTGGATTTTACTTAAGAAAGATGGGTATACCATTAGTATTGCATCGGTATATCTTAATCTGAGTGTGCTTGTTGATGCAGGAGTTTGCATTTCGGAAAGGCTGACGCAACGTCAAGCATTATATGCTCTTCGAGCTACAGCTTAACCTCACTAGGTGGCATACCGTAGTATCGCTTGAATGCATTGGTGAAACTAGCTTGATGCTTGAAGCCAACCAAATTCCCGATTTCATACATGTTGCCTTTTTTTTCCTCGACAATCAACCGTCTTGCTTCAACCATACGCTTACGGGTGATGTAGTCATAAATTGTGGTGCCAAAGTACCTCTTAAAGCCTGTCCTTAACTTTGATTCATTCAATAAGGCTCTTTTTGCTAACTCTTTTTGCGTCGGTGGATTGACGTAATTTTGCTCTAGTAGCTCCCGAACACGATCCAGTTTTTCAATATCTTCATCCTGCAGTATTTCTTTGTCATCTTGCAAGTATTGGCTGAACTGCTCCAGCTGGTACATTATAAGCTCTAGGATACGTGCATCAGTAAACATACGCTTTAAGTGTCCATCTTGTTTACATTCCTTTATCCCTTCAATCGAACTTCGCATTTCAGGTGTTACATACAGGTCTTCATCAGTAAATGAACTCGATATCCCCTTGGCCATTTCGCGGATAAAATCTTCATGTAATGGAGAGGTGGTATCGACTAAATTTAGATAATAATCTTTGGATAGCACAACCAGAAAATAGATGTACTCCATTTCAGAACGAACTTCATAAGATTCTTTCTGTGTAGGCAGATAGCGTATATTGTGTCTACTTCTTCCGTATCGCGCTTTGCTTTTGTTTCCTGATTTTTTTTCCTTGCTAAAGATGAATTGACTGGCAATGGCGTCTCCCTCTATTTCGGTCTCTATACGTACATTTTCACTAAAGTTCATTTCGGCATAGAGTAGAAAAAGTCCATTTGTAGACAATTGGTAGTTTTTCATGTCAACAGGTGTTTGACGAATGTTTACCTGCCTTTCAGAAAGACGGTGGTCAGAAACGAATTTTTCAGGAAGTTCTTCCATAAAAAGATATTCGTTATGGTTCTCAATCTTCGCTTTGATTAACATGGTAAGTAGATATATAGTAAGTTTAGCATTAGCTATTACAAATATATCATATTATTTATAAAGAATCTAAATAGTGTTAAATTTATTTCAATAGTTTTGGGATTTCCTTTGTGTGTGTAGTTGAAGAGAGAGGAGGAGCGTACTTTTTTCAAAATAGGTTACGGCTTCCAATAGATTGTCAAATGTAGCGTCCTGTAACTGTCGTTGCATATCACGCAAGTAGTCTTTTAAGATAGATATGCTCCAATTGTCGGAGTCTTTTGGTAGTTCAATACGTGGAATATACCGGCCTTTGGTCAATAGCGCTTTTTGAAAAGCTGATCGGATATTTTTAGCCAGTTGTTCCGTTAAGTTTTCTGTTTTCGCTGTTGAAGTAGATTCAGTATTGATTTTGTTACTGTGACTAATACTTAATAGTGTATTTTTTGCTATTTCTAGAAAGGCACTTCTAATGAGGTCGGTGTCTTGTGTTTCCCAAGTAAATATCTCTACGAATTCGTCCACCTTCTGACGTGCTTCTTGTAATTGTATATCTATTGTTTCTGGTAAATGAAGTTTTTTTGTCCGTTGTCTAAGAACATTTGCTTCTTGGGATTTGGCCACAAGTTCCTCACTGGCTCGGAAGTAGTCAGATACATTATTGTCCATTATACGATTTGAATGCAATCAAACATAGCAGGAATTAACATCGACGAATATAGTATTTTTCGTCTTTATTTTTTGTCGTTTTTGGTAATAATGAAATTTCAGGTATATTTTTGGAGCAAGGCCGGCGGCAGAGATGATTGCATAAGGTTAATAATCTCCTGTGTATTTGGAATGAACACAGGAGATCAATTTTTTTAGTTGATCTTGCCTTCTAATAATGCTACGGCACACCATAAGTAAGGCGATTGACCATGATAGTCACCGATATGCCGTGGTCTATCATAGTAATATTGCTTGTCATTCTTTTTATTCGTACCAACACAAACCTCCCTAACGTCTCCATTTTCGTTAATATAAGGAACAAGTGCCATCCATGCCTTCCTTGCAGCAGGGGCATATTCTTTTGCATCAAGCCAGCCGTTCTTTACACCTTTGATAAATGCAAAAGTAAACATTGCAGATCCGGATGTCTCCGCCCAGCAATCTGGATCGTCGATTAGTTGGTTCCACATACCGCTAGGCATTTGATATTCTTTTAAGCTCTTCATCATCTTTTGGAAGCCTGAAATAATACGAGGACGATCCGCATGATCTTTTGGAAGCTCCTGTAGCAATATGGCCATACCAGCCGCCATCCATCCGTTCCCACGACCCCAATAGAATGGTACATCTGGCGCGTGGTAGAACAGTCCATTTTCGCGCTGCAGTGTGTCTAAATACAATACCATCTCCCGAGCTGCACGATCAATATATTTGTGATCTCCAGTTACACGGTACGCTTGGCTTTGCACAACAGTAATCATATACATATCATCAATCCATAAACGTGTTTGCCACGAGTAGTCTTGGTCTGCCCATGCCTTTTCTTTAAGGTTTGCTTGTTGAGGAACCTGCCATTGGGTGTCTGCATAAGGCATTCCCAATTCAAGATAACGCCTTTCCTTTGTAATTTGGTACATGACTAGTGGTAGACTGCCAAACATGTTTAGATCTACATGGTTCATGATTGGTAACAGCTTTGCTTCGCTAGAAAAAAGTGGTTCGAATTTGTGCTGTAATTTTTTGATAAGTTCCTCATTTTTTGTGAGTGCAGCAAATTGAAAGGCTCCAGTCCAGTTAAATGTTTCGGGATAACTAATCCATTTTCCGGCATGAAGCATATGTTTTGCTTGTAAAAAACGATTGGCCAAACGATTGCCGATTTCTTGTGGATTGTATCCTGAAGGAAAGTCGTTCAGCATGTTTTGTTGTGCATAGCAGGTGCAATAGGAGAAAAGTAGGGTTAGAAAAACAATTTTTTTAAACATAAGTAATCTGTTTTTAATGGTTAGTTCTTAATGATTTGATGCTAGTTTTGGCACATTTGTAAAAGAATCTTTGTCTTTTATTGTTTATATAGGTTATGTTTTGTCCCAAATAGTTTAAGATAACTACATTGCGATATGATAACGACTCAAAATTAACAAATAGATGAAGGACGATTTTATACAAACGTCTCAAAAAGTTGCAAAATTGTCTCAATGATAATTGAGATGTTCAAAGGATTTTAAGGGTAATTTTAGGTTGCTCATTTTGTTAATCCATTTGCGATTTACCGGAGATGGAAGTTTGTTCGCTCGAGGGCGCAAAAAATAAAAGCATAGTAAAAAATGTTTTCTTATCCGTTATCTTTGATTGAACACTGTAAAAATGAAAAACGCTAAGGTTTAGTAAGATATCTTCAAGCAACAAAAGAAAAATGAAAAAAAAATTAAACAAAGAGCAGCAAAATGAACTTTTACATATTTTGGAAGAACGATTTGAAAAGTATGGAAGTCGACATGCTGATTTAACCTGGGATGAGGTTGAAAGAAGATTGCTATCTCAAGTGGATAAATTGTGGGCACTAGAGGCTATGGAGGCCACAGGCGGAGAGCCAGATGTGATTGCAAAAGACCCGGTAACGGGGGAATATATTTTTTATGACTGTGCTATAGAAAGTCCAAAAGGACGCCGCAGTATCTGTTACGATCGGCAGGCTTTAGAGGCTAGAAAAGCAAATAAGCCAGAAAATTCAGCGGTGAATATGGCGGAAGAAATGGGGATACAAATTTTAACAGAAGAAGAATATAGACGCTTGCAACAGTTAGGGGAGTTCGATCTTAAAACATCCAGCTGGGTTGCTACACCTGCAGGGATAAGAAAAAGAGGTGGTGCAATATTTTGTGACAGACGTTATGATCAAGTTTTTACCTACCACAATGGTGCGGACTCTTATTATGCTGCTCGTGGGTTTCGCGGATTACTGCGGATATAAAGTAAGGCTATTTTGTTGTTTTTTATTGATTTGGCATAATACTTGAATGCTTTCTAAAAGCAAATAGCGCTACTTGAGGCTTTGATCACAGTAGGCAGTTGGTTTGTTACCGAAAAAGATAAAGTAATACAGCTTAAATAAATGAGAGTGGTGCACGTATGTGCACCTTTTTTTGTTTTTAAACATTGCCTCTGCTCGTATTTTCTTTGCTTTTCGTCGTGACGGATAATTTGTATTTTAGGCCAATGCAAACGATTCTTTTTATTGGATTGGTCTGGCCAGAGCCTCAATCGTCGGCGGCAGGAACCCGAATTTTACAGCTTGTAAACCTTTTTGTGCATCGAGGATACGAGGTCGTGTTTGCTAGTGCTGCCGGTAAGACGCCTTACAGTTTTTCTCTGGAAAAACAGGGTGTTCAGGAGCAGGCAATTAAGCTAAACGATAGTAGCTTCGATGATTTTATTAAACAATTGAAGCCTGATATCGTGGTGTTTGACCGTTTCATGATTGAAGAACAATACGGATGGCGTATTAGGCAAATTGCTCCAGATGCGCTAACAATTCTAGATACTGAAGATTTACATTTTTTGCGCGCGGCACGTCAGGATGCTTTCAAAAAGCAACAATCTGTGGATGTATACAACGACATAACAAAACGAGAATTGGCGGCTATTCTACGTTGTGACTTATCGTTAATAATAGCCGAACGTGAACAAAACATCTTGATCGAGAAATTTAAAATCTCTCCGTCTTTACTGTATTATTTACCTTTTTTAGAGAAAGAGATTACATCAGGTATCGCGCAAGAATGGGCATCTTTCTCGATGCGTAAAAACTTCTTGTTTATTGGTAACTTCCTGCATGAACCCAATTGGCGAACTGTACAGATTCTGAAGACAGATATATGGCCGTTGTTGAGAAAAAAGTTGCCTCTTGCTGAACTCCATATTTACGGGGCATATGTAAGTGAGAAGGTTTCTCAGTTGCATAAACCTAAAGAGGGCTTTTTTATCAAAGATAGGGCGGAAGATGCTCGACAGACAATGGAAAATTATCGTGTGCTCCTTGCGCCAATTCCTTTCGGTGCGGGAGTAAAAGGAAAGTTTATTGATGCCATGCACTCGGGTACACCATGCGTAACAACATCGATAGGCGCTGATTCCATGACTGCCGATTTCAACCAGTGGAACGGTTTTGTGGAGGACAATCAGGACGCCTTTGTAGAGAAAGCAATGGAGCTTTATGAAAGACAACATATCTGGGAAAAGGCGCAGGAAGCGGGTGTTCTTCTACTAAATGAACGCTATAGTGAGGATAAGTTTAGCACCCCTTTTGTTTCGCATCTAATACAATTAAAGGGGAGCCTCAGGGAGCATAGACAACAAAATTTTATAGGACAGATTTTACATACGCAGCAACTTAATAGCACTAAATATATGTCCTTATGGATAGAGGCTAAGAATAGGGGGACTTTCAGGTAAAATAAGGGATTTTTAAAGTGATTCTTGGGGACGGTATCAAAAAAGATACGGTATGCCATGCTTATGAGCTCAATTCTTTTTTCTATATTTAGCTAGCTAAATGGTATTAGTAACGAATACCGACATTTGAACCTTTTTCGTTTAAAATCATAGAGAGAGATGATGACCGATTATCAAATTAAAGAAAATGCAGAAGTTTATGATGCTGTTGTAGTAGGATCTGGTGCGGGAGGAGGCATGGCGGGCTATATCTTGGCGCAGGCAGGTCTCAAAGTGTTAATGTTAGAAGCCGGGCCTTTTTTTGATCCTGCTAAAGATGCTTTACAGCTTCGTTGGCCATGGGAGTCGCCGCGTAGAGGGGCGTCGACAACACGACCATTTGGAGATTTCGACGCCGCATTTGGAGGCTGGCAGTTGGATGGCGAACCTTACACGACGGTGGGAGGAACGGAATTTGAGTGGTTCCGGGCTCGTATGTTAGGGGGAAGGACAAACCATTGGGGGCGCATATCCTTGCGAATGGGACCTGACGATTTTCAACCGACAGACGGGATCACAGATCCGTGGCCTATTACTTATGATGAAGTCAAACCATTTTACGATCGTGTCGATCGAATGATCGGAATTTACGGCACAGTGGAAGGAATTCGCAATGAGCCAGATGGAATTTTTATGAAACCACCTAAACCGAGGCTTAATGAGCTTTATATTGCGAAAGGAGCAAAAAAAGCCGGGGTTCCTGTTATTCCTGGAAGAGGTTCCGTGTTGACGGAAGCCTCTCCTGAAATAAAAGGCCGAGGGACTTGCTTCTATTGTGGGCAATGTGGAAGATCATGTAGAGTATACGGAGATTTTTCATCATCTTCTTGTTTAGTTATGCCTGCCATGAAAACAGGAAATTTAAAAGTGATCGATAATGCGATGGTTCGAGAGGTATTAACCAATGACGAAGGTGTTGCTGTCGCTGTTTCTTATGTAGACACACGGGATCTACAGGAATATGTTGTTAAGGGAAAAACTGTCATCTTAGGAGCGAGTGCTTGTGAAAGCGCGCGAATTATGTTGAATTCTAAATCATCGGCACATCCAGCTGGGGTTGGAAATAGCACGGGCTTGGTGGGGCGTTATTTACATGATTCTACAGGCGCAAGTTTGTCGGGATTTCTTCCACAGCTTATGGATCGCAAACGTTACAACGAAGATGGTGTAGGGAGCGTACATATTTATTCGCCATGGTGGGAAGATAATAGTAAGCTCAGCTTTCCTAGAGGTTATCACATTGAGTATGGAGGAGGTCTTCGTATGCCCTCTTATGGATTTCTAAATTGGGTGCCTAGCGTCAATGGGACCACAAAGGGAAAAGAGGGGGCGGTTAAAAAAACAGGAGGCTACGGCACTTCGCTGAAACAAGATTACCGCAAGTATTATGGTGCTAACGTAGGTATGGCGGGAAGGGGAACGGCGTTGGCAAGGAAGGAAAATTATTGTGAGATTGATCCGAATACGGTGGATAAATTTGGTATTCCTGTATTGCGCTTTCATTACAAATGGGCGAACGAGGAAGTCGCTCAGGCGAAGCATATGCAGGAGACCTTTCAGTCGATTATGCATGAGATGGGTGCTGTTATTACATCAAATATTCCTGGGGCAGATACCCTTTATGGTTTGGAAGCTCCAGGGAAAATCATACACGAGGGCGGAACAACGCGTATGGGAAATGACCCCAAGACTTCGGTTCTGAATAAATGGGGACAAGCGCACGATTGTAAAAATTTATATGTGGTAGATGCGGGGCCTTTTGTACAACAAGGCGATAAAAATCTGACTTGGACAATCTTGGCTCTTTCGATGCGTACAGCAGAGTATATTTTGGAACAAAAGAAAAAATTAAATAGCTAGTATTGTTATGAATAGAAGAGATTCCCTAAAAGCTTTAGGATTGATAGCTGCCGGGTCTGGGGTGATCGCGACGGCATGTAAACAAGACGTAAAGAAAGACTTATCTACAACACCGACAGATCGATTGCCGGGGGTGCAAGATTTCGAACACGAGAGAACACAACAACTATATGTAGAGACATTTTTTACAGCGCATGAAATGGCAACCATTACCGTGTTATGTGATATTATTCTTCCCAAGGATGATATATCGGGGAGCGCCTCTGAGGCTGGAGTGCCTGATTTTATAGAATTTATGGTAAAAGACTTGCCTGTACATAAAATACCTATGCGTGGTGGATTAAAGTGGATGGATGTGCAGTCGCAGAAACGGTTTGGAAACGTTTTTATCAAATGTAATAAAAAGGAACAGCTGGCTTTGGTCGACGATATTGCTTACCCTGAAGATGCAAAACCCGAAATGCAGCAAGGGGTTGCTTTCTTCTCATTAATGCGGAATTTAACATCAACTGGATTTTTTACAAGTGAGTTGGGTGTAAAAGATATTGGTTACGCAGGAAATAGACCTGGTGTTTGGAATGGCGTTCCTGCTGACGTACTAAAGGAACATGGTTTCGATACCGAATCTTTTTTCGGTTAGACATGTACAGTTAACTAAACGCTCGAAGAAAAAGGGCTAATTGAATTTTTGTATCTTTGGAAAAACGATACGCAAAATATATGTTAGGTTTAAAACTGTTGACAGATCCGCGTTGGGCAAATATTGCGGAGTCTAATTTAGACGAGATTTTAACGGATCATGCTTGGTGTGAGCAAAAAGCTGCTTCCAACGCGATAACATTGATCACGCAAAACCCTGAATATGAAGATTTAGTTCATGAACTCACCGCGATAGCGATTGAGGAAATGCAGCACTTCCAAATGGTAATTGATATTATCAAACAGCGAGGTTATACGTTGGGACGGGAGAGAAAAGATGATTATGTGGGTAGACTGTTGAAATTCGCGAAGAAGGATGGCTCTAGAAACCAGGCTTTTATTGATCGTTTGTTGTTTGCTGCAATGATTGAAGCTCGAAGCTGCGAGCGTTTTCGGGTACTTTCCAAAAATATAGAAGATAAGAATCTTGCGCAGTTTTATTATGATCTTATGGTGTCGGAGGCAAATCATTACACCACTTTTTTAAATTTCGCTCGTAAATATAGCGTAGATGTAGATGTAGATAAGCGTTGGGAAGAGTGGTTGGCTTTTGAGGGGGAGCTTATTCAAAGTTATGGAACGAAAGAGTATATTCATGGTTGATATTTCTTGATTTAGATCAATGTACATTCTGATAGAGGGTTTTACTTTTGTAAGAGAAAGGAAAAGCAAAAAATGATCGAATTAGGAATAGGAATGTTTGGGGATGTTCAGGTAGACTCCGCAACAGGAAAAATACAGCCTGCAGCTGAACGTATGCAGCAAATCATCGAAGAAATCAAATTAATGGACCAAGTGGGACTAGATTTCTTCGGAATGGGAGAGCATCATCGGGCAGATTACGCGGTATCTTCTCCAGAAATCATTTTGGCTGCTGCAGCCACAGTTACAAAAAACATTAAGTTAGGAAGTGCTGTTTCTGTGTTAAGTTCGGCAGATCCCGTAAAATTGTTTCAAGATTTTGCATCTGTTGATATTATCTCAAACGGTCGTGCAGAGATTATGGCAGGTAGGGGCTCTTTTATCGAATCTTTCCCCCTATTTGGTTATGATCTAAAGGATTATTCCGAATTGTTTGATGAAAAGTTGGAATTGTTGCTTCGTTTGAACAAGCAGGATACAATTACTTGGTCAGGGAAATTTAGAAAACCGTTGATAAACCAGGAAATATTCCCACGACCTGTAAACAACTCGCTTCCTATATGGGTCGCAGTAGGTGGGACAACCTCCTCCGTCATACGAGCAGGGAGATTAGGATTGCCTGTAATGTTTGCTATTATCGGTGGTGCTCCCGAGAATTTTAAGCCGTTGTTTGAAGTATATCAACAAGCTTGGGTGGATAATGGACATGATCTAAAAAATCTTCAAGTTGGGGTTCATATGCACTCGTTTTTTGGAGACGACAGTAAAGCTATTGCAGATAAATATTACCCAATATATGCAGGACAGATGAATCGAATTGGCGCATCTCGTGGATGGCCTCCATATCAGCGGTCGCAGTATGATTTTGGGCGTTCTATACATGGACATCTGCTGGTTGGAGATGTCAATGAATCGGTTGAAAAGATTCTTCATACCATTGAGATGTTTGGTTTAACCAGATTCTCTGCTCATATGGATGTAGGTAGTCCTGATCACAAAGACATGATGCGATCCATAGAATTATTCGGTTCAGAAATCGCACCAAAGGTTAAAGCTGCCTTGAAGAAAGCGGAATAGACCAAATTTTTTCCATACTGTATGGAATAGAGAGAAATGTAGCATCTTACTAACTAAAGAACAAGTTATGAAAAGACTATATTTTTCTCTATTTCTTTTTATGTCCTTGCTTAGCTGTGGGCGAAAAGAGGAGCAGGTAATCCAACAGGAACCTCAAACGACGGAAATTATGCTGGAAGATGTGTCGAATGGAGCCAGTTCATCAGCACTTGCAGCGACAGCTACACCCTCAGGAGCCTCAATGTCTGCATCTGTAAATAAGAAAATTGTTCGATCAGGTCATATTGCTATTGAATCAAAAGATG
Source organism: Sphingobacterium sp. LRF_L2 (assembly GCF_965644235.1). Classification (NCBI taxonomy): domain Bacteria; kingdom Pseudomonadati; phylum Bacteroidota; class Sphingobacteriia; order Sphingobacteriales; family Sphingobacteriaceae; genus Sphingobacterium; species Sphingobacterium sp. LRF_L2. Next base: position 442,416 of record NZ_CBFFRI010000003.1, on the reverse strand, counting down.
TGATAGCAAGTAAGAGATTTGTTGACGGGTGTTTGAAAAAATATCAAGGGTATTATGAACAAGAATCATCTTCGCGCAATCTAGACTATATTAATTATACATTGGTTGCCCGTATTCCAGCGGCAGAATTTGAAAGATTTATTCAATCGGTAGAAAATGGGAAGCATCGGCTTACGGAAAAGTCGATTAAAGCTGATGACATTTCTTTACAATATTTCGATACGGAATCTCGCCTGAAAAGCAAACGCAGCTATTTGGAAAAGTATCAACAAATGGTGACTCGAACGAATACGGTGAAGGAACTTTTAGAGATTCAAGAGCAAATAAGACTTTTACAAGAAGAAATAGATAGTCAGGAGGTATTGATGCGTTCGTTGAAGGATCAGGTTGCCTTTAGCACCTTAACCATTCAGTTATTCGAATACCAAGCAAACCTTCCCATGGGTACAAAGTCTTTTTGGTCTGAAATGCAGACGGCTCTTGCCTCTGGCTGGAAACTGATGGCTTCATTTTTTCTTGCTGTTTTGAATGTTTGGCCGTTCATTGCCTTATTTATCTTGTGTCTTTTAGGTTGGCGGAGATTTCGTCGTTCCAGACGGAGGAAATGCACTTAAACTCTAAAGGATTGTATTGCTGATATTATTACACAAGGACTACGGAAGAGAATTAGGAGCATATGTAATTTTGCGTATCTTTGTATCGTCATGCAGCAAAGTAAATTAATAGATATCAGGAGTTTAAGTTTGTCGGAGTTAAAGGATAAGCTTACAGCAATGGGAGAACAGGGATTTCGGGCTAAGCAAATCTATGAATGGCTTTGGGTAAAGTCTTGCACTGACTTTGAGGATATGAGCAACCTCAGTAAATCGCTTCGGGAATCTTTGAGAAATAATTTTGAGATACGCGCTGTGCAAGTGAAACAATCGCAAATTAGTGCGGATAAAACGATAAAGAGCAGTTTCACGTTGTATGATGGCAATATTATCGAGGGAGTACTTATCCCCACACCTGATCGTATGACTGCCTGTGTTAGTTCTCAGGTTGGCTGTAGCCTCACCTGTAAGTTCTGCGCCACAGGTTATATGGACCGCAAGCGGAATCTACAGTCCGACGAAATCTATGATCAAGTGGTACTAATTGCTAAACAGGCAGAAGAACGTTATCAGCAGCCGCTTACGAATATTGTGTATATGGGTATGGGAGAGCCTTTGTTGAATTATAGTGGTATGATGAAATCCGTAGAACGTATCACCGCTCCGGATGGCTTAAACATGGCTGCTAAACGTATTACAGTGTCTACAGCTGGTATCGCCAAGATGATTAAAAAATTGGGGGATGATGAGGTTCGCTTCAATCTAGCTCTATCGTTGCATGCCGCTAATGATCAAAAAAGGAACGAGATTATGCCAATTAACGAGCAGAACTCGCTAAAAGCACTGGCAGAAGCACTCAAATATTACTACGCCAAAACAAAAAATGCAGTAACATTCGAATATATTGTCTTCCACAATTTTAACGATGGCCTGGAAGATGCGAAAGAACTCGCGAAGTTTTGTCGGAATGTCCCCTGTAAAGTAAATATTATTGAATATAATCCTATTGCACTGGCAGATTTTCTCAATGCCGAAGCGGATAAGATCGAAATGTTTGCGGATTATCTACGTAGTCAAGGCGTGATCACAAACGTGCGCCGTAGCCGAGGAAAAGATATTGATGCTGCCTGTGGACAATTGGCAATAAAAGAAAAAGATACGACTTTGATTGAAAACTAATTAAATAGGATGTACATTTGCTTAAACTACCAGTTATAAGCATATGGAAATTAAACGTTATTGGGATAGCTTCGTGTCTATTCTTTTTCCTCCGTTATGTGCTTCTTGCGAAAATGTTTTGCTACAGCAAGAAGAATTGCTATGTACCTTGTGCCAGTTTCACCTACCGATCAACGATCATTATCTCTTTAAAGACAATCCGGCGGTGAAAAGATTGCAAGGAAAAGTTGCTATAGAGATGGCTGCGGCTTATTTATCATTTGCCCAATCATCGTTGGTGCAGACAATCATCCATAAATTAAAATATGCCAAGGCATACGAAATAGGTATCTACCTTGGACGGCATTTTGGTAATCAGTTATTGGAATCTCCTTTCTTTCAAACGGTGGATCTGATTGTTCCTATACCGCTACATCCGAAAAAAAGACGAATAAGAGGGTATAATCAGTCCGAATATATTGCCCAAGGAATTGCACAATCGTTATTCCTCCCGTTAAACACAACAGATTTTATAAGAGCAATACATACAGATAGCCAGACAAAAAAAGACAGAATAGAACGTTATGAGAACGTGGAGCATGTATTTGCCTGCTTACGTAAGGATGTATTTGAGGACAAGCATATTTTGCTTGTAGACGATGTGTTGACTACAGGAGCAACCGTATCCGCTGCTGCAAAAACTTTTCTGGACGAGGTCAAAAATTGTCGTGTCTCTGTTGCGACGTTGGCGATGGCTTAAAAGTTACTTCTGTTTACCTCCGTAAGCAGAAGGACAATTACATCCCTTTTTAAAAATGGAACAGGATTGGAGGCAACAAAAGGTCAACAACGAGACGATCAGATAATATAAGACTCTTTTTTGCATGAGGCTAGTAAGGTTGTCTGGTCTGATGGAGTAGAAGATAAGCAAGAAGTGCCATTCCTATTCCCATGTAATCTGAAAAAATATCCCACCAATCCGCTTGTCGTCCAAACGATAAGTAATATTGTATCGCTTCCGTCCCAAATGCAAAAATGCTAGAAACCAAGAATGCAATAAAGAAAGTTTTTAATTTCGAAGCTCTTCTTTTTGATTGAAGTATAGAGCCGAAAAGGAGCAATACTGTAAATACAAAGAAGAATCCACAATGTGCTAATTTATCAAACCCATCAAAGTAGTTTGTGTTAGGTAAATCCTGTGCAGGAAGACCCATTAACAGCAACATTACGACTCCCCAAATAATCGCCCAAGCGTAATTAAGTAGAAATCTTAGCATTACGTATAAAAGTCGTGTTAATTGGTCAACTTTCAAAAAAATCCTCGAAAAAAAAACAATTATTACGATTTCTTAATATATAATTCACCGACGATTATTTTTTTTGTGCTGATTATCAATCGTTTGCGATTTGTTTTGTATTTTTATAGTACTATGTATTGCATAGTACAGTATAAAGCATATATCTTTGTATTGTTATGGTAGCGGAAAATACACAGACCCAGATGCGGAAGGGGATACTTGAATATTGTATCCTTTCGATAATTTCCCGAGGGGAGATCTATGCTTCAGATATTATAGGCGAATTAAAAAAAGCGCAGTTGTTGGTGGTTGAAGGAACATTGTATCCTCTTTTGACAAGATTAAAGAATAACGGTTTATTAAGTTATAACTGGCAAGAATCTAGTTCTGGACCACCCCGAAAGTATTATCAAATAACCGAAGAAGGAAGAGAAGTGCTGTTTAAACTTGATGTTACTTGGAAAGAACTGGTTTTCGCTGTGGAGACATCATTGCAAGGAAGAAACTAACTATACTAAAATCTAAATATAATAAAAATACCGTCATGAACAAGACAATCATCATAAACATAAATAGTATCGTTTTTCATATCGAAGAAGACGCCTATGAAGCGTTGCGGTCCTACATGATTGATATCAAGAAACATTTTGGAAATACGGCTGAGAGTAAGGAGATACTAGAAGATATAGAGAATCGTATCGCAGAGATGTTTAACGAACGGATCCAAACAGGCCGTAAAGAGGTAATCAACTTAGAAGATGTACAACAGGTGATCATCCAAATGGGGCGGGTTAGCGATTTTGAAGAAAGTAGTGAAGAAAGCGGCGAAGAAGCATATGCGGAAGGTGCGAAACAGGGTGCAACGGGAGAACATACTGGTCGCAAGTTAATGCGTGATCCAGATGACAAAATATTGGGAGGCGTATGTAGCGGACTAGCGCATTATTTTGGAATGGAACCCCGTTGGCTTAGAGTGCTCTTGATTTTGTTTGTGTTAATTGGGGGATCTGGATTTTTGGTTTATATTATTCTTTGGATTGTAATGCCTACCGCCGAAACACGTGCAGATAAGATGTCTATGCGAGGTGAAGTTCCTAATTTACAGAATTTTAAAAAATCATTTGATGAAGAAGTTAAAAACTTTTCTGAGAATTTCTCTGGTGCTGGAACACATATCAGTAGGGGGGCTCGTGGAGTAGGAAATGTATTGGGAGGATGTTTAGGACTTATAGGAAAGGTGATTGCATGGTTGATGTTGATTTTTACGGGGTTGAACATCTTGGGCTTATTTATTTTCTATGTATTTAATTTGATGAACTTGTTTGGTCTGGAAAATCCAATTGTTTTTCCGCCGCTAGAGGTCCTGCCAGCAGATGACGCTTTTATCGCGCTTACATTTGGTTTTCTGGCAGTTACTATTCCTTTTCTAGCATTGTTCCTTTGGTTAACACGTGTGCTGTTCAAAACAGATCGCCTGAATAATTACTTGTCACTAACGTTGTTTGCCGTATGGATTGTGTCGATCGTAGGCGTGATTTACTATTGTATAAGTGCTGCGCAAGATTTCCGGGAGGAAAGTACAATCAACGTGCAGAAGAATATTCGGGCGCAAAAGGTATATTCTTTTACAGAAAAAGATGTCCGGGTGCTTGATGCCAGTGAGAAGGATTCTTTGCGTTCGAAATTCAATATTCAATTGGATGGAAAAGATTTACGAAACTCTCTACATAGTAATATTGAGTTGTATTTTGAAAGTATAGATTCGTTAGGTCAACCCTATATTCAATACAACTATTCGGCCAAAGGAAAGACCTATCAATTGGCAGCTGAGCGAGCGGGGGATATTGTTTACGGCGCCATACAAGAAGGAAATACAATTTTGTTTCCTAGTCATTTCTTGCTAAAGAAAAATACATTAGATAGAGACCAATATGTGCGTGTAACGGTTTATTTGCCTCGGGGAGCTAAGGTGGTGCTTCATCGTGAGCTGGAGTTTAAACTTCGCGATATCTCTTATTGGGAATGTCTTGAAAATTATGAAGACAAAGACCATCAAAAGTATACGGAATGGACCATGACATCGACAGGCTTAGTTTGTGCACAAGCGAAAAAAGATGATGATGATGAACGGGAAAATGTAGATGAAGAATCTGACGAAAAACAGGTTGTTGAGCGCAGAGATTCTGTCATAACTATCGATGGCTCCAATGTGACGATTGAGGTTAAAGACAATAATGTAAAGATTAAAGGAAAGAAAGAAGATAAAAAGTCGAATTAAACGTTACTTCTTCCTGTCTTGTCGTGTTTGCAAGGCAGGAAAGTATTATTAAAAATATGAAAAAAACATCTACCAATCTCATTTTAAGTTTTTTTGTCTTATTGCTGATGTCATTCGGGGCTCGGGCCCAACAGGGTGAAATTAAAGGAACGGTTCGAAATGAAAAAAATGGACCTTTGACGAATGTGACTATATACTTGCTCACGGCTAAAGCAGAAGCTATAATCAAAACGGGGATATCTGATCAAGAGGGGGAGTATCACATTAAAAATATCCCGAATGGTGCATTTATTATTCAATTATCTTCTGTAGGATATGAGCCGTATAAATCGGATACCTTGAAGATCAATGGCCAGTCCGTCGTTCTAGACGATGTGCATTTGTTGCCCCAGTCGCAAACAATTGGTACTGTGACTGTAGAAGGAAGGGTTCCGCTGGTGCAGCAACGTGATGGTAAATTGATTCTTAATGTAGAAAATTCTACGCTCGCTGCAGGAAATAACGCTTTGGAGGTTCTCCAAAGAGCTCCAGGTGTAAGTGTGGATAAAGATGAGAATTTGCAGCTGATGGGGCAACAAGGTGTCAATGTGACAATCGATGGTCGGCAGACTTTTATGAGTGGTGAACAACTGGCGACATTCTTGAAGGCTATGAATGGCGATCAGATAAAAAGTGTAGAGGTAAGTACTGTACGTAGTGCAAAGGACGATGCTGAAGGTTCTGTGGGTACGATTAATATTGTGCTGAAAAAAAATCGCTTGGAAGGGTTTAATGGAACCTTTATTGCGAGTGCTGCACATGGAGAACATCCTCGTGGAAACTCATCGCTGACTTTAAATTACAAAAAAAATAATACAACTTTATTTGGTTCCTACGGTTTTACACGAAATAAACGTCAGTTTGACCTGGATCTCGAGCGTACCATCCCTTCTGAAAAAGTTGGCGATCGTGTCTTTGATCAGGAAGCAGGCCTAGTCGAAACAAATAATAGCCATAATTACAAAATAGGAATAGAGCAAAAAACGTCTGAAAGGAATACCATGTTATTGCAGTTTTCGGGTGATAACGATGATGAGAGATCATTGAATGTGAGTGAAACGAATATCGGCCCTTCTTTAGGTGTCATCGATTCTATTCTAAAGGCCAATACCTCCAGTAAGACACCGTTCAATAAATATTCTGTGAACTTTAATAACGAATATAGACTGGATACTTTAGGTGGAAAGTTAACGCTGGATTTCGACTGGAGTGCGTTTCGTAATAATTCCGATATTAACTATGCCTTTGAAACTTACCGACCGGATGGAAGTTTGTTTTATCCTATTGAAGAGTGGCGAACGGGCATGCCTGTAGATATTGATATTTATGTTGGGAAAGTCGACTTTATGAAAAATTTAGGTAAAGGGAAATTTGAATCCGGCATAAAATATAGTAGAGTCAAGTCGGATAACAATCTTACTTTTGAAGAGTTGATTAATAGCATATGGCAAGACACTTCCGGGCGGTCGAATCATTTTGTCTATACCGAACAGATAGCTGCGGCATATGTTGATTATAGTAGAATGTTTGGAAAGGCAAGCTTAAAGGTGGGTGTACGTGCAGAACATACAAGCTCTGATGCCAACTCTATAACAGGAAATACAGTGAACAAACGTAATTATCTTGATTTTTTTCCATCATTGAGCAGCTCCTATACGTTTAGTGAAAATCATATTTTATCATTCAGTTATGCGAGGAAGATTTCAAGGCCTAATTATCGGTATCTGAACCCTATGCCCTATTATATTGATAAGTTCACCTATATGTTGGGTAATCCGTACTTGACTCCAGAATATACCAACGGATTTACACTCAATTACACACTATACAAAATGTTTAATGTGAGCTTGGGTACGGATATTACAAATGATGCTATGGTCGAAAGCTTGGGACAGGATACTGTTTCTGGAGCATCCTGGATTAAAAGAGAAAATTTAGCAAAAACAGTAACATCTTATCTGAACCTAAATGCTCCAGCACAAATTGGAAAGTTTTGGACTATGAATAATAATCTAACGGGTATTTATATGCATTTTAAAGGGCCTATTGCTGGCGATTATGCAAACCTGGGATCTGTTTTTTTTCAGGGAAGGAGTACGAATAATTTCAAAATAAATCAACGATTTTCTGCGGAGTTATCCGTCAACTACAACAGTTCTTTTTTATACAATGTATATAAAATTCATGCGCGATGGGGAACTGATCTAGGTGTAAATTATAACTTTAAAAATCAACGGAGTTCCTTAAAATTGGCAGGAACAGATATTTTTAGGACACAGAAAAACAATGTTTCAACGAATTTTGGGAATTTCAACTCTCAATTCCAACAGTATAACGATAACCGGGTGATTCGTTTGACTTACACATATAAGTTTGGAAATTTGAAACAACAAATAAAACGTACAAATATGGATTCCGATGAGAAAAGTCGAGCCATGTAAGTCTAAAGAAGGTATTGAGGATTGTAAAAAAGCCGAAGATGATTTCTTCGGCTTTTCTTTTACAACGATTATCGTGGTGAAAACCAGGTCAAAAAGCGATGATAAAAGTCGTTAATATTAGGCATTCAAGGCACTATTGTTTATACTTGTGTATGAAAATTAAAAGTATTGTTGTTTTTTGCGCATCCAGCTTGGGTAATCTTTCTGTTTATCGTGAGGAGGCGACATTAGTTGGACAAACATTTGCGACGAAAGGGATTCAACTGGTATATGGTGGTGGAAAAGTTGGGCTTATGGGAGCTGTGGCAAATGGCGCATTAGACGCTGGCGGAGACGTTGTGGGTGTGATCCCACACTTTTTGAATTCGAAGGAAAGGGAACATCACGGTGTGACGAAGTTAATCATTGTAGACAATATGCATGACCGGAAACGTATAATGCATGAGTATGCTGAGGGGATTATCGCTTTGCCTGGAGGATTTGGTACGCTAGAAGAACTTTTTGAGATGATAACCTGGGCACAACTGGGGCTACATAGCAAGCCTGTTGGTCTTTTGAATACCAATGGGTTTTATAACCATTTGATCGCATTTGTCGACCATATGGTGAATGAAGGCCTTCTAAAAAAAGAGAATAGAAATATGTTAATTGTTGATGACTGTATAGAATCTCTTTTGGCAAAGATGGAGCAATATGAGGCACCTGTTATTCCTAAATGGATAGATGAAAACGAAATATGAACTTTATGCCAGAATTTGGGTTATTTAACAGCGTGAAGACTGGTAAACACGCCAGCAAATGAGACGACAGAATGTATAATTTAAAGAACTATAAATGATGATGAAGCGACTATTTTCTATAGGATTAGGTTTGAGTTTATCCGTGATGGCCTTTGGTCAGCATCAACTAACGGAGCTTTGGGAGACAAAAGAATTACCAACACCTGAATCCGTTCTTTATTCTGCCAAAAATAACCTATTGTACGTCTCGTTGATTGACGGCGAGGGGTCTACAAAAGATGGTAAGGGGGGCGTAGCGATACTTAACTTAGACGGTAGCGTGAAGGACCAACATTGGGTGACCGAATTGAATGCCCCAAAAGGCTTAGCTCTTTACCAAGACCTTTTGTATGTGGCGGATATTACAGCTGTTGTTGTGGTTGATGTTGTAACAGGGAATGTTGTGAATCAAATTGAATTCCCGGATGCGGTATTTTTGAACGATGTGGCTATTGACGATAATGGTGTTGTTTACGTTTCCGATACGAGAAAGGGACGGGTTTATCAAATGCGAAACAATAAAGCTAGTGTGTATTTAGAAAATACACCGTCCGTCAATGGGTTGAAATTTTTGAACGGCCATCTGTATGCTTTGGTGGGGCCTGAACTATGGAAAATCGATAGTAATAAAAAAATCACGACTGTAGCTAAAGGTTTTGAGCTGGGAGGCGATGGATTAGAGCCTGTAGGGAACGGTAATTTTCTTGTAACTTGTTGGGGTGGCTTGGTTTATTATGTGAAGGGCGATGGTAGCTTTGAAAAGTTACTGGATGTCCGGGGAGAAATGAATACAGCTGACCTCGGTTTTCATCCGCAAACGAATACTGTTTACATACCGACATTTAATAATAATAGTGTGAAAGCGTTTAAACTTAACTAATTTTCATGATTATGAGTTTGAAGAAGGTGTTTAAGAAACGGAAGTTTTTAAACACCTTCTTTTTGTGATCTTATGAAGAAGAAACCAAAATTTTAAGAAGAGGTTTGATTACCTTTGTTTAAAATGCATAATATGACGATAGAAAAGTTGTATCAATACTACAAGGAAAGTACGTCAGTTTCTACAGATACACGAAATATTGCCTTAGGATCGATTTTCTTTGCGTTGAAGGGCGAAAAGTTCAACGCTAACGAGTTTGCTGCGAAAGCTTTGGAAGCAGGAGCCAAGTACGCGGTCGTTGATGAGGCCCAATACGCGGTTGATGGGCGCTATCTGTTGGTTGATAACGCGCTAGAAGCGTTGCAGGAATTAGCTAAAATGCATCGTAGGCATCTCTCTATACCTGTTATTGGTATTACAGGTACAAATGGAAAAACAACAACGAAAGAGTTGTTGTATTCCGTGTTGTCCCAAAAGTTTAACGTGTATGCAACAAAGGGAAATCTGAATAATCATATTGGTGTTCCGTTGACATTGCTAGCAATAGATGACACAATAGAAATTGCTGTTATTGAGATGGGGGCTAATCACCAACTAGAAATTGCATTCCTTTGTGGGATCGCTGATCCAGCCTATGGTTTGATTACAAACGTGGGTAAAGCGCATTTGGAAGGGTTTGGCTCGTTCGAAGGTGTGAAAAAAACGAAAGGAGAGCTTTATGATTATCTCAAGCTAAAAGATGGAGTACTTTTCTTACAGGGAGATAACCCGCATTTGGTTGAAATGGAAGAGTCTCGTCATATTCATAAGGTCGTACGTTATGGCTTTTCTTCAGGAAATAACATCGTAGGGAAATTGAATGTTGCTAATCCATTTTTAACTATTTCTTGGTCCTTGGGAGACACGGGGGCAGTACACACGGTCTCTACAAAGCTGACGGGATCTTATAATACGGAAAATATTTTGGCAGCAGCAGCAGTAGGAAACTTTTTTGGTTTAACAGATGTACAGATTAACGAAGGTATAGCACTGTATACACCAACAAATAATAGATCACAGTTAACAAAAACTGACAGGAATTTAATTATTGCAGATTATTATAACGCGAATGCAAGCAGTATGGCCGCGGCATTAGATAATATTGCAGTGATTCATGCAGATCAAAAAGCTATCGTGTTAGGCGATATGTTTGAGATGGGGGAGGAGTCTTGGGAGGAGCATCGTAAAGTAGTTGAGGCTGCTTTAGCGATTCCTGCACATCGTATCATTTTCGTAGGAGAGGCTTTTTATCAGCATGGGAATGATAAAGCTGAGTTCTATCGATCGACGGAAGAAGCAAAAAAAGCACTGGAGTTTAAACCTGTTGATGCAAGTACAGTTTTATTGAAGGCTTCTCGAGGGATGGCGTTTGAGCGTTTGATTGACGTCTTGTAAAAAAAACGAGCTTCTGAAAAGAAGCTCGTTTTTTTATTCCGGTTGTATGTCTATATCAAAAGACAATTGTTTTTCTTTATTGATGAGCTGCGCAATACTGGTATCATTTAAAATTTGTAGCATCGCATTTCTGACTTCAACGAATGTGTCTCGAATGCCGCAAGCATGCTCTTCTACACATTCTTCGCAAGAACGGTAAAAATTTAAGCTCACACAAGGCAATAAAGCAATGGGGCCATCGATCAACCGCATAACCTGAGATAAAAAAATGTCTTCAGGAGCTTTATTTAAACTATATCCTCCACCAGCTCCTTTCTTGGAGTATAAAATACCAGCATTACGCATTTCCAAAAGAATTTGTTCTAGAAACTTCTTTGGGATACGTTCCTCTTCTGCAATTTTAATAATTTGCATCGGCTCTTTTCCATAGTTTCGCCCTAGAACCATTAGCGCCTTAATCGCGTATTTTGTTTTCTTAGAAAGCATACGTTTTCTTTTATCGAATTATATTCTGTATTTACAAAGGTACAGAAATTTTTCGCTCTTCCACCTATTGACCGAGCACCTCTACAATGGGTTTGCCGATATTTCCATTTGGCTCCATAACATGCAGTAAGGAGGAAAGGGTTGGAGCAATGTCTACAATATGTACCTCTCTGTTACTCACACCATGTTTGATTCCCCAACCCATAAATACAAGAGGAATGTGGGAATCGTAAGCCGTCCATACACCGTGGGTAGTTCCTGTTGAACGAGGAGAGCCTGAATACCATTGTGGTTCTGCAATAATTTGTATTGCACCACTATTTTTTCGATTATATCCATTGATGATCTTCTCCCGGATAGGAGCAGGAATAAACATGTTTTCACCATCTTCCATATCTATCACATAGGCTATTCCTTCCTCTTTTTTCAAAGTTTTGATAATGACTTCCTTAACATCTTTTTCTTGGAGCTGCAAGGAGTCGATAAGTGGATAGTTTAAATGTACTTGGTAATTCATTAAGCTACGGACAAGTTTATCACTGCCGAATCTGCTGGCTAACGCATCGTTTAGGTTTCTCTTAATTTGACGGTCAAAGAGGTAACCCCCATTCCCTTTTTGATCGGTATAATACATGGGATTATAGGAAGCTGCATGATCTGCAGTCAGAAATATTGTATAGTTTCCTTTACCGATGTTCTTGTCTAGATAGGATAGGAAATCTGCAATATCACGGTCCAGACGGAGATAGGTGTCTTCTATTTCTACTGCCGATAGCGAATAGCGATGCCCTACATAATCCGTGGCAGAAAGACTCACGCAAAGAAAATCGGTATTGTTACTCGGATTTCTTCCTAATTTTTCATTTTCTATAGCTGATTTTGCAAAATCTAATGTGAAAGTATTTCCCTGAGGTGTAGTTTTAATCAATTCGTAACCTGCATCTTTCATTAACAACGATGTTTTTCGAGGAAATGTTGGTGTTGACTCCCCGGCCCATTTTCCTTCATATGGGTTGTCGTCAGCGATGCTATTGTTTGTGTAGGTATCGATAGGATATAAAGTATTCCAATCTTGTTTTAGGTATTTCTCAGCGAGCTTTTTTTTGTTAAAAGAGGTTACCCAATCCGGCAGGTTCTTCATATAAAATGAACTGGAAATCCAGTCGCCGGATTTACTCTCAAACCAATAGGCCGCATCTGCAAAGTGTCCTGCAGGAAGAATTCCTCCACGGTCTTTGATTGCAACACCAACGACTTTGGATTTAAAGTTTGTTGCTAGCTTGAGCTGATCCGTTACGGTAGAGGCCAGTAGATTTCGGGGCGATTGTTGCCCTTCTTTTTCCGTTGTTCCTACGCCTTGCACATTATCGTCTTGTGTGCAATACATCGATTGTCCAGTAGATTGAACGATCCAGTCATTTCCCGCTATCCCATGAATAGAGGGCACGGATCCTGTGTATACGGAGCTGTGTCCAATCGCGGTGTAAGTCGGAATATAATTGATAATTGTGTTTTCGCAAGAGAAGCCTTCATTTAGAAGACGTTTGAAGCCGTCATTTCCATAACGGTCTGAGAATCGATATAGATAGTCCCATCGCATTTGATCAACCATTAAACCGATCACCAGTTTTGGCCTGGCCGGCTGAGCAAAGGTTGGTAAGGCAAGCGCAACACTCAGTACGCTTGTAAAGAATGATTTCCACATAATAAATTAATATTTAAGAACGAGTGGTTAAATGTAGGTGATTTTTTAAAAACTTTCCTGTATAAGATTCGTTACATGCTGCTAATGCTTCTGGTGTTCCTTCAAAAACAAGATCTCCACCTTTATTCCCTCCTTCTGGACCGATGTCAATAACCCAGTCTGCTGTTTTAATCATTTCCATGTTGTGCTCGATGACAAGAATACTATTGCCTAATGCAATGAGGGCATCAAAAGCCTTAATAAGCTTTTGTATATCATGGAAATGAAGACCTGTCGTAGGCTCATCAAAGATGAACAAGGTTTTCTTGCTGTTGTTTCCTTTGATAAGAAACGATGCTAATTTGATACGTTGTGCTTCACCACCAGACAATGTACTTGAAGGTTGACCAAGTTTGACATACCCTAGACCTACGTCCTGTAGCGGTTTTATCTTCCCAATGATTTTGGGTTGGTCTTCAAAGAATTGAATAGCCTCGTCTACGCTTAATTCAAGAACGTCTGCTACAGACTTTCCTTTATACTCGACATCTAGAACATGTTGTTTAAAACGTTTACCACCGCAGGCTTCGCAAGGTAAGACGATGTCGGCCATAAATTGCATTTCGATTTTTACCTCGCCGTCGCCTTGGCAAATGTCGCAACGGCCGCCCTCTACATTGAAAGAGAATGCTGCAGGTTTGAGACCACCTGCTTTTGCCGTAGGAAGCGCTGAATATACTGCGCGAACCTCGTCCCATCCTTTGACATAGGTGACGGGGTTTGATCTGGATGAACGACCGATCGGATGCTGGTCAATCATCTCTATTTGCTCAACTAATGATACGTCTCCTTCCAAAGTATCAAATATGCCCGTTTGTTCGCCAGAATAGTTCCCTATCGCTTTTTGTAATGCGGGGTATAGTACACGTTTGACTAACGATGTCTTTCCTGATCCTGATACGCCGGTCACGACCGTAAATACGTGCAGCGGAAATGCTACATTAATTCCGTTCAAGTTATTCTCACGGGCTCCTTTAATGAGGATGGAATCTGTCCATTTACGTCTGTTTTTAGGCGTTGGAATGCTCATCGTACCATTGAGATACTGTCCTGTAAGGCTTTTTTTGTCCTTAATAATTTCGTCGTATGTGCCCGCAAAAACAAGTTTACCGCCATTGATGCCAGCTTCAGGGCCAATATCTACAAGAAAGTCTGCTGCTTCCATCATTTCTTGTTCATGTTCGACGACAATAACGGTGTTTCCTACATCACGGAGGGATTTTAAAACACCAATCAAACGTTGGGTATCGCGAGGGTGTAATCCAATGCTTGGTTCATCCAATACATAAATGGATCCAACAAGAGAACTTCCTAAGGATGTGGCTAAGTTTATACGTTGTGATTCTCCTCCCGACAATGTATTGCTCAGTCTGTTCAGCGTAAGATAACTTAATCCTACATCACATAAAAACTGGATTCTATTCAAAATCTCTGCAAGAAGTCGTTTTGCAATAATTTGCTCGTGATCTGTCAGTGCTATCGTGCTAAAGAAATGAAGAGCCTCGTCTAAAGGCAATAACACAATATCGGTGATCGATTTGCCACCGACTTTGACATAAGAAGCGTCTTTCCGTAGACGGGAGCCTTTACATTCGGGGCAATCTGTCTTCCCTCGATAGCGGGAGAGCATAACGCGATATTGTATTTTGTAAGTCTGTTGTTCGAGTTCCTCAAAAAATTCATTTAAACCGGTAAAATATTTATTCCCCGTCCATAAAAGTTGTTGTTGTTCCTTGCTGAGATCGCTGTACGATCGGTGAATTGGAAAATCAAACTTCAAGGCTTGTTTTACTAACCTATCCAGCCACTCGCCCATTTTTTCACCACGCCATGGCGCAATTGCACCATCATACACCGATTTACTTTTATCTGGAATGACCAAGTCCGGATCGATGCCGATGACTTTGCCGTAGCCTTCACACCGTTTGCAAGCACCATATGGATTATTGAAACTGAAAAAATTGGGGGTAGGCTCTTCAAAGACGATGCCGTCTAGTTCAAATTTATCGGAATACTGTTTTTTCTTCCCGTCAATGTCGATAAAACATTCGCCTTTTCCTTCAAAGAAGGCCGTTTGGACAGAGTCGGCAATGCGACTGAAGGTGTCTTCTTGTTTGTCTAAGCGAATCCGATCGATTACAATCTGGACGTCGTCGGTGGCGAAGTCTTTGTTTTTGATCGATTTATCATCTATAATCGTTTCAATCTTTTGTATGCTATTCTCAAAAAATACGCGGACAAAACCTTTCTGCAAAAGAAGTGATAACTCCTCTTTCAGCTTGCGCTTGTTTACTGGAATAAGCGTAGCAAAAATCGTTATTGTCGTGTCTTCGGGGTATGTCATCAGTTCATCGATAATAGAAGACACGGTATCCTTTGTTACTTCCGTACCAGAAACAGGAGATATTGTTTTTCCAATTCGGGCATAAAGTAATTTTAGATAATCGTAGATCTCTGTGGATGTTCCAACCGTAGAGCGTGGATTAGAAGTAATGACTTTTTGTTCAATAGCAATAGCCGGTGCTATTCCTTTAATATAGTCTACTTCTGGCTTGTTCATTCGCCCCATAAATTGTCGGGCATACGACGACAAACTCTCTACGTAACGTCGTTGTCCTTCTGCATAAAGGGTGTCAAATGCCAAAGATGATTTGCCCGAACCGGACATTCCTGTAATAACGATAAGCTTGTTTTTGGGAATATTGACATCTATGTTTTTTAGATTATTGACGCGCGCACCTTTAATTTGGATATAAGATTTAGCGTTTTGTTCCGATTTTTTTGACATAACTAACAAAGGTAACGATTTTATCAGATTTAGTTCTATTCACTCTTCAGCTCACGCCATCCCAAAGTGAATTTGTGGCGAAAGAGTGATAAAAAGGGATTACAGAGATAAGAGTTATTCCTCTTCGCTCTTTGACTGCTCTTGGTGCAGCTTTGTCAATAGTCTATCTACCTCAGCTTCTGACGATACGAGCTTCGCTTTGCAAATTGCAATAAGTTCCGATGCACGTTTAATTTTCTCCGTAAGGTCGTCCACATTAATTTGACCAGATTCAATCGCAGAAACGATCGACTGTAGCTCATCGTAAGCTTCTTCGTAAGTGTAAGGTTTGCTCATCGTACTTTATTTTAGAATGTGACTTCGGACTACTCCATTGAAAAATGTTGTTTCTATCTCGTCTCCGGATTTAAGATTTGAGCCGTCGATAATAGCTTCTCCATTGGCTCTTGTGATGCTAAACCCGCGACTTAACAATGCTTTAGGATCGGCTAACTTTATTAAACGTTGTACGTTTTCCAAATTTAACGATTGATCTTTTAACAGTTGTTTACTGAAAAGTGTGAGGTGGTTCTGCATCGTGTTTAAATGATGATTTTGGTTGGCTAATATCGCTCTGCTAAACCAGCTGATCGTTTGGGAAAACTGGTTAAGTTGTCGTTCTTCTCGCTCAAACCGAACTTTCGTAGCATCGACAATGCGTCGCAGAGCTTCATCAATAGGGATGGCAAATTCGTGAAAGCGTTGAATCAAGAAATCCGCAAGCTCACTTGGCGTTATGGCATTTTTGTAGGCAACCATTTCACTGACTGTTTCATTGGTGGAATGGCCAATTCCCGTCAGAACAGGAATTGGAAAAATTGCAATGGCTTTTGCTAACTGATAATTGTTGTAGGAGGAAAGTCCTACTTCTCCACCTCCGCCCCTAATGATGGCTACAGCGTCAAACATTGCCGTCTTTTCTGCAATATTAGCCAACTGGCGGATTATGGAAGGAATCGATTTATCTCCTTGCAGAAGTGCCGGAAAAAGACTGTATTCAAAACGGTAATGCCATGGATTATTGTTAATGATTTTAAAGAAATCCGATAATCCCTTGCTAGTCTCTACAGAGATAATTGCAAGCCGTTTTGGAACTCTTGGAAATGGACGTGTTTTATTCGCGTAAAACAACCCCTCTTTTTGCAGTGTTTTGATACTTTCCTGTTTTTCCTTTTCAAGTTCCCCCAAAACAAAAGTAGGGTCTATATCCACAATTTTTAAACTAAACCCGTACATCGGATCGTATGATATACCGGCTTGGAACAACATGGTTATTCCCTCTCGTAGCGGTTCATTTAGCAGTTCGATAAATTGTTTGTTGATCCGTTGATAGTCCATCTTCCAAAGAATGGAACGCATTTCGGCAACGATTTTGCCATCTTTCTTCTCCACAAGCTCAGGATAGCAATGTCCCGAATGAGAATAATGGTTTAGCTTGTTCATTTCAGCTTTAATCCAATACAAGCTTTTGTAACGATCCGAAATGGTTTTTTGGATGCTACGGGAAACTTCTAAAAGCGAGAAAATGGTCTTACTATTTACAACCTCAGGCATAGTCAAACATAGATAAATTTAGTTTTATAAACAACAAACTATACAGACTATGTTTCGCGTTTAATGGATCATTTTTGCTCTTATTATTTTTTGTACAAGTAAAAAAATCAGTGCTTATTGTTGCTCTTTATTTGTAAGTTTACGTATAAAGCAGATGTGCTTCTAAAATTTATGATGAACTTATGAAATGGATTTATCGTTGTATTGGTTTGATTATATTGTTGTTAGCTTTTGATGCTGTTGGGCAGGTACAATACAAACAGACCTTGGTTAATCACACAAAGTTGCTTCAAGATGCAGCTCATTTCATTCCTTTAACGAATTTAGATAGGCAAAGCGTCGTTGTAGTTTCTCCTTTTCCGACACGCTATCAACCATTCGTCGAGATGCTCCGTAACTATGTAGATCTAAATGTGTCGGATTTCAATCAATATGATGAGAATGTTAAGGGGTATAACACCGTTGTTGTTGTTGGGACAAACACAGAGTTGAGAGGTGATTTGTTGGTAAAAATACGCCAATCGATGGCTGAAGGTAAACAGGTTATTCTTGTGCAGTTTGGAGATCTTGCAGAAAAATTCCCTTGGATAAAAACAGATCTACCCTTGGAGCTTGTCGTTTTGCACAGCAGGTACCTTGATATACAAGCGCAACAAAATGCGGCAATGTCTCTGTTGGGAGGGCTTGCTATTACCGAAGGGAAATTGAAAACCTCACAGACGAGATTGCAGTATACAAATGGAGTGGGGGCGGGTCTTAACATAACATTAATGACCAAAAAAATAGATGAAATAGCAGAGGAAGCTATCAAGGGAAAGGCTACTCCAGGCATGGTTGTTATGGCGGTAAAAAACGGTCAGGTGATATTTAATAAAGCATATGGATCACATACCTATGGGGGAAAGAGGCTGACCTCTGTGAATGATATTTTTGACCTTGCTTCTGTCAGCAAAATAGTTGGCACCACACCTGTTATTATGCATCTAACAGAAATGGGCCTGATTCGCTTGGATAGTACTATTGGAACTTATTTACCGGAAGCTCGTGGAACAAATAAGGACCGGATTCCCCTTCGAAGCGTACTGCTTCATGAGGCTGGTTTTACGCCATTTATTCCCTTCTATAGGGCATTGAAAGAAGGGGATTTGTTACGTTTTTCCGATAAGGAGCATCAAGTGGTTGTGGCCGATAGTGCTTACTTACGAAATAACTATTACCGTAATGTGATGTGGCCGGAAATGTTGCACTCTGCAGTGAAACCGGTTGGAACATACTTGTATAGTGATCTTAGCATGTATGTTATGAAGGAAATTGCAGAGCATGAGACGCAGGAATCGCTGGATAAATATGTACAACATCTTCTATTTAAACCAATCGGAATGAAGACGGCAGGTTACAATCCGAGACAGGTCTATCCCAAAGAAAGAATGGTGCCTACAGAACGTGATACCTCTTTTCGAAAAGTATTATTGCAAGGGTATGTACACGATCAGGGTGCGGCGATGGCTGGCGGGGTTGCTGGACATGCTGGGTTGTTTGCAACAGCGAACGATTTGGCTATTTATGGGCAGTTGCTTTTAAATCGTGGCACATATGGTGGTATACGTTATTTTAAACCTGAGACAGTCGATCTTTTTACGTCCAAACAATCTACTTCTAGTCGACGAGGTTTAGGATTTGATCGAGCAGATCCTGACCCTAAAAAAGCATATCCATCAAAGCTGGCGAATGAATCTGTTTTTGGACATACAGGGTATACAGGCACCTGTATATGGATAGATCCTAAAAACCAATTGGTTTACATCTTTCTTTCTAATCGTGTGCACCCGCAGGTAACGACAAGACTATTGGATATGAATATTCGTGGGCGTATTCAAGATGCTATTTATGAAACGATCCATGCCGAAAGATGAAGTGAAATACCTCTATCGAAATAGGGCGAGGAGAATTTTACAATACTTACAAAAGAGACATGTATTAAATCTATGAAGAGAATAGAACTCATTTTTACTGTTTTTCTGTCGTTGACAGTATTTACAATGGTCTTAGGACAGGATAATGGCGCGTTTCATCGTAGTTTACTCGTGGTTGATGGTCACAATGATGTTATTTATGAATCTTTGTTGAAAGGGAGGGACATTGGAAAGCGCATAGACGTTGGGCATACGGATATTCCTCGTTTGCAGGAAGGGGGTGTTGATGTACAGGTTTTTGCGGTTTGGTCTGATGATAAAAAATTTGGTACGGGCAAGGCCTTTAGACATGCAAATAAGCAAATTGATGCATTAGAATACATGGTTCTAAAGAATAAATCAAGCATTGCCATTGCAAAACGATATGCCGATATCGATAAGATCATAGCGGAGGGGAAAATCGCTGCAATCATCGGTGTTGAAGGAGGAAATATGATTGAAAATTCGCTTGATAATCTGGATAGCTTATACCATCGAGGCGCTCGATATCTGACATTGACCTGGAATTATAATCTATCGTGGGCTTCTGCGGCGGCCGTGGAATCTAAGTCTGAAGGAAGTCGGGGAAAAGGATTGACATCTTTAGGAGAGCGTATTATTCGGCGGATGAACGAATTGGGTATGATGGTGGATCTATCGCATGTGGGGGAAAAAACATTTTATGATGTTCTTGCAATAACGACGAAGCCTGTTCTGGTCTCTCATAGTAACGCTTATAGTTTGATGCCACACTACAGGAATTTAAAAGATGCGCAACTAGACGCGCTCCGAAAGAATGGAGGGGTGGTTGGGGTGAATTTTTATTCGGGATTTCTAGATCCAGATTTTACTACGCGTGCTAAGCAGCTTTATAGACAACATTTTAAAGAAAAAGGTAACTACAACCTTTCAGCAGTTCGGCAATACGAGCAATTGCCTTTAGCCTTAAGAAGAAAGGCTGATGCGCCACTTGCTACTCTCCTTGATCATATTGACTATCTCGTGGGAAAATTAGGGGTAGATCACGTTGCTGTGGGTTCTGATTTTGATGGTATCGAATCATCTCCCCAAGGACTAGAGGATGTTTCCAAATTTCCTGTGCTTACAGATGCTTTGTTAAAGCGCGGATACAGTAAAACAGATGTTGCCAAGATCATGGGCGGAAACTTTTTGCGATTAATGAGAGAAAATGAAAATTAATTTCGAGGGCCTTCTTCTATTCGTATAAGTTCCTCGTAATTATTGTCTAATTTCTTTACTAAACGTTTGTATAGTAGTTTGTAATATACGCGTACTAAAAGTAGGAATAACCAACAAAATATGGAGACAAGGAAAATCATAAATAGAACGAAAGGAATAACATCTTTTATTGATTGGCCTTTGAGCTCTGCTACCAACATTTCGACAGATGTTAAGATAAAGGCAAATATAATGCAGTATATATTAAATTGAATGTATCTGTTGACGTGTTTCCTTGTTTCTAATATAGTTTCTAGTAACACTTTTGTATTTGTGGTATTCTTGATATGCCAATAGCTCGTGAAAAATCGGTAAATGAAATATAAGATAACAGCATAAAATATAATGTCATAGCTCGTGTAGGCGATCTTATAAAATAAGGGGTGACTGTTGTTGTCGGGGAGGACAAATAACCCTAAAATAATTCCTATGGTTAGCTCGATTAGGCTGATGATAAAGATCCATTTTACGATCGAAGACGAACTTTTATGTGTCATCCTTCTGATTTCTTCCCGTTCGATCTTTGGAAAATTACGATCCTCATTCCAATGTTGTTTCAGTAAATCCAATCCGTCCATTATATACCTCCTTGCTGAGTTAACATGTTTTTTAATTTTGTTTTTATGCGATTCATTTTTACTCGGGCATTCACTTCACTGATCCCCAGCGTTTCCGCTATTTCGCCATAATCTTTGTCTTCTAAATACATATACACTAATGCTTTTTCAATATCATTGAGTTGTCGAACAGCGGCATAAAGAAAGCGGAGTTTTTCTTCTTGTTCATCATTGTATTCCTCATACCGGATATTTTGTAAGGAATTATCCCATTCAATCGTGGATACACGACGTTTTTTTGCTCGGTAAAGGGATATGGCAGTATTTAGTGATACGCGATAGGCCCAGGTAGAAAACTTAGATTCTCCTTTAAATTTGGGATAAGAATGCCATAATTGTATAACCATTTCCTGAAATAGATCTTTATGTGCCTCCAAGTCCTCTGCATATAGTTTACAGATTTTGTGAAGAATGTTTTGGTTTTCTTCCAAGAGGTTGATAAAGTCTATTTCCAGCGTTTTGCTCATATAGGGTTATATGTCGAAGGTAATGAGAAGATGTTACAGCTGCTACAAATTATTTGAAAAATATGTGCTTCAATTTGTTAATTTCGTAAATGGCAAAAGCGAAAGCATCTTATTTCTGTCAGCATTGTGGTTATGAATCCCCTAAGTGGTTGGGACAATGCCCTTCTTGTAAGCAGTGGAATAGTTTTGTAGAAGAGTTGGTGGAAAAGACAGGCTCTAAGGTTCCGGAATGGAGAAGTATGTCTGCTCCTGCTTCGTCGACGCGTCGGGCGAATAAAGCGGCAGTTATCAACGAAATTGTCTATCAGGACGAGCAGCGATTGGCGACTCCAGACCGAGAATTCAACCGCGTATTGGGAGGGGGGATTGTTCCTGGTTCATTGGTGTTGATTGGGGGGGAGCCTGGCATCGGTAAGTCTACGCTAATGCTACAATTGGCATTAAGTATTCCTCAGGTTAAGACCCTATATATTTCAGGAGAAGAAAGTGAGCAACAAATTAAGATGAGGGCAGAGCGGCTCGTGCAGAATTCGAAAGCCAATTGCTATATCCTAACCGAGACATCCACACAAAATATTTTTAAACAAATTGAGGTAGTACAACCTAATATTGTCGTTATTGACTCCATACAGACGCTCCATTCTTCGCAGATGGAGTCTGCACCGGGATCGGTTTCACAGGTTCGGGAGTGTACGGCCGAACTATTACGTTTTGCCAAGGAGACCAGTACGCCTGTGTTTATCGTAGGGCATATAACAAAAGATGGTTCCATTGCAGGTCCTAAGGTCTTGGAACATATGGTGGATACTGTCTTGCAGTTTGAAGGGGACAGGCATCATGTCTACCGTATCTTGCGGGCAGTGAAGAACAGATTTGGATCTTCGGCTGAATTAGGTATTTATGAAATGCAAGGATCTGGATTACGGGAAGTGTCTAATCCTTCAGAGATCATGCTTTCCCAGCGAGAAGAACCTGTAAGTGGAGTGGCAATTGCCGCGATGCTCGAGGGGATGAGGCCGTTGATGATTGAAGTGCAAGCTTTGGTCAGCAATTCTGCTTTTGGAACGCCTCAACGGACGTCCACAGGTTTTGATACGAAACGACTGAGCATGTTGCTTGCGGTTTTGGAAAAACGATTTGGATTCCGATTGAGTGCACAAGATGTTTTTTTGAATATTGCCGGTGGATTACGCGTGGAGGATCCTGCTATTGATTTGGCTGTGATCGCTGCATTGATTTCTTCGCAACAGGATATTCCGTTGTCTTCTCAACTCACTTTTGCGGGCGAAGTCGGGCTTTCTGGAGAGATTCGGGCTGTAAATCGCGTCGAACAACGTATCGCTGAAGCAGAAAAATTAGGCTTTGAGGGTATTTTTATCTCTAAGTATAATACCAAAGGATTGGATGCAAAGAAATTTAATATCGCTATTCGGCCCTTGGCGAATTTGGAAGATTTGTTTCGCGCGCTGTTTGGATAATGTTCATTCTTGATCACTTTTAATTAAAAACAGCTTCTATGTTTCATAGAAGCTGTTTTTAATTAAAAAGGTAGAAAATTCGGAACTACTTTAGTAGTTCCCGTAATTTCACATTGAGGTCTTCCCCATGCAGGTTTCTCGCTATAATAATACCTTGAGGATCGACTAAAATATTTTGAGGTATAGCCCGAACACCGTATAAGGTACCTGCAGCATTTTGCCAAGATTGTAAGTCGGATATGTGTTTCCAGGTTAGGTTATCGTTTTTTATTGCCTTTACCCAGTCTTCTAATTTTCTGTCGAAAGAAACGCCTAAAATTTCGAAATTTTTGTCTTTGAATTCAGCATACGTCTTTACTAGATTGGGATTTTCACGTCGACAATCGGGACACCATGCTGCCCAAAAATCTATTAATACATATTTACCGCGTAGGTCAGACAGCGAATACGGCTCTCCCTCTGGTGTAAATTGTGTGATCGCTGGTGCTTTCTTCCCTACGGAAGAAGCTTCTAAACGTTTTAAGTAATTGTCGAATACTTTACCATCTCTGGATTTGCGAACAGATTTATCCAAACCCTTATAAAGCTCCCGAAGCTCTTTGTATTCAGGATAGTATCCCCCAACTTTTTGTATCGTCTTGAGGCTTTCTACATTTTTTGGATTTGCCTTAATTTCTGCTATAAGCTCTTCTTTTTTCTGTGCAAAGGTTAAGACCGGGATTGCAAACAGAAATGCCCATAATATTTTCTTCATAATATCTTCCACATATTTCTTTATAAACCTATGTCAAATATAAATAATCTATTACTTTAGTAGTGTAATTCTTTATTAAAAATGACAAAAGCCTTTCAAAACGATTTCCTAAAATCTAAGTTGCCTAGCACGAGTGTGAGTATATTTTCGCAGATGTCAACACTAGCCGAAAAGCATCAGGCCCTGAATTTGTCTCAGGGTTTTCCCAATTATCCTACATCGGAGCAGCTTATCGGTTTGGTGGATCATTATTTACGGAAGGGCTACAATCAATATGCACCGATGCCGGGTGTTTTGGCATTGCGAGAACGTATATCGGAGAAAGTGGAACGACTTTATAATTGTCAAGCGGATCCTGAGCGGGAGGTTACAATAACCTCTGGCGGCACGCAGGCTTTATTTACTGTTATTGCTACCTTGGTGAATTTTGGGGATGAGGTTATTGTTTTCGAGCCCGCATACGATTCTTATGCGCCAGCTGTAGAAATCTTCGGAGGAAAGGTTGTGCCAATTAGGCTCGTTGCACCTAATTTTGATATAGATTGGGAGGAAGTGCGGGCAGTAATAAACGATAATACGAAGTTAATTATTATAAACAATCCGAACAATCCGTCGACAAAAACCTTGAAAAAAGAGGATTTAGAGGCTTTGGAAGCTATTATTCAGGGGAGTAATGCTTTTATTCTAAGTGACGAAGTTTATGAACATATTATTTTTGACGGAAGGAAGCATCTTTCCATGTTGGCATATCCTAAATTACTTGAACGGAGTTTTATTGTGGCTTCATTCGGCAAGTTGCTTCATACTACAGGTTGGAAATTGGGCTACGCGATTGCTCCAGCAGCACTAATGGCAGAGTTTAGGAAGGTGCATCAGTTTAATGTGTTCAGTGCAAATACACCGATACAATGGGCTATCGCCGATTATTTGAAGAACGCGGATCATTACCTTGGTCTTCCTGATTTTTTTCAGGAAAAACGGGATCTCCTAGTTACAGGCTTGGCGGCCTCTCGATTAGAGGTCTTGCCGAGCGAGGGAACGTATTTTCTGTTAGTTAATTATAAGCAGATTAGCGATTCAAGTGAATTCGATTTTGCACGGCAGTTAACGATAGAAAATGGTTTAGCGACCATTCCAGTTTCGGCATTTTACAGTGCTCCAAAGGAACAGCATTTACTTCGTTTATGTTTTGCAAAAGATAAAGATACGTTGGATAAGGCGATCGAATTATTGCAAAAATTATAAGCTAAAATGAATAAAAAAGGTGGTCTTGCATTTTTTTGCATGATTTCGCGTGATTTATTCGGTTTGAAAAGGTTTTATTTTTTAAATTTGTTACTCAGGTTGTTAACAATATAATACTCCTTATTAATGGCAAGATTAAATTTATTAGAGGAAACACGTTTTGAGCGGGTGCCCGTTAAAGTGTACCCTACGCAAGGCGAAGCCTCCGTGGATGTTGCTAACCGAATTGCTGCTATCATCAAAGAAAAACAAACAAAGGGCGAAACAGCTGTTTTAGGTTTGGCAACAGGAGCTACTCCAGTCAAAGTGTACAAGGAACTGGTCCGTCTTCATCAGGAAGAAGGGCTTAGTTTTAAGAATGTCGTAACATTCAACTTGGATGAATACTATCCGATGAAAGCTGGTGCAGATCAGAGTTACGTAACATTTATGAACAAGAATCTTTTTGACCACATTGACATTCCGAAAGAGAATATTAACATTCCTGATGGAACGCTAACAGAAGAGTCTATTCATACTTTCTGCGAAGCTTATGAACAAAAGATTACAGATCTCGGGGGGATTGATGTACAACTTTTGGGTATTGGCCGTACAGGCCATATTGGATTTAACGAGCCTGGGTCTGCGCCTAATTCCGGTACACGCTTAGTGATCTTAGATGATTTGACACGCCGTGATGCATCCAGAGATTTTGGAGGAAAAGAAAATGTTCCTACAAAGGCTATCACGATGGGCGTTGGGACGATATTCAAAGCCAAGGAGATTATTTTAATGGCTTGGAACGAGAAGAAAGCAGAGATTGTGAAAAAAGCTGTTGAAGGCGATATCTCTTCTGAAATCCCGGCAACCTATCTACAATTGTCTGATCAAGTTGAATTTGTTCTTGATGAGGATGCTGCTTCTCTTTTAACGCGGTTTGATTTACCTTGGTTAGCACATGATGTAATCTGGACAGATGCGTTGGCGAAGAAAGCTGTCGTTTGGTTATCCCTTAAATTAAATAAAGCTATTTTAAAGCTAACGGATGATGATTACAATAATAATGGGATGGCTCAATTGGTTACGGAAAAAGGGCCAGCATATAACATCAATATCAAGATCTTCAATGAGCTGCAGCGTACAATAACTGGTTGGCCAGGGGGTAAGCCGGGGGTGGACGATACGAATAGACCGGAGCGTGCAGAACCTGCTCGCAAAAATGTAATCTTGTTTTCGCCGCACCCTGATGATGATGTGATATCAATGGGAGGGACATTTATCCGACTTGCCGATCAGGGGCATAATGTGCATGTTGCTTATCAAACTTCGGGAAATACAGCTGTTTGGGACGATGACGTGTTACGATACCTTGAATTTGTGCAAGATTTTGCAAAAGCTATCGATGATGATCAAGGCATAACAACAAAGATTTATCAAGACGCACGTGCTTTTTTTGAAACAAAGCAACCAAATCAGGTAGATCCGGAGGTTATTAGAACTATTAAGGCCTTAATTCGTAAAGGGGAGGCTATTGCAGGAGCTCGATTCGTTGGATTACCGGATGAAAATATACATTTCCAAGATTTGCCATTTTATGATCGAGGTAAATTCTCAAAGGAGGTGTCGTTTGAAGATGATATTCAACAGACGATTGAGCTGTTACGTGCTGTGAAACCTCATCAGGTCTTTGCTGCAGGAGATTTTGCGGATCCACATGGTACCCATAGAGTATGTTTTGATATTCTTTTTGAGGCATTGAGACGCTTGGCGCAGACCGATGAGTGGACTAAAGATTGTTGGTTATGGCTGTACCGTGGTGCTTGGCACGAATATCCAATCGATGAGATTGAGATGGCTGTTCCGCTCTCTCCGCAAGAGGTGAAACGTAAGCGTCTAGCTATATTTAAACATCAGTCACAGAAAGATGTACCTGTATTCCCTGGAGATGATCCTAGAGAGTTTTGGGTGCGTGCAGAGGATCGTACTAGCGAGACGGCCGCTCTCTATCGTAAATTGGGATTGGCGGATTACGAAGCAATTGAAGCTTTCGTCCGTTGGAAATTCGATTAAATATAATATTTTAGAGAAAGCGTCTTTCACAGGCGCTTTCTCTTTTTAGTGTATAATGACACTCCCTTCGTTTTAATTTGGCCAACTTCTTATAAATACTTCATATTCAACCTTGTTTTCAAATAAATGAAGGGGTTTTGCCGGTTCGAGCATCCTTTATTGAATAGAAATGCCTATAAGAATGTTTTTATGTGTAACTTGGCGTGCTAAATTTGATTCAAGGTACCATAAGAAATTATGTGGGGGAATAATTCGAATAAAATAACGAGATATATTTTTTTATTTTTTTTACAATTTTTTCTTGCGGGAGGTCTATTCGATTGTCAATCGAAGGATGTTTCTGACCAAGATAGGTTTGTGCAGTTATTTCGGGACTATCACCAGAGGTTTGAAAAAGAAAACGAACAGCAGGAAACATGGGAGCTTACAAGTACGGAGATGCAAGATGCTTTGACATCAATTGCTTATCAAATAAACTTAGCGAAGTTCTATGCAGAAAGAATAGGTAAAGAGAACGAAAAGAGTCGCAAGTTGTTTGATGATGTCGTTGAAAAAGCAAAGTTGTTACCTGGTAAAGAAGTATTGACTTTTGCATTGGCGCAAAGGGGTTATTATTATTATCGGATGCGCAAGATTTCTCTCGCTATGCCAGATATTATAGAAGCTGTGTTTCTTTTGGAGCGTAACCCCAAAATGGAACCCCCTTTTTCCAGTGAAGTATATAAACAGATTGGTTTTTTCTTAGGTACAATAGGAGACTATGAGGCGGCAAATCACTTTTTACGAGAATCATTGAGAAACGTTGGTTCTGCAGATGCTAAAGATAGAGCAAGTCTATTGGATAACATCGGGTATTACACTTTGAAATTGAAAGACACTATTGGAGCACAGCGCTACTTTGAAGAGGCGTTGAAGGTTGCGGTAGAAAAGAACGATGATATCCGTCATGCAAAGGTACTGGGTAATCTGGCGTTGATCGCTTGGGGAAAAGGTGATAAAGAACTTGCTGTCGATTATTTTTTGAACGATGTGAACTTATCTGTCGCAAAAGGCGATGAATTGAATGCGTTATATGCTACGAACTTATTAGCCAAATTACTGTTAGAGGAGGGGCGTGTAAAAGAGGCGAAAAGCTATCTTAAAAAAGTTGCTTCTTTTGCTGAAAGTCACGAGAACTTGATTGTACACCGTCATACCGTACATCAATTGCTGCTAGAGATTGCTATAAAAGAGGGGGATGAGAAAAATGAGGTCGAAGAACGCCGCCGATTATATATCATGCAGGATAGCTTAAGTATGTTTGACGGGGAAAATGTTACGAAGCAGACGGCTTGGCTAACAGAACGTAAAATGATTACAGAACGTTTAAAGGAAACGAATGCAAGTTATTTTATAGAAAGAAAAAAAAGTCGCTGGCTCATTGGTATAGGCGGATTTGTGATTGTGGTTAGTACTGCTTTTTATGTATTTATCATGCGCCGAAATAAGCGAAGACAGGCTGAAGATCAATTCCGTATGCGGAATCTAGTGCGCGAAACCACTGTGCTGGATGAGGAATTACATCGTGCGACGTTGTCTTTGGTAGAAGTCAACAGCTCCCTTGAAGAGAAAGAATTTCTCATACAAAATTTGGAAAATAAACTTAGACTTTTAGAGCAACACCGAGATAAAAGTGTGTCGATCGATGAGAATCTTGTCGAATTATTAGCTTCTCATTTACGAACCGAGGATAACTGGAACCAATTTAGAAAGGCCTTTGTGTCGGTTTATCTTGAATTTTACCAAGATCTTATAGCTACTTTTCCAGAGCTTTCAGAGAGTAATCTTCGGGTAATTTTTTTATGGAAATTAAATCTAACAACACAAGAGATTAGCAGTTTGCTCGGCGTTACTCCAGAGGCGGTTAAAAAATCGAAGCAAAGACTCCGTAAAAAGTTGGGCGATGAACGATACCAACATTTTTTGTCGTTGTTACATACGGGAGTCAGTTCCTAGTCCGAAGCCAAGTGTTGGCTACTTGCGATCGCTTGCTACACGGCCTATGATCATCTCAATGATCGCAACAACGATCGCAAATAAAGCTGCGGTCCAAAATCCATCTACATCAAACTTGTTTCCCAGAATATTGTCGCTGAGCATAATCATTAAAACAGTTATGATGAAAGAAACCAAACCAAAGGTTAGCCAGTTTAATGGAAAGGTGAAAATTCGAAGTATTCCGCCTACGACAGCATTGACTAGTCCAATAACTAATCCCGTGACTATCGCCCATCCAAATCCAGCTACATGAGCTCCAGGAACGATGAAGGCTGCTAAAGCGATAATTAGTCCGGTGAAAAAAATGCTGATTAGAAATCTCATAGGTTTTTGAATTTATATGTTTGATAATATGAATTCTAGCGGTCAAAAAAAATGCCAAAAAATAAATTTTTTTCCTGTTTTCTGCTATCGTACAACCATTAGGAAAATATTGTTATGCCTGCATAAGAAATATGTGTATATTTAAATGGAGATTATAAACTATTGGAGTGGGTTTGGTTCACGGATTATGCTGTTGTTGGATGAAGCTTGCTCGGATTTTTCAATTACATCTAATGTATAAACAAAATGAAAAAAATTGTAAGCACATGTTTAATGGTTTT
Organism: Sphingobacterium sp. LRF_L2; assembly: GCF_965644235.1. Taxonomy (NCBI): domain Bacteria; kingdom Pseudomonadati; phylum Bacteroidota; class Sphingobacteriia; order Sphingobacteriales; family Sphingobacteriaceae; genus Sphingobacterium; species Sphingobacterium sp. LRF_L2. The sequence goes on along the minus strand of NZ_CBFFRI010000003.1, from coordinate 412,462 downwards.
ATTTAGCGTATTTCTATTTGGACAGACTAGTGATCCTATTGTTGGCAAATGGCAAAATCCAAGTGGTGAAGGACGGATAGAAATATATAAAAAAGGGAACAAGTTCTTTGGAAAACTCTACTGGATCAAGGATGCCAATAAAAAGGACGAAAAGAACCCGGATTCAAATTTACGAAGTAGGAAGATACAGGGGTTGGAGATCCTGACAAACTTTAGTAAAGAAGGCGATACGTATATTGACGGACAGATCTATGATCCTAAGTCGGGGAAAACATATAGCTGTAAAATGACTTTAAAAGGTAAAGATAAGCTTGACATAAGAGGCTATATGGGGGTCTCTCTATTGGGACGGACCGAAACATGGAAACGGATTGAGTAACGGCGGCTATTTTCGCAAGCTTTTCTTTTTACTTTTCATTTTTTACCGTAATTTGGTAGAAACTACATGCCATGTCGGTTAACATGTCTTATCGTGAGAATATAAAGCTTGCGTTACAGTCAATTGTGAGTAACAGGTTGAGGACGTTCCTTACCGCCTTAATTATTGCTATAGGTATTATGGCTTTGATTGGTGTTCTCACTTCGATTGATGCAATTCAAAGCTCGTTAACGAACTCGTTCTCATCTATGGGTTCCAATTCTTTTAACATTCGAAATAGAGGCGTCAATGTGCGTATTGGCGATTCGGGTAGTCAAGCGAAAATATTTCCATCCATCACGTACCAAGATGCACTGGACTTTAAGCGAAATTTTGATTTCAATGCAGTGGTATCGTTAAGTGCCAATGTAACATGGGGAGCAACAGCAAAATATCAAACAACGAAAACGAACCCAAATATTGGGGTTGTGGGTGCTGATGAGAACTATATACAGACATCCGGATATAAGCTTGCGGATGGGAGAAACTTGACCGCACAAGATGTTGAGAATGCGACTGGTGTTGTCATTATTGGTCAGGAGGTGAAGAACAAGCTGTTTAAATATAATAAAAATCCTATTGGTGAGTTTATTTCATTGGGTGGGGAGCGTTTTACGGTTGTTGGATTACTAGAAAGTAAAGGTTCGAGTGCTGGATTTGGTGCTGATAAAGCCTGCTTTATTCCCTTATCTCGTGGACGGGCTATGATGACGCGTGCCGACCCTTCTTATGTCATTACCGTAATGACTACCGATCCCTTCAAGATGGATGCTGCGGAAGGAGAAGCTATAGCGACTTTCCGAAAGATAAGAACGCTCAACGCAAAACAGTCTAATGATTTTGAAATTATAAAATCCGATGCCGTCGCCCAGATCTTGATGCAGAATTTGACTTATATTACCGCTGGCGCCATAGTTATTGCTTTTATTACCTTGCTGGGGGCTTCTATTGGTCTTATGAATATCATGTTGGTTTCGGTTACCGAACGCACAAGGGAAATTGGTGTGAGAAAGGCTATTGGGGCTACTCCGACGGTTATTCGGAAACAATTCTTGATGGAGGCCGTAGTTATATGTGTACTAGGAGGTGTCGCGGGAGTTGTTTTGGGAATGCTGATCGGTAATTTGTTGGCACTAGCATTGGGCGCAGATTTCATCGTTCCATGGAAATGGATGTTGCTGGGAATTTCCGTTTGTGTGGGTGTCGGGATGCTATCAGGCTATTACCCTGCTTCGAAGGCCTCCCGGCTCGATCCTGTGGAAGCATTACGTTATGAGTAAGATGTGAAAGAAGGCTGTGGATAGTCGCGTTTTTAAAATATAGCCTTATCTTCGTGTAAAAATCGAACAGCTTATTTTTGAACGATTTTTACTTCTTAATTTTTAAATTTTTAGCTATAACAGCATGTTCAATACGTTAAAACCTGCATTAGAGAAAGAACTCGCCGCTATTAAGGAGGCTGGTTTATATAAGGAAGAGCGGATCATCACGACGCCTCAGGGCGCAGATATAAAAGTTGATACTGGCCAAGAGGTTATCAATTTCTGTGCAAATAATTATTTAGGATTATCATCCCATCCCAAAGTTGTAGATGCGGCAAAGAAGGCCATTGATTCTCATGGTTATGGGATGTCTTCTGTTCGGTTTATATGTGGTACGCAGGATTTACACAAAGAGCTAGAGAAGAAGATTTCCGCTTTTTTGGGTACGGAGGATACGATTCTTTATGCTGCAGCTTTCGATGCAAATGGAGGTGTATTTGAACCATTGTTGGGAGCGGAAGATGCTATTATTTCGGATGAACTTAACCATGCTTCTATTATCGACGGTGTCCGTTTGTGCAAAGCACAGAGATTTCGCTATAAAAATTGCGATATGGACGATTTGGAGACACAATTGAAAGCAGCTACTCACGCCCGACATCGTATTATTGTTACCGACGGCGCATTTTCTATGGACGGTTCTGTGGCTCCCTTAGACAAAATCTGTGACCTTGCAGATCGATACAATGCGCTAGTTATGATTGACGAGTCCCATTGTTCTGGATTTATTGGAAAGACAGGGCGTGGTACCCATGAATTGTTCAATGTTATCGACCGTATAGATATTATCACGGGTACCTTGGGTAAAGCGTTAGGCGGTGCTTCTGGTGGCTTTACCTCCGGCCGTAAGGAAATTATTGATATGTTGCGACAACGTTCGCGGCCTTACTTGTTCTCTAATACGCTTGCTCCCGCTATTGCCGGAGCTTCTGTTGCGGTGCTCGATATGCTAAGCGAGACTACCGCGTTGAGGGATAAATTGGAAGAAAATACCAAATATTTCCGCGAGCAAATGACTGCAGCAGGTTTTGATATAAAGCCTGGCTTTCATCCGATAGTGCCTGTCATGTTGTATGACGCGAAGTTGGCGCAAGAATTTGCTGCACGCATGTTGGAAGAAGGTATTTATGTGATTGGATTTTATTATCCTGTTGTCCCTCAAGATAAAGCGCGTATACGGGTTCAAATATCCGCAGGACATGACATTCGTCACCTCGATAAAGCGATCGAAGCATTCGCAAAAGTTGGAAAAGAATTAAACGTAATAAAATAATAATATAAAAAATAAAAATTTGAGGTGCAAAATAATTATCTTTGCACCTCGAATTTTTTATAATACATTATCGCTCAATGCAAAACATCAGAAATATCGCGATTATCGCACACGTTGACCACGGTAAAACGACCCTAGTTGATAAAATTTTGTATTTCACCAATCAGTTCCGTGAAAACGAGAATGCTGGTGAACTTATTCTAGATAATAATGATTTGGAGCGTGAGCGAGGTATCACTATCGTCTCAAAAAACGTGTCTGTAAAATACAAAGACACCAAAATTAATATTATTGATACACCTGGTCACGCCGATTTCGGAGGTGAAGTAGAACGAGTTCTAAAAATGGCTGATGGTGTGGTTCTTTTGGTAGATGCCTTTGAAGGACCAATGCCGCAGACTCGTTTTGTTACAGGAAAAGCATTGGCTTTAGGTATTAAGCCTATCGTTGTTGTAAATAAGGTCGATAAAGAAAATTGTCGTCCAGATGAGGTTTACGAAAATGTATTCGACTTGTTCTTTAATCTTGGTGCAACGGAAGATCAGTTGGATTTCCCTGTATTATACGGTTCTTCTAAACAAGGTTGGATGTCTACAGATTGGAAAAAACCTACAACAGATTTTACCGATCTTCTTGATGCAATTCTTGCGCATATTCCTGCACCAAAAGTTTCTGAAGGAACGTTGCAAATGCAAGTAACTTCATTAGACTATTCTACATTTGTTGGACGTATCGCTATTGGTCGTGTTGCTCGCGGTACGATAAAAGAAAATCAACCTGTTTCTTTGGTTAAACGGGACGGTAAGATTGTTAAGTCTCGTGTGAAGGAGCTTCAAGTATTTGAAGGTTTGGGACGTATTAAAGTACCTGAAGTAAGTGCAGGTGATATTTGTGCTGTTGTTGGTATCGATGGATTTGATATTGGAGATACTATTGCCGATTTCGAAAATCCAGAGCAATTGGAAGTTATGCACATCGATGAGCCTACGATGAATATGTTGTTTACAATTAACAACTCTCCTTTCTTTGGTAAGGAAGGTAAATTCGTAACGTCTCGCCATATCTACGATCGTTTGCAAAAAGAATTAGAGAAGAATCTTGCTCTTCGCGTAGTGCCAACAGAGTCTCCTGATGCTTGGTTAGTGTATGGTCGTGGTATTCTTCACTTGTCGGTTTTGATCGAGACTATGCGTCGTGAAGGCTATGAATTGCAAGTTGGACAACCGCAAGTTATTGTAAAAGAAATCGACGGCGTTAAGTGTGAGCCTATTGAAGAATTAGTTGTTGATGTACCGGGAGATGTTGCGGGTAAGGTAATTGAATTGGTTACACAACGTAAGGGAGAACTGTTGATTATGGAATCGAAAGGTGAAATGCAACATCTAGAATTCTCTATTCCTTCTCGTGGTATCATCGGTTTACGTAACAACGTGTTGACTGCTACGGCTGGTGAGGCGGTAATGGCGCACCGTTTGAAGGGCTATGAACCATGGAAAGGAACTATTCCTGGTCGTCTTGCAGGGGTGTTGATTTCATTAGATACAGGATCTACTACAGCTTATTCTATTGATAAATTGCAAGATCGCGGACGTTTCTTCGTGGATCCAGGTGTGGACATTTACGAAGGACAAGTATTAGGAGAGCACATCCGCGACAATGATTTAACGATTAACGTTACAAAAGGAAAACAATTAACAAATATGCGTGCTTCTGGTTCTGATGATAACGTACGTATTGCTCCTGCGATTAAGTTTTCTTTGGAAGAATGCATGGAATACATTCAAGCGGATGAATACATTGAGGTTACGCCGCAGTCTGTTCGTTTACGTAAGATTTACTTGACTGAAAATGAACGTAAGATCAACGCAAAGAAATTTCAATAATTGAATTGACAGTATAATAAAGAAGAGCTTGCGATCGTCGCAAGCTCTTTTTATTTTTATAGGGACTAAAGAAAATGATTGACAAGAATCTGTAGAAGATGAACGGATCTAGATAATGATGATGTAAAAAATATGGGAGCGTTAGCATGGTTTTTAATAAGTATTCCTGAGAAAGAGGGAGTCCCACTTCGACTTCGAGTTGGAAATACGACCATTGCTATTATTCTCAGAGAGGGTAAGCTCCATGCTTATTCTGTCCGTTGTCCACATGCTGGTGCAGATCTCACGAAAGGTTGGTGTGATGAAGAAGGAATGCTTGTCTGCCCCTATCATAGACATCGATTCGATCTCGAAACAGGAAAAGGTGCGCCAGGACAAGGGAACTATATCGCTATTTATCCTTTAAAAGAAAAGGATGGTAAGTGGTACGTGGGTCTGCGAAAATCGTTCTGGAAAAGGATATTTTCCTCCTAAGATCCTCCACACGAACGGCTATTGGAGAATGCTTCTTGGCAAATCCCCATATGTTGACGTTAGTTAAGTGTTGAAGATCACAACTCGCGTAGCTTTTGAATATCTATTTCCCTTACCAAGGCTCGAGCTAGAATACGATTGGGGTCAATAATAGGCAAACCCGCACTTTCTTTCTCAGAAATCGCCAGTGGAAATTCGGCGCCCCCGAGAATTATCGCTTGAGCACCGGCTTTTTTAAGCTCTGCAATCGACGTAATAAGTTCCTGTCTTGCACGATTACTAACGGGCGAAGAAACAGCCTTTATACCATATGTTTTGTCATATATTGCAGCGTGAACGCTTTCTTGAAGCTGTTCATCGGGTTCTATGGCCTTGAGATCATAGTGGGCAAGTACTCCGGGATATAAGCCTGTGTTTTTAGTTCCTGTCGTTGCCAACACTCCGACGTCTATTTTTCCGTAATGAAGTTGTATATAGGCCGCAGTTTCTTCCACCATATGCAAAAGTCTGATCCGACTTTTTGCTTCGATAAGCTCTTCTTTTACGACATCAAAAATCCGCGAGGCATGTGCTGTATGGCAAGGGATAGCTGCCACAGTCGCTCCTGTTTTTTCGAGCTCTAAAATAATTTGAACTATGGCATAAGCGGGATTTTCCGCGGTTTTTCCAAGAAGGTAGGCGGTCCTGTCCGAAATCTTATTCGGTTGGGATGACAACAGTACAGGAAGATGCTCCTGATCCGTACTTGCGATGGTTTCTTCGATTATTTTCTTGACGATGTCTAGTCCAGCAAGTGGACCGACACCTCCTACTATTCCAATCATATCGTTTAGTTTTAATTACTGTCCCTATTGCCAACGCAGGAGGAACATGATGTCCTTTTCAAAAATAAAGCCAATTAATACTTATCTTTGGTGAAAAATTTAAATGAAAGTAATGCATAAAAAGAAATTATTACCTTTTTGTCTGGTTATTGCGGCTGTCGTTGTCGGCTGTCAAGATCAGGATAAGACACAAAATTCAGACAATCCATTACTCGCGGTCTATGATAGTCCGTTTCAGGTGCCTCCTTTCGATAAAATCAAAAGTGAACATTTTCGGCCAGCATTCAAAGTTGCTTTGGAGCAGCACAATCTGGAGATTGATTCTATCGTGAATAATACGGAGGAACCTACTTTTCAAAATACGATTGTAGCGTTGGAGAATGCGGGGACTTTGTTGAATAATATAGAAACGATTTTTAGCAATTTAAATAGTGCTAATACAAACGATTCTATTCAGGCCATAGATACAGATCTTGCACCAGTATTATCCGCACATACGGATGAAATTGCGTTAAATGAAAAGCTTTTTGCTCGTGTTAAATCTGTTTACGACAGTAGAAATACCTTAAGTCTAGATGCGGAGGATACGAAACTGTTGGAAGAAACGTATAAAGGATTTGTTCGTTCGGGAGCGAATCTATCGGCAGATAAGAAAGAGCAACTGAAAAAAATTAATGCGGAATTATCGGTTTTAACTACAACATTTGGACAAAACCTATTAGCGGAGACGAATGCTTTTGAACTTGTTATTGATAATGAAGGAGATTTAGCGGGATTGCCGGAAGGATTGAGATCCGCGGCTGCAGATGCGGCAAAAGCAAAAGGTAAGGAAGGAAAGTGGGTGTTCACATTGCAAAATCCTTCGGTTATGCCTTTTTTACAATATGCAGACAACCGATCCTTACGGAAAAAAATATGGGATGCTTACCAGAAAAAAGGAAACAATGATAACGACTATGATAATAAGAAAAATGTCGTAAAAATTGCTAATCTGCGACTAGAAAAAGCGAAGTTATTGGGATATCCTTCCCATGCGGCCTATGTTTTGGAAGAGTCTATGGCGCAAAATCCTGCAAATGTTTATGCGTTATTAAATAAGATATGGACTCCCGCCTTGGAAAAAGCGAAAGCGGAAGCTGCAGATATACAGAAAGAGATCGTTGCTGCAAAAGATACGTTCGAAGTTGCACCTTATGATTGGCGTTATTACCAAGAGAAGATCAGAAAATCTCGTTTTGCATTGAATGAAGAAGAAATCAAACCGTACTTTAGTTTGGCTTCGGTAAGGGAAGGGGCATTTGCGACAGCAAATAAATTATATGGATTGACATTTATTGCATTAAATAATGTTCCAGTCTACCATCCAGAAGTCGAAGTGTATGAAGTGAAAGATAAAGACGGTTCACATTTGGGGGTTTTGTACGCCGATTTCTTTCCTAGGGAATCTAAACGCGGTGGAGCTTGGATGACATCATACCGTAATCAAGCGACAAAGAGTGGAAAGCGTGTTGCTCCAGTAATATCTATCGTTTGTAACTTTACAAAGCCTATCGGCGATGAGCCGGCGTTGCTTACCTTTGATGAGGCAACGACTTTATTTCACGAGTTTGGCCATGCCCTTCATGGTTTACTTTCTAATGTCAAATACAGAAGTCTTGCGGGTACGTCCGTGTCGAGAGATTTTGTGGAATTGCCTTCACAAATCATGGAAAATTGGGCAGGGGATCCTGAGGTGTTGAAAACCTATGCGCGACACTACAAAACAAAAGAGGCTATTCCAGATTCTCTAATTGCGAAGATGGAGAAAGCAGGTACGTTTGACCAAGGCTTTGCAACTGTAGAATATGTTGCTGCATCTTTGCTGGATTTAGATTACCATGCGGCAACGACACCGATACCAGCGGATGTAAACGCTTTTGAATCTGCTGCTATGAAGAAAATCGGTTTGATCGACGCTATCATACCTCGCTACAGAAGCACCTATTTTCAGCATATATTTTCTGGCGGATATTCGGCAGGATACTATGCCTATATTTGGTCTGAGGTTTTAGATTCAGATGCTTTTGCTGCTTTCAAAGAAAAGTCATTGTATGACGCTCCTACAGCAGCATCTTTCCGAAAGAATATTTTAGAACGTGGAGGCACGGGTAACCCTGCAGAAATGTATAGACTTTTCAGAGGGACTGACCCTAATCCGGTTTATCTGATGAAAAAGCGCGGCTTAAATTAACCGTTTCGCTCTTATAGAAAAGCTGTATAGAAATATACAGCTTTTTTTATTGAAAAATCTTTTGCTTTTTGCTTTTTCTTATTTAAATTTGGTCTAAATAAATAAAGTAAATGTGTCAATCAATCATATTGAGTTCAAATGGTGCGACGACAGTAAGTTATTGCCAACAATGTAGAAACTGTTATATATGGCATCAGACTTTTCTATTAACATTTGATGCAACGCAATATCGGAGTTTTTGGGATGTAATTAAAGAAAAAATGGGAGTGGAAGAATATTTTCGTTTTCCAGATGGCGTGGCACGGATTGTACTAAATACACCCGTACGAGAGATTGTATTTACATTCACCCACGAAGAATGGATCGATTTTACGAAGTCAATGAATGAGGGATTCTACATGAGACAGATTCACGAGCTCATTCATCCCAACTAAGATATTAAGTCCTAGTAACCAATCTTAAATACGCCAAGGAATAGGGTTATCTAGGCACAATTTCTCACCGTGCTATAACATTCTGGATCATCCAGAATGTTATAGCACGAAATATTATATCCCTATAGAGTTGAATTGTAGATCATAGAGTTTCTTATAATAACCATCGATTCCCAACAATTCACTATGCGTGCCAATCTCTTTGATTTCGCCTTTGTCAAATACAATAATTTTATCGGCTTTCTGTATTGTTGATAGGCGGTGTGCAATAACAATTGCCGTGCGGTCTACCATCATATTGTCAATGGCATGTTGAATAAGCAATTCTGTTTCAGTATCGATTGAAGAGGTTGCCTCGTCTAAGATTAATATGGTTGGATTGTGCACGAGTGCACGTATAAAAGAGATTAGCTGAGCTTGTCCGGATGATAGTGTTGATCCTCGTTCTTGTACTTGGTAGTTAAACCCACCTGGTAAGCGCATAATAAAATCATAGGCGCCAACTTTCTTAGCGGCTTCAGTTACCTCCTCAATGCTGATTTGTGGGTTATGTAAGGTTATGTTATTATAGATGCTGTCTGCAAATAAGAATACATCCTGTAAAACAGTCGCAATATGATTTCTGAGATAGCTTAATTCATAGTCACGAATATCTACGCCATCAAGTAATATTGCGCCCCGTTGAATTTCATAAAGACGACTTAGAATGTTAATTGTGGATGATTTTCCCGCGCCCGTAGCCCCCACAAGGGCAAGCGTCTCACCAGGTTGAACATGAAAGCTGACGTCTCTCAGTACCCATTTTTCATCATTATATGCAAACCAAACCTGCTGGAACTCGATTTCTCCAAATACATGGGCTGGTTTTAATGTACCTTCGTTCGGTGTGAATTCTTGGGTATCCAATACATCGAATATGCGCTCGGCAGAAACCATTCCCATTTGTAGTGTATTGAACTTATCGATAAGCTCGCGAATTGGCCTAAAAATCATGTTAATATACATCAGAAAAGCCACCACGACTCCAGGAGAGATGCTATTTGCTAATATCTGCTTCGAACCATACCAAACCAACAAACCAGTTGCAATAGCTAAAATGATCTCGAGTACGGGAAAGAAAATAGAAAAGTACCAATTCGCACGAATGTTTGCATCTCTATGTTTTTTGTTGATTTCGTCAAACTTGCGCATCTCTTGCTCTTCGCGGGCAAAATACTGAATAATCGCCATACCACTGATGTGTTCTTGAAGAAAGGTGTTTAGATTGGATACCCAGGTTCTAACATCAATGAAAGCCGATTTCATCGACTCTTTGAAAATATAAGTCGCCCAAATCATAAGAGGCATTGGCACAAGTACAATAAGAGTCAGTGTCCAATCGGTATAAAACATGACGCCCAAGATGACGACAAGTTGTAACAAGTCACCTACGATTTGAATTAATCCCTGTGAAAAGATATTTGAAATGGTCTCTAGATCAGAAATAGTGCGTGTAATAAGCTTGCCTAGCGGCGTATTATCAAAATATTTTAAGCGAAGTTTTGTAATATGGTTGAAGACTTCTATGCGGATATCACGGATCACATTTTGACCAAGTACATTTGTTGCCAACGTATGGTAATAGCGCACAATTGTTTGAGCAAATAGCAATAACATCATAAGGACTAACATCCATGTCAATCCGGAGGCATCTGATTTCAAAATATAGTTGTCTAGGGTATATTCTATCAACATAGGAAGAGCAGGTGCCACAGCAGCCAGCAAGATGGTCAATATAACCGAGACCCAAAACATTCCTTGATAAGGACGCATGTAACGAGCCATTCTTTGTAGTAGCTTACTATCGTAAGTTTTTCCTGTTATTTTTTGTTCGCTCAAGATGAAATAGTGATATAGGGATAAATAACTTCAGTGAGATAAAGGCCATGTGCCGGTACCGACGTGCCTGCTTGTGACCTGCTTTTGCTCTGGATTACGTCTAAAATAGATTCGGGCGTTTTTTGCTTTAGTCCAATATCGAGCAATGTGCCCACAATTGCGCGCACCATATTGCGTAAAAAACGGTCTGCGGTTATATGAAAAACAAGTTTTCCATCCTGCCACAGCCATTCCGCTCTTTTTACGGTACAGATATTTGTAAACACTTGGGTGTTACTCTTTGAAAAACAGCCAAAATCTTGTTTTCCTAGAAGATAATGAGCTGCTAAATTCATTTTTTCTACATCTGGTATTTCTCGGATTTGCCAAGATTTGTGCAGTAAAAATGGGTCTTTATTGAAATGTATATGGTATTCATAGGATCTTTGTGTCGCATCAAATCGAGCATGAGCCTCTGTTGCGACAGGAAGAAGTCTGCGAACGGCAATGTCTGAAGGGAGTAACGCATTTAATGAATGCAGGAACCTGTCTGCATCAGGGATTAGTGTACCTGTTGCATCAAAATGAACATAGAGTTGTTTGGCATGTACTCCCGTATCTGTCCGCCCTGCGCCAATTGTTTCTATATCCCGGCGTAAAATCTTTTGCAGGGCTTCATTCAATTTTTGTTGTACAGAAACTGCGTTGTCTTGGATTTGCCAACCATGATATGCTGTTCCACTGTAAGCAATATCTAGAAAAAAGCGTTGCATTATATCTTCCACGCTACAAATGTAGGGAAAAGTATAATAAGCCACGGTGCGGAATGTATAATCTAACAATTCGATTACCGGAATACGATTCTTGGGTGATACGAAAGTTCCTATCCGTGTTGTGTTCGCAGAAATCGGGTAAACAACTCTTAGATTTAACTGTTATCTTATCGAGTACTACTTATGTGCGTAAAAGTAGGAGTGCTCTTTATGATCGCTAATTTATTTTGGAAGGAACGTAATTAGCTTGCAATAAAAAAGCAAATTTTCTAAGTTTGTCACTGGGTTTAAAATAAGATTATGATTCAACGTATTCAAACACTATGGTTGCTGGCTGCTTCGCTAACGCTCTTAGGGCTTTTTATATTTCCTTATGTAAGCTTTATCAATCTGGTTGGTTTAGGAAAGCAAATTTTTGTTACCGGAACCTACACTTCTCTGAACAACCAATCGTCACAAGAAAGCTCCTCCATCGTACAGGCTATAGTAGCTGGAATTGTAGCCTTATTTCCCTTGGTTATCATTTTCTTTTTCAAGAAAAGAAAGCGGCAGTTGCTTTTAGTAGTCACAGCAATTGTACTTATTATCCTGTTGGGTTTATGGATGTATAGTTCTGCGCATGCGGAGCTTGGTGCAATTTCGCAAAATCTACAAGCGGGAAACATTGGCGTAGGCTTTTTCCTCTTGCCGATCGCAATCATATTTTTAGCTATGGCTGCCGGTGGAATTCGTAAGGATGAAAAATTAATTAAATCAGCGGATAGATTGCGCTAAAGAGATGAAGTCTATAACCATTTTAGCCTGTCTTTTGTTGTGCTGTTGTTGCAACTTGTCCTTTGCACAAGAAGATCCTACACGTAATGTGTTGGATGATGTGCAAATTGATCTGAAACATGTAAAGTTAGACCCTGAGCATGATACATTGACTGTGGAATTGTTTTTAATATCCTATCAACGGCAACCACGAGAATTTAAGTTGAACACCTATGCGACTCAGGTAACCGATGATGCTGGTGAAAGACACTTTTTCACTTCAATAGAAATGGGCCGAGTGCTGTTACGCTTGGCGGACAAGCAAAATTATCTCCATTACCTCCTCGAAGACGACGTTCCTGTTTCATTGACTATAAAAGTCGCCGATTGGAAGAGTAAAGCCGTTCCGCGTAAAATTGCTTTGGTGTTTGAAGACAGTACAGAAGAAGGTAAATTTATTACCCAGGAGGTCGACTTAAAATAACCTCACATAGGCGTTATTTTTTCCTGTCGAAGCCATATAGGGTAGTTCGAGTGTCTTTTTTACCGCTGATCATGTTGGCAATAACCTGAGCGCCAATCATGCTAAACGTAATCCCATTCCCACCGTACCCTAATGTAAACAACATGTTGGGGGATCCGGGCCAAGGACCGATAAAAGGAAGTCCGTCGTCAGTGGAACTGAAAGTTCCACACCAGCTCATTTCTGGAATAAGTGGAACTTTGGGAAACCATTTTTTAAATTTCTTCTCCAATATAGCGGATTTTTTTCTTAGAAAATCATCGCGTTTGTTTGGCGAAGAAAAGGGAAGATCTTCACCTCCAATAATAATGCGATTATCACTTGTGGTTCGCATATACAGATAGGGGGAGCTCGTTTCCCATAACAATGCTCGATTGTACCAAAGTTGCTCTTCGTCGATAGGCTGTGATACCAAAGCATAAGTCGATAATAAACGCATGACGCGACGGGGAAGAAAATCTCCTGCCTCGAAGCCCGCTGCAATGACAACATAAGAGCAATAGATGTGTTGGCCATTTGCGGTTGACAATTTATAACCCGTATTTGTTTTTTTATAGTCGGTGATACGTGTGTTTGAAAACAGTTCGATTTTTCCTCGCTGACGGTAGTAATCTAGGATTCCGGTACTTGCAGCGTAGCAGTCCATTTGTGCAGAGCTGTCGTTGTATAAGGCTGCATGGTGAGTCGTACCTAATGTCTGTTGAAGTTCTTTCTTTTCGATGAAGTCTACGGGTAAGTGATGTTGCTTGCGGATCTTATATTCTTCTTTGAGCGCTCTACTGCTCGATTTTTTACTTGCGAGAAGAAATGTGGGGACATGTGAAAAACTTTGTTTTGTTTCTGTTTCCTCCAATACGTCAGCGATATCGTTGATTGATCGAAGACAATCGTGGTAGGCTTGAACAGCATGCTTTTCGCCGACTTTTTTAACTAACTCAGTTAATGGTACATCAATCTCGTATTGGAGTTGGGCTGTGCTTGCAGCTGTTGATCCCAAGCCCAATGATCTTTTGTCAATCACAATGCATTCTATATTTTTTTTGCACAGTTCGTGGGCAACAAGGCTTCCTGTTATACCTGATCCAATTATTGCAACATGTGTATGGATATCTTGCCGAACTGGATTATGATAATTGTATAATTTATTTTTTACGATCCAAAAAGGTAAACCTGAATGTAAGTCCATAGTGAGTTTACCTAAATAACAATATTGGAAGCTGCTTTGTTTAAATGTTAAAACAAAATTTCATCAATTTCTTCTATAGTAGAAAATTAAATCCAAGGTTTTTAAAAGGTGTATTCAAAATAAAAGCCGGCTTTATGCCGGCTTTTATTATCTAGAATATCGAATTTGCTGTTTGTCCATTAAGGACATCTGATCTTTCATCATCTTGATTTGATCCGCAAGTAATTTGTTTTTATCTGCCTTTTTAGCTTCAGATAGGAGCTTTTCGGCCTCTCTTTTGTTTCGTTTTGCCATTGCTACACCCGCAAGGCTCAGTTTTGCCAAAGCAACGTTATGATCCATATGAAGGCCTAAAGTGAGCGCTTTTTTGAAAAACTTTTCCGATTGAAGGGGAGCACGTTGGCTTTCTATAATACCAAGTAACATATGGTAATATCCGTGCTGAGCAGTAATGAGCTGTTTCTCGTAATTGTTTATTTTCTTAAGCCATTGTTCCGCTTTAGGCATGTTTTCTTTGCGAAGGAACCATTGTGCTAGTAGCATGTTCTCATTAAAAAATACAGTAACCCATGCAAGTATGGTAATTAAAATACCTAGGATCCCTAAAGCCCAGTGTCCAAACCAAAAAAGAACCACTGTTCCGATCAGTAAAAAGCTACTGATGATTATACGAACTATATTTGACATTGCTTTAAATTTCTAAAAATAAACTGACTACAAATATCCGGTTATTTTCGAGCTTATCCAACTTGTTTGCGGGATAAAATTGTAAAATTGTACATTTGTGGTATGTCGGAACGTTATGATCAAAGTTGGGCGGCTGTTTTGAAACCGCTTTTCAAACAAGATGCGATGCAACATCTGTCGGCTTTTGTACAGGAAGAGCGTCAAAAAACATTGGTATTCCCTCCCGAGGACCTGGTGTTTAACGCTTTTAAACTCACCCCATTTGAGAATGTCAAAGTTGTCATTCTGGGTCAGGATCCGTATCATAATGACGGGCAGGCGCACGGTCTATCTTTCTCTGTGCCGGATGGGATTGGGATTCCCCCATCTTTGCGCAATATTTATGCTGAACTTGCGACGGATATAGAGGGGTTTCGTTCCCCTTCAACAGGCAACCTGTCGCCTTGGGCAGAGCAGGGCGTTCTTTTGTTGAACGCCACATTGACTGTCCGTGCACACCAAGCAGCTTCCCATCAAAAAAGAGGTTGGGAAGAGTTTACGGATCAAATCATCCATGCTGTTTCACAAAAACTGGAGCATGTAGTTTTTTTACTTTGGGGCAGTTATGCACAGAAGAAAGCCTTGTTAATCGATCATAGAAAGCACCTTATTCTCAAGTCCGTACACCCATCGCCATTGTCCGTTTATAGGGGCTTTTTCGGCTGTAAGCATTTTTCGAAAGCAAACCAATATCTTTTAGATCATTCGAAGCTTCCGATTGATTGGCAGATTTAAGCGTATAGCTCTTTCAAATCTTTATACGCATAGTCTTCGGTCGCTAAGCGTTGGATATGATTAATTCGGATTTTACGTCCATATTGTTTGATATGTGTAAAGAGAAGGTGGCTGTCATATGTGACTTCAAAGGGTTGTGTCATGTCGATTTGTTCCATGGCTTCGCCTAGAACGACATATTCGAGCTCTCCTTTCGAAGTGAAGCGTTTAATTAGTATTTTTTCTGCTGAGACCGCTTGGATGGAAAACCAAGCTCCGTCGCCGACTCCCCCTAAATATTGAGCATCCTTAGGTACCGTGATTGGTTTAGAGGAAAAATCCATATAGCCGATGATCATGTCGTTGGGTAAAAGTAAGGCTTTCTGTTTTGTGACGTTGTCTCCAAGCTTTTTCAATAAAAAAGCGAACGACTGCCATCTGTTCATTTTGAAATGTTTGAAGCCCGTTGTACTAGAAAAGGAATATATCATACGGTCTTCTACGGCGTTGACTACATTACTTATAGGGCTCGCTTTGATCGTTTCAGGCAAATTAATACCGTGGCGCCATGTGTATTTGTTCGACGACCGAATCAACATTCTTGTAATGAAGCGGGAACAGTTATTATTGCTCCGCGCGACCGCACCATAAGGGAAAGTTCCCTGGTGGACGCAATCATCACCATAAGCTTTTGCGAGTTCAAAATTGATGTCTTTCGCTATGGAGAAGTATAGGATGCCTTCACCATACATCGCAGGTTTAAGCAACTCCATCTGTTCAATAATCTCTACAAGATTGACAATGTTATTTCCGTCAAATTTTGCTCTCATTTTAATCTCCAACCGTGGGTCAGAAAATTTAGATCTTGCCCTGCCGTAGCCTCTTGGTGTGATGTACCGCCCGAAATCATAGAACAGCATTTCTCCACTTGTACGTTTGATAATGACAATTCCTGTATGTCCTACTTTAAAGTTCAAGTTTTTGACGATGCCGATTTTTTTGAAAAACATCATCCATTTTTCATCCCCTCTTATCGTGGCATCTGGCCATGTTAAAACAAGGGCCAAATCATTACATTCAACTTGGTTTGTTTGTGGCATGTGTATTCTTCTTAATATTCCAAAGGAACAATAGGTTCTTTTTTACTGGTAGACATAATCATCATTGTTTGGAAGGTTTTCACAAAAGGAATTTTGGCAATTTTTTCCATGATGACCGCTTCGTAAGCTTTGATGTCTTTAACATAAACTTTTAGAATAAAATCACAATTTCCAGTTACATGGTGACATTCCGTGACTTCTGGTATTGCTTTAACCGCTTCCACAAATTCTGGAATGGCGTTGTGTGTATGGAAGTCTAGCGAAATTTGAATGAAAGATTTGATGCCCAAGCCCAATTTTTCTTCATCTACAAATGCGTGGTAGCTTTTGATAAATCCAGAGTTTTCGAGCTTCCTTACCCGCTCGAGAGTAGGAGCAGGAGACAATCCTATGTTTGATGCTAACTGCAAATTTGTGATTCTGCCATTCTCTTGCAAAAGCTTCAGTATTTTCAAGTCTGTTTTATCTGGTTGATATGGCATATTTTTAATCAGCTAAAAGTGAATATTATATTTTACGAAAAGTAAATGTACGGAATATTATTTCGAGAGCAAAGGTGATCGTGTAATAATTGATTATAGATAAAATTTATGTTAACTTATTTCTGTTATTACTTGTTTCTATCTGCGATCATCCGAATGTAAAAAAAGCCTTGCAAAGTCTGCTATAGCTATAAAAAAATGATATCTGTCACTTTTTTTAGTAAAAAGTCCGTTTAATTGGTTTGGCGAATCGGTTTTATTGCGTATTAAATCGTATCTTTGTAGTCCGAATTAGGGTAGGAATCGCCATTAATAAAAGGGGAAGAGAAATGAGTACCAAAGACGATGAATTACTAAAAGAGCTAGAGCTCGAAGAATATAAGTACGGTTTTACCACCGATATTGAAATGGAAATCGCCCCCAAAGGGCTGACCGAGGATACTGTTCGTTTAATCTCGGCGAAGAAGAATGAACCTGAATGGTTATTGGAATGGCGACTAAAAGCTTTTCGTCATTTCTTGTCTATGAAGATGCCTACGTGGCAAAACTTTGAAAATCCAGAAGTGGACTTTCAAGATATTTCCTATTACGCAGCACCGAAAGCGAAGAAGCAATTAGAAAGTATGGATGAAGTTGATCCGGAATTGTTAGCTACTTTCGAGAAGTTAGGCATTCCATTGGATGAACAGAAAATTCTAGCAGGCGTAGTGGCTGTAGATGCCGTTTTCGATTCAGTTTCTGTAAAGACGACTTTTCGCGAAAAGTTAAAGGAGCAAGGGGTAATCTTTTGTTCTTTTGGTGAGGCAGTTCAGGAGTATCCAGAACTTGTGAAAAAATATTTGGGAACCGTGGTTCCGCAAACAGACAATATATACGCGGCGTTAAATTCCGCTGTTTTCTCTGATGGATCATTTGTTTATATTCCGAAAGGGGTGAGGTGTCCAATGGAGCTTTCTACTTATTTCCGAATTAACGCCCAAAATACAGGGCAGTTCGAACGCACATTGATTGTTGCAGATGAAGGTGCTTATGTCTCCTATTTGGAAGGGTGTACAGCGCCAATGCGTGATGAGAACCAGTTGCATGCAGCTGTGGTCGAGCTTATTGCTGAGCGTGACGCGGAAATTAAGTACTCAACCGTCCAAAACTGGTATCCAGGAGATAAAGATGGAAAAGGTGGTATCTACAATTTTGTCACCAAACGAGGCATTTGTAAAGGTGACAACGCTAAAATATCGTGGACACAGGTAGAGACGGGATCTGCAATTACATGGAAATATCCTGGCGTAATTTTAAAGGGAGATAACTCTGTCGGTGAATTTTATTCTGTTGCAATGACGCGGAATAGACAGGTTGCAGATACCGGCACAAAGATGATCCATTTAGGAAAAAATACGCGTTCTAAGATTGTTTCAAAAGGTATTTCAGCGGGTTTAAGCCACAATAGCTATCGTGGTTTGGTTAAAATTGGGCCTAACGCGGATAAATCGAGAAACTTTACACAATGTGATTCTCTGCTAATTGGTGATCGTTGTGGAGCACATACTTTTCCTTATATAGAAAACAAGAACCGTTCTGCAAAATTGGAGCATGAGGCGACCACTTCGAAAATTGGAGAAGATCAGATCTTCTACTTGAATCAACGCGGTATAGATTCGGAGAAGGCAGTCGGTTTGATTGTAAATGGATATGCAAAAGAAGTGCTAAATCAACTTCCTATGGAATTTGCTGTTGAAGCACAGAAGTTGTTGGCGATCTCTCTTGAGGGGTCTGTAGGATAATTTAATAGTAATATAGCCTGCGGATATCTATGTCTCAGGTTTGATAAGCAATAGACACAATAGAAATGTTATCAATTAAGAATTTACATGCGTCTGTAGAAGACAAACAAATATTAAAAGGACTCAATTTAGAGGTCAAAGCAGGAGAGGTTCATGCGATTATGGGTCCCAATGGTGCTGGAAAAAGTACGTTGGGAAATGTGTTGGCAGGGCGTGATTCTTATGAAGTGACCGACGGTACGGCCTTATTGGATGGCATTGATTTGTTGGACTTGGCTCCTGAAGATCGTGCACGCGAAGGTCTGTTTTTGGCGTTTCAATATCCTGTTGAGATTCCTGGTGTTTCTAATATTAATTTCTTAAAGACCGCAGTGAATGATATTCGTGAGTATAGAGGGTTACCTCCAATGGAAGCGAAGGAATTTTTACAAGCGGTGAAGGAGAAACAGAAATTAGTTGAATTTTCTGCAAATTTAGCTAATCGCTCGCTTAATGAAGGTTTTTCTGGAGGAGAGAAAAAAAGAAACGAAATTTTTCAGCTTGCAATGTTGAATCCTAAATTAGCTATCCTTGACGAAACGGATTCAGGATTAGATATTGATGCCTTGCGTATCGTTGCAAACGGTGTAAATCAACTCCGTTCGAAGGATAATGCTTTTGTCGTAATTACCCACTACCAACGTCTATTGGATTATATTGTGCCCGATTTTGTGCATGTACTTTATAATGGTCGAATTGTGAAGACAGGACCAAAGGAATTGGCGCTGGAGTTGGAGGAAAAAGGTTACGATTGGTTAAAAGAGTATGACACGCAAACTGCATAATCTATTTATCCATGGATGAATTAGAAAGCGGATTGATAAAAAAGAACATGAGTACAATAGTTGCAGATTCATTATATCAACAGTTAGTATCCTGTTTTCAGGAATTGGAGACGGTACAGGAGCCGGCAAATCTGGCTAAATTTCGTAGAGAAGCGTTTGACCGTTTTCTAGAGGAAGGTTTTCCTACTGTTAAAAACGAAGAATGGAAGTATACTAATTTACATCCTTTGGTTAACCATACTTATGTGTTAAATGCCGATGTAGATGTGAATAATATTGATACCAGTAAAGCAGATATCCCAGGGCTTGATGCGCATCGTGTCGTGTTGGTAAACGGGCAGTATGTTTTAGCATTCTCTTCATTGGAAGATGAGATAGGTCTTGTTGTGAAGCCAATAGAGGAAGCGCATACAGAGGCAAATTTTCAGAAACATTATGCACAACATGCTGATCGCTCGGGGAATGTCTTAGTAGAACTTAATACAGCACTGCAGACATCTGGAGTTTACATCGGTGTTGCGAAGAACAAAGTGGTATCAAAGCCTATTCATATTGTTCATGTAGCGGTTGGTGATAAAGATTTTTTTGCGCAAACAAGAAATCTAATTGTAGTGGAACCTCATGCGGAGGCTGAAATAATAGAATCCTTTATTACATTAGACGACACAGCAAAGAATTTAAATAACAAAGTTACGGAGATTGTTGTTCAGGAAAATGCGAAATTGCAGCATTATTATCTGCAAATTTCGGAATCGGTTAGTCACTATATTCATCATACTGAAGTTTACCAGGAGCAACATAGTCTTTACAATAATTACAATGTGAACTTGCCTGGAGCAACCTTTATACGGAATAATATCAATGTTCGTTTGGATGCCGAAAATGTGGAGTCCCATTTGTATGGGATCAATTTAACAGCTGGGAAACAATTGGTAGATAACCATACTGTTGTTGATCATATGAAACCGCATTGTGAGTCGTATGAGTGGTACAAAAATATTCCTCAAGACGAATCTACGGCTGTCTTTAATGGAAAGATCTTCGTTCGTGAAGATGCGCAAAAGACAAACGCTTTTCAACAGAATAATAATATGTTGATCGGAGATAAATCAACAGTATATACAAAGCCCCAATTGGAGATTTTTGCTGATGATGTTAAGTGTTCTCATGGGTGTACAATGGGACAATTTGATGACGAAGCATTGTTTTACTTGCGCGCGAGAGGAATTGGTGAAGAGTCTGCTCGTGTACTCTTGGTGCACGCCTTTGCTTTCGATGTAACATCACGTTTTTCGAATGAAGAAGTTCGTTTGTACGTAGAATCTTTGGTAGCAGAAGGTTTAGAAAGAAAATAGATTATAGTTTTCCATTTTTATATTGAAAAGGCGTTTAGAAGTTCTAAACGCCTTTTCTTATAGCTCTCGTTTACATTGTTGTAAATAAAAAATCCCGTTTAATTAAACGGGATTTGAAGAGCGAAAGACGAGATTCGAACTCGCGACCCCAACCTTGGCAAGGTTGTGCTCTACCAACTGAGCTACTTTCGCTGATTGTGGAACAAAGGTAGTCATTTGTGCCTTATCTGTCAATAGCTTTTTTTAAATAATTGGAAGGCCGAGTTAGGTTGGCTGCTGTACTAAACGCATTATTTGATGATATGAAACGAGCTTTTCCTGATGTCGGCTTTGATTACAGAAGGATCGTAAGAAGCCCTAAGTTTTTAAACCCAATTAATTGTTTTCTGCAAGATTGTATCCTCTCCTCTGTGTTTAACCGGTACAGATTAAAGTGGAATGGCATCTACACAGTTTAGGCCATCTATCGCTGCCGAAACAATTCCTCCTGCGTATCCCGCTCCTTCCCCGCAGGGGTATAGGCCCGCGATTTCTGGATGTTGCAGACTATTCTTATCTCGAGGAATACGAATAGGGGACGATGTGCGAGACTCTACGCCGACTAATATGGCTTCGTTGGTATAGTAGCCTTTCATTTTCTTTCCAAAAATTGGTAAAGCACCTCGAAGGGCATTATGTACAAACGAAGGTAAGACTTCGTCAAGGTTGACGCTTGTTGTTCCTGGCTTATAGGACGTTTCTGGTAAGGATGTGGATACTTTCTTTTGTACAAAATCGACCATACGTTGCGCAGGAGCAACTAGATTTCCTCCACCCAACTTAAAGGCTTTTTTCTCAATCTGCTGTTGGAATTCCAATAAAGCTAGGGCATTGTCGAGTGCATTAGGAACATCTTCCAAATTAACCTGTATGACTGTTCCGGAATTTGCGTGAGGGTTGTTGCGTTTGGAAGGCGACCAACCATTGACGACGATTTCATCATGATCGGTAGCACAAGGGGCAATAACCCCGCCAGGACACATACAAAATGAAAATACCCCTCTGTCGTGAACTTGTTCAACCAAGCTGTAATAAGCAGGTGGCAGATTTTCATGCCGTGTTGTGCAATGGTACTGAGCTTGGTCTATTATTTCTTGCGGGTGTTCAATGCGCACGCCGAGTGCAAAAGGTTTAGCTTCAATAAGCCATCCTTTCTTATGGAAGAGTTGGAAAATATCACGCGCGGAATGCCCTGTCGCAAGAATTACATGATCGGCTAATATGGTTTCTTGTGCGGAGGTTTGTACACCGGTAACTTTTCCAAAAGCAGATAATATATCATCTACGCGACAATCGAATCTAATCTCTCCCCCACATGCTAAGATTCTGTTGCGCATGTCTTCGATAATATGGGGAAGTTTATTTGTTCCAATGTGTGGGCGCGCATCGACCAAGATATCGGTTGTTGCCCCATGCTCAACGAAGATTTGCAGAACTTTCTGTACGTCGCCACGTTTGTTGGAACGCGTGTAGAGCTTTCCGTCAGAATACGTTCCCGCTCCCCCTTCTCCAAAACAGTAATTGGATTCAGGATTAACGAAACCTTCGCGATTTATTTTTGCAAGATCGCGTCTTCGCTCTTTTACAGATTTTCCTCGTTCAATGATCACGGGTTTTAGTCCCCTTTCTAAGCAACGATATGCGGCGAACAGTCCCGCAGGGCCGGCACCAATGATAATGACTATAGGAGCGTCATGTACCATTTTTGTCTGCGAAGTAAAGACGGTAGGATTAGGCGATTCATCGATAAAAAAAACAACTCTCAAGCGGTATAAAACCTGTTTCCCGCGGGCGTCGATGGATCGTTTCCGTATGAGATGGCCTTGTATACGTTCCCGCTCAACCTTTAATTGTTTAGCTCCTAAGGTCAGTAGCCTATCTTCGTTATCGATAAATTCGGGCGCAAGCGCTATTTCAATTTCCTTTTGCATACTTTTTGGCTGGGTTTTTATCCCAAAACACGACAAAGGTACATAATTGTCTGTCAAATTGTGATGTATTTACTTCTGGTATAGCATTTGTTTCTGCTTTTTTCTTAGGAACATTTTTATTATTTTTATAGAGAATTGATTAAAAATTGCACATGAAAAGATTATTAATTGCATTTGTAGGGTTGTTTACAGCGCTGTCGTTTAGTTCTTGCGGATACAACACTATGGTATCAAAAGACGAAAATGTGAAAGGAAAATGGGCGCAGGTCGAAAACGCGTATCAACGTCGTGCTGATCTTATCCCCAATTTAGTGGCTACTGTTAAAGGTGCTGCACAGCATGAAGAAGGAACGTTGACCGCTGTTGTGGAAGCAAGGGCAAAGGCGACTTCCGTTAATGTTGATCCCTCTAATTTATCCGATGAAGCGATTGCTAACTTTCAACAAACGCAAGACGCTTTATCGCAATCCATTGGACGTCTCTTAGTAAGTGTTGAAGCATATCCTGATTTAAAAGCTAATGCTAATTTTCAGGAGTTGCAGGTTCAGCTGGAGGGGACAGAAAATCGTATTTCTGTAGAACGCAAAGCTTATAACGATGCTGTGCAGGATTACAATACTACGGTAAGAAGTTTTCCCAATAATTTGATGGCCGGTATGTTTGGTTTTAAAGCTAAAGGCACATTTAAGGCTGCAGAAGGATCCGATAAAGCGCCTACAGTCTCTTTCTAGGAAAAAGTTAAAAAGTATAATCAGAAGGTGAATGGAGCGTAATAAATGTTTCCATTCATCTTTTTTATTTAAAAAAAATGGATATATTTTCAACCGAAGAACAGGACCGTATCGTACAAGCGATCAGTGTTGCTGAGAGTCTGACATCGGGTGAGATTCGCCTGGTTATCGATAAGAAAGTAAAAGGTGACTCTCCCATAACTGCTGCAATTAGTTATTTTCAGAAATTAGATATGCATAAAACCATGTTGAAAAATGGGGTTTTGATCTATCTCGCCATTGATGATCACCAGTTCGCAATTATTGGCGATAAAGGCATCAATGAGAAGGTAGAAACAGATTTTTGGGAGTCTACTAAAGAGGAGATGCGCAGTTATTTTCAAAGAGAAGATATTTGTGCTGGACTTGTTGCAGGAATTCAGCATATTGGACAGCGTTTACAAGCCTATTTCCCTCGGCGCTCGGATGATGTAAATGAGTTGCCAGATGATATTTATTATGGTTCAAACGGATAGATCTGTAAATATGATGAGATATAAGATAAAATCTTTGCTATCGGCATTGTTTGTTTGTTTTCTTTCTATCCTTACCTTAAGGGGGCAAGACTTGCCACAGAACACGAATCGGTTGGTTTCAGATTTTACAGGTACATTAAGTAATGCTGAAATTAAAGCGTTGGAAAGTAAGATTTCTGCTTTTTGGGATAGTACCTCAACGGAGATCGCCGTTGTAATGATTTCAACGACGGATGGATACGAAATAGCAGATTATGGCGTTCGTTTAGCGAAAAAGTGGGCTATTGGAAATCGTAAATCCAATAATGGAGTCTTAGTATTGGTCGCCTTGGACGATCGAACGGCGACTATACAGACGGGCTATGGCTTGGAAGGAATACTGCCTGACATTATTGCGTATCGCATTGTTCAGAATGAAATTATCCCACACTTTCGTAAACAGGATTATTTTGGAGGGCTTGACAAGGCTGTTGATGCGATAATCTCCTATACAAAAGGAGAATATAAAGCGGATAAGCGAGGCGTCGCTAAAGGTAGAGAAGGAGGTGGAATTCCTGTTATTGCAATAATAATCATTGTTATTATTGTCATTTCCATCATTTCAAAAAATGGTGGAGGCGGTAATAGAGGTGGTCGCGTTGTGACAGGGAGAGGATCTTCAGACCTTTTTTGGTGGACGCTTTTGAATAGTTTGGGGAGAGGCGGCGGCGGCAATCGTGGCGGAGATGGCGGATTTGGTGGTGGTTTCGGCGGTTTCGGAGGAGGAGACTTTGGTGGCGGTGGAGCTAGCGGTCGCTGGTAGAACTGGCATGTTTTGTGTTTAAAGTGATTAGTAATAATAAATAGAATATATGAAATGTCCATGATTGTAAACCGAATGTAGTGAGCTCATTGATTCCATTAGAATTAAACACGATCAATAAGCACAAACGCGCATGAAGACAATCTAGACATTCCATATAGCCATTAAAAATAGATAATATATGAAAAAAGCAGTGTTAATGTCATTGGGGGTTATTCCAAGCTTATTGTTCGCGCAAGAGGAATTTACTTTAAATGGAAAAGTTGGGCAAACGCAAGCTGGAGCGAAAGTCTTTATTCAATATCGCGATAATGGACAGACTGTTTTGGATTCCGCGAATGTGACAAATGGAGTCTTTAAATACCAAGGATCGGTATTAGAACCTACGCAGGCTGGTTTGTTTCTTTCGACAGAAGGGAAAACGATGTCGGAATTACGTGAAAGCCCAGAAAGACCGCCGATGAATGTGGTTTATTTGGCGAAGGGCGTGATAAAGTTTGAAGGGGCTGATTTCAATTCAGCGGTTAGTAGTGGCAATGCTGTTAACGATGATTTTTCTAGATATAAAGGTGCTTTAAAAGAAGTTGAAGATCGCTTTGCAGCCCTAGATGTAGAGTATCAGGCAGCACCTGATGATAAGAAGGACGATGAGGTCTTCATTGCTGGTCTTCGTGATAAAGCTGAAGCCATCTATGAAAGGCAAAATGTAATTAATGAAGATTTTGTAAAGGCAAACCAGAACAGTTATGTAGCCTTGAGTATTCTCGATGAGCTGGCTTCTCCAGAAAATATTACATCATTTGTAAAACCTGCATTTGAAGGTTTTTCTGCGACGTTGAAAGAAACGAATGTCGGTAAAGGACTTGCTGAGAAAATTAAAGGTATGGAAAAATTAGCGGTTGGTTCACCCGCACCAGATTTTACGCTGCCTGATACAACAGGCAAAAGCTTATCTCTGTCTTCTTTGCGTGGTAAGTATGTTCTTGTTGATTTTTGGGCAAGTTGGTGTGGACCATGCCGCCAAGAGAATCCGAATGTTGTTGCCGCCTTTAACCGTTTTAAAGATAAGAATTTCACTGTATTAGGTGTGTCTTTGGATCAGCCAGGAGCAAAAGAAGATTGGTTAAAAGCTATTGAGGCTGATCAGTTGGGGCAATGGCCACATGTTTCTGATTTACAGTTCTGGAATTCTCCTGTTGTCGAGTTGTATTCCATAAGAGGTATTCCCCAAAATTACCTCATCGATCCGGATGGTAAAATTGTAGCATCTAATTTACGCGGAGAGGATCTGGAGCAAAAGCTACAGGAAATTTTAAATTAATCGTCTTAAATCATTTGAAGAGCGTATTTTTCAAATGATTTTTAATATGAAAAGGTCATTTCAAGCAAAAATTCTTCTGACTTGAAATGACCTTTTTTATTATTGAAGATACGCTGGCCCTCGTCTTTACAAGGACAGAATTTCAACAATACGTGTCAAATTTTCGTTAATCTTATCAATATGTTTGATCGCCTTGCTAAATGGCGTGAATTGGACATGGCCACAGATAAGACCTGCCATTTCTCCACGTCGTCCCTCGATCAATGCCTCTACGGAAGCTACTCCTAGTCGACTTGCTAAAACACGATCCATACAGGTTGGCTTTCCTCCACGTTGAATGTGACCCAAGATGGATAGCCGTACATCATAATGAGGGAAGTTTTCTTTTATTTTCTCCGCTACAACAAATCCACCTTCTTTATCGCCTTCCGCAACGATAATAATGCGTGAAGATTTATTTTTGCGGGTTTTGTCGAGTCGCTTCATAATGGCGTCATAGTCCACTTGTAGTTCCGGGATTAGAACAGCTTCGGCACCCGTAGAAATTCCCGATCGAAGAGCGATGAGGCCTGAGTCCCGTCCCATAACTTCGACGACGAAAAGACGATCATGAGACTCTGCAGTATCTCTGATTTTATCCACGGCATCGACAACTGTATTTATAGCAGTATCGTATCCGATAGTGAAATCTGTTCCTGCAAGGTCGTTGTCGATGGTTCCTGGAATCCCTATAATCGGAATATCAAATTCTTCGATGAATTTAGATGCTCCTGTGAAAGTTCCATCTCCCCCAATAACTACCAATGCGTCAATATCGAGTTTTTTAATGTTTTCAAAAGCTTGTTTGCGTCCTTCATAGGTTCTGAACTCATCACTGCGAGCCGTTTTTAGCACGGTTCCACCACGTTGTATAATGTTCGCCACAGATTTTGCATCCATTGGAATAATGTCGCTATGTACGAGTCCATCGTAGCCACGGCATACGCCAAACACATTTAAGCCATTATAAATACCGGCACGAACTACCGCGCGAATGGCGGCATTCATCCCTGGAGAATCTCCTCCGGAGGTTAAAACGGCAATATTTTTAATCGTTTTCATGTTAGATTGATTATGTCTTTATTTCTTTTTAAAGCTTTCTATCCCCTGTTTGAGGTAGTTGGCATAGCTTTCCACATCGTAGTTCGCTCCGCTTGGCGGTAGGAGTACGTTGCCCTCTGTATCCACGATCACATATTGTGGTTGGGAGTTGCTGTTGAACGTTGCCGCCTGGAAGTCACTGTTCTTCTTCCCTATGCTGTTGATCTTCTTGCCCGAATAGCTCGATACATACTGTTCTTCGGGCTGAAGTGCCGTACGGTCATCCACAAACAGCTCGATCATCACAAACTCGTTCTTGAGCAAGGAAGCCACCTGGGGATCTGTCCATACATTGGCCTCCATCTTACGGCAGTTGACGCAGTTCCATCCGGTGAAGTCGATCAGGGCCGGTTTCCCCTGCTCTTTGGCAGCGGCAAGCCCCTCTTCGTATTCGTAGTAAGGTTCGAATCCCTTCGGGGTACCACGCTTATGGAAGATATCGTAATATTTTTTTGTCTTGCTTGCCTTGGTAGAAGCCGTTGTACCAAAATTGGCAACGGACAGGTCAAAGTCCTGTGTGGCCGAAGGTGGCAGGAAGGCCGAAATGGATTTCAGGGGTGCTCCCCACATCCCGGGCACCATGTACACGACAAAGGCAAATACGACAATGGCGAAGATGGTCCGCGGTACGGAAAGATAAGCAAGGGGACTATCGTGCGCAAAGCTGATCTTGCCGATCAGATAGAGCCCCATCAGTCCGAATATGACGATCCACAGTGCCAGGAACACTTCGCGGTCCAGCCAGTCCCAGTGGTAGGCAAGGTCGACATTGGAGAGAAACTTCAGGGCCAGTGCGAGCTCCAGAAAACCGAGTACCACTTTCACGCTGTTCAGCCATCCGCCCGACTTGGGCAGGGATTTGAGCATGGAGGGGAAAACGGCGAAGAGCACAAAAGGTATGGCCAGTGCAATGGAGAATCCCAACATCCCGATGGCCGGTCCCATTCTCTCGCCCTTGGAAGCGGCATCCACCAACAGGGTACCGATGATCGGTCCTGTACAGGAGAAGGATACCAATGCCAGGCTGAAAGCCATGAAGAAAAGACCGATCAGGCCACCCTGATCTGACTTTGCATCGATCCTGTTGACAAAGGAGCTGGGCAGGGTCAGTTCGAAGGCCCCAAAGAAAGAGGCCGCGAAGAGCACCAATACCAGAAAGAATATAAAATTGAATACCCCGTTTGTGGAAAGGGCGTTCAGCGCATCGGAGCCAAAAGTAATGGTGATGAGCATCCCCAGTGCCACATAGATAATAATGATAAACAGTCCGTAGAGAAGCGCCTGCGATATGGCCCTGGCCCGTGAGCCGCTACGTTTGGTAAAAAAGCTGACGGTAAGGGGCACCATGGGAAATATACAGGGCATGATGAAAGCGGCAAAGCCTCCGATCAGACCGGTGATAAAGATTCCCCAGAGAGATCTATCCTGTGCGGTATCTGTTGTCCCTGTTTTTGTTTGGTCTTTGGCCAGGCTATCCTGGGCAACACTATCTGTTGCTCCATCGGCAAATACCAGATCATCAGGAACAGCCAGAAGACTGTCTGCTGCTGTTTGTGATGTGCTATCACTTGATGTCGTTCCTTCAGAGAAGACAATATCTTCTGACGATATTAAGCTGTCTTGCTGTCCGAAAGAAGAAAGATGAAAGAAGGAGAAAATAAGAATTTGTACGAATGTGACGTACTTCATTAATAAACGCATAGTCTATGTCGATAATGCGCTAAAATAAAAAAAAGGCAGTAAACTACTGCCTTTTGCTATGCTATTATTCGTAAATACTACTTAATTGTGACGTTAAAAGCGTATTCATCAGGAGGTAAACAGCGATTTTTATCACAAGCCATAAATTCGACAACCCCCTTTACAGTGGTTTGATTTTTGGATAATTTTACTTTTTGTTGGAAAGTCACTTCTTTTGAATAGAATGGAACATCCATTTTGAAATCTTTTTCGTATTTCGACTGTGGTGTTGGAGCGGCGACTTTACCGTTTAAGGTGAAATCCTTTGAAGGTGTAAATTGAAATGTTGTTGCAATAGGCCCCCCATCAGGAACATTCAGACCATAAATATGCCAACCTTCATCAATCGTTGCTTTAACAAATACGACAGCTTCTTTACTGTTCAATTTTTTAGAAGCGACACTCCATTTTACAGGATTGTAAATTTGAGCTATAGCTCCCCCCACTGTACACAAAACAGCAATAATAAGTAAACTTAATTTTTTCATGTAATCTTTCCTTTTTCTAGTGGACTCTTTTCGTATTACTAAGTTTAATCAAAGCTAGAAAAGAATTTTAAAAAATGGACGACAATCCGTGTTCTTAACTGCGAAAATTACGGTTAGATTATAAATGTAATTTCTTTTAAATCGAAAATTCGTAGCTGCTGACCAACGCTTAGAATAAGTTTTCCTTCGGAATTTACTTCCCGGATAGTGGCTTCTCGCTGCTGTCCGTCTATAAGAAACAAGGCGGGAGTATCTCGGCGGAACAAAAGTTGATTGTAAGAAGTAAGGAGCTTTTCTGAATCCTGTAAATCTAATGTGCAATAATAAGAAAGAATGGTATGCAGGAGATCGATGCCGCACTCTTCGATATCAAAATCGGACGATATTTGAGATTCTTTGACGAGCGAGGTGGCTTTATTCAAAAGGTGTTCATCGAAATTTCTTTGGTTGATATTCAGGCCTATTCCAATCGTAGCAACACGTATTTGCTGTCCCTGTATTTGATTCTCAATTAAAATTCCGCCTATTTTGCGATTATTAATGTAAATGTCGTTAGGCCATTTTATGGACACTGCAGGGGAAAACGAACTAACCCATCTATGTATTCCTAGACATACGAGAATATTGAGGTTGAACGATTGCGCTATACTGAGGTTCTTAGGATATAGGTTAAAGCTGAATGTTAGATTTTCACCGGGTTTTGTCTCCCAGGAACTCCCTCTTTGACCTTTTCCTTGCGTTTGGTGTTTTGCCATAATGGCAGTCGCTTCCCGAAGTGGCTTAATATTTGACAAAAGTTCTTTTAAATAATCGTTTGTGGATGATACTTCTTCAAGAACAATTAAATTTTGTCTAAGGTAAAGTCGGGAAAATGTGTTATTTTGCAAGGGAAAAATATTTTATAAATTAAATATCGTTCAAAACTAATATTTTTTAATGAGTAAAAATACAAAAACACAATTGTCGGGAAAGCTTGCTGAGGTAGTTGTTTTGGGAATGCAGGAAAAAAAAGGCAACGATATAGTGCGGTTAGATATGCGGACTGTTAATGCAACTTTGTCGGATTATTTTGTAATTTGTCATGCAGACTCAACAATTCAAGTCAATGCTATCGCCAAGAGTATTGAAGACGAAGTATACAAGGCGTTTGGTCAGGAGCCTTGGCATAAAGAAGGGCATGGAAACGGAGAGTGGATCCTGTTGGACTTTGTAGACGTTGTTGTTCATATATTTAAGACCGAAAAGAGAAGTCATTATGGCATTGAAGATTTGTGGGGGGATGCACAAGTGCAATCCTACCAGAGTGCCTAGTTTTTTAAGAAAGTAAGAAAAGATATAACAGATTGTAATGAAGAAAATCCCAAGTAAGAAAGTGACTCCTGTTCCGCCAAAATTTAATATGATGTGGTTGTGGATATTAATTATCCTTGGATTCTTTGGGTTGCAATACTTTTTTAGTAGCGAATCGGCAAAGAAGATTACCTATGCGGAATTTGAAGAGAAGATGCTTCGTCCGGGAGATGTGGAAAAGCTGGTGGCGTTTAAAAATAACGATTTAATAGATGTAGAGGTTTATATTAAGAAAGATAAGCTAAAGGAGGACAAATACAAAGAAGTTGCTCCTAGCTCTAATTCTTTAATGTTAAATCCTGCCGTTGGCCCACAATATGTTTTTACAGAGCCTTCTGCTGAAATCTTGGAAAAGAAATTGAATGCCTCGCAGGATAGTTTATCTGTAGGACAGGTGAAAGTGTCTGCTACATATGAAGACCGCTCCAACCCTTGGGCTGGATGGTTTATTTCCTTCATGCTTCCGTTATTGATTATCGTGGCTATATGGATGCTTTTGATGCGTCGTATGGGCGGTGGTGCTGGAAGTGGTGGTGGTGCAATTTTCAATATTGGCAAGTCTAAAGCGCAGCTTTTTGATAAGGAGTCTCAGATAAACATTACATTTAACGATGTGGCAGGTCTTGAAGAAGCCAAAACTGAGGTCATGGAGATTGTAGACTTCTTAAAAAATCCAAAGAAATATACAGATTTAGGTGGTAAGATTCCGAAAGGAGCACTACTCGTAGGGCCTCCGGGAACAGGTAAAACATTATTAGCCAAAGCCGTCGCTGGGGAAGCTCAAGTTCCTTTCTTCTCGCTTTCAGGATCGGATTTCGTAGAAATGTTTGTTGGTGTTGGAGCATCGCGTGTTAGGGATTTATTTAAACAAGCGAAGGAGAAAGCTCCCTGTATTATTTTTATCGATGAGATAGATGCTATTGGACGCGCGCGTGGAAAGAATTCTATGATGGGTGGCAACGATGAAAGAGAAAACACCTTGAACCAATTATTGGTTGAGATGGATGGTTTCGGTACCAATTTAGGTGTTATCATTTTAGCTGCGACAAATAGATTGGATGTATTGGATTCCGCTCTGCTTCGTCCAGGTCGTTTTGACCGACAAATTTCAATCGATAAACCTGATTTGATTGGTCGTGAACATATTTTTAACGTCCATCTGAAGCCATTGAAACTTTCTGAGGAAGTTGATGCGAAAAAATTATCTGCACAAACGCCTGGTTTTGCCGGTGCAGAGATTGCAAACGTTTGTAACGAAGCTGCATTAATCGCTGCAAGAAAGAATAAGCGTGCTATCGATATGCAAGATTTTCAGGACGCGATTGATCGTGTTATTGGTGGTCTAGAAAAGAAAAATAAGATTATATCTCCTGAAGAGAAGAAAATTGTCGCCTATCACGAGGCAGGACATGCTATTTCAGGTTGGTTTTTGGAATATGCAGATCCACTGGTTAAGGTGTCTATTGTGCCTAGAGGGGTTGCGGCTTTGGGTTATGCTCAATATTTGCCGAAAGAACAATTCCTTTACACAACAGAACAATTATTGGACAGTATGTGTATGACTATGGGGGGACGTGTAGCTGAAGATATTACATTCGGAAGAATTAGTACAGGTGCTCAAAACGACTTAGAGCGGATTACCAAACTTGCTTATGCCATGATTGCGGTATATGGTATGAATGACAAGGTTGGAAACATTTCATTCCGTGACAGCTCTGGTGATTCTCAGTTTCAGAAACCATATTCGGATCAAACAGCGGAACTTATTGATGAAGAGGTTCGCGTGCTGATTGCGGCGGTTTATGAACGGACAAAACAGCTTCTGTTGGAAAAACAAGAGGGTTTGATAAAAATCGCTGAAAAGTTATTGGAAAAGGAAATATTATTTCAGAGCGATCTGGAAGAAATTTTGGGAAAACGCCCTTTTGAAAACCGTACTACGTATGATGAATTTGTAAATGGCGGAGCTGATGGGGGTGGAGTACCACAAACAGATTTGCCATTGGATTTACCACAAGATAGTACGAATAATAATCAGGATTCGAAATCTAGAGAAAATAACGAACTTAACAATTAGAAGATAACGCTGAACATCTGAATTTAGAAAGACCGGGCATTTATGTTATTGTTTTTCTTGCCGATGTTCAATATACTTGTTCAGGGCTCTTTACGAACGATTGTAGTTTCGTTTAAGATCCCTGAACTTTTTTAGAAGTTCCGTTCTTCTTCAATATGGCGGTTAATAGTATACTTTTAAACTTACATGTTCATTTTTTAGCCTTTTGATGTCATGAAATGTCCATGATTGCAGAACACAAACACGAATGAAAATAACCCAGACATTCCATATGACCTTTAAAAATCAAACCAAGTGAAACGAGCTCATTTATTCCAATGAAATCTAACACTAGTAAATAGTTATTTACATATGAATACCCGAAATACTACAGCGAAGGAAAGGATGCTTAAAAAAGTTCGGCATGCTTTATTGCAAAAACGGGATAATCCGCACTTGGATTTTGAAGATTCACCTTTGTATAAAGATGAGGAAGAGTCTCTTGATGTTACTTTTGCAAGAGAGCTAACGGAGGCTTCCGGAAACTTCGTGTATTGTGATGGTGAAATCGCCTTAATTGAAAATCTCATACTTTTGGCGGAGACCTTAAAAATAAAGAGAATTTTTGCATGGGAGCCTCAGGTACAAAATCTTTTGACGCCATATGGATTCCCTATTTATACGGATGCTCATCAATTTGATTTGGCAGATGCAAGCATCACCGCTTGTGAAGCACTTATTGCAAGAAATGGAAGTGTCTTACTGTCTAGTGGCGGGCTAGCAGGACAAAAACTGGCTATCTCTCCTCCTGTTCACATTGTCATAGCAAGGGCTTCAGAACTTGTGATGGATATCAAGCACGGTCTAAAAAAAATCGGCGATAAATATGGTGATCAGCTTCCTTCTACAATCTCCTTAGTTACTGGACCATCAAAGACTGTTGCATTCGAAAATGAATTAATCCGCGGTGGGGTAGGATCCAAAGAACTGTATGTTTTTTTACTTGAAGACAGATTTTAACGTTAATTGAATATGATCAACGCGCTATATAGCACGCCAGTGGCCTCTATTATTTTTGCTTTAACGATAGGCCTGAGTTTATATGTTTTTTCGAACCCGCAATGGTATGGGAAATTGATGTTGCATCCCTATAGCTTGCAACGTGATAAATCAAAATGGTATATGGTGCTAACAAGTGGACTGATTCACAAGGATTGGGGACATCTGATCTTTAATATGATTACATTTTACTATTTCGGATTCAGCTTGGAGCTTATGTTTGTTCAGTTTAGTGGGGAGGTAGGACATTTGTTATTTGCAGGATTCTATCTACTCTCATTGATTCTTAGTGATATACCCACCTTTGTCCGCAAGCGGAACGATCGTTCATATGCTAGTTTGGGTGCTTCTGGTGCTATTTCTGCTGTTCTTTTTAGTTTTATTATGTTTGAGCCTACTGCTATGCTGGGTATCTTTTTAATTATACCGATGCCTGCTTATCTTTTTGCTCTTTTGTTTTTAGGATACAGTATATGGGCTTCGAAAAACGGGCAGGATCATATTAATCATGATGCACATCTATTTGGAGCCTTGTCGGGTATAGCACTCACCTTGTTGTTGTATCCATGGGCTATACGCCACTTTATGGATAATTTTTAACCTGCCCAGCTCTCTCGATCAAGGCTTCTGAAATGTATCGCTTCCGCAAGGTGATGATTTTGAATCATAGCCGAATTCTCCATATCCGCGATAGTTCGAGCGACCTTTAAAATTCGGTCATAAGCACGCGCCGATAATCCAAGACGTTCCATGGCCGTTTGCAACAGGATTTTTCCTTCGGATGTTATCTTGCAGACTTCCCGAACCACTCTTGTTCCCATTTGTGCGTTATTGTGAATGTTTTTCATCTCGATAAATCTTTCGGCCTGAATCGTTCGAGCACGTATTACACGAGCTCGAATCGTTTCGCTTTTCTCACTATTTCTATTGCCCGATAGTTCATCTAATTCTACAGGTGTTACTTCTACATGTAAGTCTATTCGATCTAAAAGAGGCCCGGATATTTTTCCAAGGTAGCGATGCACTGCTGTGCTGCCGCAAATACATTCTTTGTTGGGGTGATTGTAATAGCCGCAGGGACATGGATTCATGGCGGCAATAAGCATAAAGCTTGCCGGGTAATCTACCGCAAATTTTGCACGGGAAATGGTAATGACGCGAGATTCTAGGGGCTGGCGCATGACCTCCAGTACCGAACGTTTGAACTCGGGCAGTTCGTCGAGGAAAAGTACGCCGTGATGTGCTAGGGAAATCTCTCCAGGTTGAGGAGTGGAACCGCCGCCAACAAGCGCGACATCTGAGGTCGTATGATGAGGCGCTCTAAAAGGACGTACTGTCATCAAAGACGAAAGTGCGCCAAGCTGCCCCGCCACGGAATGGATTTTTGTAGTTTCCAATGATTCGTCTAAGGAAAGGGGTGGTAAAATGGTAGGAAGACGCTTTGCTAGCATTGTTTTTCCCGAACCGGGAGGTCCTATTAATATTACATTATGTCCACCAGCAGCTGCAATTTCTAGCGCACGTTTGATATTTTCCTGTCCTTTTACATCTGAAAAATCCATTTCATAGTTGTTAATTTGATGGAGAAACTCCTTTTCTAGATCAATTTTTGTCGGAATCAGCATTTGCTCTCTATTGAGGAAATTTACTATTTCGCTAAGGCTATTGACTGGCAGCACATCCAATTGTTGCACTGCGGCAGCTTCCCTAGCGTTAGATCGTGGTAGAATGATGCCTTTAAATCCATCTATGTTTGCCTGAATGGCTATCGGCAAGGCTCCTTTGATTGGTAGGATATCGCCATTGAGCGATAGTTCCCCTAATATTACATAATCATCAAGAAGTTGGGCTTGAATTTGTCCAGAAGCAGCAAGAATCCCGATGGCTATCGCTAAATCGTAAGAAGATCCCTCTTTCCGAATAGCAGCAGGTGCCAAATTGACAACAATTTTCTGACGTGGCATACGGTATCCCATCGTCATAATTGCGCTTTCTATACGTTGCCAACTTTCTTTGATCGCATTATCAGGTAATCCAACAATATAATACCGTGTTCCGGTAGATATATGTACTTCAACGGTAATGGTTGTTGCTTCTATGCCGTATACGGCACTACTAAAGGATTTAATAAGCATGGCATGTTTACAAGTGGTTTTGTTAAAGATAGTTAATATGGCCGAAGATCCAAAAAAAAGCATGACATTTAGGCTTTGGAAGGGTTTTTGTTGTATTTCAATAACGAGAGTTTCCAAACTGAAATAGTTTTGTATTTTTAAAACGTTTGCAACAATCGTTTGTTAAACATATATAGAGGTAGAATTATTAAATGTTAGAAGTGTATGAATGAAAATGGTAAAATAGTAACGGCATTATTGGCGGGCTTAGCGGCTGGCGCAGTTTTAGGTTTGTTGTTCGCGCCTGATAAGGGCTCGGAGACAAGAGATAAGATAAATGAATCGTTGGCAGATTTAGGTGATGCTATTAAAGAACGTGCAGAAGAGCAATTTGATCAGTTAAATGATTTGAAAGAAAAATTGGTAGCTGTTGTGAAATCAAAAGTCGCGAACGCTGAAGTTGCGCTCGATGATGAAATAGAAGAACATGCATAGTGAAGGACGGGCTTGTCCGTCTTTATACAGATAAAAAAACAAGGAGGGACTGTCTACATCTTTAAAATAGAGTTGTTGCTGTCTGTAGAGATGTTGTCTACGTGGTGGTAATATAAACGGTCTCCTTAAAAAAATCAATTCATGAAAGAAGAAAAATTCTCACTCGGTGGTACCTTTCAGAAAGGAAAGGAATATGTCGATACGCAACTGAAGCTGATGCAGCTAAAAGCGTTGGCCAAAGGGTCACGCATAGCTGGATCTTTAGTGCTGGATGTAACGAAAGTGGTGTTTACTTTATTCATTATATTTTTTTGCTCTATGGCTCTGGGGTTCTTTTTAGGGGAACTCTTAGGGAGTAATGCCTTAGGTTTTTTATTGACAGGAGTACTATTCTTTGTGCTGATATTGCTAATAAGGGCTTTTGAGCCTAAGTTGGAACGTGCATTTATGGATATGACCATTCGCAAGTTAGCCAGTAAATGGGATGGTGAGGAAGACGAAGATATTATTGAAGAAAAGGTCAAAACAGGCGTTCATGAAGAATTCACAGAAAATAAATAATTTACAAGACCTAAAATCAGAGATCGCACGCGTGAATCTGAGAAAAAAGGAACAGGAAGCTTATCTGGTCGATCAGTATCAACTTTTGAAATCCAAGATTGATGCTCCCGCACGGTTTGTGCGAAATATTACTTCAAATATTCCGGGAGCAGGGATGTTGAAAGGTGTAGTAAGTGGTATCGGAAAGGCTACACAAGGGAAAGATGCGGATTGGCTAACGAACGCGTTACAGATAGGCGCCCCTATAGTTCTTAATTCGACATTATTGCGTAAAGCCGGCTGGTTGAAGAAAGCTGTTGTTCTTTTGGCTTCGGAGACTGCTATAGGGCAGGTTAATCAAAATAAAGTAAGCGGTTTTATTGATAAGGTGACGAGCTTTATTAAACCTAAGAAGAAAAAAAAGAAGGCAGCTTCACTTGAAATTACAGCAGAAAATGCGGTAGTTAATACCGATATACCTCCTAATCACGGACACGATTAATTCGTGTATTTCAGTAAAAAGTCTTGATAGGCCAATTCAATGCCCTGATGGAGGTCAACTTTATGTCTCCATCCCAAGGCGTGCAATTTCGAAACATCCATTAGTTTTCTTGGGGTGCCGTCGGGTTTCTCGGTGTCAAAAATTAATTTTCCCTCATACCCAACGATTGTGCGGATTAAATGGGCAAGATCTCGAATGCTCAGGTCTTCTCCCACGCCAACGTTAATAAATTCTAACGCACTGTAGTTTTTCATTAGAAATAGACAAGCCTCTCCTAAATCGTCTGCGAAAAGAAATTCACGTAAAGGAGCGCCTGTTCCCCAAATGATTACCTCTGGCAAATTTTGTGCTTTGGCTTCATGAAAACGTCTTATTAAGGCAGGAAGTACATGAGAGTTTTGTGGATGATAGTTGTCATTAATGCCATATAGATTTGTAGGCATTGCAGAGATGAAGTCGCAACCGTATTGCGAACGGTAAGCTTCGCACATTTTGATACCTGCTATTTTCGCAATGGCATAAGGTTCATTTGTAGGTTCAAGTGTGCCTGTGAGTAAGTAGTCTTCTTTCAGTGGTTGCGGAGCGTGTTTTGGGTATATACAGCTCGATCCTAGAAAAAGCAATTTTTCCACTTTATGGATATGAGATTGATGGATAATGTTGGTTTGGATGGCTATATTGTCGTAAATGAAATCAGCACGATACGTGTTATTAGCGATGATACCTCCTACTTTTGCTGCTGCAAGAAATACATGAGTCGGTTTTTCAAGTGTAAAGAAATATGCAACGGCGGACTGATCCCGTAGATCTAATTCTTGAGAAGTTCGCGTAATAATATTACG
This sequence comes from Sphingobacterium sp. LRF_L2, assembly GCF_965644235.1. Classification (NCBI taxonomy): domain Bacteria; kingdom Pseudomonadati; phylum Bacteroidota; class Sphingobacteriia; order Sphingobacteriales; family Sphingobacteriaceae; genus Sphingobacterium; species Sphingobacterium sp. LRF_L2. The sequence goes on along the minus strand of NZ_CBFFRI010000003.1, from coordinate 373,865 downwards.
ATATCCTTCCTTGGTTAAGGCACGTACGATAGCCGATCCTACCATACCTCGATGTCCTGCGACAAATATTTTAGCTTCTTTTTCCACAATTGACCATTGATTCCTGCAAATATAAGGTTATTTTTGCTGACAAAATATCGGAAAATGGGTAAGGATAAGTTAAGAAAGTTTGCGGAAGTTGCAACTTTTAAAAACGTTGTACAGCTTGATGCAGGTAAAGATTTTAAGGGGAAGTGGGCTTCTCAGTTTTTTGGCAATAATAAGCCTGTTATTTTAGAATTGGCCTGCGGTAAAGGAGAGTATACTGTAAATCTAGCTAAGTTATTTCCCGAGAAAAATTTTATTGGTATCGATTATAAAGGAAACCGTATTTGGCGCGGAGCTAAAACAGCCTTGGAAGAAGGAATTGATAATGTAGCATTTCTTCGTATCCAGATCGAAACGATTTTAGAACACTTTGCTTCCGGAGAAATTTCTGAAATATGGATAACCTTCCCAGATCCTCAACCGCAGGATAGTAGAGAGAAGAAACGGTTAACACATCCTAAATTTTTGGAACGCTACAAAGATTTGTTGAAGTCTGATGGTATCATGCATTTAAAGACAGACAATGATGGTTTTTATGCCTATACATTGGAGCAGATCACTCTCCAAAAGGCTTCAATATCAAAAGAAACAACAGATCTTTACCAGTCCGCTCTGGTAGACGATGTTTTGGCAATTAAAACATATTACGAGAAGAAATACTTGGCGCACAACAAGAATATCAACTATGTGCAATGGCGCTTCTCTTAGGTGCAACAATTACTTGTCACGGAAAGTGTAGTAGTAATCTTTTATTACAATATCTATAAATTCTTCAGGCCGCATTTGCGGCTTGACGTTTAATAAGTCAACAAGTTTATTGCTTAATGCGAGTATAATGTTGTAATCTTTGCGTTCGTAACCTTTTTTATAGATATCTTTTATGGAATTCGCATCTTTATCAGATAGTCTGATGACCTCTGGGAAGGTAACGACATATTGTTGCGTTATTTCGGCGAATAACGTTTGTTGGATTGCTGTATTTTGTTTGGTGCTAATAATAGCTGTGTCAGCCGCCATATCGCCTATTCGTTGTGCATTCCTCGTGATAACGATGCTGCTTATCCCTAAAGCACCTGCACATAGAAATATATCCACAATGGAACAGACCCAACGAATGAAATATTGGTATACGGTGGCGCGCGTACCATCGATTTTTACGACTCTTATTTTTAGGATCATTTTTCCTATCGTTTGCCCACTAAAGAATGTTTCCATCAAAAAGGGATAAAAAAAGGCGGGCAGTAAACCTAACATGTAGATCCCCATGGTTAGCCAAGTATCACTTTGTTCCCATAACCCCGTAGTATTTAACAGAAAATATAGGAGAATCGCGTAGCAGAGGATGATAAAATAGTCTATTCCAAAAGCAATAATTCTAGCTCCTAAAGAAGCTAAATCATACTCAAATTTTACATTTTGGGGTGTGTTAATCTGTAACTTATTCATCTTTTCTGCAAAAAATCTTTTGTTTATCTGTCTCTATTCCTTGTAGAAAGATAGTAATTCTTTTATAAAATACAAGTGAAATATTGGGTTGGTGATGTCGCTTGATACTGATTATTTCGCTATATTTGGATAGCGAGCTTATAAATTTAATGGTATGAGAGAGGCGTCCTTCATTGAACGAAATAAAGATAAATGGATCTTAATTGAACGCAATTTAAGAAACAAAATAAATGTAACGCCAGATGAACTCGCTTCTAATTATATAGAGTTGACCAATGATCTTGCCTATGCACAGACATTTTTCCCGAGGTCTAAGACGAAGGAATACCTGAATGAACTTTCTATTTTAGCCCATCAGCAATTGTATAGAGACCAAAAATCTTCCAGAAATCACATCAGATATTTTATAGAAGAAGAGGTCCCTTACGCGATCTGGCAGTTGCGTCGTCCGCTTTTATACGCCTTGATTTTATTTTGTTTAGCTATCGGGATTGGAGCGCTTTCCGCTCATTATGACTTAGATTTTATACGTCTTATCCTTGGTGATTATTATGTCGATATGAGTATTGATAATATTGAGGCTGGAAATCCGGCCGGAGTTTACCAAAGTGGAAGCACATTGGGGTCCGCTTTAGCGATTACAATTAACAATGTGCACGTTGCATTTTTAGCCTTTGCGTACGGTATTTTTTTTAGCATTGGGGCGGGATATATTTTGTTTAGTAATGGACTTATGGTGGGCGCTTTTCACCATATGTTTTATCAATATGGCGTGCTCAGGGAAGCAATGTCTGCAATTTGGATTCATGGTGCTATTGAGCTGTCGGTAATTGTTATTGCAGGAGGATGTGGCTTGGCCATCGGAAATAGTATTTTGTTCCCTCGCTCGTATAGTCGATTGGAGTCCTTTAAACGTACCATGAAGATCGCGTCTAAGGTACTTGTGAGTACTGTTCCCTTTTTCATTATTGCAGGTTTTTTAGAGGGCTTTGTAACGCGGCATTATCAATTGTCTGTTTGGTTGTGCATCGTTATCATTGCTGTTTCTTTTGCTGCTATTATTTATTTTTACATTGTTCGACCTTTTAAATTAGCTCGCATAAAGGGATGGAGATAGATTTTGAATTCAGAAAGGAGCGAAAACTTGGCGAGATTGTGCAAGATTTTGTCAATTTATTGCGGTTGATAATCGGACATTTCTTTCGCACAATTCTTCGATTAGCTATTGTGCCTCTTTGTTTAATTTTGGTTTTAATATACTATGGTACGACAAAGATTAATTTAACGCAATCGCAAGATTTTACAGACTCCTTACAGGTTGTTGGTATTGCTTTCGCCTGTCTTGGCGCTCTTGTCATTGTAGGGATGATATGCTATGGTTTTGCTATAGAATATTTCATCTTACTAAAGAATAAGAGAAATACAGATTTCACTTCGGCTGATGTTTGGCATGCTTTCCGGAATCATATTGGGAAGTATTTGAAATTTTTGCTGATTGCTATTATTGCACTCTGTATTCTTATCATTCCTTTGCTGTTGGCGATGTTTATCTTGATGTTTATACCGCTCATTGGAAGTTTTGCTGCGGGGATATTGATGGCATTTGTTGGCGTTTGGTTTTTTTGTGCTTTCTTATTTTATAGAGAAGGATATATGGAGGGAGGTAATGCAATTCAGCAGTCATTTTCCCTTTTGCGGAGGAAGATTATTGATTATAGCATATCTTCTTATATTGTAAGTTTTATTTTTCAAGCCCTGTTGATGATGCTTTCCCTTATGCCTATGCTTATTTTGGGTATCATAGCTTACAATACAATAGGATTTCAAGATACTTTTTTTGATAGTTTTCTCGGAAGAATACTTGTCGCAATTGGTGGGATTCTTTTCGTTCTTTTATATGTAGTATATTATATGTTGTCTGTGTTGATATCTGGAATCATCTATGAGACAGCGAAGGAAGTAAATTATGGAGAGGATGTTTACGAGAAAATAGCGGACCTAGGAAGGAGAGATGATGGGGCTTAAGTTGTTTTTCCTTTTTTCACTTCTCGTGTCATCTTTGGTCCTGCGGGCACAAGATAGTATATCGCGAGATGTCCTGTTGGAAAGTCCACTAGAGGAAGATAGCAAAACGAGTGATTATTTGAAGGATGGTTATTATGACACGATAGCAAGATATGAGCAAATCCCCAAAGTTGATACAGCGCTTTATGGTAAATTAATAAAGAAGTATGCAACGGAGGAGTTTGATTACGCTGAGGATAGCATGGATAAAATAGGATTCTTCCAGAAAATCTTTAAACGGTTGAGCCATTGGATTGATAGTTTTTTTCCGAACCTAGGATACGTAGAGTTTACAGACGTATATTATAAGGTTTTAGGCTTTCTTGGTATTCTCATTTTAGTTTGGATCGTTTATCGGATCATCTTTTCGGGTAATCGACTCTTATTTTCTGAAAAGAATGAGCAAAGCCCGGAAAATGAGATACGCTTTGTGGAGAAGAATTTACTAGACTTGAACTTATTGGATTTCGTGAATAAGGCGAAGATCGATGGCGATTTTGTATTAGCCATTCGGTATCTCAATCTGCTGAATATACAATTGCTTGCAAGGAAAAATGTATTCGATTGGAAGTATACGAAAACACATATAGAACTTATTGAAGAAATAGAAGATCTGGAGCTGAAAAAGGATTTTGAGCGTAATGTATCCATCTTTAATAGGGTATGGTATGGGAAAGCCGTTGTGGATCAGGCTAAGTATGACGAGTATGCCGATTATTTTTTTAACTTTCAGGCGAAATGGCGATGAACAACGGAAGCAAATTTGGCCTAATATTACTCGCTATAACCATTGTTATCATTGGTTTTATTGATGTAACGAGTGATAAAAAGATCGATTGGACAAGAACATATAACCAGCGTGATAAAATCCCTTATGGGCTCTATTTTGTTCGGCAGGAACTATCGAATATTCTTGGAGATTCTGTCGTAATCGAAGATTTTACATCAACCCATTACAGTGCTCTTCGCACATTTTTAAAAGGAAAGGAAGACGGGAGTATCGTCTATGTTGTCGATCAGTTTTATGAGGGCAAGGAAGTTTCTAAAGAGCTTCTGGAATATGTTGAACGGGGGGGAGAAGTTTTTATTTCCTCGAATACGATTCCTTATGCATTATTAGATACGTTACAGATAAGACAAGATTACTACTATCCCGAGAATTTTGAAGATGTTGTTGATATAGAGAATCGACCATTTTTATTGAACGATGGAAAGAACGCTTTTTATAAAGACTTAGAATATCCGGGCCTGTTTTATGACTTAGATTCTGCCGCAGTTCGGATTATCGGTTGTTTTGAAATAGGAAAGAAAGAGATTCCCGACTTTGTAGAAGTTAAGAGAAAGAAAGGACGTTTTTTATTGCACCTTGAACCACTCATGTTTACGAATTATTATATGGTTCAGAAACGCAATTTTATATACGGTTCAGCTTCGTTGAAGCTACTTTCACGAAATAAGGTCTATTGGTATGACGGTTTTTCTGAAGATAAAAAGGCACGTACACCGCTACGGGTTCTGCTGTTGAACGATGGATTGCGGCAGTCTTGGTATATCTTGCTATTTGTATTACTGTTGTTTTTACTCTTTAAGAGTAAACGCGAACAACGTGCGGTGAAGGTGCTTTATCAGGAGCCGAATTTGTCTAAAGAATTTGCGAGAACCATCGCTTCGCTATATTATGAAAGTGGAAATCCGGGGAATTTGGCGCAAAAGAAAGTAGAGTACTTTCTCTACGAGCTTCGCATGTATTTTCAATTGGATATTTTAAAGCTGGAAGAAGTTGATTTTCCAAAGCAACTGTCATCAAAATCTGCGGTTTCAGTAGAACAATGCGTTCATCTGGTTGATCTCTTAATAAGATATCGGGCGGCAACTGCGGCAACGGATCAGGAGTTGGTCCAATTAAACAATGAAATAGAAGAATTTAAAATTAACGCGAATATATTATGAGCGAAATAGTAAATAAATACGAACCAAGCTTCGACCATCGAATAGATTTGACAGCGTTAAAAACAAAGATGGATGCTGTAAAAGGTGAAGTGAAAAAAGTTATTATAGGTCAAGATGATGTCGTGCATAAATTGATTGTGTCGATTTTAGCCGCAGGACATTCACTTATTGAAGGGATGCCTGGGGTCGCAAAAACCTTGACAGCAAAACTTATTGCACGAAGTATTCAAGGGGAATTCCGTCGGATTCAGTTTACACCCGACCTTATGCCTTCAGATGTTACAGGCTCTTCTGTTTTAGATTTGACGAGCAATGAATTTCAATTCAAAAAGGGGCCGATTTTTGGAAATATAGTGTTGATTGATGAGATCAACCGCGCACCCGCTAAGACACAGTCTTCCTTATTCGAATGTATGTCTGAGCATCAGGTGACCGTGGATGGACATAGCTATCGCGTTCCTGCCCCCTTTATTGTATTTGCTACACAAAATCCGATAGAACATGAAGGGACTTACCGATTACCGGAGGCACAGCTCGATCGTTTCCTCTTCAAAATAAATATTGATTATCCCGTATTGGAACAGGAACTAACGATTCTTAGGGAACATCATGGGCAAGGTCAACGTAATAAAGAAGATCAGGTTAACGCGGTAATTACGGTGGAAGATATTGTCCATTTTCAAAATCTTATTAAACAGATTTATGTGCATGATGATGTTTTCAATTATATAGCGCAAGGCGTATTAAATACCCGGTCTAATCCCGACCTATCGCTTGGAGCTTCGCCGCGCGCGTCTATCGCTATTTTAGAGGCTTCTAAAGCTGTAGCTGCCTTAGCAGGACGAGATTTTGTGATTCCTGACGACGTCAAATATGTGGCACCTAGTATTTTATCTCATCGTGTGTTGCTGACTCCCGAACGAGAAATGGAGGGTTTTACCACGGATTATATTATTCAACAGATCATGGACAGTATCGAGATTCCAAGATAATGAAGTTTATTCGTAGCTTATATATTCGAAATAATTTTTTCTATGCGCTGCTTTTGTTGGCGACAATTTTCCTGCTTTCTTTTTTTATTCAGGCATTATTTCTAGTAGCTACTATTTTATTCTGGTTATTTATTGCTGTCTGTCTTTGGGATATCGTCTTTCTGTATGCCGGGAAAAGTAAGGTGATGATCCGTCGTAACTACCCCGAAAAGCTCTCTAATGGGGATGAAAATGAGTTGAAGCTTGAATTGATAAGTAACTATCCTCGGAAAGTCGGGGCGCGGGTTTTAGAGGAATTTCCGGTGGAATTGCAATTTCGGGAGACCGATTTTTCGGTAATGTTAAAGTCGCGGGAGGTTAAAACGATTACTTATGTGATACGCCCCACCACGAGAGGCACATATCAATTCGGAAGATGCCATGTATTGGTTCACCATTTCGGTTTTTTTGAACGCAAATTTACGGGAGCGGATCCTTTGGATATTGCTTGCTATCCTTCTTTTATACAAATGAGGAAATATCAGTTGTTGGCGACGACGGACCGTTTGGTTGAGATGGGGATAAAGCGTATTCGAAAAGTTGGTGCGACGTTGGAATTTGATCACATTCGCGAATATGTGAGAGGGGATGAATACAGACATCTCAATTGGAAAGCTACTGCTAAGCATAAGAAATTATTGGTTAATCAATATCAAGAAGAGAAATCTCAACCGATTTATGCGTTAATTGATACAGGAAGGGTAATGCGCATGCCTTTTCGAGGCTTAACGTTGTTGGATTATGCTATTAATTCTACGCTGGTACTGGCAAACGCTGCTATTTTGAAACAAGATAGGGCAGGCATGTTGACCTTTTCAAAAACGGTGTCTAACCATGTGACTGCAGAAAAAAGGAATAATCAAATGCGGCTGATCTCGGATAAACTTTACGGTATTCAGACTGATTTTGAGGAATCTGAATTCGGTGGCCTTTATGCTTTTTGTAATAAGCATGTGAATAAGCGGTCGCTGTTAATGCTTTATACGAACTTTGAAACGCTCGACGCTTTATCTCGACAGATGCCTTATTTACGGATGTTATCAAAGAGACATATTGTTGTTGCTGTGGTTTTTAAGAATACCGAGTTAATAGATATGGCAAAAGAGCGGGGTAAACGCGTTATCGATGTCTACAACCAGATTATTGCACAAAAATTTGTTTATGAAAAGCATTTGGTGATTCAAGAGCTCAATCGGCAAGGAATACAGACGATTTATACAGCTCCGGAACATCTTACCGTTAATGCAATTAATAAATACCTTGAAATTAAAGCCAGAGGGCTTCTCTAAGTGGTTTTGTAAATCGTATTAATTCATTAATATATAATAAAATGAAAGGGGCTTAATGCCCCTTTCATTTTATTATAGTGAGAAAACTTCTTTAATGCGATCGACGTAGTCTAGTTTTTCCCAGGTGAAAAGCTCTACTTCTATCGTTTTTTTCTCGCCTGTTGAGCTCTCAAATGTTTTGTTTACTTTTTGAGGCGTTCTTCCCATATGCCCATATGCTGCCGTTTCCGAATAAATTGGGTTTCTCAATCCCAACCGTGTTTCAATACCATAAGGGGTCATATCGAACAAATCAGCGATTTTTGTTGCAATCTCTCCATCAGAGATGCCAACTTTACTCGTACCGTACGTATTCACATATATTCCCATAGGATCTTTCACACCAATGGCATAAGAGATCTGAACGAGTATTTCATCTGCGACGCCAGCGGCCACTAGATTCTTTGCAATATGTCGTGTAGCATATGCTGCCGAACGATCCACTTTGGAAGGATCTTTTCCTGAGAAAGCACCCCCGCCGTGTGCTCCTTTTCCGCCATAAGTGTCTACGATAATCTTACGACCGGTAAGTCCTGTATCCCCATGAGGCCCTCCGATAACAAACTTACCCGTTGGGTTCACGTGGAACTTGATGTTATCTGTGAATAATGCTTGCAACTCCGGTTTCAATTGTGCTTTTACACGAGGGATTAATATATTCTTGATGTCGGCATTTATTTTTGCTAACATCTCCGCTTCTGTATCAAAGTCGTCATGCTGCGTCGAAATCACAATGGTATCGATACGCTGAGGTTTGTGATCGTCGCTATACTCGAGGGTTACTTGTGATTTCGCATCAGGTCTTAAGTAGGTTATTTCGCTATTCTCCCTGCGCAAAGCCGCCAATTCGTACAACAAACGGTGGGCAATATCAAGAGCGAGTGGCATGTAATTGTCGGTTTCGTTGCTTGCATATCCAAACATGATACCTTGGTCACCTGCCCCTTGTTCTTGTCTTGTTTTTCTGTCTACTCCTTGGTTGATATCTGCAGATTGTTCGTGAATAGCAGATAAGACCCCACAAGAGTTTGCTTCAAACATGTAAGCAGATTTTGTATAGCCAATTTTCTCGATAACAGAACGGGTGATCTTTTGCACATCTAGGTAAATTTGAGATTTCACCTCTCCGGCCAAAACGACTTGACCAGTCGTCACTAAAGTTTCTATTGCTACTCGGGCATCTTCATCCCAAGCAAGAAAATTATCAATTAAAGCATCAGATATTTGGTCTGCTACTTTATCAGGATGTCCTTCTGACACCGACTCTGAAGTAAATAAGTATGCCATTGCATGTTTTTTTTTGATTATAAAGGAGGGTATGCAAGTAGAAGTGGAAAAACAATTTTTGATTTTAGCACTTTTTTACTGTGGTTGCAATCCCCTTAAACATAGATTTCTATGTTAACGCAAATCAGTCCACATTTTGCGAACAAAAATACGACTCTTTGTTTTATATCTAAAAACTATTTCAAAATTGTCTTGTCAAAAAAATGTCAAGGTGCGTTCTAAGTTAGCATAATAAGTGAGGTAAGTCGGCAAATAAAGGAGAGACAGGTGATAGCTGGGTATAAGTAGTCTTTTAATCCTGAAGTCTGATTTTGATTCTGGAGCACTATTGCACATAAATTGAAGAACTATTTCATTATCTTTATCCCCTTAAAAAGGAAATGACCAGCTATGCGTCAACGTAAAAAAATTTTGTTTGTTATTAATCCTATCTCGGGAGGGAAAAAGAAAACAGCGTTTAATAAACAAGTTTTAGAGGTTTTGAATTTAGAGAAATTCGACCCTACTTTCACATTAACCGATCACGCAAATCATGCGTTTGAATTGGGGAAATGGGCCATACAGGAAAAATACGATGCGGTGGTGGCTGTAGGAGGAGACGGAACGATTAATGAATTGGGGTCTGCCATTGTAGGAACGGATATGCCTTTGGGTATTATTCCTGAAGGATCGGGGAACGGATTGGCCCTTTATTTAGGGATTCCATTGAATGAGGCTGCAGCTTTGAGACGTATTAATAGGTTTGAAACGGTAGAGGTAGATGTTGGTGAAATTAATGGGCGACATTTTTTCAATATAGCAGGCTTAGGTTTTGACGCTTCTGTGAGTGACCACTTTGCAACCGAGAATATCAGAGGTCCTGTCGGCTATTTACGATCGGTCATGAATGTATTAAGTAAGTTTAAGCCAAGTAAATATACAGTCGTTGTGGACGGGAAAGAGCATCGTAAAGAAGCCTTTATGATTAGTGTTGCTAATTCTCCGCAATATGGGAACAATGCTTATATTGCGCCACAGGCATCGATTAATGATGGTATTTTGGATGTATGTATCGTTCATAAATTCCCAGTATACTTATGGCCGAAGATGTTATTCCACTTGTTTACGAAGAGTGCCGATCAGTCTGAATACGTAGAGATACTTCCAGGAAAAGTGATTACAGTTATTCGGGATGAAAAAGGTCCTGTACATGTAGACGGGGAGCCGATAGAAATGGGTACGCAACTCGATATTCAGATTAAACACAGGTCGCTTAAAATAATTTGTTAATTATGGCAAAACAAAAGAAACAACGGTTTGAAGGCGTAGTGTATTCCACTGCCGATGATTTTGAATATACAGATACGAATAGCGAGGAAACGCAAGAGACCCTTCCTATAAATCGTCAGAAATTAAAAGTGCTGTTGGATAAGAAAGCACGAAAGGGAAAAATTGTTACAATTATCCAAGGTTTTGTAGGAACTGACGAGGACTTAAATGATTTAGCCAAAAAGTTGAAACAAAAATGCGGTGTAGGTGGAGGAACCAAAGATGGGGAGATTTTAATTCAAGGCGATTTTAAAAATAAGATCTTTGAAATGCTTTCGCAAGAAGGATATGGTGTTAAATTGGTTGGTGGATAGTGACTTACAATCGGTTGCATAGGCTTGAAAATGACGATTATTTGACTCAGGATCGTCGATTTTGTAGGTCATAGTGGAGAGTTGTAACAGAGTTTTGACAACAAATACCGTAAGTGAACACTTACTTATTTTTGAGACTTAATGATTTTTTAATTTGCATAAACGAAAAAAAATAGTTTTCATTGTAAAATATATCGCATTAAACGGCGTTAAGACATGAGGCGATGATACATTAGAACGGAAAGGAAACCGCTGGTGGTTTACTGATGAGGAGCTTCTTGAAATATGTATAAATTAATGCAGAGAAAATTTTATTTTTAATACAAAATAGTATATTTGTTTTGCTACGATGCAAAATAAGGGCTTGTAAATTGCACAAATTGAATTAAACATTAATATTAAACAACAGTAAAAATCTAAAAATTAGTAAAAAATGGCAAACGCACCAAAAACTACTGCTCCTGCTAAGAAAGAAAGCGGAAATTCAGGTAATTTATTTGCGAGTTTAGCAATCATCATTTGTTTCGTAATTGGTTACATCGTATGGAAATTTGTAATGGGTAACCCTACTAACTTCCAGGAGAACAATCCAGAAAACCAACCAAATCCAGGAAACTATTTAGGAATGATTTACCATGCAGGTGTTATCGTACCTATTTTGATTGGTTTATTCTTAATGGTATGGGTATTTTCTATTGAGCGTTTTATCGTTATTGGTAGAGCAGCAGGAACAGGTAATGTAGGTAACTTCGTTAGAAAAGTACAATCGTTAATCAACGGTGGAAATATCGACACGGCGATCGCTGAGTGTGATAAACAAAAAGGCTCTGTAGCAAATGTTGTGAAAGCAGGCTTATTGAAATACAAAGATGTTTCTGCAAACACTGGATTAGATGCTGAAAAATCAGTAGTAGCTATTCAAAAAGAAATCGAAGAAACTACGGCGTTAGAAATGCCTATGTTAGAGAAAAACATGAATGTAATTGCTACATTAGTTTCTATCGGTACATTGACAGGATTATTAGGAACAGTAACAGGTATGATCAAAGCCTTCTCGGCTCTTGCTACAGGTGGTGCTCCAGATTCTGCAAAATTAGCGAACGGTATCTCTGAGGCCTTGATCAATACAGCTACAGGTATCGGTACTTCAACATTCGCTATCGTAATGTATAATATCTTGACTGCTAAAATTGACTCTTTAACTTATTCTATCGACGAAGCTGGTTTCTCTATCGTACAAACGTACGCGGCTAACCACAAATAAGAAAAATGATTTTTTTAAATTTCTTTTATGGAATTTGTGAAAAAAAGTCATCATAACATTGTAGAATAGGAATTGTTAATTAAAGAAGTAAAGAGAAATGGGTAAAGCAAAAGTAAAAAGAGCCAGTACCTCCATCGACATGACGGCGATGTGTGACGTATCGTTCTTACTTCTTACATTCTTCGTATTAACGGCGACAGCGCGTCAACCTGAAGTTTTGGTTGTAGATACACCTGCGTCAACAACCCCGGATAAGTTGCCTGATGATAACTTAGGTATTATTTCCGTGGCGAATGGTAAAATATTCTTTGCAGTAAAGAACCCGACTGTTCGGGAGATTACATTGAAGAATATGTCGCAAAAATATAGCGTTGCCTTTTCCGGAGAGGAGTATGAGAAGTTTAAACAATTGGACGAATTTGGTGTTCCAATTAAAAATTTACGTCAACTACTTTCATTGCCAAATGACCAACGTAAGGAGGAGATCCAACCGGGTATTCCTGTAGATAGTACGGAGACTGCATCAAACGAATTGTATTCCTGGGTACAGGAAGCTCGAAAAGCGACGATAGAATATAACCGTTCGAGAGAGGGTGAAAAAGATTTCACCGATCCAGGACCAATGAAAGTTGCTATCAAAGCGGATGCAGAAGAAAAATATCCAGTTGTTAATTTGATTATTGAAACATTGCGTAATCAGAAGCAGAATAAATTCAGTTTCGTGACTGGTTTGAGAGCTCAGGAGTAATCGCATAATTACAAAAGAAAATGGCAGAATTAAATCAAGATAGTGGTAAGGGCAAAAAGGGTGGTAAGGTAAGAGCGAAGAAAAACGGTGGTAAAGTCGATTTGACAGCCATGGTGGATCTAGCCTTCTTATTGATTACTTTCTTTATGTTAACCACGTCGTTAAATAAACCACAGGCAATGGATGTTGCTATGCCAGATAAGAATAAGATGGATGCCAACGATAATCTGGAAATTGCAGATAATCGTTCCATTACATTATTACTTGGTTCAGACAACAAAATCTCTTGGTACTATGGGCAGCTTGCAAAACCAATTTATCCGCCAACGACTGTAGCGTACGGTAAAGAAGGTATTCGCCAAGTGTTGCTGAAAATGCAAAAAGAGGTTCCTGCACGTTCAGGTGGTAAAGATTTGATTGTGGTAATCAGACCGAGCGAAAAATCTGTACAACGAAATCTTGTTGATATTCTAGACGAGATGAAAATTGTAGATGTAAAACGTTACATGATTTCCAAAATCAACAACGACGAAATAGAGGTATTAAAAGGCGAAGGTCTTTTTAACTAATGACTAATCGCATAATTAAGTAAAATATGTTTGGTTCTAAATTAGATATATTCAAAAAAGAATGGCTTGAAGTTGTTTTTGCGAATAGAAATAAAGAGTATGGTGCCTACGACTTACGCAAGTTTGCTCCGAAGGCGACAAACATCGGTCTATTCACTATTGCAGCTGTCGTTCTTGTTTTGAGTGCTCCAAAAATGTTTAACATTACGATATTTCCAGATAAACCTGTAGAGCAAGCTCCTGTTATCACAGAAGTTACTTTAGAGGATTTGGATATCCCGGAGCCAGAAGAAGAGGAGGAAGAGCCTCTTCCACAAGAAGAAGAGCCACCTCAACGTATAGCGCAGGAGCCACCGGCGGAAGACTTGGTTCGTTTTCCTGAGCCTAAAGTGGTGCCTCAAAATCAAGTAAAAGAAGAGGTTGTTTCTCAAGAAGAAATTAAGAAAGAAAATAAAACACCAGCTCGTATCACGCTAAAAGGTACTAAAGGAGCTTCCGGTGTTCCTACAGGAGAATTTGGTCCTAAGAAAGTTGAAGGCCAGATTACAGGTAGTGCTACAGGAGATCCTAATGGAAATGCGGATGCAAATAAAATTTTCACAGCGGTGGAGGTTAATCCCGAGCCAATCGGTGGTCTAGCTGCATTCCGTAAATGGGTTGGGGAAACTTATACCTATCCACAAGGTGCAATTGATGCCGGTGTTAAGGGGCAGGTTGTTGTTTCTTTCGTTGTAGAAAAAGACGGTAGTTTGACGGATATTAAAGTGGTAAAAGATTTATCATATGGTACTGGTCAGGCTGCAGTAAATGTATTGCAGAAAGCAAAAAAATGGAAACCAGGGATTCAGAATGGTCGTCCAGTTCGCGTAGCATATACATTGCCTATTACACTAAACCTTCAACAGTAATATGAACGGTTTGCGTAAAAGCACAAATAAATTTAGTCAGAAATCGCCTACCCAGCGATTTCTGTCTATTTTAGGCCTAGCGATGTTCGCTTTCTATTTTACGTTGGGCATTTTAATTATTTTTTGGAAAAGTTTTCCGATTCCAATTGATCCGACGTATAAAAATTTTTTTGCAATACTGCTTATTGTGTATTCATTTATGCGATTTGCGAGGTTATGGCAAAATAATTTTAACCGCTAGTGTTTGATCGATTAAACTTCTCTTAAAGAGTTGATTCTAATAGATTAAATGGAAATTAAAAGAATGAATTAGTACATAGTTGGTACAGTAATAGGATGAAAAGCTTAATATATATATTCTTTGGTGTTTTAGTGGCTGGCATGGTCATAGGCTGTTCGCGATCAAAAGAACGAGGTAATGGGACGTCTGATACGATTAATGGGGCAACGCAGAAAGAAGATATTTTGGTTGGTTCGCTGAATGTAGTCGTTGATGCATCGGTTTTGCCTTTGTTGAAAGAGCAAGAAGAAGTGTTTTTATCCTCCTATCCGAATGCAAAACTGAATCTGATTGTAAATCCAGAAGTTTTTGCGGTACGCGAGCTATTGTCGGATAAAGCTCGGGTTGCTATTTTAGCCAGAAGGTTGAACAAACGCGAAGAAGAATATTTTAAGCAAAGGTCAATTACGCCTAGAATATTTCCTATTTGGACCGATGGAATAGTTGTTATAGGCCATACTAAATCGGCAGATACTAGCGTTACTATGGAGTATTTAAGTGAAGCTATGCGTGGAAATAGCACGGATAAGAAAAAAATTGTATTTGATGATTTGAATTCGAGCGTTTTCAGACATATGCAAGAGTTGGGAAAGATGGAGAAAGTTGCCTCTAACTTTGTAGAGGCTGCGGGCAGTGCAGAAGAGGTGCTGAAGCGCGTTGCCCAGTGCCCGGAATGTGTAGGTTTATTGGGATTCAACCAATACAACGATTTGGTTTCTTCATTTACAAATAAAAATAATATTCGTATATTGAGCGTGCAGAATACACAGAGCGAGAAGGCTGATAATTTATTTTACAAGCCGAGTCAATCAACCATCGCCGCAGGACAATATCCTTTGCAGCGCACATTTTATGTGCTAAACTATCAGCCGAATCTTGGATTGGGCATCGGTTTTTCTGCCTTTTTGACTGGAGATCGAGGACAGCGTATCGTGTTGAGATCAGGTTTAGTCCCTGCAACTATGCCAGGGCGCGAGATTATAGTACGTGATAATATTTAATTAGTAAGAATAAAATAGAACACAAATAAATTATGACAAACAGCAAATTATTTTTAAGTCTATTATTGGCTGGGGCCGTTGGTTCTGCAAGTGCACAGAGCTTAAAAGATGCGAAAGCTGCGCTTACAGCTGAGCAATATGACAAGGCGAAAAGCATTCTTCAGAATTTGGTGGAGAAGAAGGCGAAAGAGGGTGAAAATTATTTCTATTTAGGAAAGGTTCACTTAATTAATGACAAGGTGGATTCCGCAGCTTATGTATTCAATCAAGGTTTGACAAATGCGCCAAAAGAACAATTGAATAATGTAGGTTTAGGTATTGTTGATTTGATGAGCGGTAATCAAAGTGCTGCTGAAAGTAAATTTGCAACAGCGGTTTCCGGTCTAGGAAAGAAGGATTATCTTCCTTTATTGTATATCGGTGAAGCGTATATTGACGCACCGAAGCCTGACTTTACCAAAGCAATTGAGTACTTAACGCAAGCTAAGGCTAAAAATGCAAAAGATGCAACTATTTTAGTGGCTTTGGGAGACGCTTATGCTGGACTAGGTGAAAGCAGCCAGGCCTATGTCAATTATCGCGATGCAGAATACATGGATCCGACATTATTGGCACCTAAAATTGGTCAGGCGGTTATTTCAAGAAGAGCGCAAGCTTATGATGTCGTTATTGAACAACTAACGGCATTAACACAAGAGCACCCGGAATATGCTCCGTTATACAGAGAGTTGGCAGAAACGTATTATTTATCGTCTTTGAAAGCTCCTGAGGATCAATACCGCGAGATCAACCAAAAAGGTGTTGAGAACTACAAAAAATATTTGGAGTTGACAGGTGATAACTCTGTAGAGGCTAAAACCCGTTATGCGGATTTCTTAGTATATTCGGGTAACTATGCCGAGTTGAAAACAGTAGCGCAAGAGCTTGCAAATGCTCCTGGAGTAGACGCGAAAGTTTATCGTTACTTAGGTTATATCGCTTATAATCAAGATAAAGACTTTGCTAAGGCAGCAGAATATATGAATACGTTGTTTTCAAAAGTTCAACCAGAGCGTTTGATCCCTCGTGATTACCTCTATGCGGGTCTAGCGAATTTAAGCGCGGGCGATGAGGCAAAGGGAGCTGAATTCTTGAAGCAAGCGGTAGAGAAACAGGCTGAAGATGATAATTTAGAAACTGAAATTGCAGAGACAGCATTTGCTAAATACCAAGATGGGGATGTGGATAATGCTATTAAAATCTTCCGTTTGCCAGCTGCTGATCCAAAATCTGACTATTATTACGATGCAAACTATTATCTTGGTTTAGGTCAATACAGCAAAGGCTCTAAAATTGTTTCTCCAGGTGAAAACGAGGAGGTAACACCAGAGCTTGGCGAGCAGAAATTGGCTGAAGCAAGACCGATATTGGAAGAAGCGGTGAAAGCTTTTGCAGTTGTAACAACGGCGACAAAAGAAGATGTTATCAAGAAATATTTGATTAACGGTTTATACTATAAAGGTCTTTCTGAATTGGCTTTAGACGGGGTTATGTATGAACCAGAGAAAGCACAGGGGCTTTTTGTAGATTCGTTTACAAAATTACTTGAAGCGGTTAAAACGGTACAGAGCGAAGATCCTAATCTTAATTCTTACATCTCGGATGCAAATAATTACTTAGGTTACTTAGCTTATTTAAAAGGAGATAATGCAAAAGCAAAAGCATATTTCCAAGAGACAATAAAGGTTGACCCTGAAAACGAATTTGCGGGTCAGTTTGTTGATCAATTATAAGATTAAAAAATCATTAAAATATGAAGGGACTGCTTGCAGTCCCTTTTTTTTATGCGAAAAAATTATATATTTGTTATTGAGAACAGATAATAAACTAATAATTATGGAAAGTGTAAACCTAAATAGCACTCCAGTAGATTATATACCTATTTTAATTCAATTAGGTGTAGCAATAGGTTTTGGTGTTTTAACAATCATCGGAACACATTTAATCGGTCCAAAAGTTCGAACGGAAAATAAGTTGGGAGCTTTTGAGTCTGGCGTACCGGTTATTGGTAACGCAAGACAACCGTTTTCTATTAAGTATTTCTTAGTGGCAATCTTGTTCGTGATATTTGATGTGGAGGTGATATTCATGTATCCGTGGGCTGTTAATTTCCGTGAGTTTGGTGTAGAGGGGCTCCTAGAAATGTTCGTTTTCATGGGCTTGCTACTGCTTGGATTTATCTATGTGATAAAGAAAAAAGCCTTGGATTGGGATTGATACCCTTTTTAGTCCTATTGCGATAGGATTTTCCCATCAATATAAACTTAATATAAACCAAAAATCGATAGTCATGGGTAAAGTGACATTGGCAGAAGCGCCTCCAGGTGTGGAGGGATCAGGATTTTTTGCAACAACTTTAGATAAAGCTATTGGCTTGGCTCGCGCAAATTCGCTGTGGCCACTGCCATTCGCAACATCTTGCTGTGGAATAGAATTTATGGCAACAATGGGGTCGACTTATGATCTAGCACGCTTTGGGGCGGAACGCCCCAGTTTCTCACCTCGGCAAGCGGATATGTTACTTGTTATGGGAACTATTGCAAAAAAGATGGCCCCCGTGTTAAAGCAGGTGTATACGCAGATGGCAGAACCTCGATGGGTTATTGCTGTTGGTGCATGTGCTTCTAGTGGAGGAATATTTGATACATATTCGGTTCTTCAAGGTATAGATGAGATCATTCCGGTCGATGTCTATGTTCCAGGTTGTCCCCCTCGTCCGGAGGCTATTTTGGACGGGGTACTCAAACTTCAGGAGATCGTAAAAAATGAATCACTGAATCGCCGTAACACACCAGAATATAAGGCCTTGTTGGAGAGATATGGCATCATAACTGATAACGGAAATGGATAGATTGAGTAATGAAAATATTATAGCGAGCTTGTATGCGAGGTACGGAGATCAAGTTACCGTACTGGGAGAACCCCATGGTTTACTTACCGTTTCGACAGCGGTGAATAATACCCTCGATTTGCTAGCTTACCTTAAGGAGGATCCATTATTACGCTTTAATTATTTGACGGACATTACCGCTGTCCATTACCCTAAACAGGATCAGGAGTTTTGTGTGGTGTACCATATTCACAATATGTTGCAGAATATACGGTTGAGGGTGAAAGTGTTTGTTGCAGGACCAGAGCCTAGGATACCCTCAGCGACGATATTATGGCCTGGCGCGAATTGGATGGAACGAGAAACGTATGATTTTTTTGGGGTCATTTTTGAAGGACATCCCGATTTACGTCGTATACTGAATATGGACGAATTGGACGTATTCCCAATGCGAAAAGAATACCCTTTGGAAGATCCTAATCGAGTAGATAAGAAAGACTTTTATTTTGGACGATAATTAAGCGAAGAAAGATGAGTACACCTATAACCAAAATAACACCGAACACCGCTGTATTTTCTGATAATGATCCGCAAGAAGAGCTTATCACGTTAAATATCGGTCCTACCCATCCCGCAACTCATGGTGTGTTTCAAAATGTGGTACAAATTGATGGCGAACGTATTGTAAGTGGCGTTTCTACCATTGGCTACATACACCGAGCCTTCGAGAAGATTGCGGAACATCGGCCTTTTTATCAAATTACGCCGCTTACAGATCGATTAAATTATTGTTCGGCACCTATCAACAATATGGGATGGCATATGACGGTAGAAAAGTTATTGGATATAGAAATTCCGAAGCGCGTGCAATATATGCGGGTGATCGTGATGGAGTTGGCACGTATAGCGGATCACATCATCTGTAACGGTATATTGGGTGTGGATACAGGTGCTTTTTCTGGCTTTCTGTACGTCATGCAAGAACGGGAATTCATTTATGAAATTTTTGAAGAAATATGTGGTGCGCGATTGACGACAAATATCGGCCGTATTGGCGGATTTGAACGTGATTTTAATGAGATTGCTTTTCGAAAAATAGAAGAGTTTCTGCTTCGTTTTCCGCCAGTATTAAAGGAGTTTGAGAATTTATTTGTCCGCAATCGGATATTCATAGAACGGACATCTGGCGTGGCGGCAGTAACTCCAGAGGAAGCGTTGAGTTATAGTTGGTCTGGCCCCATCCTTCGGGCCACGGGAGTGGATTACGATGTGCGCGCTGTAGCACCTTACAGTTCTTATGAAGAGTTTGATTTTGATGTTCCTGTCGGAACGACCGGTGACGTGTACGACCGATTCATGGTGCGTAATGATGAAATGTGGCAATCCTTGCGTATAATTCAGCAGGCTCTTGATAAAATAAAGAAAGAACCGAAGGGCATATTTCACGCGGATGTCCCTGAATTTTATTTGCCGCCGAAGGAGCAGGTGTATACCAATATGGAAGCACTAATTTATCATTTTAAAATTGTAATGGGGGAATGGGAAACCCCAAAATCTGAGGTATACCATGCGGTAGAGGGGGCAAATGGAGAGTTGGGCTTTTACCTCATCCACGATGGAGGTCGGTCGCCCTATAGATTACACTTTAGAAGACCTTCTTTCATCAATTATCAGATGTTTGCACCAATGAGTAGCGGTATGCTTATATCTGATGCGATTATTAATATGAGTAGTTTAAATGTTATTGCAGGAGAATTAGATGCTTAGTATACACGAAAATATGATTGTCGATTTTTCGCCATCCTTACTCGATAAATTTGGAGAAGTCGTTGCCCGCTATCCAGCAGGACGACAAAAGTCCGCTTTGTTACCCATTCTGCATCTGGTGCAAGCTGAGTATGGCTGGTTGAGCGTAGATGCCATGGATAAAGTTGCTTTGTACTTGGAAATAAAATCCATTGAAGTCTATGAAGTTGCAACATTTTATACGATGTTTTTTTTGGAACCTAAGGGGAAGTATGTTTTGGAAATTTGTAGGACTGGTCCTTGTTGTCTTGTGGGAGCAGAACGTATGATGAAACATCTTGAATCTACATTGGGGGTAAGAGAGGGAGAGGTGACATCCGATGGCTTATTTTCGTGGCGGGGTGTGGAATGTGTTGCCGCTTGTGGATTTGGTCCCGTATTGCAGATCGGTCCTGAATATACATTTTATGAGAAATTGACAGAGGAAGGTCTCGATCAATTGATAGATGAACTCAAGCATAAATCACAAACCGCGTAAGATGGCACGTAAATTATTATTGAACCATATCGACGTTCCTGGCATAAATACCTTCGAGGTATACCGTCAAAAAGGGGGCTATCGCGCAGTCGAAAAGGCGCTGAAAACCATGTCTCCAGACGATGTTGTCGAGGAAGTGAAGAAGTCGGGATTGAGAGGTCGCGGTGGAGCGGGATTCCCGACAGGCATGAAGTGGGGGTTTTTAGCAAAACCAGAGGGCGTACCACGATATTTGGTGTGCAATGGTGACGAATCTGAACCAGGGACATTCAAAGACCGTTTTTTGATGACGCATATACCTCACGCCTTGGTCGAAGGCATGATTGTTTCGAGCTATGCATTGGGTGCGCACATATCCTACATCTATATTCGGGGGGAAATGATGCCCCAAATCCGGATTGTAGAACGAGCGATTGAAGAGGCCAAAGCTGCTGGGTTTTTGGGAAAAAATATTTTAGGAACTGGTTACGATTTAGAAATATATGTACAACCAGGAGGTGGTGCTTATATCTGTGGCGAGGAAACAGCATTGTTGGAATCTTTGGAAGGAAAAAGGGGGAACCCTCGTATTAAACCTCCATTCCCCGCTGTAGCGGGCTTATATGGCTGTCCTACCGTTGTTAATAATGTGGAGTCTATCGCTGCAACAGTACCTATACTGAACGAAGGCGGGGAAGAATACGCAAAGATCGGTATAGAACGAAGTACTGGTACAAAACTTATTTCGGCCTCTGGAAATTTGGTTAGGCCAGGTGTCTATGAGATTGAATTGGGGCTGCCTGTTGAAGAATTTATTTATTCTGATGAATACTGTGGCGGTATAGCTAATGGAAAGCGATTGAAAGCTATTGTGGCCGGAGGATCGTCCGTCCCCATTCTTCCTACCAATCTGGCATTGAAGACAGCCAAAGGTGAGTCTCGCCTGATGACTTATGAATCCTTAGCCGATGGAGGTTTTGTAACTGGTACGGCTATGGGGTCCGGAGGCTTTATTGCTTTCGATGAGGATCAATGTATTGTGCGAAATACATTGAACTTTACCCGCTTTTATCATCATGAGAGTTGTGGGCAGTGTTCTCCTTGTCGAGAGGGAACAGGCTGGATGGAAAAGGTCCTACATAAGATTGAGTATGGGCATGGTGATATCTCTGATATTGATTTGCTGTGGGATATACAGCGCAAGATAGATGGGAATACAATCTGTCCGTTGGGCGATGCTTCCGCTTGGCCTGTGGCTAGTGCCATACGGCATTTTAGGGATGAATTTGAGTGGCATATTTTAAATCCAGAAGAGTCTAAGACGAAAAACTTTGGTCTAGCGCATTATGCAGACCCTTTGAGTCCGGTTGTATAAGATTTTAAATGAACAAAATGGCAGAAGAAGGAAAATTTAAAGTAACTATAGACGGCATCTCCCTTGAGGTGACTCCGGGAACGACAATCTTGAACGCCGCACGTCAAATTGGAGGAGATATTGTACCGCCTGCTATGTGTTATTATTCCAAACTAGAGGGTAGTGGTGGAAAATGTCGAACATGCTTGGTTAAAGTGTCAAAAGGGTCAGAAAAAGATCCTCGACCGATGCCGAAGCTTGTAGCCTCTTGTCGTACTACCGTGATGGACGGTATGGAAGTTCAAAATATAACCTCACCTGATGTTGTAGAAGCTCGTAAAGGTGTTGTCGAGATGCTATTGATTAACCATCCATTAGACTGTCCTATTTGTGATCAAGCGGGTGAGTGTAAGTTACAAGATCTTGGCTATGAGCATGGCGCAGAACAGACGCGCTATGAATTTGAACGGCGTACATTTGAAAGAATTGACCTTGGTGACAAAATACAGTTACACATGAACCGTTGTATTTTGTGTTACCGTTGTGTTTATGTTGCTAATCAGTTAACGGATCGTCGTGAGCATGGAGTTTTGAATAGGGGCGACCATGCAGAGATATCTACCTTTATTAGCCAAGCCTTAGATCACGAGTTTATAGGAAATGTTATTGATGTGTGCCCGGTAGGCGCTTTGACGGATAAAACATTTCGTTTTAAAAATCGTGTTTGGTTTACCAAGCCTGTGGAGGCGCATCGTGCATGTCCAACCTGTTCGGGAAAGGTGACACTTTGGTACAAGGGGGAAGAGGTGCTCCGCGTCACAGGACGTAAAGATGACTATAACGAGGTGGAAGATTTTATCTGTAATACTTGTCGTTTCGAACGAAAGCGTACTGCAGATTGGACGCTTGAAGAACCAACGTTACTGCCCAATGAATCTGTTATTACGGCAAATCATTATACGGAATTTGCACCTCCTCCTGTTATTCAAAAGAATAAAGAATTGCAGGTCGCAAATACGGAACAATTAGCTAGAACCGAACGATTGAAATAATAATGACATGGAAGAAGCTTTTATTTTAGAAAAATTAATTTTAGTGGTTGTGGTATTTACGATCTCGCTGGTAATCGCCATGTATTCTACGTTAGCAGAACGTAAGATCGCCGGTTTCATGCAAGATCGGTATGGGCCAAATCGTGCCGGTATTGGTGGGATTCTACAACCCCTATGTGATGGTGGCAAGTTCTTTTTTAAAGAAGAGATTATTCCCGCAGGAGCGCATAAATTTCTTTTCGTAGCTGGTCCTACATTGGCTATTATCACGGCCTGCATTAGCTCTGCCGTAATCCCTTGGGGACAAGATTTACATGTTGCAGGACGCGCCATCTCTTTGCAGGTTGCAGATATTAACGTAGGTGTGCTTTATATCTTTGGCGTTGTAGCTTTAGGGGTTTACGGTATTATGATCGGAGGATGGGCATCCAATAATAAATTCTCCTTGATGGGCGCCATTCGTGCGGCTTCACAGAGTATCAGTTATGAGATTGCAATGGGGTTGTCTATTATCGCCTTATTGATGGTTACGGGAACGTTATCCATGAAGGAGATTGTTGCACAGCAGGTAGGTTTTATGCAATGGAATATTTGGGTACAGCCGTTGGGTTTTTTAATCTTCATGACTTGCGCTTTTGCGGAATGTAATAGAGTCCCTTTTGATTTACCGGAATGTGAAACTGAATTGGTCGGTGGATATCATACGGAGTATTCTTCGATGAAGTTAGGACTCTACATGTTCTCGGAGTATATCAATATGTTTGTTTCCTCCGCATTGATGGCTGCGCTCTATTTTGGTGGCTATAATTTTCCTTTTATGAATGATTTAGGCCTCTCTCAAAATTGGATAACCATTATTGGGGTTTTAGCCTTTTTCTTAAAAATATTCGCCTTCATCTTCTTTTTTATGTGGATTCGGTGGACCTTGCCAAGGTTTCGATATGATCAATTGATGAATTTGGGCTGGAAGATGTTAATTCCTCTAGCGATAGCAAATATTGTGCTTACAGGCGTCATTACAATTATTAAGGATACATATTTTCCTTAATAGCATAGAGTGATATGATAAATCATAATGCTTTTATATCCTGATGTTTTTGGGTTTGCTTATTCAACGTAAGGAACCCGTTTTATAAAGAAATAATTATGCAGTCACTATCAAATAGAAAAAAGGTAATTGAACAAAAGCCGATGAACTTTTGGGAACGTATGTATTTACCAGCTATCGCTAAAGGACTGGGAATTACTATACGTCACTTTTTCAAAAAAATTCCTACGGTAAAATATCCAGAAGAACAGCGACCTTATTCTAAAAATTTCAGAGGACAACACTCCTTGAAACGAGATGAACAGGGGCGAGAACGTTGTACAGCTTGTGGATTATGTGCTTTATCCTGTCCTGCGGAAGCAATTACCATGACGGCCGCCGAAAGGACAAAGGATGAGCTCCATTTATATCGCGAAGAAAAATACGCAACGGTGTATGAAATTAATATGCTCCGCTGTATTTTTTGTGGCTTATGTGAGGAGGCTTGTCCCAAAGAAGCGATCTATTTGGATGGTCCGCACGTGACTGCGGAGTATTTAAGGAAGGATTTTATCTATGGAAAGGATAAATTGGTAGAGCCGGTATTTGATATTAAGAAATTGAACCCAGAAAAAACCAATTAGGATGTCGGTATTTTATTTTGTTGCTTTTCTCGCTATTTTCTTCGCATTGATGACAATCTTTACAAAGAATCCTGTGCATAGCGTATTGTATTTGGTGATAACCTTTTTCACACTTACTATCCACTATATTTTACTCAACGCGCAGTTTTTAGCCGTGGTTAATTTTATCGTATACATGGGAGCAATTATGGTGTTGTTTCTTTTTGTTTTAATGTTATTGAATCTCAATGAAGAAACCGAACCCATGAAGTCCAATCTAGTAAAGATTATGGGGGCAATAGCCGGAATGTGTCTGCTTGCTACTTTGTTAGGTGCGTTCCGTGTTCTGGAACCTTCGAATGAAAGGGTTCTCGGGAATGCTGAAATAGGGCTCGTTAAAAATTTAGGAAAAGTATTGTTTAAAGAATTCCTTCTGCCGTTTGAAATTTCATCAATACTATTGTTGACCGCTATGGTAGGGGCTGTATTATTAGCAAAAAAAGAGGTTAAAAAAGCGTAATGGGAAATATAATTACACAGATGCAAGGCGTGCCCCTCAATCACTACATTATATTTTGTAGTATTATTTTCGCCATTGGGGTGACGGGCGTACTGATCCGGCGAAATGTCATCATTATCATGATGTCTATTGAGTTGATGCTCAATGCTGTTAATTTATTACTTGCCGCTTTTTCTGCTTATCGTGGTGATGCGAGTGGGCAGGTTTTTGTATTTTTTATTATGGCTTTGGCAGCGGCGGAGGTAGCTGTAGGTTTGGCTATTATTATCATGGTATATCGGAATACGAAATCGGTAGACATTGAATCGTTAAGCAAGTTGCGTTGGTAATTGAATAAAGACACTTTATAGTATAAAACGTATGTCAGAATTAATTTGGCTTATCCCCTTGGTACCTTTTTTAGGTTTTGTAATCAATGGTTTGACGAGAAAGGGTACACCCAAGGTTCTTACCGGTATCATTGGTTGTGGAGTCGTGCTTGTCTCTTTTATCCTCAGTCTTACACTCTATTTTGAGATTGCAGATGCACGTGCCGCTGGCGAAGAGGCATCTATTCATGTCCTCTTATTTGATTGGTTTTCTGTTGGTAAGCTACAGATTGCACTCTCTTTCTTAGTGGATCCTTTAAGTGTGATCATGCTGCTGATTATCACCGGTGTTGGTTTCTTGATCCATGTATATTCATTCGGCTATATGGCTGATGATTTGGGTCTGCGTAAGTTCTTTGCTTACCTCAACCTCTTCATATTTTTTATGACTATACTGGTTTTGGGATCAAATTACTTGGTGATGTTCATTGGTTGGGAAGGGGTTGGCTTATGTTCCTATTTACTGATAGGGTTTTGGTTTAAAAATTCGAGCTATGCTTCTGCCGCAAAAAAGGCTTTTATCATGAATAGGATAGGAGACCTCGGCTTTTTGATTGCGTTATTTTTGATTATAGAAACGTTTGGTAGTTTGGAGTATACACAAATTTTTGCGCAGGCAGATGGTATTCCTGTTGGTAATAATACAGTATTTCTGATCACAATGTTACTGTTTGTCGCAGCGACAGGGAAGTCTGCTCAAATACCGTTGTTCACATGGCTACCCGATGCTATGGCGGGGCCGACGCCTGTTTCAGCGCTTATTCATGCGGCTACAATGGTTACCGCGGGAATTTATATGGTATTACGTTCCAATATTCTCTTTGCACTTGCGCCAACCACCATGGATATTATGGCGGTCGTTGGTGCCGCTACCGCACTGTTAGGCGCGTACATTGCACTGACGCAAAATGATATTAAAAAAGTATTGGCATATTCTACGGTTTCCCAATTGGGATACATGTTTCTCGGCCTCGGGGTAGGTGCGTTCACCGGGGCTTTTTTTCATGTACTTACTCATGCTTTCTTTAAAGCGCTATTGTTTTTGGGGGCAGGATCGGTGATTCACGCGATGCATCATGAACAAGATATGCGCAAAATGGGAGGATTACGAAAAGCACTGCCTATTACTTTCATAACGATGTTCGTTGGAACAATCGCCATCAGTGGTATACCTCCGTTTTCGGGTTTTTTCTCTAAGGATGAGATATTGGCGCACACCTTCCAACAACAACCGCTACTTTGGGGGATTGGAATAATCACAGCTTTCTGTACTTCCTTTTACATGTTTCGTCTTTTATATCTTACTTTTTTTGGAAAATTTCGCGGCACAGACGAACAACAGCATCATTTGAAAGAGTCCCCTTGGCAAATGACTATTCCGTTGATTGTTTTGTCGGTATTATCGGTCTTAGGAGGTTACATTAATTTTCCTTCTGTATTGGGCGGACATCATGCTCTAGAAGATTTTTTGACACCTGTATTGGAGAAAGGTAAAGTTCATATAGCAGCGTTGGAATTGAGCCATAGTACAGAGTTTCTGTTGATGGCTGTTTCGACATTAGGCGCCGTAATCATGGGGCTATTCGCCTATAACAAATATGTCCAAAAGGGCAAGATACCGCATGCTGATGAAAAGGAATCACCTGTTCTACACCGATTGTCTTATCGTAAACTTTATATCGATGAGTTTTATGATGCTCTTATCGTAAGACCTTTGAAGCATTTGTCTATCATCTTATACAAATATTTAGATCGACTCGGCATCGATGGTGTTGTGAATGGCGTAGGCGAGTTTTTTGTTGGAGCAGGTAAAGGAATTCGGCAACTGCAAAGTGGCCATGTAGGCTTTTATATCATCATGATGGTAGTAAGTGTAATTGCTATTTTGATTTATGGTATCGTGCGTATTTAACATTAAGGATGGATACTTATTTTCACTATTAATTTGCTAATGGATAACCTATTTATATTATTACTGATACCTTCTTTAGCAGCACTTGCACTGTGTTTTTTGAAGAACGACATTGTAGCGAAATGGATTGCCCTTGGAGCTTCGCTGTTAACACTGGTCAGTACCTTACCTTTTCTTTGTGGATTTACAGCGGATGCTAATGTGCAATTTGAACAAAGTTGGCTGTGGATTGCCTCATTAGGTATTAAGTTCCATATAGGATTGGATGGAATCAGTCTTCCGCTTGTGCTGCTCACCAATGGGCTCGTGCCTCTTATTATTTTAAGTGCATTCGAAAAGAATCATAAGGGTAATTTTTTCGCCTTAATTTCTTTTATGCAGGTGGGGTTACAGTTGGTTTTTGTTGCTTTAGATGCTTTCACATTTTATGTTGGCTGGGAGATTGCTCTTATTCCGATTTACTTTATCTGTACGTTGTGGGGCGAGGCGGATCGCATAAAAGTTAACCTTAAATTTTTCGTATATACTTTCTTTGGTAGTATTTTGATGTTGGTAGCTATTATCTTCTTATATAGCCAAAGTGAGGCTCGCAGTCTAGATTGGAGTGTTCTAGCTAATTTAAATTTAGATGAGACGACGCAGCGGTGGATATTTTGGGCTTTCTTCATCGCATTTGCGATCAAGATACCCATCTTTCCCTTTCATACCTGGCAGCCGGAGACCTATACGCAGGCGCCATCAACGGGATCTATGTTATTAGCCGGAATCATGTTGAAGATGGGAGTCTATGGCCTTATACGTTGGCTGTTGCCCATCACCCCATTTGCTGTGTTAGCCTATAGCAACATACTAATGCTATTGTGTGTTATCGGGATCGTATATGCTTCTATCATTGCCTTTAAGCAACAGGATGCGAAACGATTGATTGCATATTCTTCTATTGCACACGTTGGACTTATCGCCGCGGGCGTTTTCTCTTTACATCTGGAAGGGCTGCAGGGGGCTGTGATACAAATGATAAATCACGGTTTAAGTGTCGTGGGACTATTTTTTGTGATTGATATTTTAGAACGCAGAATAGGAACACGTATGTTGTCCAATTGGGGCGGTTTAGCGAAGCGAATGCCTCGTTTAGCTACGGTATTCTTGATTATTCTAATGGGGGCAGTGGGCTTGCCGTTGACGAACGGCTTTATAGGTGAATTTTTATTGTTAAAGGGGGTCTTCGACTACGGAATATGGTACGCTTTTTTCGGGGGACTGACATTGATTTTAGGGGCTGTATATATGTTGCGGTTTTATCAAAAGGCAATGTTAGGGCCGCTGGATGAAAAATACGAGACGGTAGTCGATATAAAAGGCTACGAAATGGTGCTTTTATCCATTTTAGTGTTTTTTACGCTCTTCTTAGGGATCTATCCGAAAGCAATTTTGCAACTTTCCGAAGCTGCGGTAACAAACTTGTTGAATCAAATTAAATTTTAATTAGCGGTTGAAAAAAAATTATGGGTGCAATAATAACGTTATGTGTTTTGGGCATTTTGTTGCTGTATTTAGGTCTTTATAAAGCAAAAAAAGCATTACTCCCTGTTACGATTGTGGGATTGCTTATTGCTTTGGGATTTACCGTTAGTGCTTGGGAAGGAGAGGCATTGCCGCTTTATCATGGAATGGTTGTCTTTGACCACTTTGCGTTGGTATTTTCTGCCCTGTGTGTCGTGATAACGGCATTCATCGTGCTATTGTCCAAAGAATACTTTAGCAATATAAGCGATCACATCGCAGAATATTATTGTTTGATCGTTTTCTCGTTGACAGGTGCTCTTATGGTATGTGCCTATCATAATTTTGCTATGTTATTCGTGGGCATAGAAATCATGTCCGTAGCCTTATATATTCTCGTCGGAATACGTAAAAATGATTTTGCTTCTAATGAGGCTGCATTGAAATACTTTCTTATGGGCGCTTTTTCCACAGGTTTCCTACTTTTTGGAATAACGTTGATGTATGGGGCGTCGGGAACTTTTGATCTTGAGGGCTTGAAAAGCTATGTCGCTAATTCTTCTACAGTTTCTCCTTTGTTTTACGGAGGGGTGTTGTTAATGTTGTGTGGTTTGTGTTTCAAGGTTGGTGCTGCTCCTTTTCATTTTTGGACGCCCGATGTATACGATGGCGCTCCCATCTTAATTACAAGTTTCATGAGTACGGTGGTAAAGGTGGCGTCATTCGCAGGATTCTTTCGCTTATTTAGTACGGTGTTGATTCCTCTTGATGGCTTTTGGACGCCTGTCTTGTTGACTGTGATTGTGATCACCTTATTTGTTGGGAATATTTCCGCATTATTGCAGTCGAGCTTTAAGCGCATGATGGCATACTCCAGTATTTCTCATGCAGGCTATATGTTATTTGCCGTAATTGCAGTTGGAACAAAGTCCGGTTCTAGCATATTGGTATATGCTGTTGCTTATTCGTTGGCCTCAGTTGTCGCATTTGGTACACTAATTCTGGTAAAGCGTAAAACAGGATCAGATCAATTCGAGTCTTTCAATGGCTTGGCAAAACAAAATCCTTGGCTAGCTTTTGGACTCTCCGTGAGTATGTTCTCTTTAGCGGGGATCCCACTGACAGCGGGCTTCATCGGAAAATTTATGATGTTTAATAGTGTCATGGGCACTTATAATGTTATGCTTCTTGTCTTGGCGGCCGTCAATGCAGCCATTGCGGTGTATTATTATCTGCATGTGATTGTTAATATGTATTTTAAAACGTCAGTAGAAACGGATACAGCAAAGATTTCCATTTCATCTCATTATCAATTCGTATTATTTGTTGCCGTTTTATTGACCGTTGTGGTAGGGATTTATCCAGATTGCATCATTGGTCTATTATAGATCTTCTACATAGATACTAAAAAAAGCATGACTTCTTCCTGTGGAGAGGTCGCGCTTTTTTTGTTTAAACATGTTCTTTCTTTGTTGCGGAGAGCGATAAAGGGGGCTTGTTTATTCAGGTGCTAACAAGAACACACCCTGTTCGCATTTTACAAATCATGAAAAATCTATTACAGTGCAAGGGGCTCAAGCATTGTTTTTTTAATTCTGTTTTTTTTAATTTCATTTTTATCTTATACTACAAATTGTATCTTTATGCAGGGCCACTTTTATTATGCAGAGATCTAGTTTGTTGAGAATAGTCTTTTTTATATTTTCCCTCTGTGTTTTAATACAGTCAGGTTCGGCTCAGCAGAAGTTAACGGGAGTTGTGGTGGATGAAGATACGGGTAAAGGGATCGCCTCGGCTAGTATCAAAATTGTTAACACAGAACAAGGAACATCATGTGATGCTGATGGAAGATTTAACCTTTCTTTGGCAGGAAAGTTGCCTATGCAATTGATTGTCTCCGCTGTTGGCTACAAGGAAAGCGAAATTACATTGAATGCGTATCCAGCGGAAGAATTTAGCATATCTTTAACAACGAATGGACATCTTATTGATGCCGTTGAAATATCACGGAAAAAGAAATATAATAACCGAAACCCAGCTGTTGACCTGATTCAACAGGTGATTAAACACAAGCGTTTAAATCGCTTGGAAAATCAACAAAGATTGACCTTTCAGCAATATGACAAGTTACAGTTCAGTTTGGTTAATCCGTCCGATAAGTATGCCGACCGACTCGGTAATTT
Organism: Sphingobacterium sp. LRF_L2; assembly: GCF_965644235.1. Taxonomy (NCBI): domain Bacteria; kingdom Pseudomonadati; phylum Bacteroidota; class Sphingobacteriia; order Sphingobacteriales; family Sphingobacteriaceae; genus Sphingobacterium; species Sphingobacterium sp. LRF_L2. The sequence continues at coordinate 342,606 of NZ_CBFFRI010000003.1, read as the reverse complement.
GGCATTCTTTTTTGAAAATCTTGATACGACAACCTCAGCAGGAAATAAACTGTTAACGGTATTTATGCAGGAGCAGGTCAGCGATGTGTTCTCGAAAAATGATCCAAAAGCTTTTAAAAAGAGAGTGAAATCGATCAAGCAGACAGATTTTGACGAACGATTTGTCAATAATCATAATATACAATCGTATTTGTCTTACCTATTCCAAGATGTTGATATTTACGATGAGAATATATTTTTAATAAATAAGCTTTTCCTAAGTCCCATTGCCAGCAACGCACCTGTATTTTATAAGTATTATCTTTCAGACACCATAAGGACAGAAGAAGGAAATTTTATAGCGTTAAAATTTGAACCACGGAACAAAACGGACTTGTTGTTGAGTGGAACGCTTCAAATAACAATGGATGATCGGTTTGCTATTCGGTTGGCGGAATTACGTGTAAATAAGGAGGCAAACTTAAATTGGGTTAACGAAATTAATATTCGTCTGTTCTTTCGTCCGAACGTAGATCGTTATATGTTTGTGGAGCGTAGTGACGTCGATATTTCTTTCGGTACAAAGAAAAATGATGCTGTTTATGGAAGAAAAACGACGTTAAATTACAATTATGACTTTGATCCCTCGTTTGCTGATGAAGTCTTTGCCGGTGCTCCTACAGAGATCATGAAGAATGCGAAGCATAATGAAAGTCTATTAGTAGAAGAAAGACCTTTAGCATTATCTCCGGTTGAAGATAAGATTTATAGTAATATAGATTCACTGAATAATAACGGAACTTTTCGTACCATGCTGACCGTGGGTTATCTACTAAGTCAGGGATTTTATCCCGTTGGTCCGGTAGAGTTTGGTCCTCTCGAATATTTATACTCTCAAAATAATATTGAAGGAAATCGGATACGTATAGGAGGGCGGACAACGGCAGCTTTCTCTGAACGCATATTTTTGGAAGGTTATCTTGCTTACGGTTTTCAAGATAGAAAGGCGAAGTATTTTATTCGTCCGACAATCGCTTTAAATGGTAAATCGGTAGCATCTTATCCTGCGCATTATATGCAAGTTGCTGTGCAGCACGATATTTTTGATCCGGGCAGGAATTTGGGCTTTAGAAAAGGGGATAGTTTTTTTCAATCCATTCGTAGTAATCGTCCTACAAAATGGATGGATTCTTATGCATACCAGCTATCTCATCTGCTAGAATTCGGTAATCACGTGAGTCTTAAAAGTTCTCTTATTCATCACAGAAGGCGGGCTGTAGGCGATTTATCTTTTATCTCGTCGGACGATGCCGCATTGGACAGGCCAGAGATTAATACCAGCGAATTAGAGTTCATATTGCGGTGGGCTCCCAATGAGAAATTTTATTACCGCAACCTGCAGCGTAGCACCGTTATTGAGCACTGCCCGGTATTAAATCTCCAATACAACAGAGGTCTAGAAGGATTTTTAGATGGAGGTTATTCTTACGATGCGCTTCGCGCATCGGTATCAAAACGGTTTTTTCTAAAACAATTAGGCTTTGCTGATGTTACGTTGGCGGGAGGTAAAATTTGGGGGACACTTCCGTATCCGTTGTTGGAACTTCCAGATGTATTTCGAGAAGAAGATCGACATGTTATCGATTTTTCAATGATGCGCAGTATGGAGTTCGTCGCTGATCAATATGTTCGTTTTTCTTTCGAGCATCAATTGGAAGGTTTTATCTTTAATAAGATTCCGTGGATTAAAAAGCTAAATCTTCGTGAAATTTGGGGAGCGAAGATGTTCTATGGGCAACTTACAGCGGGTAATAATCCTTATACGAGTCCTGATGTAATACGTTTCGACAAAGATAAAGATGGAATAGTAATGACACATGTTATGGATAAATCTCCTTATTGGGAAGGAAAAGTCGGCATTGATAATATATTTCGATTTTTACGCGTGGAGTATCTTCGGCGGTTAAATTACTTAGGCTTGCCCGATGTGCAGAAAGACAGTTATCGTGTCAGCCTACATTTAAACTTTTAATCTAATGGATACAGCAAAAAATTTTTTATTGGACATTAAGGATCGGACAGCCTATCTCACTGTAAATCGACCTGAAAAGTTAAATGCTTTAAATCGGGATACATTATCGGAACTTTCTAAGCTCTTAGGTTTTTTAGAACAAGAGCAAAGGGTTCTTGGCATAATATTGACCGGAGCAGGCGATAGGGCTTTCGTTGCGGGAGCTGATATCGCGGAGTTTAAAGGTCTTTCAGAAGCAGAGGCTTTCGATCTTGCAACTTGGGGACACCGGCATGTTATGGATGTTATTTACAATTTTCCAAAACCGATTATAGCAGCTGTGAACGGATTTGCATTAGGTGGAGGATTGGAATTAGCTATGGCCTGTCACCTCCGTGTAGCGAGTGATCAGGCAAAAATGGGATTGCCAGAGGTCTCTTTAGGTATTATTCCTGGCTATGGAGGGACGCAACGATTACCAGAATTGGTGGGAAGGGGAAAGGCGTTGGAAATGATACTTACAGGTGACATGTTAGATGCTTCGGCTTCACTGCAGTGGGGATTAGTCAACTACGTGGTTCCTGCTGATGAGCTTATTCGAAAATGTGACGAACTGCTTCAAAAAATGTATTTAAAATCGCCGAAGGCTCTGTCTTTAGCGATTCGTTCTGTAAATAAGGGACTGCAATCTCCAAAAGAAGGGTATGATGAAGAGATCAAAGCTTTCGCAGAAGCTTTTGGCACAGCAGATTTTGTAGAGGGCGTAGCTGCTTTCTTAGAAAAACGTAAACCAAAGTTTTAATGTTATTGTTCTTCAGTTAATAATTAAATGTTGACTGTATGAATAACCCTGTTTTTTCTCAAAAAGAGCGAAATATTATTATCCTCCTTATCGTCGTTATTTTGGGAGCGGTATTGCTGTATGCCATGCGCGGTATTTATGGAGCAATTTTAGGAACTTTGGTGATGTATACCCTTTTTCGACAGCTAAATATTGTTCTTGTCGAACGTTACCATTGGCCAAAGAGCTTATCTGCAATTATCATTATTCTTGTTTCCATCTTTATTATTGTTCTACCCTTTATCGGAATAGGTAGTATGCTTGTTCGGAAAGTAATGGAATTGCAGGATAACCCTGTGTGGGTAAAACAAATTATTGACGCGATTAATCAATTTGCGGGTGATACGCTGGGCAAACCTGACTTGCTCAAAGAGCAGATAGAATCCAGCGCTGCATATCTTGGGGGGCTTCTTACCACGATATTGGGAGGTGCAGCAAATGTCTTCATCGATGTTACGGTTATGTATTTTATCCTCTATTTTCTTTTTGTGAATTATCGAGGATTTGAGAGAGGCTTGTTGCACTATATGCCTTTTGATGAAGAACAAGCGGGTATTTTCGGCGCGGAATTAAAAAATATTACTTACTCGAATATTGTTGGGCAAACAGTGGTTGCTATTGTACAAGGAGGTTGTCTTTCGTTGGGCTTTTGGATTTTTGGCGTGGGGGATGCCTTGTTTTGGGGAGTGATCTGTGCAATATTATCATTTATTCCGCTTATTGGCCCTCCTTTATTATTTGTTCCTGCGGTGCTCCTTCTGTTGTCGAAAGGGCAAACATGGGAGGCGGGAGGGCTCTTACTCTGGGGATTTGGCCTTGTCATCAATATCGATAATGTATTACGGTTTATTATCAACAAGAAAGTGGGGGACATCCATCCTTTGATTACTGTGGTAGGTGTGATTATTGGATTACCCTTATTTGGTATTATGGGATTGGTATATGGTCCTCTGTTACTCGCTTATTTCTTGATTGCTATTAAAATTTATAAAGCCAATAAACGCTTATCCTTGAAAAAGGAACAATTGGAGGAACGCTGATCTAAAGAGGTTTATCAAAGAGATCTGATGTGTCGTATCCGTTGAGAATATCGTGTAGTTTTGTTCGTTGTACTGCTGGAGAGGGCTGTTGTTTGATGTTGGCGCAACGATCTATGGATACATAGGTTTGCTGTCAGTATACATTGTGTCAACTGCAGACTACTTGATAGTCTTGTATAAGAACTTTTCGTCGTTGTCATTTGACTTGTTGATGTTGTTCTTTGGGGACGTTTTTCTTAGAGATGTTGCTGTTAAGGACAGCTTTGTCGATGACCTTTTCTACTTATCCAAAGACTTGCCCAATACATACTTTGCTTTAATGTATAAGTACATTGTCTTGGTGTATAAGTACATTGCGCGGAACGCAGGTGAGTTTTTCGAAAACTACATGAACTTATTGATAAACTCCATGTAGTCGTTTGTGAACTCCATGGAGTCGTTCGACATGTACATGCACTTTTTTGTAAACTACATGAAGTTGTTGAACATTTACATGGAGTTTCGCGTAAACTTCATGTAATTGTTGATTTTGTACATATACACTGGCTCAGTGTATATGTACATTGCGTAAAACTTCATGAACTTCTTTGTCAACTTCATGAAGTTTTTTGTTTTTTACATTGTGTTTTGTTTAGTGTACATGTACATTGGCTTAATGTACATGTAGAAAATGGCGATTTTTTTGGTTTTTGGGCCTGTTTTTCGCCAGATCCCGCCAATTTCCGCCAAATCGCGCCAAAGTTTCATTTGGGTCTGCTTTGTTTTTTACGTTTGTACTTGATTTAATAAAAAGTAGAACTAAGGTTGCAGATCCTTTACACAGCGTAATTTCAAGGTACATTGTTGTTTGATTATACGGTCGGGCTAGATCGTTTTGTACTTCGGGAGTAGAAGAAGAATGCCCTCTTTGTAGGTCGTTACAAAGAGGGCATATTGAGGTTGTTCGTAATGAATATCGCTACGCGCGCCAGTTCTTATACTGATTAATTAGTCCATTTGTAGACGAATCATGCGTGTTTACGGGTTTTTCATCGACCAGTTCGGGGAGGATTTTATTTGCTAGTTGTTTTCCTAGCTCTACACCCCATTGATCAAAACTGAATATGTTCCAAATAATTCCCTGAACAAATATTTTATGTTCATATAATGCAATAAGAGTTCCTAAGGTCCGTGGGGTAATTTTTTTAACAAGGAATGAGTTCGTCGGACGGTTTCCTTCAAATACCTTAAAATTCTTTAATTGTTCGATTTCCTCTTCCGATTTTCCTGCTTTCTTTAGTTCTGCAACAACTTCTTCTTCTGATTTGCCATTCATGAGCGCCTCTGTTTGTGCAAAGAAATTAGACAATAGAAGTTGATGGTGATTTCCAATAGGGTTATGCGAAATTGCTGGAGCGATAAAATCACATGGAATAAGTTTGGTTCCTTGATGGATCAATTGATAGAAGGCATGTTGACCGTTGGTGCCCGGTTCGCCCCATATAATAGGACCTGTCTGATAATCCACACGGTTACCGTTGCGATCCACATATTTCCCATTGCTCTCCATGTCTCCCTGTTGAAAATAAGCCGCAAATCGGTGCATGTATTGATCATAAGGTAATATAGCATGACTTTCTGCGTCAAAAAAATTGTTATACCAAACGCCTAAAAGGCCTAGTATAACAGGTATATTTTGTTCAAAATCAGTCTCCTTAAAGTGTTTGTCGGCAATATAAGCGCCTGCAAGTAATTCTTCGAAATTATCGAATCCTATTCCTAAAGCAATAGAAAGACCAATCGCAGACCACAGCGAGTACCTTCCTCCGACCCAATCCCAAAATTCAAACATGTTTTGCGTATCGATACCGAATGCGGCGACACCTTTTTCATTCGTGCTTAGTGCAGCAAAATGTTTGGCAACATCAGCTTCAGTTGCGCCAGATTGTAGGAACCACTCTTTTGCAGAACTGGCGTTGGCCATCGTCTCTTGTGTGGTAAACGTTTTGGATGCGATAAGAAATAAGGTCGTTTCAGGATTCAGACTTTTTAGCGTTTCTGCAACATGTGTACCATCCACATTTGAAACGAAATGCAAATTTAAACGCGTTTTGTAGGCTTTTAGAGCTTCTGTAACCATGACAGGGCCTAAATCTGAACCTCCTATACCGATGTTGACTACATCCGTTATTTCTTTGTCCGTATATCCTTTCCATGCACCAGAAAGAATCCGGTTGGTAAAATCCTTCATGTGAGATAAAACGGATTTAATCTTCGGCATAACATCTTCACCATCTACTTCTACAGGTTCTGTTGACTGGTTTCGTAGTGCCGTATGTAACACCTGCCGACCTTCCGTCATATTAATGCGTTTGCCGTCAAACATCGCTTGTATAGCAAGGTCTAATTGACATTCTTTAGCCAGCTGAATGAGTAAAGCAAGCGTTTCATCGGTGATTCGGTTTTTCGAATAGTCAAGAAGAATATCTTCAAGTGCAATAGAGAACTTTTGAAAACGTTGTGGATCTTCGGAAAAAAAATCTTTTAAAGATTTTTCTGTGATCGTAATATAGTGATCTGCTAAATATTTGTAAGCTTGGGTGGTTGTAAAATCTACATTTGGAAGCATAAAAAATCTAATTTGTTTGTTATCAAAGATAAGGATTGCGAGAGTGAAAATTAAATTTAATGGAATGAAATCCATCTTCGCTGTAGATGATTTCTACGGATAGAAAAACGTATTACGTTTTTACATTTATACTTTCTATTTTTGGGCATGACCAAAGAACAAATTCAAGACTTGAGGGACCGCGTAACGTCCCTGAGGAGGCATCTTTGACATTGATGCCAAGAAATCAGAAATCGCTACAAATACAGAAATTACGCTAGGGCCAAATTTTTGGGACGAACCGAAAGCTGCTGAAAAGATCTTACACGAGATAAAAAATCTAAAAGTTTGGACAGAACACTTTGATACCGTGTCGGCTTCTGTCGATGATGTGGGCGTTATGTATGAATTTTTCCAAAGCGGTGATGCGGCCGAACATGAAGTGGACAGTCAGTATCAGGAGGCTTTAAAGGAAGTAGAAGAACTGGAGTTTAAGAATATGCTTAGTGCAGAAGAGGATCAATTGGATGCTATTTTGCAAATAACAGCGGGAGCAGGTGGGACTGAGTCTTGCGACTGGGCATCGATGCTTATGCGGATGTATATTATGTGGGGAGAAAAACATGGATGTAAGGTTACAGAGCAGGACTACCAAGAAGGTGATGTTGCTGGAATAAAAACAGTTACGCTACAGTTTTCAGGGAATTTCTCGTACGGTTACTTGAAAGGTGAAAATGGAGTACATCGTTTGGTTCGTATTTCGCCTTTTGACTCTAATGCAAAACGGCATACATCTTTCGCTTCTGTATACGTTTATCCCTTGGTGGATGATAACATAGAAATTGAAGTTAAGGATTCCGAAATAGAATGGGATACATTCCGTTCAGGTGGTGCAGGAGGTCAAAATGTGAATAAAGTAGAGACTGCTGTTCGATTACATCACAAACCGACGGGCATTATCATCAAGAACCAGGAATCTAGATCACAACTTCAAAATAAGGAAAATGCAGTTCGTTTGCTAAAGTCACAGCTATATGAGATCGAGATGCGCAAGCGACAAGAAGCAACAGCGGCAATTGAAGGATCTAAGAAAAAGATAGAATGGGGCTCACAGATTCGTAACTATGTGTTGCATCCCTATAAGTTGATCAAAGATTTGCGAACAAACAAAGAAACATCTAATACACAGGCTGTTTTGGATGGTGAATTGGATGAGTTTTTGAAAGCTTATCTGATGGAGTTTGGTGGATAAGTCTTCGTGAAGATTTCAACTTAATGATAATAGTGCATAGCACTATTATCATTAAAAACTATTTTTCCACATCATGCTTTCGACAGGACGGATGGTCTTATTATTATATTTTGCATTTCCTTTACTGTTGTACATGGTCTCGATATCGCCTTCAACCACAAAATAAATCAACTGGCCGATAGGCATACCTGCATATACACGTACAGGATGTGCTACAGATATCTCTAATGTCCAAGTATTGCAGAAACCAACATCGCCTTTGCCCGCTGTCGCATGGATATCAATTCCTAGTCGCCCAGTACTAGACTTGCCCTCTAAAAAAGGGACGTGGCCGTGTGACTCTGTATATTCTAATGTGACACCGAGGTAGAGTGTGCCAGGTTGTAATACATAACCTTCTTCCGGGATCTCAAAATGGACAATCTCATTATGCTTTTTAGCGTCAAGGATTTCATCCTTATATGTCGCTAGGTATTTGCCTAAATGTACATCATAGGAATTTGTCCCTAAACACTTTCTATCAAAAGGTTCGATTACGATCATTCCTTTTTCAATCTCTTCTAGAATTCTTTTATCTGATAATATCATGCGCTATATTGAATTTCCTACCCTTGAAATAGCCAACGAATAGGACGTCAAAAATACATTATTGCTTCTATTTCAACAACTTTTAACTTTTTATTTTGTTTAGCTAAGATATTGCTTGGAGAACTTGTAATTTTAGAGTTGGTATGCTGTGTTTTAGCATGAATTTAATATTTAGGCATTTGTAAATATGGGGTTAGTATATTTAAGAGAATTAAACAGCGAGACTAAATTTGCCATATGGAAAATCGAAGAGAGTGCTGAAGAGTTGCTCGGACGGTTGCAGCTTGATGAACGTGAGCGTGCGAAATTGGAGAGTTTCAATAAAGGGAAGCGGCGTTTACACTGGTTGGCGACGCGCGTGTTGCTTCGTTATTTACTGAAAACCGAACAGTATATCGCATGTCCGTCAGACGAAAACGGTAAACCATATTTAGTCGATTATCCTTATAAGATCTCGCTTACGCATTCTTATGATTATGCCGGAATATTAATGTCAACACAGGGAGAATGTGGTATAGACCTGGAAATTGTAAAGGATAAAATAGTCCGTATAAAAGATAAGTTTATGAAGCCTCAGGAGCTTGCTTTTATAAAGGAGGATGCCATTGAGCAGTTTTACGCATGCTGGTGTGCTAAAGAGGCTGTTTATAAATTGCAGGGAAATAAAGGGGTTTCTTTTCTTGAGGATATGAGCATTTTGCCCTTTCAATATAAACCACAAGGCGTGTTAACCCTTGTCCTTCGTAAAGAAAAGAAAACATACTCCTTCCAAGTCTATTATGAGAAATTTCAAGACTATATGTTGGGATACGTTGTCGAAGCAGTTATTGGTTAAAAAGTTCTTTTCGGAGGGTCTGGTAATCATTTAATGCACCTTCGGCTTTATTGAGCTCCCGTTGGGTCATGTAGATTTGACCAAGCTTATCGATGATAGCGAGTTGTAACAACTTATTATCTTCCGATTTAGCCAGCGCATCTGCTTGGATAAATTCCTTCTGCGCCACTTTATAGTTTTGCTGGATAAATTTAGAAAATGCCAACATATACTCGATTTCAGCAAGCTCGTCCCTGAAATTTTTCTCTGTCGCTAAATTTCGTGCTTGGATTAAGAACCATTGCGCTTCAGTGTGTTTATTCTGCAATTGGTAGATTTTGGCCAAAGTTTGCCATGCTAAGATTTTTTGTTCATATGCTTTTGCACGGTTCAGTAGGGGAATAGCCTTTCGTATGATGTTATTCTCGGCGGTTCGAAAGTCCTTGTCGTACGCATGTATCATTGCTATTTTGACCAACGAGTTTGCTTGTTCTATTGTACTTTGTTTCTTGACGGCGTGTTTGTAGTAGGCGTCTTGAAATACGCCCGCTTGTTGGATGTCTTTTTCAAAGAGATACACGTTTCCCAAGTTGTATTGAATGGTGGCGATGTCCAATGTGTTCGGTGTTTTCTGTGCTTGTTGAAGAGCGCTTTGCAATAAACCCAACGTTTGATGGACTGCGCCCGTACGCAAGGAGATTTCTGCATACGCATGTAAGAGACCATAGGCCGTAATATAATTAGCGTGGTCAATCTCGCTTTCGATTAAGGTGTTCCAGGCGAGCGACGTCGCTGGAAGCGGTGTCAATATCGCCTGAATATTGGAAATATTGCTTGTCGGTCTAAATTCATGGACAAGTTGTTGAAAATCTAATGCTTTGTCTATACTATCTTGAAAATAGGTCTTCTCCTTGTATTGATCGGTAAGTAATTCTTCACGCGTTCGAGGTGGCGGTAGTACGTAGACGGATGGGCCGATGCCCGTAAAAGTCGTATCATACTTGGTCACATACCCAGCAGGGTCTAATTTTTGTTCCTTTTTTTGCGCTTTTAATTCCATGTAGGCAAAAAGAGCGTTTAAAATAAGCAGAAAGCAGATGATATTATTTTTATATACTAACATAGTTTCTCTAATTTACCAAATGTAAAAAAAGTTTGGTAAACAAATGCCTTTCGATTTTTTGGTGAAAGATGTAAAAGGATAAGATGTGAATAAATATCCCAAATAAAGTCATCCGAGTCGTCTGGAAATAATGAGAAAGCACGCAGAGAAGATATAGGAGGCTGATTTTGTTTTTAACGAAGTTTAACATTTCAACTAGATTTTTCGAAAGCTTTTGAACGTTAACTATAGTAATCGAATCTTTACATGATCTTAGACAATATAATTTAGAATCTGGACGTATTTTAATTGTCAAAACGGTAACTTGAACATAATATTTTTAGTGCCGCTAGTGTATTGTTATTCGTTTTCAGTATTTTTAGCGCGAGCAAATTTTTAAGCTAAGCTTGCTGAAAGTATTATTGTAAAGTAAATGTATTTAAATAAACTCTCTTATATGTTTAAGAACATTGTTTTAGGGCTTGCATTAATTTCTATTGTAGCCTGTGGGTCAAAACCTCGTGTGAATTTGGAGGAGGGGCTGTTGGAATTGAAGCCCTCTGCGCAACATGAAGTCATTGCTTCGGAAGTTGCCAATCTCCTGGAAAATTATAGTTACAAGAAGGTTCCTATGAATGACTCTCTTTCTCGGATAGTTTTTGAAAATTTATTGAAATCTATGGATCAGGGGAGGAATTACTTGCTTCAGTCGGATGTCGATGATTTTAAACAATTCGAAAATACCATCAGTCAAGATTTCAAAAAAGGAGATTTATCCGCTCCTTTCTATATCTTCAATGTGTATTCAAAGCGATATTTAGAGGCCATGGAATATGCGTTGACTCAAATAGACGCAGCGCAAGATTTTTCTGTTAATGAGAATTACATTGCTTATCGGGAAAAATTACCCTATTTTAAAACCGATGCTGAACTTAAAGATCAGTGGCGCAAGCGTGTGAAATATGATTTATTGAATCTACGCCTCACCAGTACGGAAAAGGATTCTGCGGATGTAGAGAAGCATAAATCAACGTTGCGTAAACGCTATCAAAATATCATTTCTCAGGCAAAAAAGACAAATTCGAACGATGCTTTCCAGCTCGTTATGACAGCCCTTACGGATGCTGTAGATCCACATACGACGTATTATAATCCCTCTTTTGCGCAGGCCTTTAATGAGGGTATGTCCAATACCTTCGAAGGTATAGGAGCTCGCTTGCAAATGGAGAATGAGATGGTTACCATTAAGGAAGTTATTCCCGGCGGCCCCGCTTTTAAAGATAAGAGTCTTAATGTGGATGATCGCATTATAGGTGTTGCGCAAGGCGACGGAGAATTTGAAGACATCATTGGATGGCGATTAGATGCAGCTGTCGCAAAGATAAAAGGGCCTAAAGGAACAACTGTTCGCCTAAAGATCATTCCAGCCGGTCAAGAGTTGACAGCACAGCCGAAGGTTGTCGCATTGAAACGCGAGAAGATTGTTGTGGCAGAAGAGTCGGCGCAGAAAGAAATTAAACAAGTAAAAGGTGAAGACGGTAAAACCTACAAAGTAGGACTGATTAAGCTGCCGAAGTTCTATATTGACTTTGATGCGTATCGTAAACGTGATCCGAATTATAAAAGTACGACAAGGGATGTTCGCCTCATATTGGATACACTACGACAAGAAAAAGTAGATGCTGTTGTTTTAGATCTTCGTAATAATGGCGGAGGTTCTTTGCAGGAGGCGATAGAACTTACAGGATTATTTATTGATAAAGGTCCTGTTGTACAGGTGAGAGATGTGAGAAATCGGATTGAAGTTGATAATGATGAGGATGCGGGTGTATCCTGGGATGGACCGTTTGGGGTGTTGATCAACCGCTTCTCTGCTTCTGCATCTGAGATTTTTGCTGGAGCTATTCAGGATTATGGACGAGGTGTGGTACTAGGCTCACAATCGTATGGAAAAGGAACTGTACAGTCGGCTATTGACATGTCTCGGTTCATCAGCGCTACGAATAAGCTTTTGTTGAAGGCAAAAGGAGAAGATAAGGATCCCGATACCCCGAATGGAGCGCCGGAATTTGGTCAAATTAATATCACGATGGGTAAGTTCTACCGGGTTACAGGAAGTAGCACGCAACATAAGGGCGTAACACCGGATGTGGTATTCCCAACCCAGTATACTGCTGAAAAATTTGGAGAAAGCTCTGAATCATCTGCATTACCTTGGGATCAGATAAAACCATCTTCATTTACAAAAGTATCTGATTTATTGTCTGTAAGCCAAAAGTTGAACAATATTCATCAATCGAGAATGAAGAAATCTCCAGAATATCAATACCTTTTGGAGGATATTGACGAGTTTAAGAAATTAGATTCTATTCAAGAGATTAGCTTGAACGAAATCGAATTACAGAAAGAACGTGATCGTACGAAAGCAAAAAATAGAGCACGAATCAATAAAGGCTTAGAGCTACGCGGTCTACCTTTATGGAAAGACGGAGAGCCACAGCCAAAGACTGATTTTGATTTCGTATTGGATGAAAGTTTGAATGTTATGGTTGACTTTATCAAACTTGTGAAAAAGTAAAATAAAACATCACATATAAAAAGGGGCTGCATTTAAATGTAGCCCCTTTTTTTAGTTAAGATTTTTGTTTGCCTTCAGTCATTAGCATAACATATTGCTTGAAAACCTTATTTTCCTGCTTTATGTCCTCGAATTGCGAAGAATAAGATATAAAGGTAGGCCGGTATCATTGCGTATAAGAAAGCATGTTGAAAATCAATTGCTAACGTATCTTTTAAGAAGCCGTAAACAAGTGGCCAAATTGCCCCTCCTGCGATGCCCATAATCATGATTGCGGATCCGATTTTTGTGAATTTACCTAACCCTTGAATGCCAAGCGGGAAAATTGCAGGCCACATCAGAGAATTAGCGATGCCTAGAAGAGCGACAAACCAAAAAGAAGTAAGCCCCGTTGTAAACACGGCACATGTGGTGAATATTATACCGACTATGGTACAGATTCGTAAAGAGAATTGCTGACTAATAAATCTAGGTATAGCGATAATCCCTAATACATAGCCGAAAAGCATGAATAATAAAGTGAACGTCGTCGCATTGTCTCTAAAGACCTGTGGGACATTCCCTAGCTCTCGAGCATAGGTACCGATGATATCGCCGGCCATGACTTCCACAGCAACACAAAAAAAGATAGCCAATGCACCTAAAAAGAGGTGAGGGTATTGGGTAAGACGATTTTTTGTAACCAATTTATCACCTTCTGTGCTATCTTCCTCTACGCCTACTTCTGGAAGTTTAACGAACTTCAGAAAAACGGCGAAGGCTACGAAAATAATGGCCAAGGTAATATATGGTGTATGTAATTGTTGGAGTAAATCGGATAGAATAGATTGTTTTTCGATTTCAGTTGTTGCAGCATTCAGTTTTTCTTCTGCGGCATTTGCCCCTTTGAGCAACAGTTGGTTGAAGATAATGGGGACGAGTATGCCTGCAGATTTGTTAAAAATACCAGCTATGGAGATCCGTTGGGCCGCACTTTCGATAGGGCCAATGATACTTAAATAAGGATTTACCGCTGTTTGCAGTAATGCCATGCCCGCTCCTTGAACAAAAATAGCCAATAAAAAGAGAAGATAGCTGTTGTGTTCTGCTGCAGGGATGAAAATTAAAGAGCCTAGCCCTAATACCATTACACTAGCGACAAGTCCATTGTGGAATCCAATTTTCTTCAAAATCCATGAACTGGGCAGCGCAAGAAAAAAGTACGCAATGTAAGAGGCAAATGTCACTAAATAAGCTTGAAGATCGGTCTCTAAATTAAAAGCGCGTTTGGAAAATGGTATCAAGGAACCATTTGCCCAGGTAATAAAGCCTAGAATGAAAAATAATAAACAGCAAATAAGCATAGGGAGCAATGCCGTTTTTCGTGTTGGGGTAATACTCATTGTTTCTTTAGTTTGTTAGTTTTATAGATACGTTGGGCGTTAAATGTTTGTTTATGCACTACAAGACTAGGAAAATAAATTGATATTTTTAATAATAAAGCGAGAATCGGCAGAAACTTTATAAAAAAAGATTAGAGAGATTCCGTTGGGCGAAATCTCTCTAAAACCTAAACCGTATCATAAAACCAATTAATGGTGTTTGTATATAATACAACGGAAAACCAGAAATGTTTTATAGAAAAAATTATTTTTTTTCTATAATTGCGACAGTCAACCTAGAAATACAGATCAGTTTGCCATTTTTATCTTTAATTTTTATATCCCACACATGACTTTTTAAACCTAGATGCAACGGGGAGCAATAAGCATATACTATACCCTCACTGATAGATTTTATGTGATTGGCATTTATTTCCATACCTACCGCAGAGAAATGTGCTTGATTGATAACCATATTGGAGGCAATGCTTCCTACAGACTCGGCCAACACAACAGATGCCCCACCATGTAGAATGCCGAAGGGTTGTTTGACTTTATCATGAACAGGCATGCTGGCAATTAACATACCTTCTTGTATCTCTGTTGCTTTGATATCGAGATAACCAGTCATGTATTTTCCAAAAATGCCGTTTACTTCGTCGAGATCGTAATCTTTATACCAAATTTTCGACATGTTGTATGTTTTCGTTATTTAGATATCGTTCTTTTAAGATAATGCGGTGATGTGTTAAATGCCCCGCAATAACATATAGAAATGCTTTTACCGTGACAAGCCGACCAGAAGCCATGCCTTTGCGAGCGAGCTCTACTTCATTGAAGGTCTCGAAAAGAAGCAGATTTGCCTTCCTTAAGAAATGAAATTCTTCCATAATACTTTCGAAGGATCTTTCGTTATGTCGGGCATTTTGTACGAATTCATCTTGTTCAAACGGAGCCAATTCTGTCATATCATTTCTTGAAAAACGTAAAGCGCGATATGCCATGACGCGCTCTGTGTCTAATATATGGCACAATACTTCCTTAATCGTCCATTTTCCTTCTGCATAAGTAAAGTCCCCCATATCTTCTGGAATACCTGCTATAAATTCGGAGAAGGTTAGCAATTGTTCTTGAAGCTCTTCCATGACAGGGCCGACTACATTTTCTATGTAATCACTGTAGATCGCTGGATATTCATCAGACTTGAGTGGGTTCATATCGTAAATTGCTTTTAAGTATTATTCTAAATGTCGTTCCTTTCCCGATTTCAGACTCTTTGACGAATATCTGGCCCTGATGATAGTCAACCATTCTCTTAGTCAAACTGAGCCCTAATCCCCAGCCTCTTTTACGGGTTGTGAAACCCGGTTGGAAAATGGTATCAAAATTTGATTTTGGAATTCCTTTTCCACTATCACTAATGTCTATAAAAATTTCCTCTTTTGCAATGTTGTCAATAATGTTAACAATTATTTGTCCCTCCGACTCAATGGCATTTACCGCGTTTTTAAGTAAATTTTCGATAATCCAGTCGAAGAGTTGTACATTTAGTTTGGCTTCGACGGTTTTATCTCCTGTTAGTTCAAAGCTTATTTTTTCGCTTGTCCGGACACGGAAATAATGTATATATTCCTGTATAACGTCGAACACAACTTGGTTGGTCAACGTGGGGGTAGAGCCTATTTTGGAAAACCGATCGGCAACAATTTCCAACCGTTTAACATCTCGCTCCATCTCATTTAATATACTGTCTTCCTCCGCGTTGAACTTCGTTCGCACAAGCTCTAGCCAACCCATAAGTGAAGATATTGGTGTACCCAGTTGATGTGCAGCCTCTTTAGCCATTCCCACCCAAACAAGGTTTTGTTCGGATTTCTTGATGGAATTAAAAACCGTGTATGCGATGATAAGAAAGAGGGCTATCAGCGAAAGTTGTAAATAGGGAAAAATTCTTAACTGTCTTAATGCTGTAGAATCGAGGTAGTAAACAGACCATTTTTCGCCGGTATCCAAGTGAAGCGCGATAGGTGTATGATTCCGTTTCATCGCTGCAAGTTCTTTCTCGAAATAGATGGGATCATATTCTAATTTGTGGTTTGTTGAATCTACATGGCCTTTGATATTCGTCTTATTCGGGTCTAGATCTCGCCAGAAAATAATATTTTCTTTTTCATCTGTGATAATAGCGGGTATGGACAAGCTGTCTCGAACAGCGTATACGAAACTGATGAATTGATCGTCGACATCGGGCATCGTAACAATACTTTTGGTACTCATGGCCCACACTTCTGCCTTTGTTCGCTCCGATTTTGATAAGCTTTTTACGAGGTAATTTGTATAGAAAAGAGAGGCTCCCGCAATTAAAGCGGCAAACAAAAATAGAAAAACCTTCCATCGTTGTTTCGTATGGTATCGATACAGCTGATCTTTGTTTATCATCATGGTATGCAAAATAGGTAATTTTCAGCATTCCTAAAAAGGTGATCTTCGTCTTTTTAGGAAGGTGTTTCAGTGATAAATGTGTAATTTTGTGGTTATGAGTTTGCATAAAAAAGTTCGCGTGCGCTTTGCCCCTAGTCCTACGGGCGGTCTACACCTAGGAGGTGTGCGTACGGCATTGTTCAATTATCTTTTCGCTCGCCAGCATGGGGGCGACTTTATATTAAGAATAGAAGATACCGATCAGACGCGATTTGTGCCTGGTGCTGAGGAATATATCAAGGAATGTTTGGCTTGGTGTGGCATCGTGCCTGATGAAAGTCCGGAGAATCCGGGTAGTTATGGGCCTTATCGGCAGAGTGAACGCAAGCCTTCCTATCGACAATATGCAGAGCAATTAGTAGAAAAAGGACTTGCCTATTATGCTTTTGATACGGCAGAAGAATTGGATGCTCAACGGAAGCAACATCCTAATTTCAGATATTCTCATGAAAATCGTTTGCAACTGAGGAACTCGTTGAGTCTTGCACCGGCTGAAACAAATCAGCTTTTGGCAGCAGGAGAGCCTCATACGATACGTATAAAAATGCCTGCGGATGGGATCGTAGCCTTTGAAGATATGATTCGTGGGAAAGTGTCTTTTGAGACAAATTTAGTGGATGATAAGGTGTTGTTGAAAGCGGATGGAATGCCGACGTATCATTTAGCTGTTGTTGTCGACGATAGGATGATGGAAATATCCCATGTTTTCAGAGGCGAGGAATGGCTTCCTTCAGCTCCAGTGCACCTGCTGCTTTGGGAGTATTTAGGTTGGAAAGATGAGATGCCTCAATGGGCGCATTTGCCGTTGATATTGAAACCAGACGGTAATGGTAAATTGAGTAAGAGAGATGGTGATCGATTAGGATTTCCTGTATACGCGATGAATTGGGTAGATGCTAAGACTGGAGATGTAACAAAAGGATTTAGGGAGATGGGATTTCTTTCTCAGGCTTTTGTAAACATGTTAGCCCTCCTGGGATGGAACGATGGTACCGAACAGGAAATATTTACAGCAACAGAGTTAGTGGAAAAATTTAGTGTGGATAGGGTGAGTAAAGCTGGAGCGAAGTTTGATTTTGAAAAAGCAAAATGGTTCAATCACGAGTGGATTAAGAAAGCAAGCAATGCAGATCTGTTGCCTCAAATAAATCACATCATCGAAACCCAGACGAATCGTGTTTTCGAGGAAGGCTATATAGCCGAAGTTTTGTCGTTGGTAAAAGAACGATTAACGTTTGTTGAAGATTTTTGGACGCAAAGTTCATTTTTCTTTACAGAGCCATCGAGCTATGATGTGGACGCTGTGAAGCCGAAGTGGAACTCGGATAAGCAATTGTTTTTTGAGGAGGTTGCACAGGAGTTTAATGAACTCGCTTCATGGAACGCTGCGGATATAGAGACGTTATTTAAAACAAAGATAAGTGATAAGGGGCTGAAAGTAGGAGAGCTCATGATGCCATTCCGTATCATGTTGGTTGGAGGGAAATTTGGCCCTGATGTCTTTAAGATCGCTGAGCTCCTTGGTAAGACAGAGGTTTTAGAACGCATCCAGCGAGCCATTCCCGCTTTTTCTTAGGAGAGCCTTTGTAGAAAAAAGATCCGAATCCACTGTGGATTCGGATCTTTTTTTTGAGGATTACATATATAAATCGTTGGAGAATGTTTCATTGTTCTCTAACATGTATGCCATTGTTTTGATTACTCTATCGTGTTTTTTTACAAATGGATTTTCTTCATTCCAAACATAGCCCGCCAGTACCGCACATATCTTTTGCTTTATATCTAGGTTTTCAGGACGGTGAAAGAATAATGTTTGCAAGTTGCCCGTATACCATTCTTTTACATAGGTCGTAAATACATCAATTCCTCGTTGCATGTAATCAGCAAATTCTATTTGCCAGTCTACGTGCTCCCCTTTTAACTGTCGGTATGCTAATTTAGCAGCAAGAATACCGGATTCTGTTGCAAAGCATACCCCCGACGAAAATACAGGGTCTAGAAACTCGGAGCTGTTTCCTGTTAGTGCGAAGCCGTCACCATACATTTTCGTTACGGCTGCAGAGTAGTTTTTAAGGTGAATCGGCTCAAATTCAAAATGCGTATTTGCAAAGCGTTTTACGTAAAAATCGGAAAGTTGAATCGCTTTCTTTAACGCCTCAGCGGTGCCTTGATCTCCCTTGAGTTGTTCAATAAAGTCGGTGTGCGCCACAATGCCTAAGCTTGTGAGACCATTCGAAAAAGGAATTACCCAAAGCCATACTTCTGTTTCCAATACATCGAATGATATTTGTGTTCCCTCGATGCCCTCGGGACGGTTGATGTCTTTTACGTGTGAAAAAATGGCAGAATGAGGGTTTAATTGAGAGGGTTTGTCTAAATTTAAAAGACGAGGTAATACTCTTCCGTAGCCACTTGCATCAATAACAAATTTCGCTCGAATCTGCGAAACGTTCCCCTCCTTATCTTCGATAGTAGAAATGGAGTCGGTTCCGTTGAATTCGATGGCCATCAATGCTGTCTCAAACGCAATATCCACACCTTTTCTCGCCAGTTCTTTCGTCATGACATGATCGAATTCCGCTCGAGGTATTTGCCAAGTCCAGTCCCAGCCGTCGCCAAATTTTTGACTAAAATCGAAGATGCTTATTACTTCTCCTTTGATGAAGCGAGCTCCCGGTTTCTTTTGAAAATTATGCTGCTGTAGTGCGGAAAGCAGCCCTGCTTCGTCAAAATGATCCATAACCCGGGGGATGAGACTCTCGCCCACCACCAGTCTGGGAAAATTGGATTTTTCTATGACTTTGATTCGTACATCTTTCTGTTGGAGATAGCCTGCAGCGACACAACCAGAAGGTCCTGCTCCAATAATCAAAATATCTACTTCCTCGGTGAACATGTCGTAACGGATTAATATATAAATTATATTACTTTTGCATGTGTTAAAATATGACACAAATGTAAGAGTTATATTTGTGCTTTTTTGTGATAATCTAAAATTCGGCGATTGCTGGCAAATAAATGATTTCAGTAGATAAAAAACTTACGTTGTCTCAGGTTTATGAGATCTTATTCAATAACCAACCATTAGAAGTACAGTCAGATGTGCTTGAAATTGTAGAAGAGAGTCATCTTTTTTTGAAGAAATTTGCAGAAAATAAGGTGATTTACGGTGTCAACACAGGTTTTGGCCCTATGGCTCAATATCGGGTGAAGGATGAAGATACCCATCAACTGCAGTATAATCTAATCCGAAGTCATGCTGCGGGGACTGGCGATTTGCTGTCGCCAATTCAAGTAAAAGCGGCTATGCTCACGCGGTTGTCAAACATCTCAAAAGGCAAGAGTGGTATTCACAATAGTGTGATCGCCTTGCTTCAGGAAATGATTAATCGCGATATTACACCCGTAATATTTGCGCATGGCGGTGTTGGAGCAAGTGGAGATTTGGTTCAGCTCGCCCATCTTGCTCTAGTCTTAATCGGAGAAGGGGAGGTCTTATATAAAGGCGTTCGGCGATCAACATCCGAGGTTTTTGAAGAAGAGCGTCTGAAACCAATTGAGGTTGTCATTCGTGAAGGACTATCTTTAATAAATGGTACTTCCGTCATGACGGGTATAGGGTTGGTTAACTATTTTTTAAGCAGAAAGTTATTAAGTTGGTCGATATGGCTTTCCTGTGCCATGAACGAAATCGTCAAGGCGCATGACGACCACTATTCCACAACCTTGAATGCAGTAAAGCTACATCCAGGACAGCAAGAAATTGCTCGATTGATGCGTGAGCAGCTTGTAGACAGCCAGCTAATCAAGAAGCGGGAAGAGGATTTGTATTCGGGAAATAACCAAGAAGACATCTTCAAGGATAAAGTGCAGGAATACTATTCGTTGCGATGTGTGCCTCAAATACTTGGTCCTGTTATGGAAACGTTGGATCAAGTGGGCGTCATTTTAGAAGATGAATTGAATTCTGTGAGTGATAATCCTATTATTTCTGTAGAAGATGGTAATGTTTATCATGGCGGAAATTTTCATGGTGATTATATTGCGCTAGAAATGGACAAGTTAAAGTTAGCGGTGACCAGGTTGACGATGTTGTCAGAAAGACAGCTCAATTATCTTATGAATGCCAAGATTAATGAAATCCTGCCGCCATTCGTGAATATGGGTAAATTAGGATTCAATTTTGGAATGCAGGGGGCTCAATTTACGGCTACGTCAACCACTGCAGAAAACCAGACACTTTCTACTTCGATGTATATTCATAGTATTCCAAATAATAATGACAATCAAGATATTGTGAGTATGGGAACTAATGCTGCCGTTCTTGCGCATAAAGTTGTCGTCAACGCATTTGAGGTCTTCGCTGTCCAGGCAATTTCGCTCGCGCAAGCCATCGATATTTTAAGTTACCAAAATTTTGTATCTTCAAAGACGAAAGAGGTGTACGACGATATTCGTAACATTATACCCGCTTTTTCGGATGATAAGCCTCTTTATACAGCAATTCAGCAGGTTAAAGAATATTTGATGAAATAATATGAGATGTGCATTAGTAACAGGAGGGTCTAGAGGGATTGGTCGAGCGATTTGTCAAAAGTTAGCCTTGGAGTTAGGGTATCATGTGTTGATAAATTATCAGGGGAATGAAGTTGCAGCGAGGGAAACATTAGCTTTGATCGAGGCAGCAGGTGGAAGTGGTGATATACTGAAATTTGATGTTGGCGATGAGGATGCGGTCAAAAGTGCGTTAGAGTATTGGACTGATCAGAACCCAGATGCTATTGTTGAAGTTATTGTCAATAATGCTGGTGTGGCAAAAGACGGTCTTTTTATGTGGATGACTCCCGAAGATTGGACGTCAGTTTTGCATATTTCCTTGCAGGGTTTTTATAACGTTACACGATTCTTTATCCAGAAATTATTAAGACAACGCTATGGCAGAATAATTAATGTGGTATCTGTCTCGGGCATGAAGGGAACTGCGGGGCAGGTAAACTACTCTGCGGCTAAGGCGGGGGTAGTCGGAGCCACCAAGGCCCTTGCTCAAGAGGTTGCTAAGCGAAATATTACAGTAAATGCTGTGGCGCCTGGCTTTATTCGGACTGATATGACGCAGGATATGGATGAAAAAGAACTTATTCGTCTTATCCCCGTTAATCGTTTTGGAGAAGTTGAAGAAGTCGCTGACCTCGTGTGCTTTTTGGCATCGAAGAAATCGGGGTATATAACAGGCGAAGTTATAAATGTTAATGGAGGAATTTATTCATAAAAAATCGAATGAGTAAGCGTGTTGTTATCACGGGAATGGGGATCTACTCTTGTATAGGTACAAACTTAGCGGAGGTAAGACAGTCTCTTTTTGAAGGGAAATCAGGTATTGTGGTCGATACGGAACGTTTAAACTTCGGATTTAAGTCTCCTTTGACAGGTACGGTGCCTCCTCCGGATTTAAAAAAGGTCTTGAGCAGACGTCAACGTATCAGTATGGGGGAGGAATCTGAATACGCTTACTTAGCCACCATAGAAGCATTGGAAAATGCAGGAATTAGCGAAGCTGATTTATTGCAACGGGAGGTAGGGATACTCTATGGTAATGATAGTGTGTCGAAAGCGGTTATCGATTCAACAGATATTGTCCGTGAAAAGCGTGATACCCAATTAATTGGATCGGGAGCTATCTTTAAATCAATGAATTCCACCGTCACCATGAATCTAGCCACCATATTTGGTTTATCGGGAATCAACATGACGATAAGTGCGGCTTGCGCAAGTGGATCACATGCGATAGGTTTGGGATTCATGTTTATACAACAAGGAATGCAGGATTTTATCATCTGTGGAGGTGCTCAGGAGATTAATCCTTATGCGATGGCTAGTTTTGATGGTCTAGGGGTTTTTGCTACGGATATAGATCATCCGACCGCAGCTTCTCGTCCATTCGATAAGAAACGTACCGGTTTGGTGCCAAGTGGAGGTGCTGCCACTGTCATTTTAGAAAGCTACGATTCCGCAATCGAACGTGGCGCTCCTATTATTGCGGAGGTTTTGGGGTATGGGTTTTCCTCAAACGGAGGACATATATCAACGCCAAATATTGACGGACCTGCTAAGGCGATGCGTCGTGCGCTGGATCAGGCTGGTATTGCTCCGTCAGATGTAGCGTATATTAACGCACATGCGACGTCGACACCTATTGGCGATGCTAACGAAGCGAAAGCAATTCTTGAAGTATTTGGAAGCCGTCCGTATGTCAGCTCTACGAAGTCGATGACAGGGCATGAATGTTGGATGGCAGGTGCGTCGGAAATTGTATATTCCACCTTAATGATGCAAGAAGGATTCATAGCCCCTAATATCAATTTAGAGGAACCCGATGATGATATAAAAGAATTAAATTTTGTTTACAAGACGATAAAACAAGAATTTGATATATATTTGTCTAATTCTTTCGGATTTGGTGGAACCAACTCCGCTTTGGTAGTCAAGAAATTTAATAATGAATAAGGTGAGTATATATCAAAAGATAAACGAAATATTGATTGAGGAGTTTGAGGTTGATGAAGAGGTAATTACTCCAGAAGCATCTTTGAAAGAATCACTCGACTTAGATAGTCTTGATTATGTTGATTTGGTCGTTATTATCGAATCCAATTTTGGCGTTAAGCTTGTTGAAGCTGATTTTGCAGGAATGGTGACTTTTCAGGATTTTTATGATGTGGTTGAACGTAAAATAGCGGATAAGAATTAAAAAAAAATGAATGATGAGCCAATGGGACGGAAAATCTAAAGGAACACTCCTTGGCTATAAGATATTTGTACTTCTGATTAAAAAGCTAGGTGTCCGCTCTGCCTACGGATTACTTATTTTTGTTTCCTTTTATTATTTCCTATTTTATCCAAAAAGTTTTAAGGCTATCTATTATTATTGGAGAAAGCGCCAAGGTAAGCGTGCGTTTTGCGCTTTTTGGAAAGTTTACCAGTCTTATTTTGTCTTTGGTCAAACGATTATTGATAAGGTCGCTATATCATCAGGCCTTCGAGATCGATTTACGTATGAGTTTGATGGTATTGATGTTTTGCGAGAAGCTCTCGCCAACCAAAGGGGGGGGATTCTGATATCGGCGCATGTGGGTAATTTTGAAATCGCTGATAAATTTCTCGCTGAAGTTGATTCCAATTTCCAAATAAATCTGGTGACAGTAGATCAGGAAAGGACCGTAATTAAAGAGTATATAGAGCGGATTTCGGAAAAATCTAGCGTTAAGTTTATTAAAATAAAGGATGACATGTCCCATGTGTTCGAAATTAACGATGCTTTGTCAAACAATGAATTGATTTGTTTTACCGGAGACCGTTATTTTGTGGGATCAAAGACTCTTGAAACAACGTTTTTTGGTCAACGGGCTTCTTTTCCCGCAGGGCCATTTCATATCGCGTCAAGGTTGTCGGCACCGGTGGTGTTTGTCTATGTGATGAAAGAAAAAGGATTGCATTATCACCTTTATGCTCGAAAAGCAGAGGGGGTGAAAAGGAGAGATCCAGATTCTTATTTGGCAGCTTATACAAAAAGTGTGGAGAGTATGTTAATGCGATATTCTTTACAATGGTTTAATTTCTTTGATTTCTGGCAACAGGATAAAAAGTAGATAAGACGTAACAATGAAGAAAGTACTTTTTATTTATTTCTCGCAGTCAGGACAGTTGGAGGAGATAGCACAGGCTATTGCTAAGCCAATGATTGCCGATCAGAAAGCGGAGATAGATTTCTATGAAATAAAAATGGTTCATCAGTTTCCATTTCCTTGGACGGCTGATGCCTTTTTTAATGCTTTTCCGGAGTCTTTTCAACAGATTCCTGAGGAAATTCATCCGCCAGCTCCCCACATACTGCAGACAAATTACGACCTCGTTGTGTTGTATTACCAAGTATGGTATTTAACACCGTCTATTCCAATTAATTCTTTCTTAAAAAGTGAATATGCTGAAAAGATATTGGGCAATAGGTCGGTGATTACGGTAAGCGGTAGTCGGAACATGTGGGCGCTAGCCCAGGATAAAGTGAAAGTCTTGCTACAGAAAAACAACGCCACTTTGGTTGGTAATATTGCATTAACAGATAGACATCATAACCTTATTTCTGTGATTACAATTGTGGATTGGATGTTTTCAGGAAAGAAGCGAAAAGCCTATGGCATTTTTCCGAAACCTGGGGTGTCAGATGCAGAAATAAAAGGTGCTACAAAATATGGAGATATTATAGCGCGTCATTTAGGGATTGGCAATTTTGCATCTTTACAGCAAGAACTCGTTAAAAGTGGAGCTGTTGACTATCGATTCTTTTTGGTCTCTATGGACCAAAAAGGAAACAGGATGTTTAAAATTTGGTCGTCTATTATTCTGAAAAATAAAACAAAACGAAAGCGTTTACTTGTTGTATTTAAGTATTATGTGGTTTTTGCCATCTATGTGGTATCTCCCCTGGTCTATTTGGTAGAGTTATTGCTCTACCCGTTCCTGTATTTCTTGAAGTACAAGAAAGAACGGCAGCATTATGAAGGAATCTAAAATGAATGAAGTTTATATAAATAAAATAGCGAAGTTTTTGCCCAATGAACCCATCGGAAACGATCAAATGGAGTCCTATTTGGGAAAGATTAATGATAGAGAATCGAAGGCCCGACGTATTGTATTAAGAAATAACGGAATTACGACGCGTTATTATGCCTTGAGTTCGGATGGACGCCCGACGCATACGAATGCACAGTTGACTGCAGAGGCAGTTAGAGGGCTTTTCGATGAAAGGTTTAAATCTACAGATATGGAGCTGCTCTCTTGTGGAACCTCATCGCCCGACTTTTTGATGCCTTCCCATGCCGTCATGGTGCATGGCGAACTTGGCAACAGAAATGTTGAAGTGAATTCGGCTGCAGGCAATTGTTGTGCTGGTATGAATGCCCTCAAATATGGTTATTTATCTGTAAAGTCCGGAAATACAAAAAATGCAGTCTGCACAGGGTCAGAACGGATGTCCTCCTGGATGGTTGCAGATCATTTTAGCAAAGAAGTTGAGAATTTAAAACAACTGGAAGAACAGCCTATTCTTGCTTTTAATAAAGATTTTTTACGGTGGATGTTATCGGACGGAGCGGGTGCTTTTTTATTAGAGAATTCCCCTCAGGGTGATTTCTCGTTACGGATAGAGTGGATGGAAGGATATTCTTATGCACACGAGCTGGATGTCTGTATGTACGCTGGAGCGGATAAGATGCCTGATGGATCTCTTCGTTCATTCTCCGATTATTCTTCTGAGGAATGGTTGTCTGAATCTATTTTTGCCGTCAAGCAAGATACTAAAATGTTGGATAAGTTTATTTTAGTAAAAGGGGTGGATAGTATGAAACAGGCAATGGAAAAAAATGGTGTAACTCCTGATGATATCGATTATTTATTGCCTCACGTTTCTTCCCATTACTTTGTTGATGGCCTGTATAATGGATTTGCTGAAGCGGGAATAGAGATTTCAAGAAATAAATGGTTTACAAATCTTAAAGACGTAGGCAATGTCGGCGCCGGGTCGGTCTATCTTATGTTGGAGGAACTGCTTCATACGAAAGAATTGAAAAAGGGCCAGCATATCCTGTTATGTGTACCTGAAAGTGCCCGATTTACATATGCTTACGCTTACTTAACCGTTTGCTAATGCATTTACCGGTTACTGGCAACGTTCTTCTCTCTCTGATTCCACAGCGGTCCCCTATCGTTATGGTTTCTAGTTTAGAAGCATATACAACAACTCAATTAACAGCTTCACTTTTTATAGAAAAGGGCTTGTTGTTCACCGATAGTCATGCACTGGCAGAAAGTGGACTTCTAGAGCATATGGCGCAGTCAGTCGCATTGCACACCGGCTATAGTTTTTTTCTGCGCGATGAGGCTGCACCGATGGGGTATATTGGAGCCATCCAGCATGCAGAAATTTATGCATTACCATTAATAGGACAAACAATTTTTAGTGAAGTTCTTATCTTGCAGGAATTTATGGGGGTCACATTAGTTGAAATTATTACTAAATTAGGAGAAGATATTATTGCAAGAGCACAGATGAAAACAGTAATAGCAAACAAATAATGGATGAGCCAATATATACAGCAGCTATAGATATAGAGCAATTTCTTCCACACAGGAGGCCAATGCTTATGGTAGATAAGATATTGGAAATCACGTCGACGAGGGTGCTCTGTAGTTTTCGTATAAATAAGGATAATATTTTTGTAACGGACAATTTTCTACAAGAAATTGGTTTGATGGAAAATATGGCCCAAACGTGTTCATCTATTGTTGGGCAAACTTTTTATGAAGACGATTATAACCCAAAATCAGACAAACGAATTATCGGCTTTATCTCTGGCGTGAAGCAAATGCAAATAGTGGAGTTGCCGTCTGTTGGGGATGAGATTCTTACCGAGTCAACGTTAACGTCACAATTTGATGGAGAAGGTTATGCAACGTGTACGATGGACGTACGTGCAACATGCCGAGATATACTTCTTTCAACGGCTGTCATCAATTTATTCCTGAAAAAGCAATAGCATATGAAAAAATCAGAAGTGCCACAAGATAACGGCCGGGTATTTGAAAAAGGGTCTAGAGAGCTCTATTATGCGGTAGATGAAAATGGAGAATATACGACGGAGCTGAGTACCGGTTGGGATGCTAAGACTGTTGCCCAAGATCTTACGTTGCAAGAACTTCAAGAACGTATAGATAAGGCGAGCGCTGATGTTCGTGCGGGTGTGGCTAGTCCAATTGTCTATTTTATGGAATTGCGTAGAATGGATTGGCAGATTTTATCCGATTATACAGGACTTTGGAAATGGCGCATCAAAAGGCATGTGAAGCCATCGGTTTTTGTTAAGTTGAGTGCTCGCGTTTTGAACAAATACGCAGAAGCATTTGATATTCGTGTAGAGGAATTAAGAAATTATAGAGGAGATTGATGCAATTAGAATTTGAACACCAGATTACGGCCCATTGTGAAAATGGAGTCGCTTCAAATTTGTTAAAAAATAAAGGTTTGGCAATTAGTGAGCCTATGGTATTTGGTATTGGTTCAGGCTTGTTCTATGTGTATTTGCCTTTTTTAAAGGTTAATCATGCCCCTGGACTTAGCTATAGGCCTGCTCCGGGATGGATTTTTAATCGACTTGCAAAACGATTAGGTCTGAAAATCAAGAGACAGAGGTTTTCAAGTAGAAGAAAAGCCCAGCAAGTATTGGATGAGAACCTCCGGAATAATATACCATCAGGCTTGCAAGTGGGGGTTTATCATCTTCCTTATTTTCCAGAAGATTATCGATTTCATTTTAATGCACATAATTTGGTGGTATATGGGAAAGAACATCATGAATATTTGGTGAGCGATCCTACCATGGAAACTGTGCACAGGCTGACAGAGGAAGAATTAGAGAGAGTTCGTTTTGCAAAGGGCGTTTTGGCACCTAAAGGACATATCTATTATCCAATTTATATTCCCTCAACTATAGATTGGGAGAAGGCTATTGTTGGAGCGATAAAAAAGACTTGTAGCGATATGTTAGCTCCTGTGCCAATAGTTGGTGTTAGAGGCATGCGTATGGTGGCAAAGGCGATTCGCAGATGGCCCCAAAAAGTGGGTGTTAAAAAAGCTAATTATTATTTAGCACAAATGGTCCGGATGCAAGAGGAGATTGGAACAGGAGGAGGAGGTTTTCGTTATATCTATTCTGCCTTTTTACAAGAAGCCGGAAAAAAAATAAATAAACCCGCGCTCGTAGCTCTGTCGGCGGAGATGACGGTTATTGGCGACTTATGGCGTGATTTTGCTGTTGATGCTTCCCGTGTGTATAAAAAGAGAAGCAATCAGGAGGATGTATATAATAAGCTATCGAATGACTTGCTGCATTTGGCAGATCTGGAAGAGGCATTTTTTAAAAAGTTGAAAAAATCACTGTGAGTTCAGTTGTTATACATATTGAAAATCTTTCAAAGAAATACCGTGGCGAGGATGATTTTGCTGTTAACAACCTGAGTTTAGAGATTGTTGAAGGGGAGGTTTTTGGCCTTTTAGGGCCTAATGGAGCGGGGAAGACCACACTTATATCCATGTTGTGCGGGTTACTTAAGCCAAGTCAGGGACAATTTTCTATTGCAGGATTCACTTACGAGAAGACCGCTACGCAATTAAAATCATCCATAGGCGTTGTTCCTCAGGATTTTGCGTTGTATCCATCCCTTACGGCTCGAGAGAATCTCTTGTATTTTGGCAGTATGTATGGCCTCTCCGGGCGAGTGCTGGATTCGAAAATTGATGAGGCTTTGGAGAGATTGGGGCTTTCAAAACATAGAGGAAAGAAAGTGGAAGACTTTTCTGGAGGAATGAAGCGCCGTGTCAATTTACTGGCAGCCGTATTGCATAAACCATCTGTTCTTTTTTTAGATGAACCTACTGTCGGGGTCGATGTGCATTCGAAACAGGCTATAATGGATTACTTAAGAAAACTAAATAGTGAGGGAACGACGATTGTATATACATCTCATCATTTACTCGAAGCAGAGGAGTTTTGTACGCGAGTAGGGATTATAGAATCAGGACAATTATGGAGAATCGGTTCTCCGCAAAGTTTGGTGGCATCGGTTCCTGATGCGAGGAATTTGGAGGATGTTTTTATACATCTAACAGGGAAGGGGTTTCGTGATGTATAAACTATGGATGTCTATAAAAAAAGAATTACTCTTATTGGGACGAGATATCGGAGGAATTGTCATCTTGTTTGTGATGCCTTTGATTCTTTTGGTGGCTGTAACGTTGGTTCAAAAAGGCTCTTTTGATTCGATATTAGGGAGTGAGATCGAAGTTTTGCTCGTTGATCACGATTTGGATACTATTTCGTCCCATGTGAAAGAGAATTTCAAAGCAGAAAAGGGGCTCAAGTTAATTACTTCATTGAATGGTCAAGCGATAACGGAAGATGTAGCAAAGCGATTGGTGCATGAGGGAAAATATCAATTAGCAATTATTCTCCCCAAGAACTTAACGCATGATCTCAACTTACATGTAAAACAGAATGTAGATAAGATCTTAGCCGAATTTGATTACAGTGCTGATACAACAAAAGAGGCACAGGTAGCGGTAAATGAAAAGGAAATTAAGCTTTATTTCGATCCAGCTACACAGGCTGCATTTAAGACTGCTATAAAGATGTCTATTGATAAAATGGTTTCTAATATTGAATCAAAAACCATTTACCATACTTTTCAACGTGAATTGGATGAGGAAGCAAACTTGAGCCTCACGGGCCAGCAATTTATATCTTTTAAAGAAGTTATAGAAGGTGGCGATGGCCAAAATTTAATACCGAGTGCTGTTCAGCATAATGTTCCGGCATGGGCATTGTTTGCTATTTTTTTTATTGTAGTTCCTCTTTCTATCAATATTGTCAAAGAAAAGTCTCAAGGTACGATGCTACGTATCAGTACAAGTCCAACATCATATGCACTATTTCTATTGGGGAAAACCTGTACTTATTTACTGATTAGCTTAATTCAGTTTTATTTGATGTTGCTTGTAGGAGCATTTGTTTTTCCTTATTTAGGGTTGCATCACTTTGAAGTTAATGGATATTTTCTACACCTAAGTATCATAGCACTTTTTAGTGGCTTGGCGGCGATTGGTTTAGGGATTTTAATTGGCACTATTGCAACAACACAGGAGCAATCCGCTCCATTTGGGGCAACGCTTACCGTTGTTTTAGCTGCATTTGGTGGGGTGTGGGTTCCTGTTTTCATTATGCCACCAATGATGCAGAAGTTAGCTGCGATTTCTCCAATGAATTGGGGTTTGCGTGCTTTCTACGATATTCTGCTTCGGCACGCGTCGTTGGTCGACATCCTGCCTGAGATTATTTTATTAATTTTGTTTTTTGTACTTACGCTTACCATAGCCACTTTATATGATAAAAAGAAGAGAACGGTTTAATGAGGAAACTAACCTAAAGGAGAATGTCACCATTCCGGTCCGATTTAGTGAAGTCGATTCATTGGGCATTGTATGGCATGGTCACTACATCTTATATTTCGAACAAGGAAGAGAAGCATTTGGTAGAGCCTACGGGATAGACTATTTAACCGTAAAGAAAGCAGGCTACACTACGCCTATTGTCAAATCGAGTTGTGAGCACAGATTGCCCTTACGTTATGGTGAAAATGCGCGCATAGAAACATCCTTTATTGATACGCCGGCGGCGAAGCTGATCTTTCGCTTTCGGATATTTAATGATAAAAATGAGCTGGTCTGTTTAGGAGAGACTATTCAGGTTTTTCTGGATGGGGACAATAATCTGGCACTCAATATTCCTGCGTTTGTTATCGAATGGAAGAGAAAAGTTGGGCTACAAGAATGATTTACGATTCGGTATATATTCATGAAATGAATTGCGTAACGCCTTTGGGCAGCAATTTAGAAGATAATTGGTCGTCTTTGCTCCGTGGGGAAGGAGGGCTTGGTCTACATCATATCGGCACTTTAAGTGATTTATACGCAGCAAAGATCGACGATAAACTATTGTTGGATCTGTGCAATGGCGATAACACACGTTTGGAGAATATGCTTATTTCGGCGATGTTGCCAATATTGAATGCCAGAACGCTTACGGAAAGGACTGCCTTTGTGCTATCAACTACGAAAGGGAATATATCCTCACTAGAGGTGGGAAATGCGAAAAATGTGGAGTTAAGTAGGCTTGCAAAAAAAGTCGCCGTTCAGACAGGGGTTATGACCGAACCTATTGTTGTATCTCATGCCTGTGTTTCGGGATTGCTTGCTTTGTTTGTTGCTAAAAGGTTGATACAGTCAGGTTTGTATGATGATGCTATTGTGCTGGCAGCTGATGAACTCACCGCATTTGTTGCTTCTGGATTTTCTGCATTTCAGGCGATGAGCCCTTTTCCATGCCGGCCTTTTGATCGTGATCGGGCAGGCGTTTCTTTGGGAGAGGCAAGTGCATGTTTATATGTATCTAAAGAGATCGGAAATTATAAAATACTAGGAGAAGGTTCTGTAAATGATGCGAACCATATCTCTGGACCTTCTCGTACTGGAGAAGGGTTAGTTCAAAGTGTAACCGCTGCAGCAAGCGAAGCTGATGTTGATTTAACAACTTTAGACTACATTTCCGCACATGGTACAGCTACCGCTTACAACGACGAGATGGAAGCAATAGCATTTAATCGCTTGGGGCTACAGGCTATTCCTGTAAATAGTCTAAAAGGTTATTACGGACATACGTTGGGAGCCTCTGGATTATTGGAAACGGTTTTAGCCTTAAAAGGGATGACGGAAAACCTGTTAATTCCCACATTAGGCTTCCGTGAACATGGTGTATCACAACCCTTGAACATTGTGAAGGAACTGCAAACGGCTCCCATCCGCAGGCTTTTAAAGACAGCTTCGGGGTTTGGTGGGAGCAATGCGGCTGTAATCATTGATAAAGTATGCTAGAAAAGAATCATATACTTAAGTCCTGCATTATAGCTAACCATCGTATATTCGTGGATAATGAAACGCTCTGGGAGGGACCAGTGGGACTGTCTTTTCAAGAATTTGCAAAGGATGCGTTTAAAAGTTTAACGCCGGATTATCCTAAATTTTATAAAATGGATGCGTTAAGTAAATTAGCGGTCTTGGCAACGGAGTATCTACTTAAGGATGAAGCAAAAGAAGATTTAGCGATTGTGTTGGTTAATAGGTCGGGGAGTCTAGATACGGATGTTAAACACCAGGAATCTATTCGATCGTCTCAAAACTTTTTCCCAAGCCCTGCGACTTTTGTTTACACATTGGCTAATATTTGTGTTGGAGAGATTAGCATCCGTCACAATTTGCAAACGGAAAATGCTTTTTTTATCGCGGAGCGTTTTCCTGTACAAATGGTTCATGCTTATAGTGAATATCTCTTGCATTCGAATAAAGCGAAAAAGGTGATGTGCGGTTGGGTTGAATTTTTTCAAGAAAGTTACCAAGCGGTTTTGTATCTTGTTGGTGAGGAGAAGGGATCTTCCCATTCCGTTGCAAATATTCAACAGATTTTTAACCAAGCAGGGCTTGAATCGTTCATTTCAAGTTTAGAGGATGCACGCTGAAAAATAGCTATAAATAAATAACTGTTAACAAACATTAATACATTTGATTTTATTATATATATAATGGCAACAATAAAAGAAGAATTAAAAGGGAAAATTATCGAGGTGTTAAATCTAGAAGATATAACGACTGAAGATATTAATGATAATGATGCTTTATTTGGTGAAGGTTTGGGTCTGGACTCTATTGACGCTTTGGAACTCATTGTGTTAATGGATAAGGAGTATGGAATTAAATTATCTGATCCTAAACAAGGTAAATCGATCTTTCAGTCAATTGAGACAATGGCGGCTTATATAACTGAAAATCGCACAAAATAATGGCTTCTCCGAGAATTGCTGTTACTGGCATGGGGATTATATCTTCCATTGGATGCTCTGTGGAGGAAAATATGACGGCATTGCTGCAGGGGGCACACGGCATCTCTCGCATAGAAAATTTTCAGACAAAACATGCTGAAGACATTTGGGTAGGAGAGATCAAGTATTCAAATGAGGAACTTGTGCAGTTATTGGGAGGGCCGACAAAAAGTAATTTTACCCGGACAGCTTTATTAGGAATGTATGCTGCAAGCGCCGCTGTAAAATCTGCCGGTATTGACAATATTAATTCTGTGAGGACGGGTTTGATATCATCCACAAGTGTGGGCGGAATGGATTATACGGAAAGGTATTTTTACGACTATTTGCAGAAGCCGGAACTCTATCCTTATATCACAGCACACGATGCTGGAGATTCTACTCAAAAGATAGCGGACTATCTAGGAATTGAAGGAATCGTGACTACAATCAGTACGGCCTGTTCTTCGGCAGCTAATGCTATTATGATGGGAGCGCGATTGATACACAGCGGAAGGCTCGATCGGGTTATCGTAGGAGGAACCGATGCTTTAAGTAAATTTACCGTTAATGGCTTTAAAACCTTGATGATTTTATCCGATAGCTTTTGTCAATCATTCGACGATGACCGTAAAGGCTTGAACCTGGGAGAAGCCGCTGCATATTTGGTGCTAGAGTCGGAAGAACTGGCGAAAAGAGAAAACCGGGATGTATTAGCTTACTTGAAAGGCTTTGGCAATGCGAATGATGCTTTTCACCAAACGGCATCATCCGAGGAGGGTGAAGGTGCATTTTTAGCGATGAAGAAAGCACTGTATACTGCGGGGCTAACTGCGGATAATGTTGACTATGTAAATGTACATGGAACAGCGACACCTAATAATGACCTTTCAGAGGGACGTGCGTTACTACGGATTTTTGAAGAAAATATGCCTCCTTTTAGTTCTACTAAAGCGTTTACCGGTCATACTTTGGCTGCGGCAGCAGCTATAGAAGCTGTATACAGTATTTTAGCGCTTAGGAATAATGTTATTTTTCCAAATCTTCATTTTAAAACTAAAATGCATGAGTTTGATTTGGTTCCAGAAACAACCTTACTAAATCGCGAACTGACGAATGTGTTATCTAATTCTTTTGGTTTTGGTGGAAATTGTTCAACTCTTATTTTTTCGAAACAGTGAAAGCGAGTGTGTTTATAAATGGTATAGGGGCTGTGACAGCACAAGGTATATGGCGGCCGTCGTTGTTGGCTGAAGCGAAAGAGTTAAACCGACCAATCAGTGACGCTGTTCAGCCTGTTTATAAGGATATTATTGCTCCCGCAATGATAAGACGGATGTCTAAAGGGATAAAAATGGGAATCTTTGCCGCTCAACAAGCTTTAGATGAGGCAGGACTAACACTTCCCGATGCTATTATAACAGGTACAGGACTTGGATGTTCCGAAGATTCTGAAAAATTTCTTCGTGCAATCTTGGATAATGATGAGCAATTTTTGACACCAACATCTTTTATTCAATCCACTCACAATACAGTTGCCGCACAAATTGCATTACGCTTAGGATGCAAAGGGTATAACTTTACCTACGTGAATCGTTCCGTTTCATTCGAATCGGCACTCTTAGATGCTCTTCTTCAATTACAATCTTCAGAAGCCACGGATATTTTGTTAGGTGGCGTTGATGAAATCTCAGATCATACCTATTTGTTGCTGCAAAAGATTGGGTATATTAAATCGGAAGGAGTCTTCGAAAGTGTGAAAGAGAGCAGATCTCCTGGTGTGAATTATGCGGAAGGAGCAGCCTTCTTTTCATTAAGTTCAAGTAGAAGTCAGCATTCCTATGCAGCGGTCGTCGATGTGATTATGCAAAACATCGTCGAGAAGGGCGATGTCAGTACTTTTGTGGGCCGTTTTTTGAAGTCTAATGCTATCGATGCGTCTCAGGTGGATGCATTACTACTAGGCTACTGTGGTGATCAAGACGATGATTATTATGATATTGCTCGGGAACAGTTCCCGCAAATACCAGCTTTATACTATAAGCATATTGTAGGGCAATATGATAGTTGTTCATCACTAGCGCTAGCAATCGGTGCCTCGTTATTAAGAGAGCAGCATATTCCGGAAGTACTCTATTGGAACACAATTGATCGGACTTCTACACCTAAGACGATTCTTATCTACAATCAATATAGAGGAGTGGACCACGCCCTAATTCTTATAAGAGCATGTTAAAGCATCAGATTCTGTTTCCGCTATTTATCTTTTTTTTTGTGATAGCGCTCTTGTTAGGAATCTTTGGCGGTAGTTTTTTATGGCTGTTTATTGTTGTGGTATTTGCACTGTTGTTAACCATATGGGGATCTTTTGATATTCGTATAGGGTACTTTGTGAAGACCTTTTTTTCAAAGAAAGAGCCGGATAATAAAGTGATAGCGCTAACCTTTGATGATGGCCCGTCGGCGTTCACTCCAGCTGTTAAAGAGCTTTTATCTAAGTATCAGATGAAGGCAACCTTCTTCTGTATTGGAGAGCGCGTATTAAAGGATCCTGAACTGGTTCGTGCACTCTCGTTGGAGGGACATGTTATCGCGAACCATACGTATTTTCACAAAAAAAACTTCGGATTCCAGACACAAAGACAAGTTGCTGAAGAGATTGCGCAATGTGACAGTGCTATACTACAGGCTACAGGTAAACTTCCAAAGTTTTTTCGTCCCCCGTTTGGTGTAACTAATCCATCTGTGGCTAAAGCAGTCAAAGAATCAAGACATCTCGTCATCGGTTGGAGCAATCGTTCTCTAGATACCGTAACTTCTGATGAAGATCGGATCTTAAAACGAGTAAAGAGAAAGTTGAAGGCGGGTGATATTATCTTGTTTCATGATACATCTCAGCGTACAGTTAACGTTCTGCAACGCTTATTACCTTATCTGAAAGAAGAGGGATATGCCTGTGTTTCTGTAGATGATTTGTTAAATTTGCAAGCATATGAAATATCCATTTAGGAAAGACGACACAAATACGAATGAGTACAGTTTGGATATTCCATATGACCATTACAAAAAAAACGAGTGAAACGAGCTCATTTATTCCAATGAAATCGAACACTCATAAATAATTATACACATATGAAATGTAGATTATTTTTTTTCCTGATCTATCTAATGCTTTTTCCGCGATTTATGGAGGCTCAAACGCGCCCTATGACAGTTGCTGAAAAAAGCACTTTTCAAGAATCGTTAAAAAAAATCGGTGACATTCAGACACTTTCCGCTGATTTTACACAGTATAAATATGTGAGTTTCCTTAAAAAACCGACAGAATCGTCGGGAAAATTATTCCTCAAACATCCAGATAGATTGAGTTGGAGCTACACAACCCCTTTTCAGTATAAAATGGTGTTGAAAGATGGTCAGATTCAGATCGACGATAATGGCAAAAAGAAGACCCTTGCCTTAGGAGGCAGTAAGCAGTTTGAGAAAATGAGTAAATTAATTTCTTCAAGTCTGCATACCGGACAATATGACGAAAAGGAATTTGTTATTGCGTATGTGAAGAAAGATGGGAAAGACGTAGTACGTCTTACTCCAAAGACGGGCGATTCGAAAAAATATATTAAAGAAATCCTTCTCGTTTTTTCTTCTCAGGACCATCAGGTTGAGGAGGTTCAGTTTATTGAACCGTCCGATGATTACACACGATTTGTTTTAAAGAATAGAAAAGTAAATACCAAACTCAATGAATCCGTTTTTAATCTTTAGTTCTGTTTTTCTCCTGGTGCTTACCTCTTGTGGCAGCTATCGTTATCCAGAGTCATCGGGCGTGAGAAATATAGCACCGAAAGAACTTAATAACTACTATGCCGATACGTCAAAGTCTTTTGTTTATCGTGCTAAAATAGAAGCCTTTGGGTGTGATGTGAACGGATCCTTATTGATTAAGACCGTTCAACCAGACGTTCACCGGGTGGCATTAGTTAGCGATTTTGGACAAACATTATTGGATGTAACATTATTTCCTTATACCTATACCAAGCATTATGCAATGGACGATCTAGACCGTAGCGTTGTCGTGAAGGAAATTGTTGATATTTTTCGCGTATTAACCGAACGTCGTTTTTCCTCCGAAGCGCTTATTTTTATGGATAAACAGCGATTTCCTGTTTACTTGGCTAAGGACAGTTATTATACATTTGAAAATAGGCAAATGTTGAATATATCGCGGGTCAAGGGGAAGAAGGAGCATTTTTTAGTTTCTTTTAGAAACATTCAGGGACTGTCTGTGGAAGAGGTAAGCATTGAACATCGAAGATTTCCGATCACGATGCACTTGGTTTTAGATAAAAAACAGTCTACTTTATAATATACGAGTTATGAGTTTAATAGAAGATTTTTACACTATCGAACGTTTTGAAGAGGTAAGTGTTCAGAAATACATCGTGCATGTTTGTCTTAATCCGGCGCATAAAATATTTAGTGGACATTTTCCGGGAAATCCAGTAACGCCAGGCGTATGTATGATGCAAATTATTAAGGAAATAACGGAGAGCATCACCCAGAAATCGTTGTTCTTAACGAAATCTTCAAATGTAAAATTTATGGCTCTTATTAATCCGCTGATTAATCCCATTTTGCAATTAGTTCTAGATCTTTCCACTGACAGTGAGTTGATTAAAGTTAAGAATGTAACTTCATTCGATGATACTGTGGCACTTAAATTGACTAATTTTTATAAAATAAAATAAACATGAAAGGTATTTTAGTTATTTTTCTCGGCTTGTTTTCTTTGTTCGCTATCGATCTGCATGCAGTAAGGAGTCAATTTGAAGAAGCAAAAAACTCGAAAGAAGCGACTGAAAAACTATATATTTCGCTACGCGACTATAAAAAAAATGATCCGCTGCTGTTAGCGTATAAAGGAGCTTCGTTGACCTTGAAGGCACGTTACCTTAGTGAGCGCGAGAAAAAAAAAGAAATGGTTATGCAAGGGATACATCTTTTAGAAAATGCAGTGAAAACATCGCCAAACCAGCTTGAAATTCGGTTAATCCGACTTGCTGTTCAAGAACATTCTCCCAAAATCCTAAAGTATAAAAAAAATATTGATGAAGATAAGCACATCATTTTAGCTAAATTTGAAGAACAATCGTCGGAAGTAAAATCGCTTGTTCGAAGCTATATGAAACAATCATCGGTATTCAGTGCTGAGGAGCAGAAGAAAATAGCCCATTAGATCTATGCTAGAGCTTGAAGTGGTAAAGGAGGAGTTGAAACGTTTAGGGATCGTTGTTGTTATACCGACATACAATAATGAAAAAACCCTAAAAAGAGTGTTGGATGGTGTTCTTCAGTATACGTCGGCTGTCATTGTGGTTAATGATGGGGCTACCGATTCAACTTCTGCTATTTTAGCAACATATGTTGACAGAATTGATGTCGTTACTTTTGAGCAGAATAAAGGAAAAGGAATGGCGCTGCGGATTGGATTGCAAAGGGCTAAGTCTTTAGGGTTTTCCTATGCTTTGACGATAGATTCTGACGGTCAACATTATCCGCAAGACATACCTAAATTTGTTGCTGAGCTTGCGAATGCAACAGCGCCAGTCTTGCTTATTGGTAGTCGAAATATGACCCATGATTCCGTTCCTAAAAAAAGTAGTTTCGGAAATCGCTTTTCTAATTTTTGGTTTTGGTTTGAAACAGGCGTCAAACTAACGGATACACAGTCTGGATTTAGGGCTTATCCGCTTCATGCTATCTCAAAGAGATTTTATACCAGAAAATTCGAATTTGAAATCGAAATAATTGTGCGAGCAGCGTGGCGGGGTGTCGTGGTGAAAAATATTCCTATCCAAGTGCTTTACGACCCTGAGGAAAGGGTATCGCACTTTCGACCCTTCAAGGATTTTACACGAATAAGTGTGCTGAACACTGTACTGGTCTTTCTTACATTCTTTTATATCTTGCCTCGAAATTTCTTTAGAAGTTTCAAAAAAAAAAGCTTCACTGATTTTGTAAAGGAGAATATTTTGGGAAGGACAGATTCTCCAGTGAAAAAGGCTTTATCTATTGGATTGGGGGTATTTATGGGGATAGCACCGGTTTGGGGATTCCAAACGGCAATAACCATTACGCTCGCGGTATTTTTTAGGTTGAACAAGGTTCTGGCTTTTGCCTTTTCAAATATTAGCTTTGCACCATTTATCCCACTGATTATTTATGCTTCTTTGCTTGTTGGCGGTTTGGTATACCCGTCGAGTGCAACTGCTCTTCGCATAGAGGGCATGTCTTTGGATACTATTAAATCGCATTTGTCACAATACATCGTTGGAAGCATTATTTTGGCAACTGTGATGGCTTTGCTTTTCGGCTTTGTCAGTTACTTATTTATGAAATTTAACCGACAACGATCGGTATCAGCAAATTGATGGAAGATTTATTTTACCATATCTACCTGCTTGTACAACGAAAAAAGATATTAGCGTTTACAATTGCGGTCATTTTTCTTCTAGGATGCGGTTTTATCGCGGCTAAAATTCGTTTTGAAGAGGATATCACACAGATAATTCCAAAGACGGAGCGATCGGATGATCTATCTAAGGCGTTAAAGCGTATAAATTTTGCAGACAAAATAACGATACTCCTGGAGAAAAGCGATCATGTTACTACAGATAAATTGACCGAAGTAGCGGCTACGTTTTTGGACTCTCTTGCTAGCGATAGTCTGTATATTAAGTCTGTTACGGGGCGAATTGGTCAAGAGGAAATGGAGCAAACCTATGCTTTTATTTACGAAAACTTACCCTTTTTTCTAGACCAAAATGACTATGCCGAAATCTCGCGGCGTTTATCTCCCGATTCTATAGCTGAACAGGTTGGACAGAATTATCGAACGTTGTTGTCGCCGACGGGGATGGTAGCAAAGGAATTTATTCAAAAGGATCCCTTAGGATTGGCCTTCATTGGCTTGAATAAAATCCGTTCGAGGGCTGTTGGAGATAAGTTGATGTTATACGACGATTTCATTGTAACAAAAGATAGTAGCAAGTTACTCTTGTTTATCGATCCAGTTTACCAAGGTGCAGATACCGAACATAACATGTACATGGTACATCATTTGAAGTCGTTGAAAAGGAAATTGGAAGATCGCTATAAAGACGAGGTACAGCTCTCATTCTATGGTTCATCTTTTATTGCCGTTGCAAATGCCGAACAAATAAAGACAGATATTTCTACCACAGTTTTAATCTCGATGTCGGTATTGATGATCCTGTTGGTGTTATTCTATCGAAAGCTTTATATCCCTTTGTTGGTTTTTATTCCCAGTGTTTTTGCGGCGTTGTTTTCTATAGCCTGTCTTTATCTTTATAAACCTGTCATTTCAGCCATATCGTTGAGTATAGGGGCGGTGTTAATAGGAATAACAATTGATTACGCGTTGCATGTATTGACGCATTATAAGAAAAGTGCGGATGTGAAAGACCTCTATAGGGAACTGACTCGGCCTCTCTTAATGAGCGGTGCAACAAATGCTGTTGCTTTTCTTTGTCTTCTTTTTGTGCATTCGAATGCGTTAGTAGATTTAGGGATATTTGCCTCCTTATGTATATTTTCTTCTGCAATTTTCACCTTGTTGATTATCCCCCATCTTTATCGCCCGAATAGAGAAATTACACATAGTTCATTCTTAGATAAACTTGCTTCATTTCCTTTTGAACAAAGCAAAGCTTTAGTTTTCATTTGCCTGTTTCTTTTTGTGGTTAGCCTATTCACCAGTAGTCGCGTGGGATATAATAACAATATTTCAGATCTGAATTTTGTGCCGGACGAATTGAAAAGTACGGAGAGGAAGTTAGATACTATTCTCAATACCTCTTCCAAATCAATATATCTGGTTGCGACGGGCAAGAATTTGAATGAAGCGGCAAAGAAAGCGGAGCAGCTGGAAGTAATCTTAGATAAAGCAAAAAACAGTGGAGAAATATTAGCCTACAATGGGATGAATATTATTCCGCTATCTGAAGAGGCACAAAGACAGAAGAATGATAGCTGGCGCCGATTTTGGACGAGGGAAAAATTGTTATATGTTGAAGATCAATTGCAACAAGCAGGAGACCATTATGGTTTTTCTGCGGAAACACATGCCGCGTTCTATAGTCTATTAGAAAAGGAGAGGCAGCTCTTGCCAATCGATGATCTCAAAGCACAAAAGTCTTTAGGCTTTGCCGATTTTATTACAAAAGAGAATGATTTTGTTACTATATCCTGTCTTGTAAAACTGGAAGCCTCCAAAAGAGATCAGTTTATACATACTGTGGAAGAACATACAGATGTTCTTGTTATCGATCGACAAAATCTAAATGAGACATTTCTAGGTCAGTTGAGGGATGATTTTAATCGTCTCGTTGGCTACTCTTTTATTGCAGTGCTGTTAATTCTTTGGTTATTTTTCCGCCGTTTGGAACTCGTTTTACTCAGTGCAATTCCCATTGGGTTGACCGGATTTATCACAGCAGGACTTATGGGATTGTTTGGCTTAGAGTTTAATATTTTCAGTGCTATTGTGTGTACATTGGTGTTCGGACACGGCGTTGATTTTAGTATATTCATGACTGCTGCATTGCAACGACAATATAGTACTGGAAAAGATGAGTTGCAGACTTATAGAACTTCCATTATTTTAGCCGTTCTGACGACTGTGTTAGCTATCGGCGCGCTGATATTCGCAAAACATCCTGCATTACTTTCGATTGCTGCAGTTTCTTTGATAGGTGTGTTTGCGGCGGTTATCGTAACCTTTGTGTTCTATCCCTTACTTTTCCGATTCTTTATTTCTAATCGCGCAAAAAAAGGAAAATCTCCATTTACGCTCCGTATTCTTTTTTTCTCGATTTTATTTTTTATCTACTACGGACTTGGATGTATTTTGTTGTCGTTTTTGTGCAGGGTGGTTTTGGCATTGCTTCCATTGGGGAATGAAAAAAGAGATCAAATATTTAGGAAATTGATGGGGGTTTTCATGAAATCTGTTCTTTACTTCCATCCTTTGACGAGAAATAAAACAATGAACCCCTATCATGAAAAATTTGATCAACCCGCGGTAATTATAGCAAATCATAGCTCGTTTTTGGATACATTATCCTTAGGAATGTTAGTGCCAAAGGGAATATTTCTTGTGAATGATTGGGTTTGGAATTCTCCTATTTTTGGACGTGCAGTTCAGGCATTAGGATTTTATCCTGTTAGTCAGGGGTTAGAAAGTGGAATCGACTTTCTCCGCAGTAAAGTAGAGCAAGGATATTCACTGATTGTTTTTCCAGAAGGTACAAGATCTTACGACAATGTCGTCAAGAGGTTTCATAAGGGGGCATTTTATCTTGCGGAACAATTTGATCTCGATATTTTACCTATTTATTTGTTAGGTAATGGCGATGTTTTGCCCAAAGGCGACATACTTATTTTTGATGGGATGCTGCGACCCGTTATTGGAAAGCGTATCCGCCAAAATGAGGTAGAATACGGAAGCACATATCTATCGAAGACAAAAAGTATCACAAAAAATTTCAGAACCATCTACCATGAATGGCGCTTAAAGATGGAAGATGCCAGCTATTTTAATAGAAAATTAGAACTTGCTTACCTTTTTAAGGATCCTGAAATTATAGCTGCTGTGAAGCAAAATATAAGGCTTTATGCGACGTATTACTATGAACTGAATCCTTTATTAGGAGATGATAAAAAGATAGTACATTGGTCTGATTCTTTTGGAGAACACGATTATCTTTTATCACTTCAACAAGGGAATAGAAAAGTATTTGGGGTTATTCGCGATCCGGAAAAAAGACAGGTTGCTGAAAGCATTTACTGGCGGATCCATCGGCAAGTATCTTTTAGTGAAGTATCGGTAGAATCAGCGGATGCATTGGTGATCCATCCTTCTATTGTATTGCGTTCTGCAGATAAAGTGCAGTTGCAGTTTTTTCAAAAAATATATACCTTTAATGAGCAGCCTTTACTCGTGCAGCTTGGCTGGACAGAAGTTGTCCTTTCTTCATTAATTAGACAATACGTAAATGACTCTGAAAAGCAGTGACTATGACGTCGTAATTATTGGTAGTGGTTTAGGAGGATTGGTTAGCGCGGTGATATTAGCCAAAGAGGGTAAGCGCGTGTGTGTCTTGGAAAAGAATAATCAATTTGGCGGAAACCTGCAAACGTTCTCTAGAAACAAAAAGCTGTTTGATACCGGTGTACATTATATAGGAGGTCTTGAAGAAGGTCAAAATTTAAACCGCTATTTTTCCTATCTAGGTATCATGTCTGATTTAGATATTCAACGGATGCCTAAGGTCTTTGATCAGATTTGTTTCGAGAATGAACATATTCGTTACCCGATTGCTCAGGGATATGCCTCGTTTGTGGATGAGCTTCGCGTTTTTTTTCCGGAGGAGGAAGTATGCCTGTTGAAATATGTGGCAGATTTGCAATATGTGTGTTCCGCATTTCCTTTATATTACCTTCAAGAAGGTGATGGTTATAAAGCAGAGGTAATGTCTTTGAGTGTATCGGATTACTTTGATTCGTTGACCTCAAATAAAAAGCTGCAAGCCGTTTTGATAGGAAATAACTTTTTGTACGCGGGCGAGAAAGGGAAAACCCCTTTTTATGTTCATGCCCTAGCGGTGAATTCTTATGTACAAAGTGCATATCGCTGTCGAGTGGGGGGGAGTCAGATCAGTAAATTATTAATCAAGCATCTTCGCGCTTTGGGAGGAGAGGCTTACACGCGCGAAGAGGTTGTGAAGGTAGTTGTCAATGAACGTAAGGTTTCTCACGTAATAACGCATAAAGGCACTGTGGTCAATGCAGATTTGTTTATAAGTAATGTGGATACCAAATTATTGCTGCAGTTGGTAGGGCGTGAGCATTTCCGGAAAAGCTATTACGATCGCATCCAAGAATTACCTGTAACAACATCAGCGTTCAGTTTGCATCTTGTTTTAGAAGATAAGAAAATCCCTTACCTGGCGAGTAATCTTTATTTTCATAAAAATATCGAGTCTGTCTGGTCAGCTTCTACTTATCATGAGGGAGACTGGCCTACTATGTTTATGCTTTCTATGACCGAAGATACCAACGCGCCAGGATATGCAGATACCATAACTATACTTACGTATATGCACTATGAGGAGTTCGCTGATTGGGAAGATAGTTTCAACACGGTTGTTCAGCCCAACAATCGTGGTTCGGATTATGAG
Source organism: Sphingobacterium sp. LRF_L2 (assembly GCF_965644235.1). Lineage (NCBI taxonomy): Bacteria > Pseudomonadati > Bacteroidota > Sphingobacteriia > Sphingobacteriales > Sphingobacteriaceae > Sphingobacterium > Sphingobacterium sp. LRF_L2. Next base: position 298,196 of record NZ_CBFFRI010000003.1, on the reverse strand, counting down.
GTGTTCAAAGCGCAAAAGGTAGACTTGTTGTTGAATCTTGTCGAAAAAGAGTTTCCTAACCTTCGTGATGCGGTGAAGGGGATGCATACATCTAGCCCTTTATCCTACCGAGATTATATTGGAATGCATAAAGGCAATTTATATGGGCATGTAAAGGATGTTAACGATCCTCTAAAAACATTTGTCTCGCCGAAAACTAAAATAGAAAACCTCTATTTAACAGGGCATGGTATTTATATGCATGGAATATTGGGCGTTACCGTCGGAGCATTCTCTACTTGTGCGGAAATACTAGGGAAGTCTTATTTGTTACAGAAAATAAATGGTTGAAGACATGTATAAGTATACTTTTTTCTTGCTGATATCTTATTTTCTTTTTTCTTGTTCTCTTCAAAAAAAGAATTTTTCGCATGTTTCTGCAAACTTAGATTCGGTAGCATTTTCTCGGGATGACGACTCTATAAAAGTTTTGGGAAAAGATTTTCTCATCCAAAATAGTTACGGAAGTTGGGAATTGTATGTAGGTGGAGATCCCGCGACTTTAGGTCGTCAGATTGGTTTTTTGTCATCTTCTCTTTATAATGAACAGGAGCGTATTTTTGGAGAACAATTGTCTTCTTTTTTACCAACAGAGAGAAAAAGGAGATGGATGATGCGTTTTATTCGTTGGTATAACCGGAAATTAGAACGTTACATTGACTACGAGTATTTGGAGGAGATCTATGCTTTATCTACGTTCTCTAAGCAAAATCTAGGACATTTAGGGTCTCCCTATCAAAGAGCGTTATGGATGCATGGGGCGCACGATATTGGACATGCGTTACAAGACTTGGCAATGGTAGGGTGTTCGTCTTTTGCTGTTTGGGGAGAACATTCTGCTGATGGCAATCTTTTAATTGCTAGAAATCTTGATTTTTATTTTGGGGATGATTTCGCGAAGCGAAAGATGATCTACTTTGTTCAACCGGAAAAGGGCATTCCATTTATGTCTGTTTCTTGGCCTGGAATGGTTGGTGTTTTATCCGGTATGAATTTGCATGGACTAACAATCTCGTTGAATGCGGGAAAATCGTCCATTCCTTTTTCTGCCAAGACCCCAATTTCTATTGTTGCCAGAGAAATTTTACAATATGCTTCAACCATAGATGAAGCTATTGCTATTGCTAAAACTAAAAAGGTGTTTGTTTCGGAGTCTCTTTTGATAGGTAGCGCTAGCGATCGACGGGCCATCATTATCGAATTATCTCCTCAAAAAATGGATGTGGTGGAGGCTACATCGGGGAAACTTATTTGTACCAATCATTTTCAAAGTGATAAATACAAAAAGGACCGTCGAAATATAAAGCATATGCTTGAGAGCCATTCGCTTTATCGGTATCAGAAATTGGAGGAACTACTCGATGCAAAAGATACCATCAATGTGATCGATGCGGTACATATTTTAAGAGACAGAGAAGGGGTAGCGGGAGTTTCGTTGGGTATGGGAAATGATAAAAGTTTGAATCATTTGCTTGCGCATCATGGAATTATATTTCAACCGGAATCTCTTTTGGTACATGTGGCGAATAGCCCTGGTCAAATGGGAGACTTTGTAAGTTATGATCTGCGGCAGATTTTTGAGCGACGAGGAGATGTTCCGCAATCATTTGCGGTCTTAAAGACGGGAATGGAAGCAGATCCTTTTGTTGAGACAGAAGATTACAGGAATTTTAAGCGTTTTAGAGCGCAAACAGAAGATTATCTATCTCGTTTGGATGCGAAAGAAGTGAACGTTGATGATGAAGACTTGAATGGCTATGTGTCGCTGAATCCCGATTTGTGGTTGGGCTACTATATTCAGGGAAGAATTCATTATCTTCATCGCGATTATTCGAAAGCCAAGGTGAGCTTCGAAAAGGCGTTAGCGAAAGAGTTGCCAACGCTTCGGGTAAAAAAGGATATTGAGCGATATCTAGAAAGGACAATGCGGCAATGGAACAAAAAACGGTGATGGAACAACAAGCGCGCTTTGAAATAAAGGCTTATCAAGAAGAGCTATTGCGGCGTCAGCTTAGCTATTTAAAAGTACATTCGCCTTTTTATCGGAGATTATTTGAAACACATCACATCGATGTGGATCGTATTCAAACAATAGAAGACCTTGTCGGCATTCCCACCACAAGTAAAGATGATATACAGCGACATAATGCAGATTTTTTCTGTGTGGATCGGACGGAGATTGTAGATTATTGTTCAACGTCAGGAACATTAGGAAGTCCCGTAACCTTCGGCTTGACCGATAGTGATTTAGATCGATTGGCGTATAACGAGATGCGTTCTTTTCAAACGATAGGGATTGATAAAGGAGATATCGTGCAGATCATGACCACCTTGGACCGACGTTTTATGGCCGGTATAGCCTATTTTTTAGGTTTGCGTAAGCTCGGTGCAGGTGTCCTGCGTGTGGGCTCAGGCGTTCCCCAGATGCAATGGGATGCTATTTTGCAACATAAACCTCGTTTTTTAATTGCTGTGCCTTCTTTCTTGTTGAAGATGATCGAATATGCAGAGCTACATGGTATTGACTATAGAGGATCTAGTGTGGAAGGAGTTCTTTGTATCGGAGAATCTTTGCGGACTCCTGATTTTCAAGATTCTCTTTTGACGCAGCGGATAAAGGAGAAATGGCCATTGAAGCTACATTCGACCTATGCTTCTACCGAGATGGGTGCTGCATTTACGGAATGTTCCCATTTTCAAGGGGGGCACGTTCATGAAGATCTTATTATTACAGAAGTTTTAGATGAAGAGGGGAATGTTGTTCCCGATGGATGTTTAGGAGAATTGGTTGTCACGACATTAGGCATAAAAGGAGTTCCATTGTTGCGGTTTAAAACCGGGGATATGGTAAGAAAGCATAGTGAAGAATGTCCCTGTGGTAGAAAGACATACAGAATTGGTCCTGTTGAAGGACGTAAACAGCAGATGGTAAAATACAAAGGAACAACGCTTTATCCACCTGCTATGCATGATCTACTTGTGGGATTTCCTCGTATTGATCATCATGTTATTGAAATATCGCATAATGAAATAGGCACTGACGAGATCATAATTTATATAAGCTCGAAAGAGCAAACCGATGAATTCCTGTTAGAGGTTAAAGACTATTTTAGAGCGAAGTTACGTGTCGCACCACGTGTAGAATGGCGTAGTGCTGAAGATTTGCAACGCGTAATCTTTAACCCTTTAAGTAGAAAGCCTATTACTTTTATTGATAAAAGAAAAGCCTAATCGATACGTTCAGGAGTACAGTCGCCAATAAGTATAGTTTCTTTTACTTCAGGAGTTCTTGGATATCGTCTGTAGATAATGACTTCATAAAGCTTTCTTCTGTTGTAATTAAAGCAGATGAAAGAGCCTTTTTGCGGTGTTGCAGTGCGAGTATTTTTTCTTCTACTGTATCCTTGCTAATAAATTTGTAGATAAAGACGTTTTTTTTCTGTCCAATGCGGTGGGAGCGGTCTATAGCCTGCTGTTCGACGGCTGGATTCCACCAAGGATCTAATATAAATACATAATCGGCTTCTGTGAGATTTAAGCCAACACCTCCAGCTTTTATCGATATAAGAAAAATATTTGTATCACTTTTTTCTTTGAATATAGAAACAGCCTCCGCCCTGTCTCTCGTGCTTCCGTCCAAATAAGCGTAGGCTATTTTTTTATGATCAAAATAATCCCTAAATAATTTAAGATGTTTTACGAATTGTGAGAAGATAAGAACTTTATGACCTTCCGATGAAATCGATTCCAGCATCTCAATAACAGCGTCAAATTTTCCCGAAGGAATATGGTCGTGCTCTTCCAGCATACGTGGGTGATTCGCGATTTGGCGGAGCTTTGTTAATCCCTGTAATAAGACAATTTGATTTCCTTTACCATTTTGTTTCAGCGCATTATCAAGTAAAGCATTGCGGTATTCCGATTTGATGCTTTCATATAATTCTGCCTGTTCTTCAGGCATTTCACAATAGATTGTTTGCTCGGTTTTAGGAGGCAACTCCTTCGCCACTTGGTCTTTTGTGCGTCTTAAAATAAAGGGTTTAATGATCGCCTGTAAGCGAGCGGCTTTGGCTTCGTCTTTCTTTTTTTCTATAGGAGAAACGAATTCTTTTTGAAAATAACTGTAGGAGCCTAAAAGCCCAGGATTGGCAAAATGCATTTGGGACCAGATATCGGCTACAGAATTCTCCACAGGGGTTCCGCTCAGCGCTAATTTATGCCGGCTTTTTAAATTTTTAATTGCTTTAAAAGATTTGGACGTCGGGTTTTTGATATGCTGGCTCTCATCAAGTATGATGTAGTTGAAGAAGAATTTGCCTAACAGAACTTCGTCACTTCGTACAATACCGTACGTGGTAATAACAAGGTCAAAATGCGAAAATCCGAATGAATCTTTGATTCTATTTGTCCCTGTATGTAAAAGTATACGTAGGTGTGGTGCAAATTTTTCTGCCTCTTTCTGCCAGTTGTACAAGAGAGATGTCGGAAGTATAAGCAGGGATACTTTTGCATGTTCCGTTTGTTTCAGCGCTTCTTTTTGTTGCTGTAGCAAAGCTAAAGTCTGTACCGTCTTTCCTAAACCCATGTCGTCAGCCAGACAGCCACCGAATTTATAATCCTGCAAAAAGTGAAACCAATTATAACCTGCACGTTGGTAAGGGCGTAATTCTCCTTGAAAAGAATGAGGGAGTGGGGCTTCCGTAATTTGGTCAAAATTTAAAAGCTGCTCAAGTTTTCTATGAAAGGAAACTTGGGTATGTTCTGTTATCTCATAAAGTAGTCCAATATGCTTTTTATTTAGCTGTAGGCTATCTTTTTTGAGGGTAAACTGGAATAAATGCTCATATTGTGCAAACCATTCTTCCGGTATGATGGCTATTTCTCCATTCGGCAAGGTAAATTCCCGGTTTTTGTTCAGTATATACTCTCGAAGTTCGATGAAGGGGATTTCGTAAGGACCAAAAAAAGCAACAGCTTTGATGTCAAACCAATCGTTCCCTTCCTCGACAGCTATTTCCAACGAAGTTTTACCAATGAATATACGTTTATCTCCTTTCGCTTGTATGATATTAAATCCTTCTTGGAGTAACTTTTCCTGATAATTATTTAACCAATCGATAATAGACAGGCTTTCTTTCTCAAGGATATAACTGCCAAATAGTGCATCTTTTTTTCTTAAGCCTAGCGCTTCGAGAAAGCTAGCTTGTTTTTGTTCCCATAAGAGGGATCTTTTTATTCGATGAAAAGTGTAGTTGTCCTCCTCCTCATGGTATTCTAATCGGACCGTTATGGGATGGTTACTTCCCGAAGAGAATTCGTAGGAACCATAGGCAAATGATAGTTGAATGAAGGACTCACCTGTAGCAACATAGAATAATTTGATGAGTGGAGTAGCACTCTCTTTGTGGGTACGGATTTCAAATCCTTCGGCATAGACGTGATACCGTTCAATCAAGTTGGTGACAAATGTTTCGAAATATCTTTTTTCTGTTGCTCTCGCTACAGAAATATAGCGTTTGCTGAGAAAAGGGCTCAACTTCTTCCCATCTATATCCTGATCGAAATGGTACAACGTGTTCTCGACAAGCAACCACGCTTGTTTATTGATGATGACCTGTGCACCCTTATACATAAAATCCAGCCTATTCCCTTTGTGCTTCAGTGTCGGAAAATAGCGTGTTTCTTCTTCATTTCTGCGGAAATGAAATAAGATAGAGCAGGGGTCTTCGGCAATATGGAGCTGTTGTTCGGCGGGATAACCATCCTTACTCATCAAAAATAAGGGCTTGTCAGAAATGCTTTCGAGTACTGTCAGCATTTTTTTATCAATCTTGGGACGGATGTAATCGAAAATTTTTTGATCGAAGATTTTACCAAAAAAGTCGATAGGGCGCATCGCTTTTTTGTTATAACGTTTGATGATATTTGTCTGTTCAATTTCATCAAGAAGTTGTATTAGCTGATAATCCTTTTCGTCCAGTGCGGCCGCAAAGTCACCAATAGTGTTGGTGAAAATACGTTTGTAACTCAGTGAATAAGTTCCATTCGGATTTAACTGAACGATGTGGGGTTCGATAAGATAACCTAGGTAAGGATGCTCACCTAGGGAGTAAACCAATTTGAAGGGTAGCTTGCTATCAACTTGTTGCATTAAATTTTCTCGAGCTCTTAAAAAAAGGCTCTAATATACATAAAATGCAGGGAAATATGGCGTTAATATAAAATTTATAAAATTCCCTTGAATACGAATTCGGCAGGCCCTTTCAAACGTACCTGTGTGAAATGTTCGTTGTCCCTATTGAACTGAATAAAAAGTTGTCCGCCTAGCACACGAATTGGAATTTCCAGATCTCCATAACGACCTTCGTCTACGGCTATCGCCATAGCAGCAGCCGTTGCTCCTGTTCCGCAGGCTAGGGTCTCGTCTTCAACACCACGTTCAAACGTTCTTACGAAATAACCCGTAGATTCCTTCTGTATAAAATTTACATTGATTCCTTCTCTTTTATACGTTTCATTGTTCCGAATATCCGCCCCATCTTGAAAAACGTTCTTCTGCGCAAGATCATTCACCAAAGCGACATAGTGTGGAGAACCGGTATTTAGGACATAGGCATCACCGTCTCTTTTTATCTGCGTGACATCAATCATGCCTAGATCAACTTGATTTTCATTGATTTTGGCATCATGAAGTCCGTCTGCTGCCAAAAAGACAGTTTCGTTGTTTATGAGGCCGAGGTCTCTTGCAAATGCAACGATACAACGTCCGCCGTTTCCACACATCGTTCCCTCGTTGCCATCGGCATTGTAATAAATCATTTCGAAGTCGGAATTTTCCGTATATTGAACGAGCATAAGACCATCTGCACCGATTCCAAATCGTCTATCACATATTTTTTTTACCAAAGCGTTGTCCTTGCGGTCGAAAATTCCGTCTCTATTGTCTATGAGGACAAAATCGTTTCCTGCTCCTTGATATTTTGAAAAATTTATTTTTCGGTCCATTTACTTGAAAATATGATTCGAAATTAATATTCTTGTTACAATTCTTTGTTCAATTGTTAAATGATGTTAAAAGCTCTTTTTTAACAGCCGCCTTAACATTTTTTAACTGCCAAAAGTAAACAAGCCATTTTCAATGGTATTACATTTGACTAACCTTTTAGACAAAGTAAAACAAAATATTTTTAAGACATCGATAATTACAGTAATTAGTAAAAATGAAAAAAATAGGAGTTAGTTTATTAACAGCTTTCGTTGGAGGTGCGGTAGCTATAGGGGGATATAAAATCTTCGAAAATAAACAGATGGAAAAGATGACCTTCGAGGAACAACAAAAAGTTTTTTATGCGAATAATCCGGGAAGTGAAATTATGGCTTCCACAGGCAATCCAGATTTTACACAGGCTGCTGCCGCGGTTTCCCCAGGTGTTGTTCACATAAAAGTAACGATGACTACACGCGGGTCGCAAGGTAGTGGCGGTTCCTCTCCCTTTGATATGTTTGAGGAATTCTTTGGAATGCCTCAGCAACGTCGTTCTCAGCCGCGTCAAGCCATGGCTTCTGGTTCAGGAGTTCTGGTGTCTCCTGATGGCTATATTGTAACAAATAACCACGTTGTAGAAGATGCGGATAAAATTGAAGTCCAGTTGACAGACCAACGTTCTTTTGAAGCAAAGGTAATTGGAAGGGATCCGGACTTTGATTTGGCGCTAATAAAAGTTAACGCAGCCGACCTTCCTTTTGTGAAGTTTGGAGACTCTGATAATGTTCGCATTGGGGAGTGGGTTTTGGCGGTGGGATATCCGTTGAGTTTGCAGTCGACAGTTACAGCAGGTATTGTTAGTGCTAAAGGCCGTCAGATAGGTATTTTGGGAGAGCAGGGACAGGGCACTCCTTATGGATATGGACAATCTGAAGAACCCATTGCGCGTACGGCTGTAGAATCGTTCATTCAAACAGATGCTGTAATTAATAAAGGAAACAGTGGTGGTGCGTTGGTTAATGCGAGTGGCGAACTGATCGGTATCAACGCAGCGATTGCTTCACCAACTGGCGTGTATGCGGGCTATGGATTTGCAATACCTGTTAATCTTGTTAAGAAGATTGTAAACGACTTCAAGAAATTCGGAACAGTTCAACGTGGGTATGTAGGTGTTAATTTTGTCGAGGTAAATGAGGCTGTTAGAAAGCAATATAAAATTGATGATGTCAATGGTTTGTATGTTGCAGATCTCGTTAAGGATGGAGCTGCTGCTAGTGCCGGTATTCAGAAAGGTGATGTGATAACCAAAGTGGAAGGTAATAAGATTTATTCTTCTTCCGACTTGCAAGAACGTGTCGCTAGACTCAGTCCTGGAGATAAGATAAAGTTGACCTACAAACGTGAAGGTAAAGAAAAAGATGTTACAATTACGTTGAAAGCGCAGGACACGAAAAAGGCTGGAGAAGATGCGGAAAGCAGCAAAAGCGCTACGGAGATATTCAATAAATTAGGTGCAAGTTTTACACCAGCCTCAGACGCACAGAAGAAGAAATTCGGTGTCAACTCTGGAGTGGTGATTACACAAGTTCATCGTGGAGGTATGTTTGAGTATTTCGGAATGGAAAAAGGACTGGTAATTACCAAGGTAAATGGAAAACCGGTAAATAATGTAGACGATGTGGAATCTGCTCTAGCGAGTACGAAGAGAAATATTGTACGTATTACTGGCGTATCGGAAAATGGAGCTGTAGAGTTTAACTTCCCGATTGAATATTAAAAAAATATATGGTTGATTAGAAGAAGGTGGATCAGATTTGATCCGCCTTTTTCCTTTTATAAAAATACAGAAAAATACAATGAAAATTTTAATGGTTTGTCTAGGCAATATTTGTCGCTCACCCTTGGCACATGGTGTGTTGGAGCATCTTGTAAAGCAAGAGGGTCTGGATTGGGAAATAGACTCTGCGGGAACAGGCGATTGGCACATCGGTCAAGGCCCAGATAACCGTTCTGTGGCGGTTGCACGAAAATATGGTGTAGATATTTCGTCGCAAAGAGCGCAGCTATTTGATAGAAAGTTTTTCGACTTGTATGATCATATCTTTGTTATGGATGAAAATAATTATAGAGATGTCGTTTGTATGACGGATGATCTAGAAAAACGAGAGAAAGTGAAGATGTTTTTATCTGAGGGGGCTGTGCCAGATCCTTATCTTGACCCAGCTCTATTTGAGCCCGTATATCATATGATTGAGCAACGTTGTCAAGAGCTTTTTGGTGAACTACGGGAGGCTAAACACTAAAAAGTTTCCCTTTTTCAAATTCTAACTGTTTATATTTTTCTAATTTTGTTTTCATTTATCGTTTTCAATACACCTTTGGTATATTGAAATATAATTTTTTTTGAATCATGAAAGCATCGGAAGTAAATAAGAAATGGAGTGAATTGCAACGGGTGATTGCCCAGGAGTTCGATATGGAATTGCCAGATATCAAGGTGTTGTTGTTTTTGATCGGTGTTCAAGAGTTAGGCAAGGGGCCACAGACATTTTCGAAGAGACAAAAAGAGGAATTGATGCATATTGCCACTTGTCGTCTTTTTAGTGCGATGGGATTTTATGAGTTGCGGGGGCTTGATGATGATGGTTGGCCTCACTGGGAGCTGATAAAACCCATACCGAATTATACGTTGTTGGAACAGGAATTAATTATGAAATCTCTCATTGTGGATTATTTTGAAGATACCTACACTTTATCTTAAAGAGCTAATATGACCGAAATGTGTAAAAAAATAGCATTACTTGTTTGCTGTGTTTTTTTTGTTGGACTGGGGTTCGCTAAAAAACCGATTTCTCATTATGTGGTAATCAAAACAGAAAAAGGCAGTTGTTTGTTGAAATTATATAACGAAACACCTAAACATCGGGATAATTTTGTGAAACTTGTTCGGGAAGGGTATTATGATAGTTTATTGTTTCATCGGGTGATCAACAACTTTATGATTCAGGGGGGAGATCCAGACTCTCGCTATGCGGTAGAAAAGCAGTCCTTAGGTAATGGTGGTCCAGATTATACGATTCCAGCAGAGATTCAGGATGGGCTTATTCATAAAAAGGGAGCTATTGGAGCCGCTAGAGATAACAATCCTGCGAAGCAATCTTCAGGTTCTCAATTTTACCTTGTACAAGGGCGTGTTTTTTCGGATGCTGGACTTGACTCTCTAGAGCAATTTCGTCTGCAGGGAAAGAAACTGTCCCCATTACAACGGAAGGTCTATACGACAGTTGGAGGGACGCCTCACTTGGATGGAAACTACACTGTTTTTGGCGAGCTGTTAGATGGTTTGGAAGCGGTGGATAAAATTGCATTTGTAAAGACCGACAGGAATGACCGACCTGTAGATAATGTGAGGATGACCATGGTGCTGTTGACGAGAAGACAAGCACTGAATTTAGAGCGTAAAGTGGCTGGTCTATCGCCTAAAGAGGGGTTCTTAACTAAATTTTTTGATTTGTTTTCTTCGAAATATTATTAATGAAAATCATCACCTATAACGTAAATGGCTTAAGGGCTGCATTAAAAAAAGATTGGTTAGGATGGTTAAAGAATACTAACCCAGACGTAGTTTGTTTACAGGAAATTAAAGCAACTGCGGATCAGATACCGGAGATTTTGTTTTTAGAACAAATGGGGTATGAGCACTACTGGTATCCCGCTCAAAAGAAGGGGTACAGCGGGACTGCGATTTTCACAAAGATAACTCCAAAACAAATTGTCTATGGCTGTGGGCATGAAGACTATGATTTCGAAGGCCGGATGATCCGTGCTGATTTTGACGATGTCTCGGTGATGAGTGTGTATTTCCCGTCGGGCACCACAGGCGATATTCGCCAAGATTTTAAATATCGGTTCCTCGATGATTTTCAGCAATATAGTGATAAGCTATTGCTTGAAAAGCCTAATTTGGTCGTGTCTGGCGATTATAATATCTGTCACCGGGCAATCGATATTCATAATCCCAAGTCGAATGCGAATAGCTCCGGTTTCCTACCTGCAGAACGTGAATGGATGGAGAATTTTATAAATTCTGGATATACCGATTCCTTTCGGGAGCTTCATCCTGAGCCCGATCATTATACATGGTGGAGCTACAGGGCTGGGGCTAGAGTTAGAAACTTGGGCTGGCGTATTGACTATAATATGATTTCTAAGCCATTAACCTCTCGCTTGGTTTCTGCAGAGATCATTCCTTCTGCTGTGCACTCTGACCATTGCCCGGTTCTTCTCGAACTTAAATAGATCGTTCCGATACTACTATTTTTTGATTGTTCATGATGGTAGATACCAACTCATGTTCGTCAAGGGGCTTCGTCAGTATGGCATCAAATTGATATGGTGATTCTTCTGTCTGCTCTAAGTGCAGGGTGTCTGCTGTAAAGGCAAAAACCTGTACTTGGTGTTTATACAGTTCCTTGGCCTGCTTGAGGACGTCCCAACCATCAATACGCGGCATCTGTAAATCTGTAATAATGACATCAACTGGTGTTTTCTGGATAAACTGTAGAGCTTCTTCACCACTCTCAAATGCGTAAACAAAAGGGTGTGTTCTAAAGAAATGTTTCAGGTACAGTATATTGATTTTATTATCGTCAACGAGTAAAATTTTTAGTGTTTGTGGCAGATCGGACAATACGTGGTTTTTGGGGAGAATGTGTTGCGTCCTTTTATTCTGAATTGGTATCGTCAATGAGAAGGTCGCTCCTTTGCCCGCGCTACTTTGGAGTGAAATATGCCCATTTAATTGTTCGGAAAGCAATTTTGAGATGTATAATCCTAAACCGAATCCTCCTGTTCTTTGTTTTGGATCAGTCATGTAATACTGTCTAAAAACATGCTTTTGGTGTTCGGGAGAGATGCCAGGACCAGTATCTTTTACCTCTATAAGGAGAATTTCGTCACTGCCACGTTGTTTTATGCGTGCGGATAGCGAAACGGTACCCGTTTCTGTGTACTTAATCGCATTACTTAAGAAATTGGAGACGATCTGTTTTATTCTAAAAGCGCTGCTGTTTATCTCCAGTAGCTTGTCAAGGCTGATTTCGCTCTTTAAGGAAAGTCCTTTTTTGCGAGCTTGATAAGCATGTAATTGTAGGATGTCTAAAAGTAAATGATGTGGAGAGAAGTAGTCATATTGCACTTTAAGGGCGCCGACCTCAAGTTTGCTGATATTTAAAATGTCGTTTACAGAACTGTTAATCACTGCAATCTCATGGGCCGCGGAATCTAGGTATTCAGGGTCAATAAGATGCGTTGTGTTATTTTTTCTTAATATTTCTATTATTCCTAAAAGGGAGTTGATCGGCGATCGGACTTCATGACTAACACTGGCCAATACGGTTGTTTTCTCTTCTGCAACTCGATCGGCATACTTCTTTTCTTCTCTCAAACGTCTTTCATAGTTAGAGACATTGATCTGATAAAAAATAACTAGAATGATCATCACGAGAATCAAGGATAATGTTACAATAAGCTGGCTTCTGAACTGTTTTGCATTTTCTTTATAGAGTGCGAGATCTTTTTCTTCTGCTTTTTTGATTACTGTTAGCTCATAATCTTTAATATGGTCTATTCCTGCTTTTAGGTTATTTAGGAGTCCATAATTTGCCTGGATGAGTTCTCTTTCTTTTTGTCGAAGTATAGAAAAACGCTGTTTGAGTCTAGCGAAATTGTTGCGGTAGATATATTCATGCTGAACGATCAGATTTTCAATATTTCGATGTAATGCCTCTATTTGTTGTAGGGAAAAATTTTGCGTTAGCGAGTTGGCAACAACGGTGTCATTTTTTGCCTTAAATATACGATTAAACAATTTTTCCTTTTTTTTCACCACAGTATCTTGCATCACTTGATTGAAGGATGTGTCGTTCAATAGTTTGCTTACAACAGAATCAGAAGAGGGCAAGCTGGCAATCCTTCCATAATTGCTGGGTGTAAGACGTAAATTAGGTAGCGAATCTTTTGCTAAAAACACAAGGTCATCGACGGTCTTTTTTAAGGATGCAAATGCTTGTGCAAGATGGTTTTTTCTTTCGAAAGCAGTTGCACTTTCGAGCAGCAACTTATTTGTCCCTGGAAGGTTGGATAGAGAATCGACGTAATATTTAATCGTGTCAAGTTTGTTTTTGTAGCTATGATAAGCTTGTTGATCGAAATCAATAGTATATAAGCGAAAAAGATTGTCTGCTTCTCCATATGTAGAAAAGAGGCCGTGTAAGGCTGCAGAATGTCCTTGTCCTAATGCGTACGCTGTGTTTAAGCGGTTGTTAATTTTTGTATACTCTATGTATTGGTAAACAAAAGACGCGCTCGTGTAAACAAAAAAAGCAACTAGAGCTGCAATTAATATTTTGCGCAATAAAAATGTTTTTCTGCTTATCTTCTTCACTCGGAATCTAATTATTATAGACTAATAAATTTTCAATAGCAATCTTGTCTTCGGTTAGACTTTGTTTTACTTAAGCGAAGTCGAAATTATCAAAATGAAAATAAAAAGCAAACAAATGAAGCTTGAATAAGAGTTAAATTGCTGAAATTGTAGTGATTCGTTTACAATATCTTGATATTAGGAACGGTGTTGAGCAACAATATATTGCGAGAAGTACCTTCGTTGTAAAATCAGTGAGAAACGATTTAAGAGCTCGTGAAAGTAGCCGAACATTTCGCTGTTTCTTCAACTTTACAGGACGCAAGTGTAACGCCATATTGCTGCAATTGCATTGGCCCTATATCCTCTACAAGGTAACGGGCAATGTTTTCGGCCGTAGGGTTAAAAGGGACGATTACCAGGCTCTCTCCAGCGATATCGAGAAGCTGAGGGAGTAACTCATCTTCTTTCCAAATTAGGAATTTATGATCAAAATTGTCTTCGAGCCATTGACATAGCGTATATTTAATAACCGAAAAGTCGACCACCCTGCCAATTTCGTCTAATTGATCTGCCACAACGGTAAAATGTATTCTGTAATTATGTCCATGTAAAAAACGACATTTTCCTTCGTGTCCTACGACGCGGTGTCCGCAGGAGATGTCATGGTATCTTTCGGCAGCAATCATGGAGCAAAGATAAGAATAGATTGATAGCATTACTAATGCAAAAAAGCATTTTGCATAGCCTGAAAATTAGTGCTGCAAAATGCTTTTTTAAGATGTGGAAGTACCTATTTTAGAAAGATTAATATCTTAATAGACGCCCTGGGAATTGAGATGTGTTTTCCAATGTGAGTTGTTGCATTACCTGATAAAGTTGAGCTTTGAACATGTTGATGGTATGATCACCACCTTCGTTGCCTAATGCACCAACGCCGTACATAAATGGTCTTCCCATAAAGTTAAAGTCAGAGCCTACTGCATGTGCTCTGCCTAAATCTACACCAGAGCGTATCCCGCCATCGAGCATAATTTTAACCTTCGCTTTATAGCTTGGGTTTTTAGCTAGATGAATTAAAGATTGAATAGAAGACTCGCCAGCATCGATCTGTCGCCCACCATGGTTTGAAACAATAACACCATCGACGCCCGTACTAATCGCGGCTTCCATATCTTCATCTGTTGCAATTCCTTTTAATACTAGAGGGCCTTTCCAGATGTCGCGTATCGCTTTAACTTTTTCAATATTTACCTTTCCAGTGAAGGTACGGTTCATAAATTGCCCCAATTGAGTTAGATCGAGGCCTTTTTCCATATAAGGCTTTAGTGTCGCAAAGGAAGGGATTCCATGTTGTAGTGTTTTGATCCCCCATGTGGGCCGCATCATCGCTTGTATGACATTCGATATATTCATCTTTGGTGGCATCGATAAGCCGCTTTTGATTTCACGGTAGCGGAGCCCGAAAGAAGGCACATCCACCAGTACAACAAGTACGGGGCATTCTACATCCTTCAGCCGACGCAGAATATCATCGCGAAGTCGGTCTTCCGTTGGATGATACAACTGAAACCAAGCTTTTCCGTCAGAAACCTCTGCAATACGTTCTATACTACTTGTTGATACCGTACTCAGTGTGTAAGGGATATCGTGTTTTGCGGCCGCTTTTGCTAAAATTTCAGGTGCATTTGGCCACATTAATCCCTGTAGCCCAATAGGTGAAATTCCAAAAGGAGCGCTGTAACGTCTGCCAAAGAGTTCTACAGACATATCAATATCGCCTGCTACATGTAGATATTGCGGCTTGAGTAGAATGTCATCAAAATCATTCTCGTTACGCGCTAAATTTAATTCTTCATTGGTACCACCCTCTAGGTAATCGAAAGCAAATTTGGGGATTCTAGATTTGGCTTTGGCTTTGAGGTCGGCAACTGATGGGTATTTTGAATTATATCGATATAAGATCTTTTTACTCATGTATATCAGGGTTTAAATATAGTTGCCGAAGATACATACTATTCACGAAACTACCATCCTGTACAGGTCGGCAAATTTCTTTCGCCTACTGGTTTGGAGACTCGCGCATGGCCTGAGACTAAAGCAGCATTAGAATCCATGGTTCAAGCAGCTAAGATCTTACGTTCGGCATAAAATAGATTAGTATTATAAAAGAAGATATGGCCTGAAGTATTTTACTTCAGACCATTCTTTTTAAGAAAATCGTCGTATCAATTTTAGGACTTTCATCAACATTTTCTTTTTTTAGTTGTTCTCTTTATAAAAAAACAAGATGAAAAAACTAGGACATTTATTTGTATTTGGAGCGTTGATCAGCATGTTGACAAGCTGTGAAGTCATTGGTGGGATATTTAAAGCTGGTGTATGGTCAGGTATACTGCTCGTGGTTGTTGTTATTGCTCTGATTGTTTGGATTGTGGCTAAAGTTGCGGGAGGAGGAAAGAGATAACCAATTATTTTTATTCCTGTATGATACGAATTTAGACCATGTATACGTTAAATACATAGTGTAACGTCTTTGTGACATGGTGTTTGTTTTTGTTAACAGGTTTTTTACAAAATTGGATTGGTGTCTTGCTGTGGGCTTCTTAGCTTTGTATAGCATGTTAACTAAATTGGTCCATTATCTTGTACTGCTCTGCTATGTCAATATTCTTGCTTATGAAGGAGGTGCAGACTATTACTTGGCAGATAACAGTTATTTGTTAAATGGTGAGTCTATTTTAGAGTTTGTATTGGACGATGTTCTTGATATCCCAATAGATGAAGAGGCAGAAAGTATTGAGTTGCGATACGACGAATATCGTGCGATGCCGTATCAGTATTACCTCATGCCGCTGTTTGTTCTTGCTGTTGCCTTCCTATTTCACCTAACAGTAGTAGAGCAGCGGAAAAAGCATCCTGTTTACGACGCAAAAAAAAGACAAATTATACCCGGTTACTATACTTTCCTGTATAGGTTAAAGCCATTCTAATATCCTTTCCCAATAGTTTCCTAATTCTTAGTATACCTTTGGTTGCTGCTCTAATTCGATGAATTAGATAGTTGCGGAGGTGTTTCCATCTTATTATTTATTTAAAAACATAACATCGTACATGAAGACAGTTACATTTGTATTGCCTTTTCTTGGTTTGACCCTATTGGCAGGTAGTTGCACAGTTAAGAGTACAGAAAATAAATCCGAAACCACCCGTCAAGTCCCTGTGACGGGGCTTACGGTGATGGATACCATTATTTATAAAGAGTATATCGCCGATATTCAAGCGAGTAAAAATGTTGAATTGCGATCGCGTTTAAGTGGTTTCTTAGAAAAGATCTACGTCGATGAGGGGGCTTTTGTCAAATCTGGACAAGTCTTATTCAAGATAAATGATGAGGAATACCGAGCAGATCATGCCAAGGCGGAGGCCACATTGAATATTGCTATTGCTGAGGCAAAGAAAGTAGAACTGGAGAAGGAACGCACAAAGAAATTGGTGGAAAAAAACATTGTTTCCAAGACAGAACAGGAGTTGATCAATGTACAGTATAAAGCAGCACTATCCAAAGTGGAAGAGGCGCGTGCTGTGGTGAATCAGACAGCTACAAAGTTGTCACAAACCTTGATCCGTGCGCCTTTCAATGGAAGGATAGACCGTATTGTGCTGAAAGCGGGCTCATTGTTGAATGAAGGATCACTTATCACTAATATATCTGATCTGAGCGGTTTGAATGTCTATTTTGATATCTCTGAATCGGAATATTTAGACTTAGCAAGTGACTCTAATTTTAACAGTAACGATTTTAAACGAAAGGTAAAGCTGATTCTCGCTAATGGACAAGATTATCCACATACAGGAGAAGCGCATATTGTAGAAAGTGAGTTTGAACCCAATACAGGTTCGATTTCTCTACGAGCGAAATTCCCTAATACAGATGGTCTTTTGAAACATGGAGCTTCTGGCAAAATTGCCGTCCCTGTTTCCACGGGTAGCACAAGGTTTGTTCATCAAAAATCTGTAGTGGAAATCCAGGACAAGACCTATGTATATGTGCTGAATGATGATGAAACAGTAAAAATGCAGCCATTTACCGCAGGTCAAAGGGTTGGGCATTATTACATTGTGGAGGATGGTTTGGATGACGAAAAACAGATTGTTTTCGAAGGTGTTCAAGGGCTTCGCGATGGAATGAAAGTACAGGCTGTAGAACAAAACTAAACATATTCACTAAAGAAATTTTAAGACTATTACTTCATGTTTGAAACATTTATTAAGAGGCCTATTCTATCGCTGGTAATTTCATTGTTTATTACCTTGTTGGGAATATTAGCCCTATTTACCTTACCAATCACTCAATTTCCCGATATTGTACCACCTTCAGTGGTCGTTACGGCAAATTATACAGGTGCTAATGCCGAAGTAAGTACAAATGCTGTAGCCATACCCTTAGAAAAAGCCATCAACGGTGTCGCAGGAATGACATCCATGAATACGGTGACCACCAATAACGGAACGACCTTAATTCAGGTTTCGTTTAAGGTGGGGGTTGATCCAGATATCGCAGCCGTCAATGTGCAGAACAGAGTAACCACTGTTCTTGATGAATTGCCGGAAGAGGTAATTCGGGCAGGGGTGACGACTGAAAAGGAAGTGAACAGTATGTTGATGTACCTGAACATCTATACTTCCGATGAAACTGCCGACGAACGTTTTATATACAATTTTACGGATATCAATATTCTAAAGGAACTCAAGAGGATTGAAGGAGTCGGTTTTGCGCAGATCATGGGCATGCGAGACTATGCTATGCGGGTGTGGCTAAAGCCCGACCGACTGGCTGCGTATGCCATCTCCACCGATGAGGTGATCGAGTCGCTCCGCAAGCAGAATATAGAAGCCGCTCCGGGTCAGACAGGAATCAGTTCGGATAAAACGGTTAATATGCAACAATATGTCCTGCGTTATCCGGGGAAATTTTCTGAACCAGACGAATACGCAGATATTCCTATCAGAGCTAATGCTGATGGTACGATTATCCGCGTCCGGGATGTAGCGGACATTGAGTTTGGATCATTGGATTATGAAATGGTATCAAAAACGGATGGGAGACCTTCTGCTTCGATCATGCTGAAGCAACTGCCCGGATCGAATGCGCAGGATGTTATCCAGCGTGTAAAAGACAGAATGGAAGAGCTAAAGGGAGCAACATTTCCTCCAGGAATGACCTATACCATGGGGTATGATGTCTCTCGTTTTTTAGATGCTTCTATTTCTAGCGTTGTCAAGACACTGATTGAGGCGTTTATATTGGTTTTTTTGGTTGTTTTTATCTTTCTGCAGGATTTCCGTGCAACAGTCATCCCTATACTTGCCGTTCCAGTCTGCTTGGTGGGAGCCTTGTTCTTTATGCAGATGATGGGGTTCTCCATAAATCTACTGACTTTGTTCGCGCTTGTACTTGCGATCGGCATTGTTGTGGATAATGGAATTGTGGTCGTCGAAGCGGTATTTGCGAAAATGGAAGAAGAACATTTGCAACCCATGGAAGCCACGCTGGCCGCAATAAAGGAAGTCGGAGCAGCGGTTATTGCAATTACACTGGTTATGTCTGCCGTTTTTATACCAGTCGCATTCCTCTCTGGGCCGGTGGGTATATTCTATAGACAGTTTTCACTGACCCTCGCTTCGGCCATTGTCATTTCGGGTATCAATGCGCTAACGTTGACACCAGCACTCTGCGCCATCATCCTACGTTCGCCGCATGACAAAAAAGAATCTACCAATTTTCTGGGTAAATTTTTTAAGAAATTTAATGCTTCTTATGATAAGATGGCAGGGAAGTATAGGAATCTTCTTCGTGGGATTGCCAATAGGAGGGTTGTTACGCTAGGGATGCTTGTCTTATTTTTTGTTGCCACTTGGGGAGCTAATAGTATTCTACCTTCGGGTTTTATTCCAACGGAAGATCAAGGGATGATCTACGTCAGTGTAACGACGCCTCCGGGAGCAACAGTTGACAGGACCGAACGTGTGCTGGACGAGGTCGATGATATCGCACGTGGTCTGGAATCTGTAGAGACTGTTTCGACGCTTGCAGGATACAGTATTCTGACTGAGGTGTCAGGAGCTTCTTATGGAATGGGGATGATAAACCTAAACAAGTGGAGCGAGAGAAACAAAACCGTAGATGATCTTATAAAGGAGTTGCGGGAGAAAACAGCACATATCGCAGATGCCGAAATTGAATTCTTTCCTCCACCGACAGTACCGGGCTTTGGTAATGCTTCTGGTTTTGAACTCCGTTTATTGGATAGGAGCGGAAACGAAGATCTCACCAAAACAGCAGAGGTGTTAAAGAAGTTCATGGCCGACCTATCTGCATCGGAGGCTATCGAGAGTGTCACCTCTAGCTTTGATGTAAGCTTCCCGCAATATATGCTTGATATCGATTATGATCTTGCAGCGAAAAAGGGAATCTCGGTCGAGAATGCCATGAATACGCTGCAAACGCTAATGGGGAGTTTCTATGCAACGAATTTTATCCGTTATGGACAGATGTATAAAGTGATGGTACAGGCGGATCCGCACTATCGTCAGCGTCCGGAAGATGTACTCAATCTATTTGTAAAAACCAAAGAAGGGGAAATGGTTCCTTATTCCTCGTTTATTACAATGCGGCGTATTTATGGTCCTGAACAGATCACGCGCTATAATATGTTCACTTCGGCGATGCTCAATGGGCAACCGGCACCTGGATTCAGTACCGGGCAGGCTATTGAAACAGTACAGCAGATCGCTGCGCAACTCCCACAGGGGTATGGTATTGAATGGGCGGGAATGACCAGAGAACAGGTAATATCCGGAAATCAGGCGGTTTATATATTTGCACTGTGTCTGGTATTTGTTTATCTCCTTCTGGCTGCACAATATGAAAGCTTTCTTCTGCCGCTTCCTGTTATATTATGTTTGCCTGCAGGGGTATTTGGTTCCTTTGTTTTCCTTAAGCTCTTCGGTCTGGAAAACAATATCTATGCTCAGGTGGCTTTGGTTATGTTAATTGGTTTGCTTGGAAAAAATGCAATATTGATTGTCGAATATGCTGTATTAAAACAGAAGCAAGGAATGAGCATTTTAGAGGCATCGATAGAAGGCGCTTATGCCCGACTTCGACCTATTTTGATGACTTCTTTTGCCTTCGTGGCGGGGTTGATCCCTCTTATGTTTGCTTCTGGAGCAGGGGCTGTTGGAAATCGTACGATAGGTACTGCCTCTGTGGGAGGGATGTTTATTGGAACGGTTCTTGGCGTTATTGTGATTCCGGGACTCTTTGTGTTGTTCTCGAAAAACAAAAAGGATAAAAATAAGACGAAAGTTCTGCCTGTCATTCTCCTTCTTATAGGGGTGGGATCAGTATTATCCTGTGCTGTGCCTAAAAAAATGGAAGCAGCAAAAACAACAGAGGTGCCAGCAAGCTTTAATCAGAGAACGTCGACGGAAGATACGGTTACAATTGCCGCCCAGCCATGGCAGGAACTGTTTACCGATCCCTATCTTAAAACGATGTTGGATTCGGCTCTTGTTTACAATTATGATCTTCAACAGGCTATAAAACGTATCGAGATAGCGCAGGCAAGCTTCAAACAGCGTAAGGCCGCTCTGTTGCCAAGTCTTGATTTGGCTGCTGAGGCTGGTTTGCGGAAATATGGTTTTTATACCGAATCGGGTATAGGAAACTACGATTCGAACTTTTCTGAAAATCTTAAAGATGACGAAAAAATCCCGGAACCCGCGGTGCCTGACTATTTCGTTGGCGTGCGTGCTTCCTGGGAGCTGGATTTGTGGGGCAAGATTAAAAATCAAAAAAATGCGGCGTTTAATTCCCTTCTGGCGGAAAATGAAGCGAGACGTTTGGTCGAGACGGAAATAGTGACAAATATAGCATCTGCTTATTACGAACTTCTTGGTCTAGATGCAAAGATCATAGTGTTCGATAATAACATAAAGCTAAACGAACGCGCACTTGAAATCAGCGAGCTGCAGAAAGATGCGGGGCGTACTTCCGAGCTGGCGGTACAGCAATTTCGAGCTTTTTTAGCGAATTCAAAAGCCGAACGTGAGAAGATAAAGCAGGAGATTACTGTGCTCGAACATCACATCAACTACCTGATGGGACGCTTCAACCAACCGGTTCGCCGCAGTGGTGAAGGTATTGCCGCGAAGAGGTTGTTTGATAAATTGGAGGTAGGTACACCTTTCCAGATGTTGGCACTTCGGCCCGACATTCGTGAGGCCTCGTTCTTAATTCTGGAAGCCGAGCAAGAGGTGAGTGCGGCAAAAGCTGCTTTCTTACCTACCGTTGTGCTTTCTCCGTATATGGGGCTGCAGACGTTTAGTTTTAATAAGTTGATTGATTTTGATAAATCGTTAACTTATGGACTATTGGGTGGACTTACGGCTCCTATTTTCAATCAAAGGCAGCTAAAAACACAGTATGAAACATTTAAGGCCACTTACGGATTGAACTTTTTGGAGTACGAGAAACGCGTGCTGCAGGCATACAATGAGGTTTCTAATGCGGTTCTTACGCAGGAGCATATACGAAGCCGTGAGCAATATATACAAGAAGAGGTGCAGGCTTTGAAAGGTGCGGTAGATGCAGCTAACGAGCTGTTTATTGCAGGAAGGATATCCTACCTGGACATTATTACGGCTCAAAAAGATGCTGTAGCCGCGGAATTGAATGAAGTGGAAATAAAAAAAGAACAGCTTTTGAATGAAATTGTAATTTATAAGGCCTTGGGGGGCGGTTGGAAATAGTGTAGGCTCTTCCAAAAAAAAAGCCGAGTTTTATACTCGGCTTTTTTTTTGGAACAAATAACGTTGTTAGCTGACTAATAATTTGTAACCTTTTCCATGTACGTTGACAATTTCTACGTTAGGATCTTCTTTTAGATATTTTCGGAGCTTACTTAAAAATACATCCATACTGCGACCGGTAAAATAGTTGTCATCATGCCAGATTTTAACCAAGGCCTCTTCGCGGGTAAGTACATCGTTTTTATTTAAGCAAAGAAGACGAAGTAATTCCGCTTCTTTTGTCGATAGTTTTTGCTGTTGCCCTTTATAGGAGATGATCTGGCTCGTGTAATCAAAGAAGTAACTACCTATTTCAAACTTATCTATAATATCTTCCTCTTTATCTTTCGAGACACGCTTTAATAGTGCATTGATGCGAAGTAGCAATTCTTCTACGCGGAAAGGTTTTGTAATGTAATCATCTCCCCCCAACTCAAAAGCCTGGGTCTTGTCTTCCATCATGCCTTTTGCTGTGGCATAAATGATAGGGACAGTCTTGTCCATCTTGCGGACGTCTTTTCCTAACGAAAACCCATCTTTTTTCGGCATCATGACATCGAATATGCATAAATCATATTTTTCCTTACGGAAGGCGATTAAAGCATCGTCGCCATCTTGACATAAGGTTACGTCAAATTTTCCCTTTAATTCTAAATAGTCTTTGAGAAGCTCTCCCAAATTTGGATCATCTTCCGCCAATAATATTTTTTGCATATCTGTCGTCAATTTTGAATACTTATTAATCGAGGTTAGCTCCTTTGAGTGGAAACACCAACTCAAAGATTGTGCCCTTATCTTTCTCGCTTTTTACTTGGATTTTTCCGTTTAGTCGTCTCACAATATCATTAACATAACTTAACCCCAAGCCGAAACCTTTTACGTTATGTACATTTCCTGTTGGAATACGGTAAAACTGATCAAAGATCTTTTCTTTCTGATCTTTCGTCATACCCATTCCTTTGTCCGCAACGGTAATTACAATTTTGTTTTTCAAATTATAGGTTTTTACCGTAATCTCTGGGGCATCCTTACTGTATTTAATGGCATTATCCACTAAGTTAAAAAATACATTGGATAGATGCAATTCATCTCCGATCACATGATCTTCAGTTGCGGATATTTCTGTTTGAAGTGTGCCTCCCGCCTTTTGTAGCTGCAGGTTCATACTATCTAATACGCTGGATACAACATTGTTAATCTGTACGTCGACCTTTTCAATTTTAAGGTTTTCTTTTTCCAACCGCGCAATATTCAGTACGCGTTCGATATGGTTCCCTAAACGTACATTTTCATCATAAATAATATTGGCTAAGCGATTCACGCGGCGTTCATCCGAAGCAATCTCCGGATCTCGTAGCGATTCGCTTGCAATCATTATCGTAGCTACTGGCGTTTTGAATTCATGCGTCATGTTGTTCATGAAATCTGTTTTCATTTCCGATATTTTCTTCTGTCGAAAGATGATCGTTAGGGTATAAGCGAAGGCCCCAATTAAAAGTGCCAAAAGTGCGATCATCGGAAGTAACATGTAGCTCATGTTATCTTGTATGATGAAGGATTTATTTGGAAAATATATGGAGAGTAGGCCTGGCGAACTTCCAAGGTCGTTTTCAAAAAGTCTCGTGCTATATTTCGCAAATTTCATTTCTTTCGTCGGATCTGAACTTTGCAACGTTTGATAGATCACTAAACTTTGATCATCCCGGATCTCAATATTGAAGGGCACAAGTATTTCTCGTTTTGCTAATTCAGCGCCAATTTCTGATTTTAGAAACTGGATATTGATCCGTTCTCTGAACGGCTTCTTCGCCAATTGCATGCTCGACTGCACATCTTTTAAGATGTTTTTGCTTTTCCCACCAATAACTGCAAGCGTATCAAATAAATCGGTAGCTACAGTTAGGGTTGTCGAATTAAGATCTTCCAGTTTTTTTTCTAGATCATGTAGTTCAAAAGCAAGTTTCGAATTTACCTTAGGGATAAGCGTTGCGGTCTGAATAGCTTCCACATTGCCATTCCCGAAAAACGGAATAATAAACCGTGTACTATCATCTTTTGCCGGAACCTCAGGGATCTTACGTTTTGCAGATAACTCTATATTCGTATCATAATACCCCTCTCCTATATATTGATTCATGACATTAAAATCAATTAAAGACTGATATCTTTTGCGTCTGATATAGGTTTCGTAAAAAATATTGTTTACATATACTGCGTTTGGAAAAAGAGATTTTAGATTTTCTTCTGCTTCACGATACGTTTGTTGGTATTCAAACTGTTGAATTTGGAGTCTTTTTATTTTCTCCTGTATACCTAGCTGCTGAGCGAGTAGTCTTTCCTTGCGATGCTGAATGGCTTGATCTGCTTTGAATTTGGCCTGATTTGCTCTTTCCTGTTCACGTGCAAAATCGTATATCTCACGTTTTTCAATTTTTCCAGCAACTGTTGCTAAGGCTGCTTTTACGCCTTCATCAAAAAGTTGAGACTTCTGTTTGTAGGATTCTTTGATAAAGTAAAACTGCATAGCCATTACCCCGATGAGGGCAATAGACATCAGCCAAATGATCAATGTGATACTACGTTTTTTCATTTTTTACAAAAATAGGAATGCAACAGCTTCAAAAAGTGCTTTTAACACAATTTAACAACGGATTGTTTTCTAAATCAGCAAGTAAAAACTTCCGTATGCTTTTCGGGTCTATAGGGGCAATAAAAAACGTCATAACCGATTGCTCTTACTTCTGGTTATGACGTTCTTCCTCTTTGCTAGGATGTACTACATCTTTAACCCGATTTCTCTTAGTCTTTCATCAAGATATTGACCTGCCGTGTAATCCTGGTATTTTTTTGGATGTTCTTCAGAAATACAAGAATCTAAACTAGCTAGGCTCATGGATGCTTTGGGGTGCAAAAAGAATGGCACAGAATAGCGTGATGTTTGCATCAATTCTCGAGGAGGGTTTACAACACGATGGGTTGTCGATTTCAGTTTATTGTTCGTTAACCGTTGCAGCATATCTCCCACATTGACTACAATATCTTCACCTTTGGCTTTGATGGGGAACCAGCTACCGTCCTTAGTAAGCACTTCCAGTCCGTCGGCACTTGCTCCAATCAGCAATGTGATAAGGTTGATATCTTCGTGGGCACCTGCGCGAACAGCGTCTGGAGATATGTTATCTGGATTTTCTATCGGGAAGTAATGTATCGCTCTTAGGATGGAGTTTCCGTTAATTACAAACTTCTCAAAGTACGTTTCCTCTAGGTCGAGGTAAGAGGCTATTGCTTTTAACAAGTTGCGTCCTGCGTCCTCCAAGCGTTTGTATACTTCCGCTGTTACCGCATTGAAACGAGGCAGCTCTTCTACAATAATGTTATCAGGGAAATCCGCTTTTGAATAGTCTTCGCCCACGATGGTTTGTCCCCTTTGCCAGAACTCTTTTAAATCCGGGGTATTTGCATCTTTTGCTTTCTCTTTTCCTTTTGAAGTGTATCCGCGCTGGCCCGCTAACTCCGGATATTCATATTTTCTTTTTACAGCTTCAGGCAATTCGAAAAATTCTTTTACTACCTGGTATAACTCGTCAATCAAAAGTTGACTCAAACCGTGGTTCGCAATAGTGACAAAGCCAGTTTCGTTGAAAGCCTTTCCAATATCTTGAACGAATTGTTGTTGCTGTTCACTATTACCTTCGGTATACTGCAAAAGATCTAGTCTGGGAATATTTACTAATGACATATGCTATGTTTTTTGCTTACAAAGTTAACGTAATATTACGCTTATCCTGTTAGTGTCTGTTTAAAACAGAGGTTGTTTGTTGTATAAATATAAGAAAATCAGTTGTCAAAAGTTTTCCACAATTGCTTTTTTATTTCATCGCATGCTGTTCCTTCGAAAAAGTTGAAACAGCAGCTGTCAGCACTAAAATCTTTAAAAAGATGAGTAAAAGAATTGTTTTTCTCAATCTATTCGTTTAAATTTGTTATGCTTGCATAGTAAATAGAGCAAAGATTATGAGCCAAGAAAATACGATTGATTACTTTTTGAAGACGAGTTGGCAAACAGTTGCGAACAAATATAATGTGATAGCTTCACAATTTGGTTTCACGCAAGCTGCCGGTTATATATTGATCAACATTCATAAAGAAGGAACTTCGGTGTCGCAGTTAGCGAATTCGACAGGAGTGAAAACTACTTCACTTTCCCGTGTGTTAAATAATTTAGAGAGCTTAGGATTTATCTACAGAGAGGTCAATAGTTCAGATAAACGGTCGGTCAAAGTATATTTGACAGATCTGGGTAGAGAGAAGCGCAAGATCGCAAAAGATGTTGTGAGGGCATTTAACGAATATTTGGAGGAGCAGCTTTCGCTGGAGGAAAGAGAACAGTTGATAAAATCTCTAGAGAAGGTAAATGCCTTAGCGGCGAGTTACACACCAAAAATAGAGATGAATAGCTAAGATTATAAACTTGAAAATTAAAATAGCATGAGTAGAAATATTAAGAAAGTAGCGGTTTTAGGATCCGGAGTTATGGGGTCTAGGATTGCCTGTCACTTTGCTAATATTGGTATGGAAGTGTTGTTGTTGGATATCGTTCCGAAGGAACTGCTTCCCCAAGAAGAGGCAAAAGGGCTTACCTTGCAAAGTACCGCTGTTCGAAATCGTATTGTAGATCTCTCGTTGAATACGGCACTTCAAACGAATCCGTCTCCGATCTATAGTAAAAGCTATATTCCCCGGATTACCACGGGGAATTTTGATGACAATATGAAAGATATTGCAAGTTGCGACTGGATAATAGAGGTTGTGGTGGAGCGTCTCGATATTAAAAAAAATGTATTTGAACAGGTAGAAAAGTATCGTCGAGAGGGAACATTGATTACATCAAATACCTCTGGAATTCCTATTCATTTAATGGCAGAAAATCGTTCAGAGGATTTTAAAGCTCATTTTTGTGGGACACACTTTTTCAACCCTCCACGTTATTTAGAACTGCTTGAAATCATCCCAACGTCGCATACGAGCAAAGAAGTTATTGACTTTCTAACTCATTTTGGAGATAAAATGTTAGGCAAAACGGTGGTATTATGTAAAGATACCCCAGCCTTTATAGGGAATCGTATAGGTGTTTACTCGATGTTGGCCATCACCCACCTGGTCGAAAAGATGGAACTTTCGGTAGAGGAAGTCGATAAATATACAGGACCCGCTATGGGGCATCCCAAATCTGCAACTTTTCGTACAGCTGATGTTGTGGGATTGGATACATTGGCTAATGTAGCGAAAGGTCTTCTGCAGAATGCACCCGAGGATGAGGCGAATGGTATATTTCATTTACCCGCTTATCTTGATAAGATGCTTGAAAATAAGTGGCTGGGAGAAAAATCGAAACAGGGCTTTTACAAAAAGCAAAAAGATGCAAGCGGAGGATCTGAGATTCTTGTTTTGGATTTGAAAACATTGGATTATAGCGGGCAGGATAAGGTAAAATCATCCACGCTAGAGTCAACCAAAGCGATTGATGATATTCGCAAGCGAATGAAGGTTTTTGAAGAAGGAGAGGATAAGGCGGGAATCTTCTTTCGTGCGATGCACTATCCTCTTTTTGAATATGTTTCCCGGCGTGTGCCAGAAATTACGGACGATTTTTATCGAATAGATGATGCCATGCGCGCTGGCTTCGGTTGGGAATTGGGCCCTTTTGAAGTCTGGGATGCCTTGGGAGTACGTGCGACTCTTGAAAAAATAAAAACAGAAGAGAAGCGTTTACCGGGGCAGCAAGGTGAAGTGGCTCCTTGGGTTCATGAGATGCTAGCCTCGGGATGTGAGTCATTCTATAAGATTGTGAATGGTGTAAAACATTATTACGATCTTACCTCTAAAATGTATAAACCTATTCCGGGGGCGGAAGACCTCATTGTTCTTGATCACATACGTGACACAAAAACGGTATGGAAAAATGCGGGTGTAACGATTGCCGATCTTGGAGATGGAATATTGAATTGTGAGTTTCATACGAAAATGAATACGATTGGTGGCGAGGTGATTCAGGGGATTAATAAGGCAATAGACTTGGCCGAGAAAGAGTATCGCGGACTTGTCATTTCAAACGATGGGAAAAACTTTTCGGCAGGGGCAAATATTGGGATGATTTTTATGATGGCGGTAGAACAGGAGTACGATGAACTCAATATGGCTGTTCGTACATTTCAAAATACGGCCATGCGTATTCGTTATTCAGCGATACCAGTCGTTGTTGCTCCTTTTCAATTGACATTGGGTGGTGGCTGTGAGTTTTCGATGCATGCAGACTTTGTGCAGCTCCATGCGGAGACATATATGGGCTTAGTGGAATTTGGGGTAGGGGTTATTCCTGGAGGTGGCGGTTCTAAAGAATTTGCGTTACGTGCATCGGATGAATATAAATCTGATCAAATTGTGCAAAATACATTAAAGGACCGATTCCTTACTATAGGGCAAGCAAAGGTTTCCACTTCTGCTGTTGAGGCCGCTGCGTTAGGCTACCTCCAACAGGGACGGTATGCCATCACGATGAATCGTAAGCGGCTATTGGCCGATGCAAAAGCAAAAGCTTTAGAATTGGCGGATGCGGGGTATGTACAGCCGGCACCGAGACACAATATTAAAGTTCTCGGAAATCAAGGTTTGGGAATTGTATATGTAGGGGCCTCGTCTATGCGTGCAGGTAACTATATCTCGGATCACGATAAAAAGATCTCTGAAAAGCTTGGTTGGGTCATGTGTGGAGGGAACCTGTCCTCACCTACCGAAGTGTCCGAACAATACTTGCTGGATCTTGAACGAAAGGCATTTTTGGAGCTTTGTGCAGAGCGTAAGACGCTAGAGCGGATACAGCATATGTTGACCAAAGGGAAGCCTCTCAGAAATTAGACGGCCGATCCAATAAAGAGATAAAGTTCAAAAATAACGGTAGAAAATAGGTTCATTATTAGATGTTGAGCTGTCAGTATGTGTTGAAGCAGATAAAGCAGTTCTTTTGGAGGGGATGACATTTAATAACGAACCACATAAAGACAAAAAAATGGAAGCATACATCATCGCAGGATATAGAACAGCAGTGGGAAAAGCGCCAAGGGGCGTATTCCGCTTTATGCGAGCTGACGACTTAGCGGCTGAAGTAATTAAATATATGGTTTCAACAGTTCCCAACCTCGATGTGGAGCAAATAGATGACGTTATTGTGGGTAATGCTATGCCAGAGGCAGAGCAGGGACTGAATGTGGGACGTCTAATTTCGCTTATGGGATTGGATACTGATAAAGTTCCTGGAGTGACGGTGAACCGATATTGTGCCTCAGGATTAGAAACAATAGCCTCTGCGGTTGCAAAGATTAAATCGGGTATGGCAGATTGCATTATCGCGGGAGGGGTGGAGGTGATGTCGGGTATGCCCTTTGGCGGTTGGAAAATTGTACCTAATCCCACTGTTGCGAAAAACCACCCGGATTGGTATTGGGGCATGGGACTGACAGCCGAAGCAGTGGCTAAAGAGTTCAACGTTTCGCGTGAAGATCAAGATGCTTTTGCGCTGCAATCGCATCAAAAGGCTGTTGCGGCACAGCAAAGTGGTTATTTGCAGGCAGGAATAGTTCCGATAACCGTTCATGAAAATTACCTCAAAGATCAATCTATTGTGACGAGAGATTATGTTGTAGATCGTGACGAGGGACCGCGGGCAGACTCCTCGCTAGAAGCGCTGGCCAAATTGAAACCGGTGTTTGCCGCTGACGGTTGTATCACTGCTGGAAATTCATCGCAAACATCCGATGGGGCTGCTTTTGTGCTTGTCGTTTCGGAGAAAAGAATGAAAGAATTGAATGTGGAGCCCATCGCGCGTTTGGTAAGCTATAGTGTGGCAGGGGTACCTCCGCGTATCATGGGTATTGGTCCTATCGCGGCTATACCAAAGGCTCTCGAAAAGGCCGGATTGAAAAAAGATGACCTTCATCTTATTGAGCTAAATGAAGCCTTTGCCTCGCAGTCTTTGGCGGTGATACGGGAGCTTGATCTCGATGCTACAAAAATAAATATCAATGGAGGAGCGATAGCCTTAGGGCACCCATTAGGATGTACTGGCGCAAAATTGACCGTACAGATCCTAAATGATCTGAAGCGAAGGAACGAGAAGTATGGAATGGTCACCATGTGTGTGGGAACAGGGCAGGGAGCAGCTGGAATATTTGAATTGTTATAAAGAGAAACGTTAAGGTCGTAATCATCATAAATAGAAAACTATGAGCAACGCAATCAAAGGAGGTGAATTTGTCATTCGTGAAACACCCTATACGGATGTTTTTATACCAGAGGAATTTGATGAAGAGGCGATAATGATTCGTCAGACTTGTTTAGATTTTTTGAACACGGAGGTCCTGAATAAGCTCGATCGCATCGATGCACAAGAAGAAGGATTGATGCAGTCGTTATTAGACAAGGCTGGCGAATTGGGTATGTTGGGCGTTTCTATTCCCGAGCAATACGGAGGCTTTGGTAAAAATTTTAATACGTCAATGCTCGTGGCTGATGCGGTAGGTGGAGGCTATTCATTCGCTGTTGCCTTATCTGCACATACGGGTATAGGCACATTGCCTATTCTCTATTACGGAACAGCAGAGCAAAAAGAAAAATATATACCCAAACTTGCTACAGGAGAGTGGAAAGCAGCATATTGCTTAACAGAGCCGAATGCTGGCTCTGATGCAAACTCTGGTCGTACCTCCGCGAAATTGAATAAGGAGGGAACCCACTATCTTCTCAATGGGCAAAAAATGTGGATTACAAATGGAGGATTCGCCGATATTTTTATCGTATTTGCCAAGATAGATGACGACAAAAATCTTACTGCATTTATTGTGCAAAAGGATTTCGGAGGAATAACCATGAATCCGGAAGAGCATAAACTCGGAATAAAAGGATCATCTACACGTCAAATATTTTTTAACGATTGCCCTGTTCCGCTAGAAAATATGTTATCCGATAGGGAGAACGGATTTAAGATTGCAGTGAATATCTTGAACATTGGTCGGATTAAATTGGGGGCTGCAACAATCGGTTCCTCCCGTTCGGTGATTACACAAGCTGTACGCTATGCCAATGAACGTGTTCAGTTTAATTTGCCAATTTCGAAGTTTGGTGCTATTCGCCATAAAATAGCGGAGATGGCCATACGATTGTTTGCAACAGAATCTGCAGCTTATCGAGCTGGGCAGAATATCGATGATGCCTACGATGCATTACTTTCCGCTGGAATGGATGAAGCAAAGGCAAAGTTGAAATCTGTAGAGCAGTTCGCTATTGAGTGTGCAATTATTAAAGTTTGGTGTTCAGAAATGCTGGACTATGTGGTTGATGAGGGCGTTCAGATTTATGGAGGAATGGGATATTCTGCGGAAGCTCCGATGGAGAGAGCTTATCGCGATTCGCGTATCAACAGAATTTTTGAAGGAACAAATGAAGTAAATAGACTTCTCATTGTAGACATGTTATTAAAACGCGCTATGAAGGGAGAGATTGACCTCATGACGCCTGCAATGGCTGTTGCAAATGAACTTACCGCGATTCCTGATTTTGGAGCAGAGGAACAGCTAACTTATGCTGCGGAAAAGAAGATTATCGCCAATTTAAAGAAGGCTGGTCTTTTGATAGCTGGCGCTGCTGTGCAGAAGATGATGATGTCACTCGCTAAAGAAGAGGAGATATTAATGAATATTGCCGATATTATTGGCTCAGTCTATGTGGCAGAATCTGTGCTTTTACGAGCAGAGAAGATCCATCATACTTATGGAGAAGCAAAAGCGGCCTTGCCATTCGACATAGCCAAAGTCTACCTGTATGGTGCAATTGATAAAGTTCAAGTGGCGGGTAAAGAAGCGCTTTATGCGTTTGGAGAAGGTGATGAGCTGCGGATGATGCTAATGGGACTTCGTCGTTTTACAAAAGCAGAACCTTTTAATACTAAAGAAGCGAGACAACGGATTGCGAAAAAGATAATAGAAGAGAACAGATATTGTTTTTGATGAGGGATATTTTTGTGGATTAAAGCTCCGTTGCGTAATTTGTAACGGAGCTTTTTTCTTATTCAAAGGTTGAAACTCTGCATCGCTTTTTATTGTTTATTGTAAACAGTTGTGTTGATTGTTAGGTTGCTTCGATGCAGAACAGGATGGGTGATATCGCCGAGATGCGGCGACATATAATTGAAGATAGGCACGAACGGATAATTCTTTACAGATGAAAAAAATTGTTTTAGCAGGTGGGACAGGAAATTTAGGCGAACTACTTGCCCATTCCTTTTCGAAAATAGGTGCTGTAGTTTATATCTTAACGCGTAGTAAACGCGTATCAACTGATGAAAATATAAGGTATGTCGAATGGGATGGAACAAACCTTGGTGACTGGGGGGCTGTTTTGGATGGAGCTGACGTATTGATCAATATGTGTGGAGAAAGTGTTAATACGCGATTCACTAAAAAAAATAAGAAAAAATTGAGGGACTCTCGATTGGTGCCCACTATATTGTTGGGCGAGGCGGTTAAGCAACAACGAAATGCCCCTCGTTTGTGGATCAATTTTTCGGGTATTTCCATTTTCGGTGGACTTCCCGGGATGCATGACGAATATAGTCCTGCACGGGGGCAGGGATTCCTCGCGAGCCTTTCTCAAGCTTGGGAAGAAGCTTTCTTAGCGATTTCGCCTCAAGTAACCCATCAAGTTATACTAAGGATAAGTCCCGTGCTTATGAGAGGTGCTGGGATGTTTGCGGAGTTACATCCATTGGTGAAGTGGGGCTTAGGTGGAAAAGTTGGGGTTGGGGATCAGCGCATTAGCTGGATTCATGAGGAAGATTTCGTACGGATGGTACACTGTATCGCGACCTTGGATCAGCCCGAATTGATCTATCATGCTTGCAGCCCTTTTCCTGTGCGTAACGATGCTTTTATGAGGGAGCTTCGTCAGCAAGTAGGTGTTCAATTTGGTTTGCCATTGCCAACGCCCTTTGCAAAAATAGGCGCATATATAAAAGGAGTAGACGCTAGTCTTCTATTGGAAAGCGTGTCGGCAACGACTAAATCGACACTTCATGCAGGATTTGAGTTTAAATATCCGTACATTCACGATGCATTTAAACAGCTAATCAAATCCGTTTAACTATGGGGGAACCACAAAAGAATATTTTTACAGAAGATTGGGTCGTCGTTATTTTAGGTTTAGGCATCGTATTCCTAGCTTTGTTAGGTGTTGTCATCCCGAAACCATCCTTTTCATGGCAGTCTGCTTCAACCTTATTGGACACGACATTAGCGACAGAAAACCTGTACCGTATAAGTCAACAGTTTTTGCTCGTGTTTGCTGTAGCTATTGTGGGAGCATTCTTGTTAAGAAAACCGATTAAGCCCCTTTTAGTTGTCTTTCCTATTGTTTTCATCATTACTGTAATTGCATTGCTTTTTGCTGGTAGCGAAGCGATTAAGACACTCAATTTGGAGGCTGTTATTTTTAGTCTGGGGATAGGTTTGGCTATCAGTAACCTGTTTTCACTTCCTGAATGGTTTAAGGCGGCTTTATCGACTGAATTGTATGTCAAAATAGGATTGGTGCTGTTGGGGACAACTGTTATCTTTTCCGATGTCTTGAAGGCTGGATCTTTAGGTTTGATCCAAGCTTTGGCTGTCGTTCTCTCTGTTTGGTATTTTTCTTTTTGGCTTTGTAAGAAGCTGAAAATTGATCAGGAAATGGCGATGATGTTGTCGAGTGCAGTGTCTATATGTGGTGTTTCTGCGGCTATTGCTACTTCTGGAGCCATCAAGGGGGATCCGAAGAAACTCTCTTATGTTATTTCATTAGTTCTTATCACGGCTATTCCAATGATGGTATGCATGCCTTATCTGGCTTCTTGGATGGGGCTTTCACAAGAAGTTACAGGAGCATGGCTAGGGGGGAGTATCGATACAACAGGAGCGGTAGTAGCTTCCGGCTCTCTTGTTGGAGAAGAAGCGTTGAAGATCAGTACCATCGTCAAGTTTTCCCAAAATGTTCTCTTGGGGATTGCTGCATTCGCAATTAGTATCTATTGGACCTATACAAAATCAAAAAGTGCTGAGCATGCCGAAAAACCAACTCTTAAAGTAATTTGGGAGCGTTTTCCCAAATTTGTTATTGGTTTTATTTTTGCGTCGATCTTATTTTCCTTTTTTGTACCTCCTGCGAAAATTGAAGCAGTGAAAGAAAGCTTGAAGAGTCTTCAGGGATTATGGTTTGCTTTGGCCTTCACATCCATAGGTTTAGAAACTAATTTTAAAGAGTTGTTCGTACATACGAATAGAAAGCCTATGTATGCTTTTCTTGTCGCACAATTTTTTAATATAATAATTACCTTAGTTATAGCGCTTATTCTGTTTCGATAAGCATATTACAAAAACAACGATCAGTTGTGGATTTTTTATTAAAAAGCATCATATATAAAGAACATACTATTGCATGAGTGAAAAGGAGTTGTTGATACTTTATAGGCAAAAAGGAGAAATTGAAATTTTAGGAAAGCTCTATGCTCCATATATGTCGTTACTGTATGGTTTGTGTTTTAAATACTTGCAAGACCAGGACGCAAGTCAAGATGCTGTTATGCAGATTTTTGAGCAGTTGACAGAAAAGTTAAGGGTACACGAAGTCGAAAATTTCAAAAGTTGGTTGTATGTGTTTGCACGGAATTTCTGCTTGATGGAACTACGTAAGAATAAGCAACGCGTTTTTGTAGATATCGAAGAGCATTTGTCAGAAACTGAAAGTAGGCTGGATAAAGGGGACGAGAAAAGATGGGAGGAACGGGATTTCGAGCAAATGGAAGAGTGTTTAACATCATTGCAGGAGAACCAATCAAGGTGTGTTCGATTGTTTTATTTAGAACAAAAATGTTATAAAGAGATCGCCGACGAACTCGGCATGGATCTAAACCAAGTGAAAAGCTTTATCCAAAATGGAAAGCGTAACTTGAAAATATGTATTGAGAAACGGAGAAATGGAAAATAATTATCAATTATCGCGTATTCACAACTATATACATGGGTTGATGACAAGAGAGGAGATGCATGCGTTGGAACGAGAGGCATTGGAGGATCCTTTCTTGCAAGACGCCATAGACGGGTATAGGTTGCAGAATGGTGTAGATGCGAGGTCGCTCAGTCTGTTGCAGCAGCGGTTGGAGAAAAGGATTGCAGTACAGAAAGAACAAAAAAACAGCTATTTCTTTAGTTGGCAACGTTTGGCAATAGGTCTTGTAGCTGCTGTGATGTTTATTGCTGTATGTACATTGTTGCTGCTTCGCCATTTACCTTATCGTGCGCAATCAAATATTACGGAGGTAGAACTGATGGATGAGTCGCTTGTAGGGTTAAAGATTAAGGCTTTTCCTGGATCAGATGCTGTTCCTGCGGAAGGATGGGAGGCTTTTAATCTCTTTTTGTCAAAGCATTATTCAGGCATAAATGACGAAAAGAAACTCGAAGTGCTGTTTAAAGTTAACGAAGCGGGACAACCGTATGATATCCAACCGCAAGTTGACCAGTCCAATGAAATCTATAGTCAGATTATTCAGATTTTCCAAGCAGGACCGCTATGGAAAGGTAAAAACGGGCATGTTGAAATAGATTTTCCCGAATAGTTGGGGCTGCAGCTGTTT
The DNA here is from genome assembly GCF_965644235.1 of Sphingobacterium sp. LRF_L2. NCBI lineage: Bacteria > Pseudomonadati > Bacteroidota > Sphingobacteriia > Sphingobacteriales > Sphingobacteriaceae > Sphingobacterium > Sphingobacterium sp. LRF_L2. The sequence continues at coordinate 262,175 of NZ_CBFFRI010000003.1, read as the reverse complement.
TAAAATTTTTCAAATGCACATCCCATAATGTAATAAAAAAGGCCTTTGACTAATCAAAGGCCTTTTTTTATAGTTGAGTTATTAGAATGGCAAGTCATCATCATCCGCGCCAGAAGAGATATCAACAGGAGGCATATCCGCGTAGCCAGGAGCTGGAGCTGCCTGTGCAGTGTTTGCCAATTTTGTCACTCTCCAAGCAACTAATGAGTTAAAATAAGTAGTAACACCGTCTTTGTTTGTCCAAGGGCGACCACGAAGGTTGAAAGATACTTCGATCTCATCTCCTACAGCCAAATTATCAAATATGTTTACACGATCTTGTGTTGATTCAAAACGAATGTACTCTACAAATTGTGGGTTTTCCGCATAAGCTACGATTAAATCTCTCTTTTTGAAGGACTCTGTAACTTGTTGCGTCGCACCTATCTCATGAACTTTTCCTCTTATTTCCATATCAAAACTTATTAAACTGTAAAAATAAGCATTTTTTGCTAAGCAGAATAAGTAACTTTGCAAAAATATGATGGAAGTTTTCAACACACCCAATAAGGTTATCATTACCTGCAACAGGCGTCTGTCTCCATATTTGGAGCAGGAAGTCAAGGATTTAGGATTTCAGATTGTTCGTTCGTTTAACACAGGCGTAGAGATTAAAGCCTCTATCAATGAGTGTATACGATTAAATCTAAACTTACGGGTAGCCAGTCAGGTTTTATATGAAATTAAAGCCTTCAGGGCAAAGGATCCGGCAGAACTTTACCAGCATTTGTTGGCGACGCCTTGGGAAGAAATATTGCCTTTTGATGGCTATTTTTCTGTAACATCCAATGTGCACAATGAAACGATCACGACTCCACTATTTGCCAATGTAAAGGTGAAAGATGCGATTGTAGACCGGATCAAAGATAAGAAAGGCGTACGTCCCAACTCTGGGCCAGAGCTTAATAAAGCCGTTGTTCATTTGCATTGGATGGAAGAACGTGCAGAAATCTTTCTTGATACTTCTGGAGAGACGCTTGCCAAACATGGCTACAGAAAACATCCGGGAAAAGCCCCAATGTTGGAAGCACTAGCGACATCCACAATACTTGCAACAGGCTGGGACGGAAAATCACCTTTCGTGAATCCAATGTGCGGGTCTGGAACGTTGGCTATCGAAGCTGCTCTTATCGCTCAAAAAAGAATGCCGGGGTTACAACGTATGAACTATTCGTTCATGCACTTTATCGGTTACCAAGAAGATGTTTTTTTTGCAGAACGTAAACGTTTAAAGGAGGTTACAGAGAAAACAAATCTGCCGAAGATCATTGCTTCCGACATCGCTGACGAAGCGATTGAAATAGCGAAATTAAATGCCCGCACGGCTGGAGTGGAACATCTAATTGAATTTGAGGTGTGTGATTTTGCTGAAACAACTGTTCCCGAAGATCATGGGGTGATTATGTTCAATCCTGAGTATGGAGAGCGACTAGGTACACATAGTAAATTGGAAGTTACCTATAAACGTATGGGCGATTTCTTAAAGCAGAACTGTAAAGGATACCGAGGCTACATATTTACTGGAAATCCAGATCTTGCAAAGAAAATAGGCCTTCGCGCTTCTCGTCGATTTGAATTTTTTAATGGGAAACTCGACTGTCGTTTATTACAGTATGAGTTATACGATGGGACGAAGGAAAAGTAGTTGCTATGGAGGATAAAATTATACAGGACACGGTTGCTTTTGTTCAAGATAAATTAAAAAATGCGGAATCAGGACACGATTGGTGGCATATCCTTCGTGTGTGGAATAACACCAAATTGATTTTAGAAACGGAATCAGCAGATGCCCTGGTTTGCGAATTAACAGCTTTGCTCCATGATATTGCCGATAGCAAATTTCATCATGGCGACGAAACTATCGGTCCGCGTATTGCTGGTGAATTTCTTTCGACAACAGGACTTGATCCAGAACGTATCGAACATATTCAAAAAATTATTTTGAATATGTCTTTCAAAGCTTCATTGGGTGAGGTGTCCTTCCATTCGAAAGAATTGGAAATTGTGCAAGATGCAGATCGATTGGATGCCATTGGCGCTATTGGAATCGCAAGAGCATTCAATTACGGTGGATTTAAAAACCGTGAACTTTATAATCCTCAGATCCCTGTTGAAGAAAATTTGACAAAGGAAGCCTATAAAAATACACAAGCGCCAACCATCAATCACTTCTATGAGAAACTTCTTCTCCTGCGCGATAGGATGAATACGAACACCGGAAAGCGCATTGCAGCAGGCCGACATCAGTTTATGGAGTCCTTTTTGCAACAATTTTATGGAGAATGGAACGGAGAATATTGATTTAATATTATCTTAATTTGAATTGGCTATATTCGTTGTAGACTACGTTTTTCGTAGTCTACAATGTGATTTTTGCTAATAATTTCGAATAAATATAGTATCAAAAATGAAAAAATCCTTAGTTATCTTGACTGTACTCTCGGCGATTAATTTCACTTCATTTGCACAAACGCAGATGATAGCACACCGTGGGGCATGGAAAAATACAGCAGCGCCGCAAAATTCGATAGCTTCGTTGAATCAAGCAATAGCGCAGAAGGCCTGGGGTAGCGAATTTGATGTTCACCTGACCAAAGATGATGTGCTTGTTGTCAATCACGATGACGAATTTTATGGGCTGGATATCGCAACGTCTACCTATGATGAACTCTTAACAAAAAAACATCCAAACGGAGAATCTATTCCAACGGCAGAAGCTTATCTTAAGGAAGGGTTAAAGCAGCAAGCAACGAAGCTAATTTACGAGTTAAAGACAAATAAGTTAGGTACAGAGCGTACGCTGAAATCGGCAGAAATGGCTGTTGCGCTGGTAAAAAAACTGAAAGCCGATAAACAGGTGGAATATATCGCGTTCAGCTATGATGCGTGTTTGAAACTGAGGGCGCTCGACAAAAAGGCAAAGGTGCATTATCTGAATGGAGATAAGTCTCCGCAAGAACTGAAAGCCGTGAAAATAGATGGCTTGGATTATCATTTATCCGTATATAAAAAGAATCCTAATTGGATTGAAGAAGCTAAAAATTTGAAGCTAAAAACGAACGTTTGGACAGTCAATAAAGCGGATGATATGCAGTATTTTATCGATCAGCACATCGATTATATCACGACGGACGAACCGGAACTACTCCATTCAATCTTAAAGAAATAAAAAGGCTTTTATAGAGCCTTTTAGGTCAATTTAACTTTACTTGATAATAAGCAATGAAGAAAATTACACTATTAAGCTTTTTGTTAATTCTTGGGCTATGCCTACAAGCACAGAAAATAACGGTTGCATCCTTTAATATACGTCTTAAAACAGCCTCCGATACAGGCAATTTATGGGATGATCGAAAGAAAGCATTGACAGATCTTGTTAAATTTCATGAATTTGAAATTTTCGGAATTCAGGAAGGTTTTCACGTCCAAGTTCAGGATATGAAAAAGCTGATGCCCGAATTTGATTATGTTGGCGTAGGAAGAGATGATGGGGCGAAGCTTGGAGAGTACTCGGCCATATTCTTTAATAAGAAGAGGTTTAAAGCTATAAAAAATGGAACTTTTTGGCTTTCTCAAGTAAGCACAGAACAACCAAATAAAGGTTGGGATGCGGTATTGCCCAGAATATGCACTTGGGGTGTATTTGAGGATCTGCAGAATGGGAAGCAATTTATCTTCATGAATACCCACTTTGATCATGTGGGTGTGGAAGCGCGTAGGGAGAGTGCGAAGCTTATTTTACGAAAAGCCAAGGAATTTGCAAAAGGGCTACCCCTGATCTTGACCGGCGACTTTAATGTAGACGAACAAGATGAAGCTTATCGGACACTATCTACAAGTGCTGTGGTACAAGACGCACATGATATGGCAAAAATTGTATACGAACCCAATTCTTCATATAATGGATGGGGGAAAAGCTTAGAACCGAAAAGTCGAATCGATCATATTTTTATCACTAATCCGTTCACAGTAGAGAAATATGGGATCTTGACCGATACGTATATGGGTAAATTTCCGTCTGATCACTTTCCTGTGATGTCTGTGCTTTCGTGGTAATTCCTCTACAGGATTTTTATGTAATCACATTTTGCTTTTAATTTAATGTATTTTTGTAGGGTAAAAAGTCAGATGTAATGAAAAAGACAATCGTAAATACGGCCCTAGTTGCATTATTGTTAGGAGGCGTGTCGCCAACACAAGCACAAGTGTCTTCAAAACTTAAAAGCGTATTAAACAAATTAGGAACAACGAGTAGTGCGCAAAGCTCTACAACAAGTACCACATCCACGACTACCGATGGCACAAGTGTTACGACCACTGAAGCCAGTAGCGCTATAAAGCAAGCTTTAAGTAATGGTTTACAGGCAAGTATCAGTGCTCTGGCTGTAAAAGATGGGTATTTAGGAGACGCTGCCGTAAAAATACTGATGCCTGAGGAAGCGCAAAAGATCGAAAAGACATTACGTGCCGTAGGAATGGGTAGCCTTTGCGATCAATTCATAACAAGTATGAATAGAGCGGCAGAAACCGCTGTAAGCGAAGCCGGTACTGTATTTGTAAGCGCTTTATCTAAAATGACGATAACAGATGCCTACAACATTCTTTTGAGTGGACAGCAAGATGCTGCTACGACATTTTTTAAAACAAGTACAACGACGGAGTTGACCAGTAAATTTAGCCCTGTTATAGAAAATGCTATGGGAACTAATAACGTTTCGAATTACTGGAACCAAGTTACTACAGCCTATAATAAATTACCTCTTTCGAGTAAAGTGGAGACGAATCTGACAGCTTACATTACGAAGAAAGCGATAGATGGCCTTTTCACGAAAGTCGCTGTGCAAGAATTGCAAATCCGGGAGAATTTAGGAGGCTCACGGAGTACAGAATTGTTATCTAAGGTGTTTGGCTGGGTTGACGGTCAGAAATAGACATCATTTCGATATTTTTTAATAAAATGAGTAATTCAATCATTAATACAATCACTGAATTTGGTGTTGCGGAACGCTTCAAGCGTTATGTGCAGGTCGATACAGAGTCGGATCCAAATTCAACAACGTTTCCTTCTACAGAAAAGCAGAAGAACCTGAGCAGGATACTTGTAGAAGAGCTGTTGCAACTTGGCATTCAAGATGCACATCTCGACGAATATGGATATGTGTATGCAACAATTCCTGCAACCTCGGATAAAAAAGTTCCCGTTATCTGTTTCTGTTCGCATGTTGATACATCGCCGGATTGTGCAGGAAAGGATGTTAAACCATTGGTGCATTCGAATTATCAGGGACAAGATCTGATTCTTCCGGACGATAATTCTGTTGTTATCCGATTTTCGGAGCATCCTGATTTGGCGAATCAGATAGGCCACGATATTATAACCGCTAGTGGTACAACTTTATTGGGGGCCGACGATAAGGCGGGGGTTGCAGAGATTATGGAAGCAGCCCAACTCTTTATGAAATATCCCGAAATTAAACATGGCGAAATCAAGATCTTGTTTACACCAGATGAAGAGATCGGTAAAGGCGTTAATCATGTTGACCTTAATAAGCTAGGTGCTGATTTTGGTTATACTATGGATGGAGAAAAGGCAGGTACTATCGAAGACGAGACGTTTTCAGCAGATGCCGTGCAATTGCGTATTCAAGGGATTTCTGTTCATCCAGGTTTTGCAAAAGGAAAGATGCAAAGTGCGTTAAAGGTTGCCGCAGCAATTATTGACGAACTGCCTAAAGATCGCTTATCTCCTGAAACAACAGTCAAGAAGGAAGGGTTTATCCATCCAAACCATATCCAAGGAGGCGTAGATAAAGCAGATATAGACTTTATAATTCGTGATCACGTTACCGAAAATCTACAGAAACATAGTGCAGAACTCCGTAGCATCGTTGATCGTGTTATAGCGCGTTATCCGGGAGTTACTTACGAATTTCGTGAGATTGAGCAATACAGAAATATGAAAGAGGTTTTGGATCAATATCCTGAAATTATGGATATTGGGCTAGAAGCGATCAAAAGAGTCGGATTGAATGCGGAAAGAAGAAGTATTCGAGGAGGCACGGACGGATCTCGTCTTTCATTTATGGGACTTCCTTGTCCTAATGTATTCGCGGGAGGACATGCATTTCATGGTAAAATGGAGTGGGTCAGTCGTCAAGATATGGAGAAAGCGGTAAAGACCATTCTGCACATTGCAACGATCTGGGAAGAAAGAGCATAGATTATTTTACAAACACGTAACTATAAAACAAGCATAATGACAAACGAGGTATTAAAAGCAATACATTATAGAAGAACCGTAAACCAGAACAGTTTCACCGATCAGGATATTGCTAAAGAGGATATCGTGAAGATATTGGAAGCTGCAATAGCGGCACCGACACATAAAAGAACACAACCTTGGCGTTTCGTTGTTTTTCAACACGATGGTTTAAATAGATTAGGTGCGGAGCTTGGACGTATTTATAAAGAGACGACTGCAGCAGAAAAATACAGTGAGGCAGTAGAACAGAACATGAGTAAGAAGGCAACATCTTCCAATGTAGCAATCGCCATCGTTGTCAACTATACAGGCGAGCTTCCAGAATGGGAAGAATTGGCAGCAACAGCTTGTGCGGTTCAAAACATGTGGCTAGCGGCCCATTCTTTACAAATTGGGGGATACTGGGCTTCTCCAGGGCTTATTAACCATCTAGGAAACTTTCTAGGACTTGAAGAGAATCAAAAATGCGTGGGCATTTTTTACTTAGGTCACCACAACAGTGAGCCACGTGAGCCTGTTCGCCTACCGCTAGAAGACAATGTACGCTGGGAAGGATAATTTTTTATCCATCTCCCATTTTTTCATTTCACATCGATGTGTAGGTCGAATTAATGTAGAGCGTGAATGATAAACCACAAAGAACCACCGGTATCTTATGGTTAATGACCATTTTATCGGGGTTCGTTGTGGTTAATAATTACTATAACCAACCTTTGTTGGCGCTAATTGCTCCTGTTTTTTTGCATGAAAAAAAGAAATACGTTAGCTCCAAGTTCATCGAAGTGTCTTTCATGTAGTATCTCGATTACAGATCAATAACGTGCTCAAATCGTATAAAACAAAATATTGGGGCAATCGTTATATAGCATAGTTTAATAGTAAAGTTTTGAAAATCAGCTGTTTTTCATTCGTTACTTCGATCTTATTTTTAGCTTGCAGTAAATTTGATGCCTTCTAATATTATGAATGCTAAATAGGTTAACCACTGACATACTTGCCATAAGGAATTTTTCGCAACAGGTAAATAATAGCAAAGCTACCGATTAGGGTAATGCATGTCGCTACGGGAATCTTCCAGACGGTGGGTAATGGCACTAGGGGGTGTACATAATTTAAAACAAGAATATGGACTAAATAGATGCCAAAGCTATATCCATCTACTAATAACAGCCATTTCGGAAGAGGACGCTGAAAGAGTTTTTTAAATAGAAGAAAAACAACTGCTGCTAATAGGGCATTGTTTAAGCCCAGATATCCATAAAAAGTCGGCATGTACTTGTGGTACTTTAAACTAACGGCATACGTCCCATAGGTATTTGCTGCAGCAATAACCAGAATCATAGCGAGCAACAGCCATACCGGAATTTTCATCTTCTGCGTGGATAAGTAGTAACCTAAGATCAGATATCCAACGTAACCGGAGAAAAAAGTCAGGTCAATTCGTGGAATATAGCTATTTAGATCCTTATTCACGATGAGGAGCGCAATAATCCAACAAAATATAAATAGAAGTAATTCTTTTCTCGAAGCATGTGCCACAATTATTTGTAAGAAGGGGATGGCGATGTATAGACCTATGATCATGTAGAGGAACCACAAGTGCGCGCTAGGCCCCTGTACTATTTTTTGGATGGAAATTTCAACAACACGCCCAGCGGGCAGAACATCGATGTTCGTATAACGGTAAAAGTAATAAACAAGATATACCACCACCCAAAAAAGAAAAGGCCAACAGATACGTGCCATTCTTTTTTTATAAAAAATGACAAAATTTTCTCGCTTTTGAAGTAACAAAGTGCCGGAAATCATGACAAATAAAGGTACACTAAAGCGTGAAAAGCTATTGAGCAGATTCGCATAATGCCAATCTGTTCCCGGACCTGGAAATACATTCAAGTATCCTGTAGACGCATGGATAAGAATAACCAGGAAGGTTGCTAAAATGCGTAACGCACTAATGTAATGTATCGGTTGTGTAGGTGTTGTCATAGGGAATTAATCCTTGCTTTAAGTGCTGTTATAACCTTACGTTAGCACACAAATATCATATAAATTAAGATGTTATACAGCCAGTTTGTCAGTTGTGGTTACTTTTTTCTAGAAAAAGAGGACCGAATCCTATAGCCTCCATGTGTTGGAATAGGAATTGTGCAAAGCTACTAAGTTATATCATAAGGTTTTAAAAAAAATAAGTAAATTGCAGTATGGGATTTGCAACAAAGAAACCAAAACGTTGGGAACTACAGAAGTTGACTTGGACATTTATATCTATTGCGATGTTTATCCCATTTCCTGTACATTTGTTTCCTTTTGTGATGTTATCGCAGGCAAAAAAGAGTAAAATAAGATCCTGGTATATAACAGGTGTTGCGTTACTTTTTGCTGAACTGGGGCTGTTCGCTTCATTTGTTTACTTTTTTGGTGCTATTTCCCAAGGAATGTTGCTCACTATAGGTGGTTTTATTACTTCTTATATCGTTGGCAATGGATTGCTCTTAAATCGAGTAAAACCGTACTTACAAAGGTTGGAACTTTCCGAGATACGCACGTTGTCTTGGATACCGAACGCTTCGTCTAGAAATCGTTTGCAGCAATTACCACAAGCAACTCTTGATACGCCGCAATTATTTGTTGAACGGCTTCTGCATTGGCGAAAGGAAATAGATAACCGGAATATCCATCGAAATATAGATAAGATTATACATCTCTTTCAACTTCTTGAAAAAAATGACAATATGGAAGCGGAGAAGTTTTTGGTTCGTCATGCAACAGTGGTCAATGTGCTGATGAAATATGATGAAATAGAAAATTCCAGACTTGAGAACAATGTGACCTTGGCCTCCAAGCAAAAACTAGAGGAGGTGATAAGCAAGGCGGCTATTGCCATTGAGCAAGAAGTAACCAATCAGTTCAAAGCAGGTATTTTAGATGTTTCAGCGGAAACGGATGTATATATTCAAACATTAAAAAATAGAAATCTTTTAAACGAATAAATTATGGCGAATCTCGATTTAATAACGGACGACAGCCCGAATGATAAGAGCTCCTCGCTGTCTGTCAATTTTACAGAAGAGGAAAAGGCGCAAATCCAGCAATATAAAGATAAGATCAATATGACATCAACAACTGATGTTATACAGTATGGTGTAGGAAGTCAGGCGAAAGTTAGCAATTTTTCCAACGAAATTCTGAAACAAGTTCGTACAAAGGATATGGGGGGAGCTGAGGATATTCTGCTCAACTTACGTTCCGGTATAAAATCGTTTGATGAAAACCTGAATAAGAAGCCTTTGATCCCTTTCTTCGATAATTTGAAAAAGAAATTGCAGCGTATGCGCACAGAATACCAATCTGTTGAGAAGAATATTCATCAAATCGAATTGAAGTTAGAAGGGCATTATAAGACGCTGGGGAAAGATGTGGTTATTTTCGATAAGCTTTTTATAGAAAACCAGAATTATTTTAAAGAACTATCTCTGTATATTGCCGCAGGTGAAGAAAAATTACAAGAGGCACATACCGTAACGTTACCAACCTTAAAAGCGGAGGCGGAGGAGTCTGGTGATCAACATAAGATTCAGACATACAAAGATATGGAGCAGCACGTCGTTCGCTTTGAACGCAAAGTTCATGACTTGAAGCTTACGCGTATGGTTGTTTTACAAACCGCACCCCAGATTCGCCTTATTCAAAACAATAGCTCGGCACTGATGGAGAAGATTCAATCCTCATTAGTTAACACCATACCTTTATGGAAGAATCAGATGGTATTAACACTGGGAATCGCACATTCGCAACGCGCATTAGAAGCACAGAAAGCTGTTACAGATGCTACAAATGAATTATTGCGTCGGAATTCCGAAATGTTAAAGGAGTCAACTATCAGCGTAGCAAAAGAAACCGAACGTGGAATTGTAGATATCGAAACGATAAAAAAAGCAAATCAAGATATTGTTTCTACGATTGAACAAGTGCTCTTGATACAGCGTGAGGGAAGAGAAAAAAGAAAAGTTGTGGAGCAAGAATTGGAACAGGCTGAAAAGGAGTTGAAGAATCATATTTTGAAATCATCAAACGATGATAATAAACTGATCAACTAGATGCTTTAGATATCAAGTTGCAATATACTTGATGGCTTAAGAGCATATAAAAAGGGCGATTTTTACATCGCCCTTTTTATATTTTACTTGCTAGTCTTCCCATCTTCTCTTCGGTATACACGAAATACTTTGGGTTTTTCGTAATACCAGTGGTCGTTGATCATACCTGCTCTCTAGCACCAATGAATCTTTGCTGTGATAGGCTACCCGATACCGAGGCAGGTAAGTGCCAGTTCTGTAACAGCCAGAAGTTTTATATTTTCCGTTCGCTTTTGTATAGATACCCTCGCCGATAAGGCTATCGCCACGAATAACGTAAACGCCACGAGCATACTCCGTCCATTCGCCATTTTGATAACAAGAGTCGGAGATACGTTGAGTTTTCGCCCTTACAGACATTGTCGTGTAAACAGAATCACAAACAAATTTTAATGTATGTAACGTATAATCCATCATTTCAGATTGGTGGGGGATACTATCTTGTACCCACACCCCCTGTAAAAATTCTGCCCCCTCTGTTTGCATTTCCGAATGGCGTACACAGCTGCAAGCGAAAAGGAGCATGCTCATAAAGATGAACATGCTAACTTTACTCATATCTTTTACTACTAGTTGACTAAACACGAATTTATTTTAGGCTTCCAACCATATCCTCAGGTTTCACCCATTCATCAAACTGCTCTGCAGTAACGTAGCCTAATGCAATAGCCGTTTCTTTTAATGTAGAGCCATTCTTATGTGCTGTTTGAGCAATTTCAGCGGCTTTATAATAACCGATTTTAGTGTTCAGTGCAGTAACCAACATCAGCGAGTTATCAACAAGCTCCTTAATACGTGCGTGATTTGGTTCGATACCAATAGCGCAGTGCTCTTCAAAAGAAACACAAGCATCGCCAATTAAACGAGCCGATTGAAGGAAATTTGCGGCCATAAGTGGCTTGAATACATTCAGCTCGTAGTGACCCTGCGTGCCACCAATAGTAATTGCGACATCGTTACCCATAACCTGAGCCGCTACCATTGTTAATGCTTCACATTGAGTAGGGTTTACCTTGCCCGGCATAATAGAAGAACCTGGTTCGTTTTCAGGGATAAGGATTTCTCCAATACCAGAACGAGGTCCAGAGGCCAACATACGAATATCATTGGCGATTTTATTGAGCGCTACAGCCAGTTGCTTTAAGGCTCCATGTGTTTCTACGATGGCATCGTGTGCTGCTAAGGCTTCGAATTTGTTCGGTGCTGTCACAAAAGGCAGACCTGTAAATTTTGCAATGTATTCTGCCACAAGCACGTCATACCCATCCGGCGTATTCAACCCCGTACCTACAGCTGTTCCCCCTAATGCCAATTCAGAAAGGTGTGACAGCGTGTTTTTTAAGGCCTTTAGTCCATGGTTCAATTGCGCCACATATCCAGAAAGCTCTTGTCCTAAAGTAATAGGTGTAGCATCCATCAAGTGCGTACGTCCGATTTTTACTACATCCATAAATTCCGTTGATTTCTTTTGAAGCGTATCTCTCAGCTTCTCCACCCCTGGAATTGTAACATCTATAACTGCTTTATAAGCGGCGATATGCATTCCCGTAGGGAACGTATCATTTGAGGATTGCGATTTGTTTACATCGTCATTCGCTTTTAATACAGGCTCCCCTTCTCCAATTGTGCCACCGGCAAGTACCTGTGCACGGTTTGCTACAACCTCGTTAACATTCATATTCGATTGTGTACCAGAGCCTGTTTGCCAAATTACCAAAGGAAACTGATCATCTAGTTTTCCCTCAAGAATTTCATCACATACAGCAGCAATAGCATTGCGTTTTTCTTCCGATAAAACACCTAAATCATGATTTGCGTAAGCAGCTGCTTTTTTCAAATAAGCAAAGCCTTCGATAATCTCTTTAGGCATAGATGCCGAAGGACCAATCTTAAAATTGTTACGTGAACGTTCTGTCTGTGCTCCCCAATATTTGTCGGAAGGCACCTGAACATCGCCCATCGTGTCTTTTTCTATTCTGAATGACATAGTTTAACGTATTTATTGTTAACAAATTTAAAGAAAAATAATAGAGAAGCGAAGATAAAAGCCTGTTACAGGTACGTGAATTAACAGGATATAACATGCTACATGCCCAAACGTTTGTTTATTCGCTCTTGCATGTGGTGATACAGCTGTTTCGGTTTCAACGTGCGCCATGGAAATTCGTTCAAATCTCCACCAAAATGTATGTAGTAATCTACGCCATGTGCTTTGAATTCCTGAATGACGTGATCTCTAAAATTTAAGGCTACAACCCAACCGTCCGGGCTATCCTCATACCATTCCTCGTAATAGGAGTCGTCCGAGCCGTGGAAATTCAATACGTTTTCACCTATCAGTAAAAACTTAGTAACGCCTTCTGAAATCATCATATCTATTACTTCGCGTTTCAGCAACATGATGTCATTATAAATAGCATCGTTCCACTCTCCGATGAGTTCTATGATCGAAAAGCCCTTGTCATAGTCTACATATAGAATTTTTAGATACAATGTCTGTGAGCCGAAATCATCCCATTGCGGATGGAGAAGAAAATTGTAAATCTGTTTGTCGAATTCAAATTCACTATATTCCACCCCATAAAAAGGAGATTTCTCGTCTTCCGAAGCGATATAATCATCGCGCCAATTGTAGTACGGTTCTATTTCGTGCACAGTATATTTTCTTGTACACCAAACTTAACTAAATTTAGGGGCATATGTAAATAATTATTTTCTCTTGTATTCCTGTGAGTTTTTGCAGTCTGCTGAAATGATTATAGTATCGTCATGAATCCCTTGCACGCGTTTACTTTAACTATAGGAAGTATCGGGTTATTGAGCTTTGGACTTTAAAATCTGATTATTTTAGGATTAAAGCACCGTTGTTTTTTGATGAGATAAGAGTCTGACTTAAAGGGCCAAACCTCCCATAAAATTAATATTACCAAAATATTATGAACAAAACAGCGTTTGACGTGTATTTTAGTCAAATACTTGTTAACTTAACCCTCAAATTATTGAGAAAAGTATTTTAATTTTGCAACCGAAATTCATCCATGCAAAAAGGTACTAAACGGAATATCTTTGTCGCGGCTACATACGCAGCGGTTTTGCTTTTAGGCATACTGCTGGGGCAGAACTATGTCGAAGAACAAGGTAATAAACCAGGAAACAGCTTAGTCCCCATAGGATTGTCCAATAACACGTGGAAGATACAGCAACTGATTGACCTCATCGACAATTCTTATGTAGATAGCGTGAATATTGACTCTGTCCAAAATGGAGCCATCAATCATATTATATCCCATTTAGATCCTTACTCGAGCTATTTAGTACCAAACGAATCACAACGTCAGACTGAAATATTGGAGGGAACATTCGAAGGTATTGGCATGGAGTATTTTAATCTCAATGATACCTTGATGATTGTATCATTGATTAATGGAGGCCCGGCAGAGAAAGCAGGGTTTCGTGTGGGAGACAAACTGATTAAAATTGGAAACCGGACTGTGGCGGGAGTGAATATCTCCAGAGAGCAAGTCGAAAAGTTGATCCGTGGCCGTCGAGGAACTGCCGTGAATGTCCACATCAAACGGGATAATGTTGAACCCACTGATCCTGTTAGTGTTGTAAGGGACCAAGTTACTGTGAGCTCGCTTGATGTGGTGTATATGATTAAACCTGGTATAGGCTATATCAAGGTTCGTCGGTTTGGCATCAACACAGGTGATGAGTTTCGCCAGGCGGTGATTGAGTTAAAAAAACAAGGAGCAAAGAGGCTTGTACTTGATCTGCGCGACAACGGTGGTGGATATTTTCATATGGCCATAAAGATGGCTAGCGAGTTTTTTCAGGATCGTCGGCTTATCGTCTATACAGAAGGAGCACATGAAGAAAAACACGAATATTTTTCTGAAGAAGGAGGGGCATTTACAGACGGAGGGCTCGCAGTCCTCATCAATGAAAATACGGCTTCAGCGAGTGAAATCGTTACGGGGGCAGTCCAAGACTGGGACAGAGGAACGATTATTGGACGTCGGTCCTACGGTAAAGGGATCGTGCAGGAGCAATTTGATTTCTCCGATGGCTCTACGGTCAATCTGAGTATCGCCCGTTATTTTACGCCTTTGGGACGTAGTATTCAAAAGAAATATACCCCGAATTGGTCCAATATGGTCGATTTTAACAACATGTATAAAGGACTCTGGGCTTTAGACACGCTATATGCCCATGGTCGGGCTTATAAAACCATGTCTGGAAAGCAAGTCTATAGTGGTGGTGGAATTATGCCTGACATTATCGTCGCGCAGGATTCCAACGCACTGAATCTCTTCTATCAAGATCTTATACAATATAGTTTCATTGAACAGTTTGTCTACGCTCGTTTTACCAAAAAGCTCCCGGCTTATTCCATTGAGAATTTTCTACAGGGTTACCATTTGCCTGATAACGAATATCACAAGTTCATTGATTTCGTCCGTGCAGAAGGCTTTGTGATTTCAGATCGTAAGAAAAATGACCTTCGCGATGTCATAGAAAGCGATATAGAAGCATTAGTTGGACGCTATTATTTTGGAAGAGAGGCCTATTTTAAGGTAAAAAATAGAAACGATGCATTTGTTAAGCAAGCATTGGAATTTTTAGCATTTCCACCTCAGTAAAAGGACTTGCATCCTAGTGTTTAAGACGGATGTCCGCCCAAACAGGGTAGTGATCCGATAATTTGGCCTTCACAATCTTGTAGCGTTCGATGTCAAAAGTGGGACTGCTGAAGATATAATCAATTTGGAAAATAGGTAGCATTTCATAGTGCGTCACTCCCCAACCTTGACCTCTTTCCCGGAAGGCATTCTTCAGACCTCTTCGAATCAGGTTCACACTATAAGACATCGGCGTATCGTTAAAATCGCCCATGACCATAACGGGGTAACTTGTCGAGTCTATATGATCGCGAAGTGCTTCCGCCTGACGGCTCCGTTGTTCGAAAGCATATTTTAATTTTCGCCCTACCCGTCGCGTCGCATCCTCTTCATCAGCAGTATTGGAGGGGTTTTGTATAAAGGCCTTATCTTCCGTTTGTAACCCAAACGAGCGAAGATGGACATTATATACGCGTATGGTATCTTGTTGACGAACGATATCCGCGAAGATAATCCGGTTAATTCCGTATTCATTTTTGGTAATACTTCCTGAATTGATGATCGGAAACTTGGAAAAAATGACCTGTCCATAACCTTCATGCTCACTTTTCATAGCAGGTTCAAAATAGAAATCTTCAAAACCTGCGTCTGCTTTTATCCGATGTGTCATTTTTTTACTTCCCTTGATTTTGGTGTAAAATTCCTGAAAGCAAAGGATGTCGGGATCGGCATCCTGAATGAGGCTGATCACTTCATTCTTGATGTCCGTTTTTGATCCTTCCTCCATTCCTGTAAACAAATGCGCATTGAAGGTCATTACACGGATACTACTATCCCGATGTTCCGTTTTGTCGTTGGCGCTATGAAAGCCCAGGTGTTGGTTTAATAGATTCCATCCCAAAAGAATGGGCACAATTGTAAAAAGAGCGTAGATACGTCTTCGTATTAACCAGTAAACAACAAAACCAATATTCAACAGCAATATAGGGAGATAGCCCAAACCAAAGAAAGCCAATGGCCAAAACATGGCGGGGTTAATTACCGTCGCTGTATAGCTCAGCAATAGAAATAAAATAGAAATGATATTGCAGAGGAATACCACCTTGCTGAAGAAGCCGAGTTTCTTTTTTAGCATATTTTTCCTGCCCATGATTACCTTTCGCCCTTGCTCGCTTTAAATAGTATTTCCTTTTCTTGGGAGGTCAAGCTGTCGTATCCTCCCACAGAGATTTTGTCTAAGATTGCATCAATTTCTTCCTGATTCGGAAGGTCCGACTGATGCCTGTAGGTATAGGATGCATTCGCCATCTTTCCTTTATGCACTACTTTCAACTTTGATCGTCTTTTTCTCGTAAAAAATAGACTAAAGTCATTGCCTTGTTGTAAGGATCTTATCAAGACAATACCCCAAATTACACAAAATAATACACTTAATCCAGCAACTTTGTTTACCATGGAGACAAAAATGAAAGACAAGGCAATGTAAATGATGGCTATTGTTCGAAGTGATACATTCCCAAAGAGAAATAGCCTCACCTCCGAACGGGGAACAAGCGTAGCAACAGCGGCTACCAAAGCCGAGAGCGCGAATACTGCACTATAAAATAAAGGCGGCGTGGTATTTTGCAATACAGGGATAAAACCCAATGAAAGGTAAACCAGCGCGCCGATAAAAAGGGATGAACTATATAAAAATAAAAACTGCCGTCTATTTAGAAAATTAAGGAAGGTATTACCCATCCAAAATAACCATAGACAATCAAAGAGCAGTGGAAACAAACCGGTATACAGAAAAGAATAACTCAGGATAGACCAGGGTTGCTTTAGAAAAGCCGAAAACGAAGTCGGTAGGCTTAAGTAGTTAATTGTTTGTGTTTCTAGAGGAATATGGATTGCACCAACCTCTTGCAACAGATCAAAAATATGGATAAGTACAAAAATAAAAATCTGTACGGATATGATAAAAGGTATTGGAGAACGCCCTTGGTAGGTATCCCGCAAAAAAGCTTTTAGCACATTTTCTTTCATATTTTATCTATTAATACCCTTTACGAATACCCCACAATTTCATTAGAATAAAAGCAAATAAAGCACCGCCGATGTGGGCTAAATGTGCAATATTGCCACCAGCCTTGGTTAATGTCAAATATACCTCAATGACAATTAACCCGCCAACGAGATATTTCGCTTTGATTGGTATAGGAGGAAACAATAACATCAAACGAATGTTTGGAAAAAGATACGCAAATCCAGCCAAAATACCGAATATAGAGCCGGAAGCACCTAATATGCGAGATCCGTAAACACCCGCAACTGCAGGATCGTTGAGATCTAAAGGAACTCCCATTCTATATGGAAATAGGCTTCCTGTTGCTTGGTATAAGGTAATGGCATCCACCGAGAAGTGCAAGAGTAGGGCTCCTAGGCCACAGATGAGGTAAAAGTTTAGAAAACGTTTTGAATTTAGGGTCTGCTCCAGTATGGGGCCAAATATGACCAACGAAAACATATTGAAAAAGATATGTCCTAAATCGGCGTGCATAAACATGTACGTAATAATCTGCCAAATATAAAAATTGGGCGAATCTGGATAAAACGCAGGCAAATAGAATTCTAAATGGGGGAAAACAGATGAGCCAATGAAAAACAATACATTGGCTATCAAAAGATTTTTTACGACCGGTGTTAGGTTAGAAAAAAGATTGTTCATATTGTGTGTATACCAGACTTTTAATTTTAGTTCTTGTTAAAGCGTTCCAACAGTTCTTGGAGGGTGATCGTTACAACAATAGGCTTGCCATGTATCGAAATACTTGGCGACTCCGTCGCAAAAAGATTGTCGATGAGCTCTGCCATTTCTTGGTTATCTAATGAGGCTCCCGGCTTTATCGCTGCATTTTTAGCCAGACTTCTGGCCAGATTCTCTCGTTTACCAAGCTGCAATGTGTCCTTATTGTTTTTAAAATCCTCCAAAAGTTGTTCCAATATTTTGGTTTCGTTCATGCCGGCGCCAAGGTCTGCAGGAATGCCATCCACAATAAAGGTCGTTTTGCCAAATGGACGGAGCTGAAAACCCAACGTTTGTATTTCCGGAAGTATATCTTCCATTAAGGCAAAATCTGCTGCGCTAAGTTCCACTGTTTGTGGGAACAAACTTTGCTGACTACTCCCTTGGTTGTTCTCCAATTGCGCCATATAGTGTTCAAAGAGAATACGTTCGTGGGCTGCCTGTTGGTCGATCAGCATAAATCCAGAATGTATTTGGGACACTATAAAACGGTTATGCAACTGAAAAAATTGTTTGGTCGCATCTGCCGTTTTCGCAATCTTCGCCACATTGTTCGATACGGCCGGTTCTGCATCTGGAATTAATGGCAGCTGTTCGGCAGTCTCTTGTTCTGTAATCTGGTAGAGTGTGTCCCAATTTTGCGGTATTCCAGCCTTTTTCTCAAACCCTTCGGCATAAGCGGAGGATCTGGATTTTGAATACGATTTGATGTCTTCAAATGGATTGAAATCCGGGTTAAACGAAATCGTTGGGGCCTGAATTTCCTCCAAAGGCTTCGTCGTAATGAGATTTGCGAAACTCGTCTCTTGATCAAAGTCCAACGTTGGCGCAATATTATAACGGCCAATAGAACGCTTTATCGCGGATCGCAAAATAGCATATATGGCCTTATCATCTTCATATTTTATCTCTGTCTTGGTAGGATGAACATTGATATCAATTTTAGCAGGATCAATGTCGATAAACAAGACATACAAAGGGTAAGCTTCTGCAGGTAAGATTTCCTCATAGGCATTCATCACTGCGTGGTTGAGGTAGGGGTCTCGGACAAATCGATTATTTACAAAAAAGAATTGCTCACCTCTTGTTTTCTTTGCATACTCTGGTTTACCAATAAAACCTTTGATGGATATAATGGATGTTTCCTCTTCCACAGGTACCAAGCGTTGGTTGTAGCTGTTGCCAAATAGATGGACAATACGCTGTTTCAACGTTTCCGAAGGTAAGTGGAACAACTCATTGCCATCACTATGCAAGCTAAAGAATATCTCGGGATGAGCAAGTGCAATCCGTTGAAATTCATCGATAATGTGTCGCATCTCTACCGAATTACTTTTCAGAAAATTGCGGCGGGCAGGTATATTGTAAAAAAGGTTTTTAACACTTATGCTTGTGCCGGAAGGCAGAGCCTCGGGTTGTTGGCTCATGACTTTAGAGCTCTCAATGTCTACAACTGTTCCTAACTCGTCTTCTATACGGCGAGTCTTCAACTCTACCTGTGCAATAGCCGCAATCGAAGCCATCGCTTCTCCACGAAAGCCCATGGTGCGTATCGCAAATAAATCTTCCGCTTTGCGTATTTTGGAGGTTGCATGTCGTTCAAAACAAAGACGCGCATCGGTAATACTCATCCCACATCCATTGTCGATGACTTGAATTAAAGATTTTCCCGCATCCTTAACAATAAGTTTGATTTTATCTGCACCAGCATCAATAGCATTCTCAACAAGCTCCTTCACCGCAGAGGCTGGTCGCTGAACGACTTCCCCCGCAGCAATCTGATTGGCTACCGAATCGGGTAATAACTGAATAATATCTGACATACGAGAACAAAGTTACAAAAATGATAGCGAATCTTTATCCTTAGAAAACACTTGAAATTTTTGCCAATTGGCAGAATAGCACACATAAATATTCCCTTTTTCAATTTAAAAATTGCAATTTAGTGGATAGACGAAGATTGAAGTAATTGAAATATGGTTTATTTAATAGCACTTAAAAGAAGTATTTTATTTCCCGTTTTCTTTTTTTTATGCTTTGCGCCGACGCTCTGTTCCTTTGCGCAATACAGCATTTCTAACCTGCCATCTCCAAAGCAAAAAGGACAAGATTACTTTGTGAGTAATCCCGATGCGATCTTATCTGCTGGCACGGAGCATGAATTAAATCAACTTGCAGTTGAGCTGGAGAAAGCTGTAGGTGTCGAATATGCGATAGTTGCAGTTAATGATTTCGAAGGATATGATCTTTTTGAATTTGCTTTGGAACTGTTCAATACATGGGGGGTAGGTAAAAAAGGACAAGATAACGGACTGTTACTACTCATCGCCAAAGATAGACGCGAGTACCGTTTTATCTCCGGCTATCGTGTGGAAGGTCTTCTTCCCGATGTTTATTTACGTCGTATTGGCGACAAATTTTTAGTGCCTAATTTTCGCGCAGGAGACTATGATCAAGGGGTTTTGGAAGCTTCTCAGGCGATAAAACAAGCCTTGCTATCTCCGGATGCTCAGGCGGAATTGGATCGCCTGATGCCAGAATCGATTCCTTTCTTTAGCCTACGCAATACGCACTTGCAAAATTCCCTGCTCGTTATTTTGCTATACATAGTACTCTATTATTGGGTATCTCGTGTCGGCGGGAAGACTTTAGATACGGGCAAGAAAAATAAAAGAAAAAGCAGCGGATGGAGAGGCTGGGGTATTTATACCCTGCTGGGATTCTTAGCTACAGTTTTTTCGGCACTTATTCTTTTTTGGATTTGCGCATTCGCTTTCGATGACCCGGATGCTTTATTTTCCGTTTCGGCTGTTCCTTATGTGTTAGGCATCTGGGGAAGTTATGTGCTTATGTTTAAAATATATGAAGTGCGTGATGCGATTGTGGCGCCCTATAGCGACGAAGAAAACAAACTGCAAGCTCTTCGTCGTTTTCAGTTGCAGACCTTAATTCCTTATATTTTTAGTCCTTTTATGTTCATCGGCTTTTTGTTTTTTCTGCGACGCTGGAAGAATAGCCGCCCGCGTTTTACGCCGCCAGATACCTCTGGAAATTGGGACCGTGTTAATCGGGATGATACAAAGCAAGCCGTTCTTAATAAACTGTTGAGCGAAGGGCAACGAAAAGAAGAAAGTTTAGCGACTAAATTTTATGAAATTTGGATCAATAAACAAACGTCGGAACGGCGAATTTTAGGCTGGGAGGGGAAGCGTAGCCATAGTGTTTGTCCTGCATGCGGGTTTAAAACCTATAAACTTCGTGCGTCGAAAACATTAAAAGTGGCAACTTATACCACGACCGGTATTCGTAAGCGATATAACCAATGTGCTTTTTGTAAGCACGAGGAAGATCTGGGCAATGAAGTTATTCCGGTGAAGAGCCGCAGCTCCAGTAGCGGAGGCTCTGGCGGATCAAGCAGTTCTGGCGGAGGCTCCTCGTCCAGCAGTAGTGGAAGTTTTGGTGGTGGATCTTCAGGTGGAGGAGGAGCTGGTGGGAGATGGTAGTGTTCCATCTCCGCGATTTAGTCAGATCCTCGGATTGCTTGGATAATACCTTCTAAGTTTTCATTGAACTCCAACAGCTGTGCGAACACCTTGTCGTCTTTTTCTAGTCCCCCATGTTTGTTATTCTTCCGGAATATGGATTTAATTTCTTCCCAACGATCCTTTTCGGCGGGGCTGATGACAGCTGCAAGTTCTTTCAGTTTAAGAAGATTGCTCTCTGCGTCAGCGGTAAGGGTCTGCGACTCACTTTCATAATGCGATAAAAGCAATTGTTCTATCTCTTGTTTATTCATCATGGGGACTACCTGAGCGACAAGCTTACTCATATTACGGTAAGAGCCCTGCATTTTAAAGGGAGGTTCCGTTCGATAGTTATCCTGCATGGCTGCACTTTTTATATAATGCTGGTTCACCTTCACCACAACCTGCTGCAGCTGTATAACATGCCTTAATACTGCTTTGAAGTCGTCAATTTCTTGTTTTAAGTAGTTTCCCTCCAAGTCTGGAAGTTGCTCGCTGCCAGACTGCACGTGTTCGATAAGCGCGTAGAAGTCCGGAAAGGATTTACCTGCAATTTTCGCCAATGCGCTGTTTTCGATTGCGGCATTTTCGATCAGACTAAGGTTGAACAGGTCCTCGGTATCGCCAAT
The DNA here is from genome assembly GCF_965644235.1 of Sphingobacterium sp. LRF_L2. Lineage (NCBI taxonomy): Bacteria > Pseudomonadati > Bacteroidota > Sphingobacteriia > Sphingobacteriales > Sphingobacteriaceae > Sphingobacterium > Sphingobacterium sp. LRF_L2. The sequence goes on along the minus strand of NZ_CBFFRI010000003.1, from coordinate 240,172 downwards.
AACATCGCCCAGGTTGTATACATCGGCACGGTTGGCCAGCATATCGGGTATTTTAAACTTTGCCCCACTTTCGGTATAGGGATTGCCGGCCATAACGATACAAAAACGTTTTCCTCGAAGATCGTAGGTCTTACTTTCCCCATCAAATATACCATCGATCTTTCTTTGCCCGTCCGCTAGGGAGATGAATTTCTGTAGAAATTCTGCACCTAAGTGTTGAATATCGTCTAGATACAGCATCACGTTATCCGCCATTTCAAAAGCCAGGTTGATTTTTTTGAGTTCTTCCCGTTCTCCAGATGTTTTTGCTTCGATCGGATCTATCGAGCTGATATGATGTCCTATTGTTGGGCCGTTTACCTTCACAAAGTGTAGGCCTAGCGTTTTCGCTAGATATTCCATTAACGTGGTTTTTCCATAACCAGGAGGAGAGATCAAGAGAAGCATGCCCATTCTTGCTGTGCGCTTGTTGTCGCCTGCTGCGCCCAATTGTTTGGCGAGATTGTTTCCGATCAGCGGAAAATAGACCTCGTTAATCAGCTTATTACGGACGAAAGACGTAAGCACTTTCGCTTCAAATTCATGCGTTTTTAACTCTTTTTCATAGGTTTTGCTGATTTCTTCCTTGAGTTTTGCCAATGAGGCAAAACGAGGTACATCAATTGTGATAAATTGCTTTAGTTGAGCTGTAAATAGGTGATAGTCAAGGTTGAAATTTTCGTTTATCAACAAAGGATGATTGCCTTTTAATCCCTGTACAGTAATTTGCTCCTGGGCAAAGACCAGATGGAATTTATCATTTGGGAACAGTAAAGCGGCTGCTGTTTCAGGCATGAGGCGCTCTTTTTGCGCTGTCTGTTCTTTCTCGTCGGCAAAGGCATATAGCCAGTTTAGTAGAAGTTCAAAGCGATCGGTTAATGAGAAATCGACGTTATCCCGATCGTGCTCAAAAGCTTTGAATGCTTTTTTCTCCTCTATATGACGGATGAACTCTTGTCTGAAATGATCAGCCTGTTCGTTTAGTGTAAACTCGCCGAATTGGGTGAATGTTTCGAAAAGATAGGCAGAAACGAGGGCCGGGTTTTCTGTTTGATAACAATGCGCCGCACTCCATTGTGTAAATTGTTTCTCTATTTCCAAAACAACAGATTCATGACGTCTGGATTTAGGAAAAGTTTTCAATACAGCATGCGTTGATGCGATTAATTGTTCCAGTCTCGCTCTATTTTCGGGAGACTGTGCATGCCAAAAAAGCTGAGCAGAAGCTCGAATACGCCCTTCATAGCGTAGCAAGCCTAATTTTTCATCCAACTTTTTTAACTCCCCGTAGAGGAGAAGTGCGTCTATATTGTGCACCCCTTTGACATACCCTTCGGCATAGTGCTTCTCTATATACTCCTTAATAAATTGCTCAACATCAAATGTCGAGCTTTCTTTCGATTGGATAAAAGCGAGGTAAGCGAGGTAGGCGCCACGGTAAACGGTTTTATTTTCAGAAATTAATTCTTGTTCCCAAAGATCACTGTAGTTGAGAAGGTCATTATTCTTGACCTTTTGGTAGAAGCTGGTTCCGGTCAAGTGATAAAAAAGTTCATTATTCCTTCGAACTAAAGTGAGGCTTAACGTTTGTTTGTTGACTGTAAAGCGATGCTTGCCAAGTGCAATAATATTTTCACCGTCTACATATAGTTCTGATTTGTCCCGCAATGTACGTAAGGCATCTTCTTGAGATTTTTTTACTAAGTTCTCTAAGTTTTCAGCCTTGGATACATCTTTAAGTTCTGTCAATTCAGAAACCAATTGCCTTACTTTTTCGATCATTAAGTCTGCCGCATAGAAGCTCAAAATTTCCGCTTTGCTTTTAAAGGTTGCAGCCTTATTCTCGATATTTTTTAACACACGTAGTCCTATTTGCTCTAGCGATAAGGCCCGTTTATTGAGTTGTTCAACGAGCTGTTCGCGCCGTGAATTGAAAGCTTTGATAATCTCATCTCTTTTGTCGGCTATTTTTAAAGCAAAATCGTCGAAATCGGCAAACTTGCTTTCTAGTTCTTCCAGCTGAACGAGAATTTTTGTATAGTATTCCTCCACCTTTTCTGCTGAGGATGACAGTTCCAGGTAATTCGTAACCGTCTGTTCAAGTAGGGTGAGTTGTGCTGCAAATTCAGCATTCGCCTCCTTACTTTTTAGGGTATTTAGCTTTCTGGCTAATTGTGCTCGAACCTCATTAAGTAGGGAAAAGATAACGGATATTTTTTCGACAATCTGCGTTGTTTGCGTGGCATCATCGATCTTCAAGCTGTGGAGAATATCGATCAGTAATTCCAACTCGCCGGCAATGGAGAGGTTTGTCTCTTCAATGATCTTCGCATCGAATGCTTTTTGGATAGAGTCAACGTTCTTCTTTTGTTGTTCGACCCGCTCTTCATAGCTGTGTAACGCTTCTGGTCGTAGTAAGAATGTAACCGTCTTGTCTGATAGATCGGCTGAAATACCATTCAATTTCTCCAATAGCAAATCCGAACGAGAATGATCAATATATTTGACATTTTTCAATTCGATAACGTCGCCCAATAAGCGACGGCTGTCAGCAAGTTGATGCACAAGTTGGTCCAATTGATTGACCACTGTGCTGTTGATTTTAAAAAGAAGTTCTTCCAGTTTTTGTTCTGCTGCTTTTATCCTTTCTTCAGCATGCTTGCGTTGAATTTGAACTTTGACAAACTCGTCAATAGCTGTATTGGCGACTTCTTGAATTTGTTTTAGAGGAGCTCCAAGGTTGTGCAGCGCCTCGTCCTGAATCCAGAAATAAGAATCGAGGAGATTACCGGATTTTTTTAGGATATCTTCATAAAGCCCCTCGTAATTATCATCTTTTCCGACAAGTTGAATCACTTCTTGTGCTTCGGCCATAGCCTCCACAATCTGTTTATTCCCGACTTTATACAGCGGATCATTTATTTTTTCCTCGTTTTCCACCAAACGATCCATATACGGTGTTTCCCAGATTTGCACCTGATGATGTCGCGTCGCGTCTGCTTCCGTTCTAAAATAGATCAGGCTTCCATCTTTAAAAATCGTAAAACCATTACAGACTATAGGCGTCTCTACGGCTTGCTGAATGATGTTGTAGGATAGAAGGATATAGGTGTTGCTCTCTGTTTGTGTGAACACGTAAAGAAAGTCCTCCCCATTCGGAGATGCGATTTTCCGTAAAAAAGTCACATCTTCGATTGCTCCATCAAACAATTTATGTGTTCCGTTCTGTAGGTAGTAACCATTGGAGAAAATGAGACCTTGGTTGTCTGGGAGCAAGATCGCCGACTCATTCAGCGATTTTAGATTGATGACTTCCTTGGTACGCTGATTAAAAACATAAGCACGAAAGTCTTCTTGGTAAGGTTTAATTCGGATCGCAATTAGGTTCCCTAAATCTGCATAGTAATATTCAGCATCGTCCAGTTGCTGATCCAAATTGCTTACTTTTTCCGCATAAATACCTTTTCCTGTATCTGTATTATCTTCTACTTTGAAGGTAATGTCGCCATGTAATGCTTCAATGAATACCTTGTCTAAAATAGAAATATGAGGATATTTACCCAGTCGTCGATCCTCTAAGGTAGTTTTGGTCCAATTGAATTCAAATTGTTCCGGGAGCCGAACTTCATGTACGCTGCGGTCGTCTTGATAGTGAAGTTTTCCGTCTTTCAGGAGCCATTTAAAGGCTTTGATGTCAGAAGCCTTCTTGCTCGTCTGAAAGATCATGTAGAGGTAATTCTCTGTCCGTCGGAAGCGAGCGAATATGGAGTCCCGATAATATTTATAGAGATTCTGATAATCGGCAATAAAAGCAGGATCTTGAATGAAGTCAAGCGTCTGGGGAATAAACTGATTGTTTTCAAACCGGTATATGCTAAAAACGTCTTCGAGTTTAATCTCGGTCCGGAGACCAAAATGGACATTGTAGCCGAAAATGCAAATGTTTTCAATGGCTATGATTCCTCGGGCAACACAATTATTTTCCGTGGTGATCCGTTGGTTCGCCTTTAATAAAAAGGCGGTGCTGTTAAAAACTTCCTTACGAGCTTGATTTAAAGCCTGTAGCCGTTGGTTTAACTCTTCTTTTTGCGTTTGAAGACGTTTGCGTATAATTTCGTATGCCCCTTGCTCTAGGCTATCTAGTTGTTCTTGCATGTTACCTGTATTTCTGCTCCCTACTAATATTACCGACTATACTCTATCTCTTGTTAATTTAATTTTTTGTCAGCTATGCCTAAATTGTTTGCAAGTCCAAACAAAGAGCCGATAAAGCCTGTGTCTTCTTTGCTCTCTGAAGCGGCTTGCTGTAGCTTTAGCAGTGCTGCCGACACTGTCAGATTTTTAATGTCATTGGATGATATACCATACTTATCCGCTAATCCGCGTATTTTTTCGGCAAGATCTACATTTCCATGTTCGCCAATTAATGCGTTTTTAATCGCCGTGGCATGCTTCGAGTTATCGATAAGATGATCAAATCCTTTTGAGTTCGATACCTGACGTACAATATTTTCAAAGAACATCGTTTCGCCACCTACAATGTCAATTTTTGCAGATTTTAACGCCTCTGATAAAACACCAGCTTGTGCTGTTGCGATGTCCTTCTGTATGTTGATATGCGCCAATTCGATGTCTCTTTCTTTCTGCAATTGAAGTTTGAATTCCTCATGTTCCTTGCCCACGCCATCAAGTTGCTTCATAGCGGCAGCCTTTTCTTCTATTCCTTTGGCTTCTGCTAATGCTTTCTCGCGCACGATTTCAGCTTGTGCTAATCCCTCTTTTCTCAGTGCTTCCGCTTTTTTCTCGATCACGGATGCTTCGACAGTACCTTGTCTTTCTTCCGCTTCTGCCTTTGCAATCATGACTTCGGCTTCTGATAGACCCAACGCAGCTTCCTCTTTGGCCTGTGCTTCGGCAATGATTTTGCGGGCCTCCGCTTCTTTCGTCGAAGCCTCTTTCTTCGCTTCGGCTTCGATCAGAAGTTCTTGTGCCTTTTTTTCCGCAATTTGACGTGCCGCTTCGGCATCGATTACTTTTTTCTCTGCTTCCTGCTCTGCTGCAATTTTAGACGCTTCTGCTGCCTTTACCGTCGCGATTAAACGCTCTTCAGCTTCCTGCGAAGCGGCAATAACGCCGGCTTGTTTCTTGCGTTCTACATCACGATAAACTTCCAGATCTCGAACAGACTGTTGTTCTTCGATAACTCCTTTTTCAAGCTGCACACGCTCCTTGATAACATTTTGTATACTCTTCTTTTCTGTCTCAATAGAACGCTCTTTGTCAATTTGCGCGAGCGTAACGATACGCTCGCGTTCTGTTGCTTCTAAGGCACGATCTTTCTCTACACGTTCCGTTTCTATCGCGTCTGTGCGCAACTTACTCTTCTCCGCAATAATAATTTGGCGCAATTTGTTTTCTTCTTGTATCGCCAGTTGTTCTTCTGTAGAAATGCGAACCGTTTCCGCTTTTAGGCGTTCTTCTTCCCGAACTTTCGTAATTTCAGCCTCTTCCCGAGCCTTGATGTTATCAATCTCACGCTTTTGCTTTTCCTCTTTCTCCGCCAGCTGCCGTTCCAACTCTAGAATAGCTTCACGCGCCTCTACGTTTTGTTTTTTTATAACTTTTTCCTCTTCCCGTCGAATAAGGTTTGCATTGATATTCTGTTGGGCGGTTAATTCCGTGATCTTTTTTATACCTGCTGAGTCCAGGATGTTATCGGCACTCAAGAATTTAAGTTCTGTTTGTTCGAGGTAATCAATGGCGCAATCATCCAAGATGTAACCGTTGAGGTCTGTTCCTATAATATTTAAGATTTCTTCGCGGAATTCACGACGGGCTTCGTAAAGCTCGATGAAATCAAACTTCTTACCTACAGTCTTTAGTGCTTCCGAAAATTTGGATTCAAAAATACTTTTTAATGTTTCCGGTTCGCTAGCGCGGTCGCAACCTAGGTTTTGGGCGACGTTGATAACGTCATCAACGGATTTATTCACACGAACAAAGAAAGCGACTTTGATATCTGCCCGGATGTTGTCCTTACAGATTAACCCGTCGTGTTGCATACGTGCAATTTCTATTTTCTTTACAGAGATATCCATGATTTCCATACGATGGAAAACCGGAACCACGTACATACCCTTGTTAAAGGCTACTTTTGATCCGCCAACTCCCGTACGGACAATCGCCTTCCCCTGTGGGATTTTTTTGTAGAACATGCTGAGTACTACAAAAAAGGCTAAAATCAGGAATACTACAGCGCCTACAGCAATCAGAACGACTCCTGTTACGCCATCTACAAACAATAAGGTGCTATTTGTCATGAGGCAATATGATTTAGTGAATGTTGTTTAAGGTTATTTCTTTTTTTACGTAATAGAATTTCCGGTCTGCTGCTTCATCGACGATGGTGACTTGGTCGTCGTATGCAATTTTTTCGCCATTCAAACTTTTTACATTTAGGCGAATAACGTCGCTATCAATGATGAGTTCAACGGATCCCAGACGATCATGCTCTATGCTGCTGCGCATTTTGCCTGTGCGACCGAGGAAATCCAAGGACTCCTCACCGCTGTATCCGACCTTTTTATAAAGTTTCGCCAATGGAATGGTGACGTAGTGCATAAAAAAGAATGTCAATAAGAAGACAGGAATTAAGATAAGGACTGATTTCCAGCCATATTGTGCTAAATTCAGAGCCAGCGAGGTAGCAATGGTAACGAGCCATCCAATAAACTTGAAAAGGGTAACGATTACCATAAAGGGGGCTTTTCCGATATTAATAAAATTCATTGCTTTAGTTAATAGTGAGGCTTCTCCACCTTCCGCTTGCAGGTCTGCATCGTCAGGACCATCTACCTCGTGGACATCGGCACCATCAAAATCAAGATCTACATCTGCATCCCCAAAATCAAAGCCTTCGCCGATCAGCATGGTAAAAAGCCAATACAGTAGCGATATACCCGTTAGTACGGTCATGATGGCATTGGGAAGTGGATTGAAGAGTATGTTTAAAATGGCGTCCATAATTGACATGAGTTAAATTAAAAGTTGTTTATTACACGAGGCGACCTTTGGGTCAATCTAAGCCAAGCTGTTTTTTCATCGCTGTCAGCTCTTCTTGTACGATTTCCTGTACATTTGGAGCCGGAGCGTTGCTTTTTGCAATTTCTGCATAGGCTTCTGCTAAAGCTTCGTCATTCTCGACTTTTCGTTTGATGCGTTGTAGCATATCCAACGTACTATTTGTTTCAATATTTGCCATTTGTTGGTTCGCTAACGAGGCGGCTTCATGTACACGTTTTTTTGCTTTCAGTGTCGTCAGCTCTTTTTCCCACTTGGAAATATTATACTTTAAGATCTCAAGATGTGCGTTTACTTCTTCAAGTTTCTGCGTATGTTCTTTGCTTTCGCCTTGTTGTCGATATTGATCCTCTGAAGCCTGCTTTTTTAACAACAATGCTTCTCCAGCCAGCTTTTCTGCAAGAGGGATCTCCAATTCGCCTTGTTGTGCTTTCGTCAGAATCAATCGAGCCTTATCCTCGTAGTTTTTGATCGCGTCCTCCTTCTCCTGAATCTCTTTTTGTGATCGCAGTAACGTAGCTTTAACTTTCGCCAGTGCTTCCGTTGTTTCGGCCAACTGGATTTTCATATCGCGGATCCCTTGTTCTGTAAGGCTGATCGGATCTTCCATTTTATCCACAAGCGCATGGATCTCTGCTTGGCCTATCTTTAAAATTCTTTTGAAAATATTCATCACATTATCTTTTTGAGAAATTTATTAGTTGTTCGTAATATTCGCTGAGTAAAAGCGAAAGAGAGTTAATAGCAGCATCAAACTCATTCTGGTCAAGATTATGGACCTGAAGTGTGTATCGAAAAATAACTTTTTTCCCGTCTTCAGTCAAAGCGAAGCCGCCATGGATGATATCCCTGTTTTTTATAAGCAATGCTTTAAATGTTTCTATGCGATCTTCGGAGAGCGTGAATAAATACTGTTCAAAAATGATGACTGGGGGCGCTACGCCGATAATAAGATTGCGGATGCCATCTGTATCACTCTCGATGATAAAGAAGCCTTCTTCCTCATTCTTTCTGTGAATGGAAAATCCCGTGTTTTCGATGTATTTTTCAACTTTATGGAATGGCATGGCTAATTAAATTGTATATTTGCTTATATCTTTTGCATAAAGATAGTGAATGCAAAAATATTTTGCAAATAAAATTACTAGAAAGTTTGAAATGAGTCAGATTGGGAATAATATAAAAAAGCTGAGAAACGTGAAAGGACTAAGTCAGCAGGCTTTTGCAGATTTATTTGGATTGACAAGAGGTAATATTTCTTCCTATGAAGAACGCAGAGCAGAGCCTAAAATCGAAATTATGCTGCAAATTGCAAAATATTTTAGCATACCCATTGCCGAATTGCTGGAAAAACAACTTACAGTGAATGAAATTTTAAATTTTGAAGATCATTTTGTTATAGAGCAGCACGAGACGGAAGCTTCCCGGTTTACAAAGATTCCATTTTTAAATCGTGATTTTTTCTGGCATAGAGAGCCACATGCAATTTCTTATGACGGATTGCCTTCTTTACTTTTTCCGTTGGATACGAATAACAAACTTTTGGCTATCGAGAACAATACCTATTTAGCGCACCCTAGCATATTCCCTTTTGAAGAAAACGCAATTTTATTCTTTGAGCAGGTAAAGGTCGATATTCTCCATACGTTGGATGATCATATTGGTTTTTTTGATGGTGATGATCCTTTTTTTGGGCGTTATGAGATACAAGATGCTGATATTGTCTTGGTTTTGAATCAATGGAAGAAGGCTTTGTTTTCGGTAGATGATCAACCGCATTTTTGGAAACTTCTCGGACGTTTTGAACGTGTACTGTAAGAAGGTATATATATCGTTGTGACGATAAAAATTAAAGGACTGCTTGTAAAGAACAGTCCTTTAATTTTTTTAGGCCATTTCTAGCTTTAAGAAACGAGCAGTTTCGTTCTTTTTTTCCTTAATTAAATCTTCCGGAACACCCGAAAACATCAATTGCCCGCCATTCTTCCCGCCCTCTGGGCCCATGTCAATGACCCAGTCTGCTGTTTTCACGACATCAAGGTTGTGTTCAATGATAAGTACGGTGTTGCCACGATCTACTAATCGATTGATCACCCCAAGAAGTACATTCACATCTTCAAAATGTAGCCCTGTGGTTGGTTCATCTAAGATATAGAAGGTATTGCCGGTGTCCTTCTTAGATAGCTCGGTCGCTAATTTAACACGCTGTGCCTCGCCTCCTGAAAGTGTTGTGGAGGATTGACCTAACGTAATATACCCTAGTCCAACATCCTGCAAGGTTTTGATCTTTCGATGGATAGAAGGGATGTTCTCAAAAAAATCGACAGCTTCGTCAATGCTCATATCCAATACGTCGGCAATCGATTTTCCTCGGTAGCGAACTTCTAAGGTTTCCCGATTGTAGCGCTTGCCTTGACAGGTCTCGCAGGGAACCTGCACATCTGGTAAGAAATTCATTTCGATAATTTTCATTCCCCCGCCTTGGCAAGTCTCACAACGCCCTCCTTTGACATTAAAAGAGAAGCGTCCAGGTTTATATCCTCTGATTTTTGCTTCCGGTAGTTGAACAAAAAGCGTACGGACATCTGAAAAAACACCCGTATAGGTTGATGGGTTTGATCGGGGAGTTCGACCGATAGGACTTTGGTCTATCTCGATTATCTTATCAATGTGTTCCAAACCTTCAATCTTTTTATAGGGCATTGGTGTCGTTTTTGCCCGGAAGAAATGTTTGTTTAATATCGGGTATAATGTACCGGTGATTAAACTAGACTTTCCGGAACCTGAAACTCCTGTTACCAGGATCAATTTGCCTAATGGAAAGTCTACACTGACATTCTTCAAATTATTGCCTGTGGCTCCTTGAAGCGAAAGGGTTTTACCACTGCCACTACGGCGCTCTTGTGGAATAGCTACCTCTTTTTTTCCGTTTAGGTAACTTGCAGTAAGGCTATTGGATTTCATGATCTCTTTCGGCGAACCCTGAGCAACCACTTGTCCACCATGTATACCTGCTTCGGGGCCCATATCAATGACATAATCAGCGTGTAAGATCATGTCTTTGTCGTGCTCCACGACCAAGACGGAGTTTCCGATATCCCGTAAGTTTTTTAAAGAACTGATGAGTCGTTCATTGTCCCGTTGATGTAGACCGATGCTCGGTTCATCAAGGATGTATAGTACATTCACCAATTGGGATCCGATCTGTGTCGCCAGACGTATGCGTTGCGCCTCTCCGCCGGATAGCGTCTTCGAAGAACGATCTAACGTGAGGTAGCTTAAGCCAACATCCAAAAGGAAGCCAATACGGGCGCGTATTTCTTTGAGGATCTCTGCAGCAATAGTGTTTTGTCGTTCGTTTAAACGTGTTTCAATTCCTTCAAACCATTCTTGTAAACTACTAATGTCCATTCCTGCTAATTCCGAAATGTTTTTATGGTCTACTTTAAAATGTAGAGATTCTTCCTTAAGCCTCGCCCCGGCACAGCTTGGACAGGTCACCCGTGTGCGGAAGTCATCTAGCGCAGGCGCATCGTCGGAGCTTTTTCCATTAATTTCCTCCAACATCTTAAAAATGCCAGAGAACTGTACTTTATATTCTCGAGAGCCGTAGCTTCCGTAGGAAACGGTAAGATGCATTGGCTCCTCGCCCCCAAAAAGGAGTGAGTCTATCTGCTCTTCGGTTAATTTCTCGATAGGTGTTGTTAGCGAGAAGTCTAGTTTTTTAGCAACGGCTTTGATGACTTCGAAAGTCCATGATTCGCGTACTGGACCTATAGGTAAGATCGCCCCTTTCTGTATACTTAGCTTCCGGTCGGGAATAACGATATCTTTATCAATTTCGAAGATATAGCCTAAGCCATCGCACTTTGTACAGGCCCCATAGGGAGAATTAAAAGAAAAGGTGTTTGGCTGCGGTTCGTCATAAGAAATGCCCGATTCTGCATCCATTAAATACCGGCTGAAAAAATGCTCTCGCCCTTCTTTGTTCGCTATTTTGATGATTCCCTTTGCGGTTTTCATCGCTTGCATAACAGAAGTGTATAGGCGCTTTTTATCACCCTCTGATGCATATAGGCGGTCTACAACGATTTCTATATCGTGAATTTTATAACGATCTACCTGCATTTTCGGTGCCAAATCCAATATTTCGCTATCAACTCTGACTTTAGTATAGCCTTGTTTTCTGATTTGCTCAAAAAGTTCACGATAATGTCCTTTTCGCCCTTTTACTACGGGAGCTAGGATATAAATGGCTTCGTCTTTAAACTCCTCCATAATACGCTCTACAATCTGCTCTTCCGACATGCGTTGCATTAATTTGCCCGTCACGTAAGAATACGCATCACTCGCTCGCGCATACAACAAACGTAGAAAATCATAAATCTCTGTGATGGTTCCTACCGTAGAGCGTGGATTCTTGTTCGTTGTTTTCTGCTCGATCGAGATAACAGGGCTTAGCCCGGCTATTTTATCTACATCCGGACGTTCCATTCCTCCTAAGAATTGACGGCTATAGGCCGAAAATGTTTCCATATAGCGACGTTGCCCTTCGGCATAGATCGTGTCGAAAGCCAATGAAGATTTGCCGCTTCCACTTAAACCCGTTATAACCACTAGTTCATTGCGGGGAAAGCTGACGTCAATATTTTTGAGGTTGTGCACACGTGCGCCAAAAACCTCAATTTCATGTTGTTCGCCTAAGTCTATATGCTTGTCTTGATTGGAGGAATTCATGCTACTTTGTTCTGAATTTTGCAAGTTACAAAGGTACAGATTTTTAAACGGACTCGTAGGCTAGGTTTCTCCGTAAATAATAAATTTTGATTTTTATTACACAGGATGAACGATTTGGCTGTTAATTTGTATTTTGGATAGATAAACAGGAGACCTTGAAAAAGCTGGACTTAACAAAACAAGAAAAGGAAGTCGTTGAACATGCGCTGCAGCATTGGAAAGATCAACAGCTTTTGGATGGAGCCAAGGCAGATGAGCTGCGTCAGAATATCGATGAAAAGAGTTTTGAGTGGAAAACGTTGGCTCGTTACGCATTTTGGGTGGCGCTGGTTTCACTCGTTTTTTCTGTTTTTTCATTGTTTGCGGATAATGTACTGGTTCGTTTTGTAGAGCGCTTTTATGAAACGCCAAACATCGTTTTTTGTGTGTTTTTCGCGGGATTAGCAGGCTTGTTTTATGCGCTAGGATTCCGAAATAAAAAGCGACATCCAGAAAATACCTTTTCAAATGAAACCATGATGTTGGCAGGTTCCTTTTCAACTGCCGCCTGTATCGGTTTCCTAGGACAGGTGCTTGATCGAAATACCAGTCAGTATACGTTGCTGTTTCTTTTATCGATTATCATCTATGCGGTCTTATCGGTTAAGTTGCAATCTAAACTGATTTGGGTGTTTACATTAGTCGCTCTAGGTATTTGGTTTGCGACGGAAACCGCGTCACATAGCAATTGGGGCTTTAAATTTTGGGGAATGAATTATCCCTTGCGCTTTACGCTCTTTGGGTTATTACTGACCTCTTTTTCTATTTGGGCACAGCCTCGTTTCAAGCCATTGCAACCTTTTCAGTCTACAAGTTATGTCGTCGGGTTACTGTATACGATGATCGCCCTTTGGTGTCTCTCGATATTTGGAAATTATGCAAGTTTCGATGCGTGGACCCAGGTACGTCAATATCATATTCTTTACTGGGGACTTTTAGCGCTGGTATTGTCATTATCCCTCGCGCTATACGGGATGAAAGCGAAAGATTACGTATCGCGGGATATAGGATTCGTCTTCTTTATTCTCAATTTGTACACCCGTTTTGTGGAATATTTGTGGGACAACATCAATCGGACCATCTTCTTCCTTATTCTAGCGGTTTCGTTTTGGTTCGTCGGAAGATGGGCCGAAAAAATTTGGAGTAAAGGACAATCTAATTGAACTTTAAACTATATGTAATGTCTACTCCACCGGCAGAAAGCATATCGTGAACGGAGCAATATTTTTTTACGGCTAGTTCAGCTGCTTTTTGTGCTTTCTCTTCGTCAATTTGCCCATGTAGACTAAATGTGATATGGATATGTGTAAAGATATTGGGGATTTCTTCACGGCGCTGCCCCTCGACCTCGACTTGAATATCCGTTACATGTTGTCGCTGTTTTTTTAAAATACTGTGTAAGTCAAAGACACTGCAAGAACCTAGTGCCATCAATACCAACTCCATCGGGCGTACACCTTTGCCTTCTCCGCCAATGCTCTCGGAGCCATCTATGTTTATTTTTACATTGGAAAGTTCGCTGGAGCCTTCGAAATGTACGGCTTCGTTCTTCCGGTTTAAGTGAATTTTCATATCTGCGTAATTATTTTATTGGTATGCGTGTTCATTACCATAAACACGTTGTTGTTCTACGAATATCCAAATTATCTTCCTTTGTAATTGCCCTTGATGGCCTGAAAGAGCACATGATGTTTAGGGGCATTCAGAAATAGGATATGGGATACTTCCTACTCTCAAAGTTACGCTTTCTTTTCAAGAAAAGGAAGGCGACTGCATATGGCTTGTTGTTCGATGTGGATTTGATGGAAAACACGAAGCGGAATAGAGGTCATGTTTTGATCTATATGGCCTTTATTCCGCTTTGTTCATTCATCCAAATTTCGATACATCGAAGTCCTTAAGGAAGTTTTACCCCACGGTATTGGGATACGTCAACTTTTGGAATTTTACTTCCGTATTGTGCATTGATTGCATTGATGAAGAGGTTTGCAATCAGTGCGTTACCTATTGGTGTTAAGTGTACGCCATCCAAAGAGAAGGCATTTCCCGTTATGTAGGATGCATTGATTTCTATACCGTTGTACATGATGCCGGGATTGGCAACCTGATTAAGGTAGGTATTTGCATCTGCAAGTGCTAGATTATGATCTTTCGCTACTGTTTTAATAATTGTATTAAAGCTGTTTATGCGTTCGGTTACTTCTACAATTTCATCCTTATCCAAAACCAATTTATCGACGAGGGGATTCTGTATAATTAACCCGTAACCAGGAATGCCGCTGCGTGTAGTTCCTAGGGTGTCGGTAGGGAAGTTTAATGGGAAAAGATCCTCACTTGTTGCTTCTCTTGGACCCGATGCCGTTTGGATATAGATTTTAGTGTACTGCCCTCCGGTAGCAGCCGTTACGCCAGCAATCAGTCTTGCATAGGTCACCGTATTAAAGAAGGGAATCGCTGTTACATTCGGAATTGTGGCGACAACACCTTTTTGCTGGTTTTTGGTTAGTTCGGCAATAAAACTGCTATATGCTGTGGCGAATGTCGCTTCGCTTGTCAACACAGTCGTTAGATCGGTTGGGTCGGTGTATGCTCCATTGGTTGCATAACCAAGTACATCATTGTTTCCAAGCCAGAAGCTGAAAAAAGTATGGTTTTTTCGGGTGGCAAAGGAAAAATAAGAAGTAGAGCCGACCTCTGCATCTGGCAATAAGCGCTCGAAATACATGTTTAATGCGCCAAAAAGACCAACACTGGAAAGATCAAGGCGCATGCCGGGTACTCCTAAGTTTTCGATCTCATCGGTATATTTTGTCAATTTGCCAGCCGCTCGGTAAGCGAGGTTAGTTTCTACCGTGTCCAAAACAGGCTGCCCATCGACTAAGCCGATCAACTCCATATAGCCTGATCCGTTGCGCTGGTCTTCAGAGAAAAAGGGGCTACGGAACTCCCCACCGCCAACATGCTTTAATTGTTGAGCAATAAGGTTCGGATAAGCGACCTGTTGGCCCTCTAAATAGAGTCCTCCATCGGCAAACCCCGCGGTTAGAGAATTGCCTACAGCGATATATTTTGAGAAGTCCGCTTGCCCTGCGGAAGCTTCAAAACTCTCGATTTCTGGCTTACAAGATGATACGAATGTAACAGCCGCTGCCGCAATAAAAAAACAGGTGTGTTTGAATATCGTTTTCATAATGATTACCATTTATAAGTTAATGATAGACCTGGTGCATGTATGTTCGTTTTATAAGTTCCTGAAAGCCCTGTCTGAGCACTCGTAACGGTACGTTCTAAAAGCCTTTGGAAAACATAGGCCGCTGTGAGGTCCCACTTTTCGCCAATGTCGTAGGTGAATCCTACCGATCCCATGATGCGGTTGTTATCTGGGGTCTCTGGCGAAACATAAGGCCCCTTGACAGGTGAATATACATAGCCCGTTCCTGCGCGGAGGGTAAGTGCATCCGTCGTCTTATAGTTTACCCCTACCTTGGCAGAAAGGGCATTTTCATATCTTTTTTCCTGTCGCGTATCCTCTAGAGCAGATGTATTATCTTTGTAGTCGAACACGAGCTCCTTATATATATCATAACCGATAAATGTCGCATCGGCAGCAATGTCTACTTTATCGCTAGCAGGGAAGCTTAAGCCAATGTTGAAAGATGCGGGAAGTGGAAGCTCAGCATCAAATGTGGTGTTTGGAAATAAATTGCTAACCGCGGATGGAACTGTAAACTTTGCATCGCCATCCTTGAGCTTAGTGACAACCTTAGAGCGATAGCTTAAGGATAGGGCGAAATTATCTTCTAAATGGTAGTGGACGCCTATATTAAAACCAATCCCAGTTCCAACACCTGATAGTTCTGCTTTTCCTGCCTGTCCATCTGATGACGCGAGCGGAATGGAGCGCGAAAGATCTACGAGTCCCACATTGTATACAAAACCACCACCTATACCAAAATTCTCTGTCAATTTAAAACTCAAAGTCGGCTGTATATAGATTGCGCGCATCTGCAGATGATTTAGTTCGTAACGGCCAGGCCATTGATCGCCCCAGTCAACCGATCCACCAAAGGGAGTATATACGCCTAAGCCTGCTTTCCACCAGCTATCTTTGGGCCCGAAAGTGGCAAAAACAGAAAAGGGAGGCGTAATTTTAAATTTCGTATTGTACACATCCGGGCTGTTCAATTCTCGAAATGCTGAACGATACATCACTGCGCTGGCTCCTACAGAAATGGCATTGTGACTCATTTTGGAAAGCGCTCCTGGACTGTAAAAAATAGAAGATTCATCAACAAATAATGCCGATCCGGCTCCTGACATCCCTACAGCTTTTTGGCTTTGTGTGTTTACTTGAGAACCCTGAGCCCAGATTAAGGAGGGGCTGGCAAGCATCAATCCGAGTAGTAATCTTTTCATACAAATGCTTTTTGGTTAGCGGATTATAACAAATATTATGCTAACATAGTATTTTTTTATTAGCAAAACAAATTTATGGCTGAAATAAATAAATGTTGAGTTAACACGTCTTGAAGCCGTGCTATAGCGCAGCGGGCACAAATTTGCAGTAGTAGACTAAATAAATTAAATTTGCTCATCATGGAAAAAGATCAATCTAAAATCATTCGCGAACAGGCACCTCGATCAGCGACACGAGAACATTCTGTTCCACTATACCTTACTTCAAGTTTTATTTTTGATAGTGCTGAACAAGGAAGGGCTATCTTTGCGGAAGAAGAAGAAGGGATGGTTTATTCGCGTTATGCTAATCCCAATACAACAGAGTTTATTAATAAGGTGTGTATTTTGGAAGAAGCAGAGGCCGGGCTTGCTTTCTCCTCTGGTATGGCTGCAGTATTTGCGTCATTTGCGGGGCTTTTGCGAAACGGCGATCATATTGTTTCCTCCCGTGCAATCTTCGGGTCTACCCATCAGCTTTTTACACAACTTTTTCCACGTTGGGGTGTCACACATACGTATGTGGATGCTGTTGATACAGCGGCTTGGGAAAAAGCGATCCAACCGAATACAAAAGTTGTATTTCTTGAATCGCCTTCCAATCCAGGGCTGGAATTAGCCGATCTTGAATTCCTCGGCAGTTTGAAGCAGAAATACCCAGACGTGATATTTGCTATCGATAATTGTTTTGCTACACCTTATCTTCAGAAGCCGTTAACGTTTGGTTTTGATCTTTCTATACATTCGGCAACGAAATATATGGATGGCCAAGGCCGTGTTCTGGGAGGCGTGATCGTCGGCCGTCAAGAGCTTATCGACCAATTGATGTTCTTTATTCGGCATACCGGTCCGGCGATGTCTCCATTCAATGCTTGGGTGTTATCGAAGAGCTTGGATACATTGGGTTTACGTATGGATAGGCACTGTAGCAATGCACTTGCTTTGGCGGAAACGTTGGAAATACATGAGGAGATTGAAGATGTAAAATATCCATTTTTACCTTCCCATCCGCAGTACGAGCTTGCTAAAAAGCAAATGAAAGCTGGTGGAGGAATTGTAACATTTGAGGTGAAGGGAGGAAAGGAAAGAGCTTATCGGTTTTTAGATGCATTAAATATGATTTTATATACGTCTAATTTAGGTGATGCACGCTCTATCGCTACGCATCCTGGCTCTACGACGCATTCGAAGCTAAGTGAAGATGAGCGTTTGGCCTTAGGGATCAAGCCGGGAAGCATTCGCTTGTCGGTAGGTATTGAAGATAAAGAAGATATTATCGGAGATATCCTGCAGGCGCTAGCTGCAACAAAAGGATAAGCGTCTTGGAAGAAGAATAAGATTTCAAGCATATTCATAAGAAAGGGGAAACATAACGATGTTTCCCCTTTCTTATGAATAAAAAATAGTCACTATTACAGTGCTGCTAAAGCACCTTCGTAATTTGGTTCTTCTGTTGTTTCCGCAACCTGTTCCGTGTAGACTACTGTTCCTTCTTCGTCAACAACAACGACGGAACGGCTTAATAAGCCAGCTAAAGGGCCATCTACAATGCGTAATTGATAAGCATCTGCGAAATTGCTGTCTTTGTATTCGGATAGTGTAATCACATTTTCTATTCCTTCAGCCGCGCAAAAACGTCCTTGTGCGAAAGGAAGATCTTTAGAAATGCATAATACAACTGTGTTTTCTAAACCAGCAGCCTTCTCATTGAATTTTCTTACCGAAGCTGCACAAGTCCCTGTGTCAACACTTGGAAAGATATTAAGAATAACTTTTTTGCCTTTGAAATCGCTTAAGCTTTTGTCTGATAGATCGCCTGCGGTTAATTTAAAATCTGGAGCAGCAGAACCTACCGAAGGTAAATTTCCTTCAGTGTTTATTTCCGTTCCTTTAAATGTAATTTTAGCCATTTTTTACAAGTTTGAATAATGAGCATTAAGGTACAAATATTATTTAAAAGTAGGAGAGAAAGATTCGTGGAATGCATAAGCCTTTTCGTTAAGGCTTTCATTTTGCTTTCGTAAGAACAGAGAAAGTCGTTGCTTTCGTTACGGTAAATCTCTTTGTCCTGTATACTATATATCGGTGATAATTGCTAATTTCACTTCCAATATATGACTGGTATGAAATGTCCATGCTTATAAAGCACAAACACGCATGAAAATAACTAAATCGTTTTTACTTACACTTCTTTTTCCATCTGTACTACTGGCGCAGGATGGGCCGAAGCCCTACGGTGTATTGCCTTCAGAGCGGCAATTGCTTTGGCACGAGATGGAGACCTATTGTTTGATTCATTATACACCTACAACATTTCAGAATAAAGAATGGGGGTATGGCGATGCAGATCCAAGTATCTTTAATCCTAAGCAATTTAATGCAGAACAGATTGCAGCCGCAGCCGCAGCTGGTGGTTTTAAGGGGCTGGTTTCTGTGGCAAAACATCATGATGGATTTTGCTTGTGGCCAACGGCGACTACATCGTATGGCGTTAAAAGTTCTCCGTGGAAGAATGGGAAGGGCGATATGGTCAAGGAATTTATGGAGGCGGCACATCAGCAAGGATTAAAATTTGGTGTATATCTGTCGGCTTGGGATAGAAACGACACCCGTTATGGGACATCTGCCTACCCCGAAGCATATCGGGCGCAGTTAACAGAGCTCATGACGCAGTATGGGGAATTGTTCACCTCATGGCACGATGGCGCTAATGGTGGGGACGGTTATTATGGAGGTAAAAATGAAAAAAGAATTATCGATCGTACAACATACTATGCTTGGCATGAAAAAACCTGGCCTATTGTTCGTAAAAATCAACCTCTAGCGGTTATTTTCTCTGATGTAGGTCCGGATATGCGTTGGGTGGGAAATGAGCATGGATTTGCAGATGAAACCAGTTGGGCGACTTACACGCCGAAGGGTATCGATGGCCGAGTGCCTGTACCCGGTGATTCAGATTACAGCGAATCTCCATCTGGTACACGCAATGGAGATTTCTGGATTCCTGCGGAATGTGATGTGCCGCAACGACCAGGTTGGTTTTACCATCCCGATCAGGATGCAAAAGTTAAAACACCGAACCAATTGTTTGAGATTTACTTGAAGTCCGTAGGGCGAGGGGCCAATATGAACTTAGGCTTAGCACCGATGCCTGAAGGTTACCTTCATGCAAATGATGTCAAATCATTGGAGGCCTTTGGACAGAAATTGGAAAAGACCTTTGCTAAAAATTTGGCGGAGGGAGCAACGATTAAAGCTTCTAACATTCGGGCAAATGCCGATAAATTCGGGCCGAAGTGGATTCTTGATCATGATCGTTATAGCTATTACGCTTCGGATGACGCTATTCATGAACCCATATTGGAGCTTACGTTACCTACAGCACAAACCTTTGATCTGATCCGTTTGCGGGAGAACATAAAGTTGGGGCAACGCTTGGACAGTGTGCTTATAGAGTATATGGAAAAAGGAGAATGGAAGCAGCTTGCTAAAGCAACGAGTATTGGTGCCAACCGTATTGTCAAGCTTGATAAACCTGTTACAGCAAGTCAATTGCGGATTAGCCTCTTTGCGCCAGTGGCACCAACCTTAAGTGATTTTGGTTTATACCGTGAGTTTGACGAGCCTTTTGCTTTTGACGAATCAGGAAAAGAATATGTGAAATTGAGCCCGTCGGACTATAGCATTAAAACAGCTAAAGGTTTGACGAAAAGCAATGATAATAACCCGGCAACATTTGAAAGTTTGACGGCCTTTCAAGAAGGTGTGATTTTCCAAGTAGGAACAACGGTATCTGCGATTGCTTATCTTCCTCGTCAGGATGGAATAAAGGAAGGCACTGCGCTTACTTATGAAGTAGCGACAAGCAGTGATGGTAAAGTTTGGAAGGTGATTAAAGCCGGTGAGTTTTCGAATATATCGGCCAATCCGATAGAGCAAGTAATCCACTTTGACACGCCGGTAAAAACGAAATTCATTCGCTTTACGCCAAAAGAAACTATTGGTAAAACGTTTTCTGTAGCTTCATTTACCTTGTTCAAATAGAGCGCAGTACCTTTTTGTTTCTTTTGCTTCACTCCATACTGCAAATGCGCTGTATTTACATGTGATTGGAAAAACGGAAACTAGAAGATGAGGAAAGGTCTTGGTGTCAGTTTATGGGGTTGGACTGTAACTTATTCGATTACAATCGTTTAATGTCGGATAAGTTTGTGCAGTCGCTTGTTTTTTATGTGGATAAATTCTACTTTCGGATTACCAATTAAAACTTGGAAGAATAATGAAAAATTTATCCAACATCGTTTGGTGTAGCTTTTCTATTTTATTCATCGTAATCCATGCTAGTTCCTGTAAAAAAGATGCCGATTCACAACATGATGGTAAAGAAAGTTACACCGTAGCCTTCAAATTCAAGGAATTTGAACAAGCTACCCTCCCGTTAAAGGGAAACACCGCTGCGAGGTCCGCTTTCCAACTGCGCTCCGCGACAACGACAACAACATCATCCACAGAAGAAGGTTACCTCTACTTTTGGTCCTTCAATCAAGGGACATTGGAGCCTGATATTGCTTTGGGCAATGGTTGGGAGATCACATACAACCAAGGACTGATTCCTACAGATTTTGCAACGGGTTGGAAGTACGATACCTATGCGGAAGGGCAGGCATTATCGATCAAAGGTGTTCAGGAGTTAATCATTAAGATCCCCCTAACACAGGTTTCTACGGTGAGTTCTTTAGGGTTTGACATCAGCTCTTCTGGTACGGGGCCAAAAAGTTTTGCACTTTCCTATTCGCAAGACGGAGTGAATTATACTTCGATTAGTGATGATAATCAATTTTCCAATACGAATACAGCGCAAGCAAAAAACACATTCACCTTTCAATTGGGTGCTTTAGGTATCGACCTCGCGAAAAATTTATATGTTAAGTTGATTCCCAAAGCTGGCGAACGTGGGGAAAGTAGCGCATTTAATGAAGCAACGGGTATCATGCGCCTAGATAACCTGCGCTTGATTGGTATGGCTGCTGAAGTAAGTCAAACCACCTTACAACAGTTACATTATCACATCTTTGATAAGGATTCTAAAAAGTTGGTCTCTTCGGGATTGCAAGATTATAGTGATGGATTGCTGGTCGATTTGAATATATCCTTGCCGCTTGGAGAATATCTGGTCTCTTTTGTAACGAACGATTCTGAAAAATACCTGCTATTACCCAACGATCCCGACGCTTTAGCATACTTCATCGGGAATACTTTTTCAAATTACAACGCGAAAATCTTTGGTGTTCTGGATACTTTTGTTGTTGCGGAAGATATGGAGGTAGATGTAGCGTTGAGGCGCTACTACAGCCAAGTGAAATTCGAGTTGACAGATACCAAGGATTTGTCAACAGTAGCTAAGATTGTGGTTAGAAGAAACCATGAGCCTGAATTTTATGCGCCGTTTAATACAGCTTTATCGAATCCTATCCTTGATCCGTCGGAAATCGTAATTTATCCTGCTTTTACAGCTTCGCTGAAAGAATTTTCTTTTAATCAGTTTATTGGAGATCGAACGCAAGCTCTTCCATTGTCTTATACGATTGATGTATATGATACGTTGAACAATGTAATTCGAAGTTTTCAGGTAGAAACTGCTATAAAAAATAATGTACAGTTGGTTTTTACCGGGCAACTACTCGTTAACACCGCTCCTGATGCAGCATTTTCGATCCGTTTTTATGAAGAATGGGACGATAATATCTCCATTCAATTTTAAAACAAAACAGCCGGGAACATATTGAACCCGGCTGTTTCTATGCCATATCAGCAAAAAAAAATTATGCAAGCTTCTCTAATAAATTGTTGAAACTTACAAGGTCGCCAATGATTCTTGTAAGATCGGCCGCAGAAACGCGTTCTTGTTCCATGCTATCACGGTGACGGATCGTGACCGTATTGTCTTCTAACGTTTGGTAATCTACTGTGATACAAAATGGTGTTCCGATCGCATCTTGGCGACGGTAACGTTTGCCGATTGCATCTTTCTCGTCATATTGAAGATTAAAATCTAGTTTTAACTTCGCCATGATTTCACGTGCTTTTTCAGGAAGCCCGTCTTTTTTCGTCAATGGCAGCACTGCTGCTTTAACTGGCGCAATAGCAGGGTGAAACTTCAATACAACACGAGAATCTTGCTTTTCCGCTGTGGATAGGTCTTCTTCTTCAAGTGAGTTGGCAAGAACGGTCAAGAAGAGACGATCCAATCCAATCGATGTTTCAATAACGTATGGAATGTAATTTTGATTGATCTCTGGGTCGAAATACTGTAACTTCTTCTTCGAGTATTCTTGGTGTTGTTTTAAATCAAAGTCAGTACGGGAATGTATACCTTCAACCTCTTTGAAACCGAATGGGAACTCATACTCAATATCCACTGCGGCATTGGCATAGTGAGCCAACTTGACGTGATCGTGGTATCTGTATTTTGTAGAATCAACGCCTAAAGCAAGATGCCATTTAAGACGAGTTTCTTTCCATTTTGCGTACCACTCTAATTCCGAACCTGGACGAACAAAAAACTGCATTTCCATCTGTTCAAATTCGCGCATGCGGATGATAAATTGACGTGCAATCACCTCGTTCCGGAATGCTTTTCCTATTTGCGCGATACCGAAAGGAATTTTCATGCGACCGGTTTTTTGGACATTAAGGAAGTTAACAAAAATTCCCTGTGCGGTTTCCGGACGAAGATAAACCTGTTCAGCGCCGTCTGCCATAGCCCCCATTTGGGTAGCAAACATAAGATTGAACTGCCGTACATCCGTCCAGTTTTTTGTTCCGGAAATTGGACACACGATGTTATGCTCTTCTATTATGGTTTTCAATCGGGCAAGATCATCTGCGTTTAGAGCAGCATCAAGATCCTGTTGTAAAGCCGCAGCTTTATCCGTTTTTCCATCTTTTTCGTAACGGTCGATTTTATCCTCGATCAATTGATCAGCACGGTAACGCTTTTTTGAATCTTTATTGTCAATCATTGGATCGTTAAAGCCGTCAACATGTCCTGACGCTTTCCATATCGTCGGATGCATGAAAATAGCGGAATCAATACCGACAATATTTTCGTTCAATTGAACCATCGACTTCCACCAATAGCTTTTTAAGTTGTTTTTTAACTCAGAACCCAATTGACCGTAATCATAAACGGCACTAAGTCCATCATAAATTTCACTGGATGGGAACACAAAACCGTATTCCTTGGCATGTGATATAATGTTTTTGAAAAAATCGTCTGTTTGCTTACTCATAAGCGGCAAATATAAAAATTAGATATTAGATTTGATATATGGACATGCTATCTTCCTTAGCTGCTCACATAGTGGAGCTAAGGAAAGAGAAATAGCCGTCTTGTATTATTTTTGAAAACGGTTATGCAAACAGATCTTTGATTTGTTGCGATGCATTTTTATTGTCTACCTTCTTTATAATATGGATAATAGTACCTTGTTCATCAATAATGAAGGTCGTTCGTGCTGTACCCATATATTTCTTTCCGTACATGTTTTTCTCGACCCAAACGCCATAGTCATTAACAATTTTTTGATCTTCATCGGCTAATAAATGAAAAGGAAGATCAAACTTGCTGATAAACTTTTGGTGCGACTGCTCGCTATCGATGCTTACGCCCAGAACTTCAAAGCCATCTTGAACTAAAGATTGATAGTTGTCCCTAAAGTTACAGGCTTCGGTGGTACAACCCGGTGTATTATCCTTGGGATAAAAGTAAAGAATAACTCTTTTGCCTAGAAAATCGGAGAGCTTAATAGCATCCCCGGACTGGTTTTTTGCAACGATCTCCGGCGCCTTGTCGCCTACTGCTAGTTCTGCCATATTATTTTTTGTTAATGCTTTCGTTCAAAACCATAGGACATTTGCGTGCGCTTTGGTTTTAACCGTAAATGTAATGAATTATCGGATGAATGTGGCCTCGTAAATTTTTTCATTGTCCTTCCAATCTTTTACGATAAGCTTAAACTGATGTTCTCCTTTGGCTAAAGAAGAGTCGAAGCGATGCCAAACATGTCGATTTTTAGAGTCGTACTCCATGAGTACCCATTCTCCATCAATGTAGGCGTTAAACGATTGAATGCCCGAGAAGTTATCACTAATAGTGAAATCTATTTTCGGTTGAGCGGCTACATTTTTTCTGTTGCTTAGATTTCTTGGGGTAATGGTTGGCGCTATCGTGTCGACAACAACATAAAAGCTGCCGAAGTTACGCGTATTTACCGTAACCCAGCCATCTTCAAATTTACCTCCTTCAGCCCCGTTTTCAGCAGAGGCAATAAGTGCCTTTGATTGAAGGGACGGTGGTAGATTGGTTGGCTTGATGCTTAGCGAGTAACTGGAAAATAGCGGTGTCATGCTGTTATGCACACGATGGGTTAAGGAGTAAGCCGAACTCGGTTGAGGTGCGGTTCCGTATTCGAAATCCACATCGTCATATAGCACTCCTGTTGGAATTTTTATGCGTACATCATTCGTATTATATTGATTTTCTTTGTTGTAGGAAAATCGCTGAATGCCCTGCCGTTGTAAATGCGTTGGTTCGGCAGTGGTCGAATTTTTCACCTGAAAATTTAATTCACTGCAATTACCTTGAACGTCTTTAACAACATATTTTACGTCATACAGTTTATCTTCGGAAAGGGATAACACACCTCCGTTTTCAAGCACTTTAAACATCTCGATGGGGTTACCGGGATCTTTAAAGCTCTTTTGGTATTTGGCCTTTGTGCGTTTCCAATAGGCGTAATCAATATAAGAATGTATGGCCCGTGATGTATTGAAATCCATTTCCTCAAACAAGACTGTCGAAACAGCTTTTCCATCTATAAATAGCTCAATAGAATAGACCCCATTTTGAAACCCACCGGCACGATGTCGATCAACAGTATTAATCCCAAATCCAAATCGGCCCTGTACTGCTACAGGTGCTGCGGATGAAAGATTGTAAGTGCCACTCTTGACAAGACGGACGCCCAACGGTTTACGAGCTGTATGCTCATTGAAGATAGTGTCCGTAAGATCGTAAAGCATCAAGCCATTGATTGTTGGGTTGAAATTGTCTGTGAAACGTAGCCCAAAGAGTTGAGGATTTAAGGGATGTTGGCTTTTCGTATCCCGTATTTCGAAATGTAGATGCGGTCCGGCGGATCCCCCGGTGTTTCCTGTATAACCAATAAGCTGTCCTTTCGTCAGCAGAATCTGATTCGGATCGACGGTTACATCAACGTCAAAACGTTGTTGCTTGTACTGCTCCGCGCGGATTACACGGGTTAACGCATCATTGAAACTATCCATGTGCAGATAGACCGTCGTGTAGCCATTTGGATGATCAATGTAAACGGAGTTTCCACCACCGCCGATCTGTACGCGTACACGAGAAACATATCCTTCTGCGGCGGCGTGTAAGGGTAAACCTGTTCGCTGTTGGGTGCGGTAATCATCTCCAGCATGAAAATGCGTGGATCGTAACTCCCCAAACGTTCCAGAAGCATCCATTGCAATATTGAGTGGATTTCTAAAATAACCTTGTGGATACACCCTAGAGGTAATAATGCTATTGTTTTGCGCGTGCAGGTTACTAAGTCCTAAGACCAAGAAACTGAATAAAATAGGATATTTCTTCTTAAACTTCATTTTTCGCATATAACAAACGATTTTTTAGCGTAGTGTATAGTCACCTATAAATAAATCACTACTTGATTTGGCAGGTAAACATAGGGCGGTTGCCGATAAAGCCCTCAAACTTATCTCCAATTTGGATGGCGCCGACGCCGACAGGAGTCCCTGTGTAGATTAGATCGCCTTTACGTAATGTAATGTATTTGGAAATGAACGTAATCAGTGTTTCAAAATCAAATATCATATCTTTGGTGTTACCGGATTGTACGCGAATCGCATTCTTTAGCAATGAAAAATCGATGCTGTCTACCCCCTCGAATTCCTCTTTGGGAATAAGCGGGCTGATCACGGCAGAATGATCGAAAGATTTCGCTAATTCCCAAGGAAGACCTTGTTCTTTGTGTGCAGCCTGAATGTCTCTTGCCGTAAAATCGATACCTAAACCAATTGCATCGTAGTACTTGTGTGCAAATTTGGGTGAGACATGTTTCCCTTCATTACAGATACGGATGACAACCTCTACTTCATAATGTACATCATTCGAGAACTCCGGATAGTAAAAGTCTTTATTGTCTTTCAATAAAGCCGTATCGGGCTTCATAAAAATAACAGGAACCGACGGTACGGGGTTATTGAGCTCTTTCGCATGATCGATATAGTTTCTACCTACAGCAATTATTTTCATTCTCTTTTGATAATGTTGTTTAACAAACTTAACAAAGTTTGGAGGATTTAACAAGAAACAAGCCCTCCTTTACTAGAGCTTAAACTATACCTTTACAGGGGTTTTATAGGGGGTTAGTAGGGGGTTAGTAGGGGTATTACCCCTACTAACCCCCTATTAACCCTAAATAAAGGCTATTTTAATGTTGAACTTGTTCTTAATTTTGTGTAACTTGCTGTATATAAACTTAAATGTATGGCAATTCAAAAAGATGGTGCAAACGGCAATATTGTCGGGAAGTTTGGCGCGGCGTATGCTTATATGTTGAACGGACAGAACATAATTCGCGGGAAACGTAGACCGAATCGAAGAGAGCCTACTCCTGGCCAGTTGTTAAATCAGGAGAAAATGAAAGTTGCTTCGGCTTTCATACGTCAACTCAATCCTATGGTTACTTATGGCTATAAGGATATTGCCCCCAAAGGAAACGTTGTAGGGCCATTTCAAACTGCTCAACGTCATGTTTTTACGGAATGTTTGGAGCTTTCGGAAGACAACAAGCCCTATGTAAATCCTGAAAAATTTCTTGTATTTCGAGGCGAATTGGTAGCACCCCAAGACTGTACGGTCGATCGTGAGGGAACAACATTGCATCTTTCTTGGAATGCGACATCTATTTCAAGTTTATCTTTGATCCATTTAAATGTTTTTGTTTCCAATTTTGATGGACTTGCAGAATTGAAAACGGCTATAGCCCCAGCTTATCAGGGCAGTATTGTGTTGGAATTGCCGATTTTGCGTGACGAAAATAAAATACATCACGTTTATGTAGGCTTCGTAGATACGTATAAAAATTTGTTGTCCGATTCGGTATACGTAGGTGGGGTATAGACAAATTCCAATGCACACATTTTCTGCAGCACTTATCCTAGGGAGGAAGTTCATCGATTTTTAGGAAGTATGAAGCGTGATATTTTTGATATAATCGTTTTAGCAACGTTTTTATCTGATAATTATTTTTAAATTAGACTCGAAATTAAACCATACACATGAATAGAAGATTGGCCATCAAACAATTGTTTGTCCTTGCAGGGGGCATGATGATTGCGACATCTTGTTCTACAGGAGGCGATACAGCCTCTATTGCGTTGCATACGATTAAACTGACAGCCTCTGACGAGAAATTGTTGTCAGAATTGGTTGAAGCCATTCTCCCTAAGACGGATAGTCCCGGAGGAAAGGAGTTGAATTTACACCTCTTTGTTATGAAGATGGTAGACGACTGCCAAAGTCCGGAAGATCAGAAAGCATTTTTAGATGGATTGAAGGAGGTGTCGAAGCTATCGGGTAAACCAGCAACTGAGCTTGTGGCTTATCTCAACAGCAGACCAGCAGATGATCTTTTTGTAAAAATCTTAAAACAACGGACGATACAGGGCTATCTGAACTCTGAGTATGTGATGAAAAATAAATTAAAATATGAATTAATTCCCGGTCGATATGATGGGGCGGTAAAAGTGAATGCATAAGCTATGGCTAATTTAAATATTGATTCGGAGAAAGATAGAACATACGATGCTATCGTTATAGGTTCAGGTATCAGTGGCGGATGGTCTGCAAAAGAGCTGAGTGAGCGAGGGTTAAAAACATTGGTGCTGGAAAGAGGTCGTGATGTGCAACACGTCAAGGATTATCCGACGACAAACATGTATCCTTGGGAATTTGAACATCGAGGTGAGATGCCTTACAGTGTGCAGCAGGAAAACCCAATTGTTAGTCGTTGTTACGCTTTCCATGAAGATGCAGCTCATTTCTTCGTAAAGGACAAAGAACATCCTTATGTGCAAGAGAAGCCGTTCGACTGGATCCGAGGCTACCAAGTCGGAGGCAAATCCCTGTTGTGGGCTCGCCAGACACAACGTTGGTCCGATTTTGATTTTACTGGGCCTGAGCGAGATGGTTTCGCCGTCGATTGGCCTATCCGTTATGCCGATCTGAAACAATGGTACGATTATGTGGAGCGTTTTGCCGGTATTTCGGGTGATAAAGATGGTCTTCCAGAATTGCCTGATGGTGAATTTTTACCGGGTTATCCATTGAATGTGGTCGAAAAATATTTCAAGCAGAAGATGGAGACGAGGTATCCAGCAAGGAAGGTGATCTCCGCCCGTTGTGCCCATATTTCTAAACCTCAGCCTATACACATCCAACAGGGAAGAACGCAATGTCAGAATCGTACGCTTTGTCAACGAGGCTGTCCTTTTGGTGGGTATTTCAGTTCCAATGCGTCAACCTTGCCTTGGGCTGCCAAGACTGGTAATATGACGCTTCGTCCTGATTCTGTCGTTCATTCCATTTTATTTGATGAATCGAAAGGACGAGCAGTAGGTGTGAAGGTGATTGATCGAAATACCAAAGAGGAGATTGACTTTTATGCGAAACTAATTTTTGTTAACGCTGCGGCAATCAATACGAATCTAATTTTACTGAATTCTCAATCGAACAGATTTCCGAACGGTTTGGGGAATGATAGTGATACCCTGGGTAAATATGTTGCGTTTCATAATTACAGTGCACGTATCTATGCGGAATATGAGGGTTTGTTGGACTTTAAAACCGAAGGCCGTAATCCTGCAGGAGGGGGCTACATCCCACGCTTTCGTAATCTGCATAAACAGGAAACGGACTTTTTAAGAGGTTATGCCGCGGGCTTTGGTGCATCGCGATCCACCCATTCAGATCGGACAGGTTTTGGCGAAGATTTAAAGAATTCGTTGTTAAATCCGAAGATAGGCAATTGGAGTGTTGGTTCTCATATGATGGGAGAGACTATTCCTAAAGCTTCTAATTATGTTGCGCTAGATGCAGCAAAGAAAGATGATTGGGGAGTTCCTCTCTTAAAAATCGCTATAGATTATGACGAGAACGATGATAAAATGAAAAAGGATTATCTTGATACGTTAGAAGAAATGTTCCAAGAGGCGGGCTTTGTAAATATTCGTCGAGACGATCGTTGGCAAGCACCTGGATTGGATATACACGAAATGGGTGGCGTGAGAATGGGACATGATCCGAAGACCTCTATGCTGAACAAATGGAATCAGTTGCATGCTGTGCCCAATGTGTTTGTCACGGATGGAGCTAGTATGACTTCAACGTCCACACAGAACCCTTCACTGACCTATATGGCTTTTTCTGCTCGTTCTGTTGATTACGCCGTTAAAGAGATGAAAAAAGGAAACATCTAAAAATTTTTAGTCCTATTCTAGGATGCTAAAAAAGTGCAAGAAATATTTCTTGCACTTTTTTTTTTCGTCAAACGCCTGTTATGACTTATTGTTTATGCTGCTAACGATTTAGCAAAGTTGCTAAAAGGGTAAAACTTTAAAACCAATCGTTGTATAATTTGTTTTTAAGATAAGTGTTATTCTTAAAAAAATAAACTGCTACTGATGTAAAACCGTGTTTTTAATTTTTTCTATCCGCATGTATGCGATCTGATTAATCAATTAATAAATCGTTTTATCTAGCTAAACTAAACTTTACAAACTTTTAAATTTATGTGGAAATCTGACAAACTTACCCAAAAGTGGGGCAAACTGTGGGTTCTTCCCTTTGCATTGCTCGCAACAAGTGGTTCTGTTCAGGCGCATTTTATCGTTGGAGAAAACAACGTTAGAACCTTTGTTGCGCAACAAAATGTTACAGGGACCGTTAAGGATGCGCGGACAGGTGCACCTGTCGTAGGTGCAACCATCACCGTGAAAGGCACAACAACAGCTACGCAGACTGGTGAAAATGGCGAATTTTCGATTGCTGCAAACACTGGACAGTTATTGGTGGCAAACTTTATCGGTTATAAAGCCGGTGAACTTCCCGTTGTTACTGGTCCGGTTGATTTTTTATTGCAGGCTGACGAATCTGCTCTCGAGGAGGTTGTTGTTGTGGGCTATGGTACCCAAACGCGACGCGAAATCACTTCTGCTGTAGCTTCGGTGAAAGAGAAGGATTTTAACAAAGGCGGCGTCCGTAATCCGATGGAACTGGTACAAGGAAAGGTAGCGGGATTGAACATCACGAGCACGCAAGGTAGTAATCCAAACGGCGGAACTAATATTCAGTTGCGGGGTATGGCATCGCTAAAAGGAACAAATTCTCCGTTGGTTGTTATTGATGGAATCCCCGGAGGAAGCTTAGACCTGATTAAGCAAGGTGATATTGAATCGATCGATGTGTTGAAGGATGGTTCTGCGGCGGCTATTTACGGTACACGGGGTAATGGTGGGGTGATCTTAGTGACGACAAAGAAAGGCCGGTCTGGAACGCCTCAATTTGAATATTACACCTATGGTCAACGTGAATTCGTAGACAAAAAGCCAGCTATGTTAGACGCGACACAATTTCGTGAGTTGGTCGTGAAGGGAATGGATAAACCCGATTATGACTTAGGCGCAACGACCGATTTGTTTGATGAATTGGTAAACAAAGATAACTTTTCACATTTCCACAACTTCGTCGCTAGTGGTGGTGGCGAAAAGTCTACGTATCGGGCTGCTATAAATTATGAAAAAGCCGAAGGTATTGCGAAGGCGAGTGATCGGGATCAGTTTGGTGGACGTTTTAATTTTACGCAAACGGGCTTAGGCGATCGTTTGACGGTTTCAACGAATATTGCGACGAGTATTTCTAAAGCGAACTTACTTGGGGGAGGGATCAACAACGACTTGAGTTCCGCTGATTATGGTAAAACGACTGGAGGTGACTTTGAACAAGCTATTCAGCGGAACCCTACAGCTCCGTTGTATAACGAGGATGGCTCATTCTATCAGACCCAAGAATATAATAACTACAATCCTTTAAGCCGGTTGGCACACCGTATTTTTGAACGTGACCAACAGAATTTCTCGGGTGATACGAAGGTGAAACTGCAGCTGATAGATCAGTTGAGTGTATCGGCCTTTGGATCATATGTAAGAAGGACGGCAAATGATCGTTTGTATCGATCTACCTTAGATTGGGATCAGCGTATACAGTCCGATTATCAAGGAATGGGCTATGCTGCAAAGAGAAATGTATTGGAATGGACTAAAACGTTTGAATCGACAATTGATTATTTACAGACATTTAATGAAAAGCATAAGGTAACTGGACTATTGGGATATAGTTATCAGTATTCGACACTAGAGCGTTTCAATATGGCGAACAACGGCTTTACTTCGGATGGCTTTTTGGATTGGGATATGGGAAGTGGTATAGCGCTACGTGAGGATAATTTGCCTAGACCAACGATGGGCTCATTTAAAGAAGATAATACGTTGATTGCTTTTTTTGGTCGTGTAAACTACAATTTTGATGATCGCTATTTTGTAACAGCAATCTTGAGAAGGGAAGGTTCGTCACGTTTCGGTGCAAACAATAAATGGGGGAATTTTCCTGCAATCTCCGCTGGCTGGAATATTACCAATGAAGCTTTCTTTACCAATAAGGACGTGATTAATGACTTGAAACTGCGCGTAGGATACGGTGTGACAGGTAATCAGGATATTCCAAATTATCAATCCTTAATACGACTGGGAACTGGGGGCGTATATCCGCAAAATGGTATTTATTACGAAACGTATGGAATTGCTTCCAATCCGAACCCCGACTTAAGGTGGGAAGAGAAAGCCGAAACAAATATTGGTTTGGATTTCGCTTTGTTAAATAACAAATTGACTGGAGCTTTGGATTTGTATCACCGAAGAACAAGCAATTTAATTTATGAATATCGGGCACAACAACCATCTTATGCGCAATCGAAGATTTGGTATAATGTAGGGGAAGTCGTAAATAAAGGGATTGAGCTTCAATTGACCTATCAGGCATTACAACGTGAAAATTTTTCTTGGGATATTAATTTCGCTGGAAATTACCAAAATAATAAGCTTACCAAGCTATCCAGTGACTTGTTCCAAAGCAATTGGTTAGAATTTGGGGGATTACCCTCTCCTGGTAATCTTGGAAACGCGATCCGTTTAGAGGAAGGGGGCGAAATTGGTTCCTTTTATGGCAAGCGTTTCGCTGGTTTAGACGACGAGGGTAAATGGCTCTTTTATAAAGCCGACGGAACGACGGGAGCTGCTTCTGAAATGAATAACGATGATCTTGCATATATCGGTAATGGTATTCCCAAATTTCAAGCTTCATTAGGAAATCGGTTCACGTACAAAAACTTCGACTTGACTATTTTCCTTCGTGGAAAGTTTAAGTATGATATCCTTAATACGGCTGATATGTTCTTCGGGAATAAAAAATGGCTGCCAAACAATGTTTTTGAATCGGCTTTTGGTAAACATGCGGCCCTCGATGATGATCCGCAATACTCTGATTACTACTTGGAAAATGGATCTTTTGTGAAGATCGACAATGTCACGTTGGGGTATACCATCAAAACGAAGACTCCTTTGGTGAGAAATCTGTATGTGTATCTCACAGGAAGAAATATCGCGACAATGACATCTTATACTGGTCTAGACCCAGAATTACAAGACACGGGATTTGAAGGCGGGATAGATTCGAGAGGGTTTTATCCTCGGACGCAATCGTGGTTATTAGGTTTAAATATTGGTTTTTAAAGAGGTTGAATATGATTTTTTTAACGAAAAAAAGCGGTTTATATAGAGTTTTAGGACTCCTGCTTGGAGGGTTTGCTTTATCTTTCTCGGGCTGTACAAATTTAGATGAATCCATGTATAGCACGTTAGAAAAGGAAAATTTTTATAAGAATAAGTTGGAGGTCATGCAAGCTGCACTTCGTCCTTTTACACACATGCAAGCTTGGTTGGCGCCAACGGGACAGAGTGGCTACTATTACCATTCGGAACTTACGGCGGATCAACTGGCTTGGCCGCAGAAGGGCCGGCATGGATACGATAGTGGGGATCATTTTAGATTGCATTACCATACCTGGACGACCACAGAGAATCGCTTAATCACAGCATGGGAATTGTTATGGACAGGATTAGGCTTTGTAAATGCGGCATTAGATGATATTACCACATTGGATATTAATCAGGTAGGAATGACGCAGGAGGAGCTGGATGAGGTTGTCGCACAGCTTAAAGTATTGCGGGCTTTTCATTACATTAAAATTATGGATTTGTGGGGGAATGTGCCTATTGCAACAACTATTCCCACAGCACCTGAAAACCCAGAGACAAAAACACGTGCCGAAGTGTTTACATTCGTAGAGCAGGAATTAGAAGATAATGTGGATAAGTTACCATTAACGAGTGCAGAAACCATTGGGCAGGTTTCGGCAGCAGCGGGATATGCTATGTTAGCGGAGCTTTATTTAAATGCCGAAAAATGGTCTGGCTCTGCACGGTGGGATGAATGTATTGCTGCTTGTGATAAGATTATTTCCGGTGAGGCTGGCGGAATTGGTGGTACTCCTGCTCTTGCTGCAGATATCAACGAACTTTTTGCCAATGATAACAGTGCGAATCCTGAGTCTTTATTTCAATTTCAGTTCAGTCGAAAAGCCGGTTTTACATTCGATTGGGGCGGTTTTTTTATGAGTTATGACTATATGAAAGAAGTGCTAAATGTGGGATACGGGGGATGGAATGCTTTCGTCGTGGTACCTTCCGCTTTTGATGCTTATCCTGAAAATGATCTGCGTAAGAAAGATTGGTTTCTATTTGGCCCACAATATAAATACAATACACAGACGCCAGTGGTAGGGACCGAGGAATATGCTGGTAAGCCCCTGGTCTTTGTAAATGCTATCCGCCGGGAAAGTGAAGGAGATCTAACGTCGGTTGGCTCGATGGCTAAAGGGGAGGAGAACTCTGGCGCGCGTTTTAATAAATATAAATCGGGAATTCTTACCGATGATAACTACCTGGAGAATGATTATATCATTTACCGGTTGACGGAAATATACTTTAATAAGGCGGAAGCAATTATGCGTAAAAATGGGGGAATAGCAAATACCGAGGCTGTAGACCTGATTAATTCCTCTAGACAGCGTGCTTTTTCCGCCGCGGATTGGACATCGGAACAGTATACAACCGCTACGTTGACGTTGGATGAGTTGTTGGCCGAACGGGGACGGGAGTTTATTTTTGAAGGGAAAAGGCGTGCCGATTTGATCCGATTTGGGAAATTTACCAGTGCTTCTTGGTGGGATCATGAGCCTACGAATAATGAGAATAGGGAGTTATTTCCTATTCCGCAAGTACAGCTTTCTATTAATCCAAACTTGAAGCAAAACCCTGGCTATTAATTACGTATCTTTAATGCTATACAACAAGACTTGCTCGTCTCATCTGAGGGCGAGCAAGTTGTTTTACTTTCATGTATTCCAATAAAATCTAACGCTCTTAAATAATAATCTACGTATGAAAACCTATCTGACCTATCTGTTGTTCTTTTGCTGCGGTCAGCAGCTTGTGTGCGCGCAAGAGCGATCATCTTTACAAAAAGCGCAATCTACACTTGAAGCTATCTACAGCTATTATACGATTCCTCAAGAACCGTTGCTTCGTGAACATTTTCCTTTCGATGAATTGTATAAAGCGGATTATTTGGGTACCGACGCGAATCAGAATAAACCCAATCCTTACGCTTATCTTTGGCCATATTCTGGCAGTTTATCGGCACATGTTGCGCTATTGGAAGGGAGGGACAACGATGGTGCCGTTCGACGGAAAATAGAACAGACCGTGATCAAAGGGTTGGATATGTACTATGACGACAAACGTATACCTGCTGCTTATGCGTCTTATGTCAATACTGCGCCCATTTCTGATCGTTTCTATGATGATAATATTTGGATAGGGATTGATTTTACAGATCTGTATCTTTTGACCCGAAAAAAGGAATATTTAAAGAAGGCAAAAGATCTATGGGCATTTATTGCAAGTGGAACGGACAATAAATTGGGCGGTGGTGTGTACTGGTGCGAACAACGAAAAGAATCGAAAAATACTTGTTCGAATGCACCATCTATCGTGTATCTGTTGAAGCTGTATGCGGCGACAAAGGATAAGATGTACCTGGAGGATGGAAAGAAACTGTATGCATGGACGAGAAGCCGTTTACGCGATAGCGTCGATGGGCTCTATCTTGATAACATTAATTTGAATGGACGTGTCGACCGGGCTAAGTTTCCATACAATACCGGGCAGATGATGGAGGCTGCCGCGCTGTTGTATCGTGAGACGGGTGATCATTTTTATTTGGAAGAAGCACAGCAAATGGCTACTGCTGCTTATGCATTCTTTTTTGAAGCTGATGATATCCGTCAATTTCGCAGGTTAAAAAATGGAAACAATTGGTTTATTGCTATTATGATGCGCGGTTTTTTGGCATTGTATGAACAGGACAAGGAAGTGAAGTATATGCGGGCTTTTGAGGAAAATCTGCGTATAGGTTGGGATGAGATGCGTGATAGCCATGGGTTGTTTGGGAATGATTGGACGGGTAAACAGAAAAAGGATAAAATGTGGCTATTGGACCAATTTGCTATGGCGGAAATGTATGCGCGCTTATCCGCAATCGAAAAATTGTAAGAGACTCAGCCTGCTAGGGATCGGCTTCTGTAATCCTGTTTTTGGTTGGCTATAGGAACATATTGGCGTTTTACAAAAAAAGCGCGCTTTATTGAGAAGCGCGCTTTTTTATGAAAAATTTAAGGATATTAAATTTCAATACTTACTTCCATTTTGAAGTCATCATCTTTCAAATGAACAATCTCCATTGCTTTTTCGTAATTCGTCGATTTTTTAGAGAAGAAGTCATGTTGAGTCGTTTCTGTATTCAGTCCATTCAATACGATAGGATTGACTTGCTTCACTTCGAAGATAGGATCAAAGCCTAGATTCATTAATGCTTTGTTTCCGTTATAACGAACATATTCCTTTACCTCTGCTGTAAGGCCAACAACCGTATACAGTTCTTCGGTGTATTTTAATTCGTTTTCGTAAAGATCATTTAACAGATTTAGAAAACGAGCTTTAACTTCGTCTTTATTTGGGATACGAGCAAAGACCTCTTGCGCAATCAGTCCGACGAATACGCCGTGGATTGATTCATCAGCAACGATTTTTTTGATGATATCTGCTGAAGCGACCATTTGCCCTTGTCCACATAACCATAGGGGAAGGAAAAATCCAGAATAGAAAAGGAATGACTCCAATAGTACAGACCCTGCTAATGCCATAAATAATTCTTCGTCCGAGATGTTCTCCTTATCAATGGCACGGTAATATTTATCGATCGTTGTGGCTTTGTATTGTAAGAATTTATTTTGTTTTACCCAACCAAAGACATCATTGATTTCATTCGTGGTCGACACTGTCGTGAAGATCGTAGAGTATGATTTCGCATGAATAGCCTCCATCATACACATGTAGGATAATACAGCCTTATTTTGAAGAGAATCAATATGATCGATAATCTTCGGCATGCCAGTGTGGCTTTGAAGGGTGTCTAACAAGGTTAGGCCGCCTAAGGCTTTTTTGTAACACTCTTTCATATCCCAACTTAGGCCTTTCCAGCTGTCAATATCTTTTGAAGGGATGTATTCTGTATCAATCCAAAATTGTTTGATATTCTGTTCCCAAAACATCAATACGTAATCGTTGTCTGGCGTATTCCAGTTTACCGCGGTAAATTGTTTGCTCATGTTATACTTTTTTGGAGAAGAATAAGCCTTTTGTTTTCGTAGAAGCGGAAGGAGAAACCCATGATATTTTATCTAAGTTTCTCCTTCGCTTTATAACACTTGTCTTAAACAAGGGCTTTAACTAATTCTTTCTGTTAATATTTTATAATAAGGACTGTTTTAAATCTATGCTGAACAAGAAATACATTCTTCAACAGTAGACTTACGGGTTCTCGTATAATACAATGATTTTAGACCGAGCTTGTGCGCATAGATGTAATATTTTGCCAAATCTCTGGTCGAATCTTTTGAATTCGTGTGCAAAATGGTCGAAACCCCTTGATCGATATGTCGTTGAATAACCGATATTAGCTTCAATACTTTAAACTGATCCATGTCGTAGGCCGATTTGAAGTAGAAATAATTATCGTTTGTCAAGTAAGGCATTGGATAATACGTAGTACTATCACCATACTCGCGGACTTCGATAATGTCAACAACAGGCATAACTGATGCAGTAGCATTCATGATGTACGATGTCGATTGATTTGGTGCTATGGCTAGACGATAAGCATGATAGATACCGTGCTCTTTCACCTGTGCCTTTAGGTTTTCCCAATCCTGACTTGTCGGAATATGAATACCTTCAAATAATTCTTTCACTTTATCTGTTGTAGGCTGATATTCGCGGCTCGTATAGCGATCAAAGTATGTACCGTCTGCATAAGCTGATTTCTCAAAACCTGTAAAGGTAGCGCTTCTTTCTTTGGCAATTTCCATAGAGGCTTCTAATGAATAGTAGTTCATCATCATGAAGAAGGTGTTAGCGAAGTCAAGTGCTTCGGTAGACTCATACATGATAAAGCTTTTCGCTAAGAATCCGTGTAAATTCATCGCGCCCAAACCAACGGAATGTAATTCTCTGTTTGCTTTTGCAA
This sequence comes from Sphingobacterium sp. LRF_L2, assembly GCF_965644235.1. Classification (NCBI taxonomy): domain Bacteria; kingdom Pseudomonadati; phylum Bacteroidota; class Sphingobacteriia; order Sphingobacteriales; family Sphingobacteriaceae; genus Sphingobacterium; species Sphingobacterium sp. LRF_L2. The sequence continues at coordinate 201,897 of NZ_CBFFRI010000003.1, read as the reverse complement.
TGGAAGGCACCATATCAATGTTGGTCACGTCGGTTACAACAGTGAGTGCACGCATCGCTATTTTTACAGTCTCTTTAATACGTTTGTTGTCCATAACTGTAGCAATATTTAATGAACCAAGGTTGCAAGAAATACCGTAACGGATTGTATCCTCTTGTCCATAGATATTGATATCAGATACTTCCGATATTTGCATAATCTCTGTACACAGGTTGGAGAATTTTACACGACCTAATCCGTTCAACGCATGTGCTCTGTTGGTGTTTTCTTTAAAGAAAATATAAGGATAACCCGATTCTTTTTGAGTCTGCGCTATTTTTACAAGCAGGTGGCGTGCGTTGATTTTTTTCTTCTTCACATTTGGATTGGTGATGAGTTCATCGTACATCAAATCCATATCCAACTCATCCAAGTACTTGCCATATTCTTGCATCACCGTATGTGGATAGATGAGGTAGCAAACTTCATCTTTTTCAGCTAGTTCCATGAATTTGTCTGGAACGATAATGCCAATGGAAAGTGATTTGATACGTACCTTTTCGTCAACGTTAATTTTCTTACAATCAAGAAACTCTTCGATATCAGAATGGAATATGTTAAGGTATACAGCACCAGCACCTGGGCGTTGTCCCAATTGATTTGCATAGGAGAAGGTATCTTCCATGATTTTCATAATCGGTAGAACTCCACCAGCACGTCCTTCAACACCTTTGATAGCCTCGCCACGGGCGCGGATTTTTGAAATATTGAACGATACACCGCCACCAATGGATGATAATTTCATCGCGGAGTCGACAGCGTAACCAATACCATTTAAATTATCTCCAATTTCATCCAAGAAACAAGAAACAAGTTCTCCTGAGCGTTTTTTTCCTGCATTCAAGAATGTCGGGGTAGCGGGTTGATATTCTTGATTGATCATGATTTCGGCATACTCGATAGCTTTCTGTACACCTTCTTGACGCGCTAGAAATAAAGAAACAGCAACGACACGGTCTTCATAACGTTCTAAAAACTTCTCGCCCGAGTCATCACGCAAAGCGTAACTCTGGAAAAATTTAAAGGCAGCCATGAACGATTGAAACCGGAATTTTTTAGCAGATACGAAGTTATATACTTCTTGCATTTGCTCAAATGTAAACCATTCGTAAAAATCGATGTAATAATTATTCTCTATCAGATAATCGATTTTTTCTTTGAGTGTGTAAAAGAATACCGTATTCTTATTTACGTACTCCAAAAAGTATGCGCGGACAGCCTCTTTATCTTTATGAAGGCTATATTCCTCGTCATGCTTAATCATGATTTCATTATTAAGCAATATCCAATTTTTTGCTACCTCGTTTGCTATCATTGTATTGGTGTTTAATTATTTCTATAAATTGATTGATATCTTCCATGGTGCCCGAAAGCTCGAACTTCATAGCCAATGGGATATCGTAATCTTCGGAAACTTTGTCTGCAGCTAGACCGAAATTCTTTCCCCAGTTTCGATTACCACTCGACGTGACGGAATTAATTTTTTCCGCATAGGTATCCATAAACAACTTCGTATTATCAGGAACACAACCTAACTTTGTCGTATAGGTAATTAGATGTCCTGCAACAGAGACATTTAAACCGTCCTCAATTTTATGCGCTTGCCAACCTGTGATTTGCACCACTTTGTTGATGAAGCGTTGGACGTTTCCGGTTTTTGAATCGTAATATAGATGAACCATATCTCGTTTTGTAAGGGTATGAATTAAAGGGCGATAGTCGCAAGCTCTTCTGGTTTGAAACCAATGATGCGTTGCTGTATCTCTTCGTCTTCTAATACAAGAACAGTAGGTACGGTTCTGATTTTAAACTTAGCTGCTAAGTCTGGTTGATCGAAAGGATTGATTGTTTCGTATCTTATTCCTTTGTTGTCTAAGTAAGCAGACACTTGTGCGCATGGTGCACAGTCATTTTTTTCGAATTTAATGATTCTAGCCATGTTGTTTGTTACATTTAAATGATCGGAAATCTTTGAGACCTCCTGGAAGTTAAAAACACGAAACTTGGAAGCAGGTCTGCATCTCAAGCACAACAAATATCCTACATTTTATTTCGGAGAGTGAATGATACTTTTCCACATCGATGTGAAAAGGAACGAATAAACCGCCTCCCTTGCTTGTTTTTTGTTGTAAAAGGCTGACAGACAGGTCGAGGTAAGAATGTTGAAAACTTTAAAAGACCATTTGTAGCTTAAAATCTACATTTTTAAAATATAAATTTTTGCCCTTTTTTATAGACAAAACTGACGAGACTTTGACGCATTTTTCATACTTTCTGTAGCAGAGCAACTTGAACACAATTACGCTTTTTTGCCCAATATAGTTTTCCAATTTGAAAGATAATAATTGGGACGGATTGTCTGCTTTTACGTTCTTTTGCAAAGAGAATTCAAATTACTTAAGTTTAACAAACAATTTATTAGATATGCGAATATTGTTTAGTTTTTTATTGACCTGTCTACTTTTTGCAACATATGGACAGGAAAGTATCACGTTTCAAAAACCTTCGCCAGAAATCTTGGCGTTAGCATCCTACCAGAGGCCTCCGTCCGTTGCTATGAGTCCGGACGGTAATTGGGTTGTGTTTTCTTATAGAACCACATATAAGTCTTTGGAAGATCTGAATCAAGATGAAGTTCGTTTAGCGGGTATTCGAATGAATCCTACAACAAATAGTGCGAGTACGACTGTCTATTTGAATAATTTGAAAGTGAAACGGCGAGATGGGCAAGAAGAAATCCAAGTGAAAGATTTGCCGCCACATGCTAAGATTGCACATTTGAGTTTTTCTCCTGATTCCAAAAAGTTGACATTTACACATACTTCTGCGAATGGAGTAGGACTTTGGGTGGTCGATTTGCAATCGGCGACAGCACGGGCTATTACAAAGGATGACCTAAATGCCAGTATGGGGAGTCCCTATGAATGGTATAAGAATAGCGCGTATTTACTGATCAACAAACTGCCTGGCACGCGAGCAAAAATCATAGATACCACTAAGGATATTCCATTGGGGCCTACTGTTTCAACGAGCGAGGGGCAAGTTTCTCAATTGCGGACTTATCAGGATTTATTAAAGAACCCGCAAGATGAGTCGAACTTTGAAACGTTAACACAGGCAGAACTGTATCGTGTAGATTTAGAAGGAGAGCAATCGAAAATATTAGACAAAGCAATTTATAGCCAGCGTTCATTTTCCCCGGATGGAAATTATTTGTTGATTACGACAATTAAAAAACCATTTTCTTATGTGGTTCCTTTCCACTATTTTCCGCAGCAAACGACAGTTTATGATCTAACAGGAAAGCTGGTGAAGGTGGTTAACGAAACGCCGCTGATCGAAGTTATGCCGAAAGGATTTTCCTCCACACGTACAGGAAAACGAAGCATGAGTTGGCGAGGAGACAAACCCGCAACATTAGTCTATGTGGAAGCTTTAGATGGTGGGGACGCCTCCAGGAAGGTAGATTGGCGTGATGAAATCTTTACTTGGGACGCACCGTTTGCTGCGGATGCAAAGTCGCTTTATAAAGTTGCAGATCGTTATGCCGGTGCTGTTTGGGGAGATGCATATCATGCATTAATCTATACACAGTGGTATGATACCAGAAATGAAAAGATCTTTTTATTGAATCCTTCTGTAAATAGTGCCAAACTGCTTTCCGAGCGTAATTCACAAGACGTGTACAGCCATCCAGGCAATGTATATACCACGAGAAACGAATTTGGATCGCTTGTAATGGCGATACACAATAATAAAAGCTTCTGGATTGGTGATGGTTATACCAAAGATGGGCAATTCCCGTTTATTGATGCATTGGATATGAATAAGCTTGCAAAGACACGTGTGTATACGTCGGATGTGAAGGGTAAAAAAGAAGATATAGTTCGTGTTTTGGATATTAAAAAAGGAGAGATTTTAGTTTCTATACAATCTCCAGCAGCATACCCGAATTACTTCATAAAGAATATAAAGTCGAAGAAGACCATTGCTGTTACTGCTTTTGATAACCCCTTTAAGTCGTTAGAAGGTGTTTATAAAGAAGTTATTCACTACAAGAGAAAAGATGGCGTTAAGTTGTCAGGTACACTTTATCTACCAGCAGGCTATGATAAAACAAAGAAGGAGAAACTTCCTTTATTGATTTGGGCATACCCCACAGAATATAAAGATAAGAATACCGCAGGGCAGACTACCGCTAGTCCGTATGAGTTTACCTATCCTTCTTATGGTTCTTTTGTTTATTGGGTAACTAAAGGATATGCTGTACTGGACGATGCTGCTTTTCCTATTATTGGAGAAGGGGATACGGAACCAAATGACACCTTTATAGAACAACTGCTGGCTAATGGAGAAGCGGCGATTAATGCTGTAGATAGCTTAGGATATATTGATCGTACGAAAGTAGGGGTTGGTGGCCATTCGTATGGGGCATTTATGACAGCTAATCTCTTGACACATTCTAAGCTGTTTGCTGTAGGAATTGCTCGATCCGGAGCTTATAACCGCACATTGACACCTTTTGGTTTCCAGCGTGAACAAAGGAATTACTGGGATGTGCCCGATGTCTACAATAAAATGTCACCATTTATGAATGCGGATAAAATGAAGACCCCTATGTTATTGATTCATGGTGCTGCAGATAATAACCCAGGCACATTCACCTTACAGACGGAACGGTATTTTCAGGCTTTGAAAAATTTAGGAGCGCCAGTACGCATGGTTCTTTTGCCTTTCGAGGCACACGGCTATGCTTCTGAGGAGAACATTCTGCATACCCTTTGGGAGCAAGATCAGTTTTTGGAGAAATACCTCAAGGACAAATAAGCGGAAGAATAGTTGGTTAATAAAAAGGGGCTTTAGTTATTTTAAAGCCCCTTTTTATTGATTGGAAGTTACTTGCTTGCACTGATCTGAAACGGAACGGTATACGTACCCCAGTTCAATGACACAAGGCCCTCTGGTGTTACAAGGATCGTGAACTGTTCTTGGCTCGATGTACTTTGTTTATTTTCTACCTCTACACGTAGCGCGTCTTGCGATTGATCATATTTAGTACCCCATTGGTTCCATACTTTGTTGAAAATGACGGTGCTTTTCTGTTCGCCTGGTATGCTGTATAGGCTATATTTTCCAGCGGTTAGTGCTTTACCTTGTACGGTTACGTTTTTGTTGACTTCGATCGTGGTTGCTTCATTGGCTCCCGTGCGCCACACTTTCCCTACTGGAGCAATGTCAACGCCGATCTCACGACCTTTCAGCGATGGCTTGCTGTAATGGATGTCGATAGTGACTCCATCTGCTGTTGTTACGGTTACGCTGTCAGGAAGGCTTTTTCGTTTACTTTTATCTGTTTGTCCGAAACTAACGGAGCAAATCAAAGTCAATACGGTGATAATTGTTATTGCTTTCATGTTTTTTTGTAGATTTTTTATGTTTAACAAAGATAGAAGAGGATTGTTTCTTTGCCTTGTTAATTGGGTTTAAATTGTGTTAAATTTTAGACTGAAAATCCAGATTGTACGATTTACTCGTATATTGCGACAAACAATAGTTAGCTTTTAGAAATACGATGAAAAAATATGTACTGTTGCTGGGCTTGGGGCTTCTTTTTGCGTGTAAAAAAGATGTAGAATCACCAACGCCAGATCCAGATCCAGATCCTGTCGAATCAACGGATGAGGAATTGATTCGCGATAGTATTTACTACTATTATAACCTATATTCCTATTGGACGACGAATGTTCCGGATTATGATGTCTTGCGAACTTTTACGGAAAGTTATGACTCCTATCAAGGTGTTCTAGATGCTTTGACGGTGTTAACGCCGACGTATAATTTTAAGGCATATACTTATTTGGATATTGATCCTGGTACACATTACGACCGATATTCTTTTATTCAAGATAATAGTAGTAGTACGCAGCTGGCGAGTAGTACAGGATTGAGAATGGATACAAATGAAGGGTACGGGATGTATTTTTCATTTATCGTTACCGATATTGTGAACTTGAAAGCGAGTTTAATTATTTACTTTGTGGAAGGAGGATCTCCCGCTCAAGTGTCTGGTATTACTCGGGGTTCTCTTGTTACAGCAATAAACGACGATACAAACGTACAATTATCGGTTGTAAAAAATAGTGACGCTAGTTACTCGATAAGTGATAGGTCGGCTTACAACACTTTGGTTAATAAGCTAAATGATGCTATTGAAGCAAATTCTTTGTCTTTGAAGGTAAAGGGTTTAGATAATATAGAGAAAGTACATACTTTGGGTTATAAGACGTATAATATTAATCCGATTCTTGCTAATAAGGTGTTTAAATATTCTTCGAAGAATATTGGTTATTTGGCATTCTCGTCTTTTGAGGAAACAGATCAAGGTACTACAAATCGATCGAATTTTGAGACAATTTTTAAATCGTTCGAAAACGCAGAAGGAGGTGCTATCACGGATTTGATTTTAGATATGCGGTATAATACAGGAGGCTATGTGAGTACTGCTGAATACCTAGCCAATAAGATCATTGGAGCACAGCATGCAGGAGAATTGATGTTTACCTACGATGTAAATACATATTTACAGCAATACAAAACTGGAGCAGACGCGAGTTTTGCCGACACATATTTCGCGAGTGATAACAGTACATTAGATTTAAATAACGTCTATGTTTTGGTCAGTGAACAAACAGCTTCCGCAGCGGAATTATTGATTAACGTGTTAAAACCCTATGTAAATGTCGTTTTAATAGGCGAAACAGACCGGACCTATGGAAAACCTGTTGGTTTCTTTGAGCAGTCGATCATGTCGAAAGTATCGTTGTGGGCAACGTCGTTTAAAACAATCAACAAAAATGGTGATACGGATTATTGGGATGGGATGACGGTTCCAAATATCGCTTATGATGATTATGAAAGAGACTTTGGGGATGCTGAGGAGCTTATGACAGCGAAAGCATTAACCATGGCTGGGGTAACAACCAGTTCTTCAACAAATAAATCATCCGTTAGTAGAAGTACTTTAACTTCATCGTCATCATCTAAAAAGACGCTCGGAATTAAAATCAATAAGCCTGAAGAAAAGAATATGTTGAAGAGAAAGAATGAACAGTAAATGTTTTTATTCCTTATAACGAGAAAGGACAGCTTTTTAGGCTGTCCTTTCTTTTTAATGATCCTTCCGTGTTAAACGAGGTATTCGAATAAGGTTTGATCTTTGTTTATCTCTATAAAGTCAAACTTATAGGCTTTCATGCGTTCGATGAACGTTGTGTAATCTTTCGGGTCATTTAATTCCACACCTATCAGGGCAGGCCCGCGTTCACGTTCTGTCTTCTTGATGTATTCAAACCGAGTAATGTCGTCCTTTGGTCCGAGAACTTCTGTAACCAATAGACGTAATGCTCCTGGTCGTTGTGGAAAACGAACGATAAAGTAGTGTTTGAAGCCTTCATAGAGAAGTGACATTTCTTTGATTTCGCTCATACGATCGATATCATTGTTGCCACCAGAAACGATACATACGACACGTTTACCTTTTATCTCTTCTTTATGGAATTCTAAGGCAGCAATAGACAAAGCACCAGCAGGCTCTGCAACAATAGCATCTTTATTATACAGTTGTAGGATCGTGGTACAGATTTTTCCTTCCGGTATAGGTTTCACACTGTCCAACAGCTTGCTGCTAATTGCGTACGTCAACGATCCGATTTTCTTAACGGCTGCCCCATCGACAAATTTATTGATGTGTTCTAATTCAATAGGGCCTTCGTTTTCTAGAGCGGCCAACATGGATGGTGCACCAGCGGGCTCAACCCCATATAGTTTGACTTGGGGGGCAAATTTTTTCAAATGATAACTAACACCCGATGACAGACCACCACCACCGATTGGAATAAATACAGCATCTAAATCGGGAAGATCTTCTAATATTTCTACGGCTACGGTACCTTGTCCCTCGATGACCTTTTCATCATCAAATGGCGGGATAAAGGTCATATTATGCTCTTTGGTGTATTCCAAGGCAGCTTTTTGACAGTCGTCGAAGGTATCACCTGTTAAGACGATTTCAATATTGCCATTTCCCCACATTTCTGTTTGTGTGATTTTCTGACGTGGGGTAGGGCCTGGCATAAAGATAACTCCTTTAATATTTAGCTTTTTGCAGGATAGCGCTACGCCTTGCGCATGATTACCGGCACTAGCGCATGTTACTCCTTTCTCACGTTCTTCTTCGGAGAGGCTAACAATCTTGTTGTAAGCACCGCGAAGCTTATAAGAACGGACGACCTGTAAATCTTCACGTTTCAAATAAACTTCAGCACCGTACTTTTCGGATAGATGTAAGTTATACTGTAATGGTGTACGATTGACAACTTCTTTTATGCGCTCGGCAGCCTGTTGAGAGTCTATAGTTAAGGTTGATAGATCCATTTCAATGTAAAAAATAAAAAGTAAGGGTGAAACCTATCGGACGATAGTGGTAAAAGTTGTTGCTATATGCAAGGCAACGCTTTCGTCAATTGGTTTCAAAAAAGAATAAGAACTACGAAAGTAGCTCTTATTCTTCTTAAACGTTATGACCGCATTAACGCATTTAAGTCATCGTCGCAAAGATCCTTTTTCGCATCGGCTAATACCAAGAATTTTTCGTAGGTAATAGCCAACTGATCTTTGTCAAGTTGATAGCCTAAGCGTTCTAAGTGATGCTTTAAAGCATGACGTCCAGAACGTGCGGTTAATATAATACCTGCTTCGTCTAAACCGACATCTTCAGGACGTATAATTTCGTAATTTTCACGGTGTTTTAAGAATCCATCCTGGTGGATGCCGGAGCTATGTGCGAAAGCATTTTTTCCAACAATGGCTTTATTCGGTTGCACAGGCATCCGCATCATTGAACTCACTTTTTGCGAAATCGCCGTGAACATCTTACTGTTGATATTCGATGTTATTCCAGGAAACTGTTGCTGATGTACTTTAAGAATCATCGCAACTTCTTCTAACGAAGTATTTCCCGCACGTTCACCTATTCCATTGATCGTACATTCTACCTGACGGGCACCGTTTTGTACAGCAGAAATAGAATTTGCGGTGGCTAGACCTAAGTCGTTATGACAGTGCGCCGAAATAATGGCCTGATCGATATTACGAACATGTTCTGTCAGGTATTTAATTTTCGCACCATATTGGTCAGGTAAACAGTAGCCATTCGTATCCGGAATGTTAACAACTGTAGCTCCTGCTGCAATGACAGCTTCTACCATTTGCGCTAAGTAAGGTAGGTCCGCACGGCCGGCATCTTCGGCATAGAATTCTACGTCTTCAACATAGGATTTCGCATGCTTTACTGCAGCAACGGCACGTTCAAGAATTTCTTCACGCGTCGAATTGAATTTGTATTTGATGTGCATATCGGATGAACCGATACCAGTATGTATACGGGGACGTTTTGCATATTTTAGTGCATCGGCAGCAACATCGATGTCATTTTTGTTAGCCCGGGTTAAAGCACAGATAATAACATTATCAACCGCTTTTGACAACTCGACGACCGATTGGAAATCTCCGGGGCTTGACACAGGAAATCCCGCTTCAATGATGTCTACACCGAGGAGTTCCAAATCTCTTGCGATGTCAATTTTCTCTGGTGTGGTTAATTGACATCCAGGTACTTGTTCGCCATCGCGTAGTGTTGTGTCAAAAATGTATAAGTGATTCGGATCGTGTAACATAATATTCAATTAAAAAGTTAAAATTAAAAGCTCAATAAAGTTCTTCGACGATGGATTATTGATCTTTCTCTTTCATCATGTTTATACTCAGTCAATTACTTCTTAATAAACTCCAATACCTTAGCACCCATTTCGTTGGTTCCTAAAATTTTAGCTGTAGGTGTTTCTGAATTGGCAATGTCGCCTGTTCTCCAACCAGCTTTTAGGGTGTCTGCAACAGCTTGAGTGACAGTTTTAGCTTCTTCTTGTAAACCAAATGCAATGTCCAACATCAATGCTGCAGATAGGATAGACGCTAAAGGGTTCGCTTTATTCTGGCCAGCGATATCATGAGCTGAACCATGGATTGGCTCAAAGAAACCCGTTCCATCACCTACGGATGCAGAAGCGAGCATTCCCATAGAACCAGCGATTTGAGATGCTTCATCTGTCAAGATGTCGCCAAAAAGATTGGCCGTTAATACGACATCAAACTTCTTCGGATTCTTAACAAGTTGCATCGCCGCATTGTCTATAAACATATGTTCGGTTTCTACATCTGGATATTCTTTTGCAATTTCCTGTACAACTTCCCGCCACAATCTGGATGTTTCTAATACATTGGCTTTGTCGACAGAACACAGTTTTTTATTGCGCGTACGTGCGGCATCGTAAGCCTTGCGTGCGATACGTTCCACTTCATAGCGATGGTAGTTCATCAAATCCGAAGCGAAGGTGTTATCTTCATTTCGTTTTTTCTCTCCAAAATAAACATCGCCCGTTAACTCACGAAAGAATAGAATGTCTGTTCCACGGAGAACTTCAGGTTTTAGACTAGATGCATCTAACAATTCATCGAATAACAAAATCGGTCTTAAGTTTGCATAAAGTCCCAGTTCTTTACGAATCTTCAACAAACCTTGTTCAGGTCTTACTTTTGCAGACGGATCATTGTCATATTTAGCATGTCCAATGGCACCGAATAGAATGGCGTCAGATGCTTTTGCTTTTTCTAATGTTTCATCTGGTAATGGGTTTCCTGTAGCTTCTATAGCTGTATGGCCCATAATAGCTTCATCAAAGCTGAATTCATGGCCGTATTGTGCTGCTATAACTTCTAAAACCTGTTTACCCCAAGTTGTTACTTCTTGTCCGATGCCGTCACCAGGGATAATTAAAATGTTTTTTTTCATCCGTATAAATTATTTATTCATTTGTAATGAAGCGCCCTGCGATTGCGTGAATCATGATGGCTTCATCTTGTTCAAATTAAACAGTCAAGCGTAAAATGCGAATACGATATTTACTTTGCTATTTATTATTCAGTAGCTTATATACTAAGCTTTTGTGTTTTCATTATTTATTGCACTAAACCTAGTGTGTTTTTTATTTCTCCAATTTAGAGAGCTTGCTTTCCGTATTAATTACCGCTCCCTTTTCTAATACTAAGCGGTGATCCAGGCAAGACGGTAGCTGCGATTCGTAGTGCCCGACATAGATAAGCGTTTTACCATATGCGCTTAATTCGTCAACCACAGCGTTAAAATGTGCCGTTTGTACTTGATCAAGGCCTTGGCAGGGTTCATCCAAAATTAACAGCGGAGGATTTTTGATAATCGTGCGGGCCAGTAAAGCGAGCCGCTGTTTTCCTAATGGTAGAGTGTGTAAAAGCTTATCTTTATCCTCCAATAGGTCAAAGAAATCCAGTAATTGTTCAATCTGTTTCTTCTCTTCGTACTTAACGTTCAAGAACCAACCGATACTATCATAAAATCCAGAAGCGATAGCATGCCATACTGAAGCACTTTTATCAAAGTACCAATGTAACTCGGGCGATATGATTCCTACCTTTTCTTTGATGTCCCAAATACTCTCTCCACTGCCACGTTTGTGGCCAAAGAGCCAGATATCATTTGCATATGCCTGTGGATGATCTCCGTTTAATAAACTAAGAAGCGTCGACTTGCCCGAGCCGTTATGCCCTTGTAAGAGCCATTTTTCACCGACTTTCACTGTCCAATTTACATTTTTCAAAACAAATTTGTCGTCGTAACGAACAGATACGTTTTGTAATTGGATCATAATTTCGTGATCGACCTTAGGAGCTTTTTGTAAAAAGTAGGGGAAAGGTTTCTGCTGCCGCTTTTCATCTTGGGATAAAGCCGCTAAACCGTCCACAACCTTTAACTTACCCTCTTCAATTTGCGCAAACCGATTAATAGAACTCGGAATCGCTTTATCATTCGTAATGAGTATCAAGGAACAGCCTGCAGCAGCCATTTGATCTAGAATGGCATTGAGGTTAACACGGGACTGTTTATCCAATCCTGTATATGGTTCATCTAGAATAAGCACTTGAGGTTTTAACCATAATGCTTGTACAAGCTGTAATTTTTTGTGCTCTCCACTCGATAGTTCGATCAACTGCGTTTCTTTACAGTTCTCAAAGCCTAAGGCTTCAAGAATGGGAGTTGCAGCTGAAAAATCAAGATTATTTTTGTTTCCAAAATGGATCAGATCCCCATACACTGTAAGGGTATCGTGATTTTGATGTTTATTGTAGCGCTGTTGGTAATAGAAGTTCCGATCACCCTCTAGATTAGCAAATTGATACCAGTTCGATACATAATAAACAAGAGGAGGAAAGGAAATTGTGGGGTTAAAATTAAACTGTAAATCCCCAGCGGATTTTTTTTCCTGATTTGCGATAGCTTTAGCCAAAGAGGACTTTCCAGAACCACTTTTCCCTCCGATCAGCCAATGCTCGCCAGGAAATATAGACCAATTTAAATCTTGCAGTATAGGTTTTGCTGTATACTGTAGATTTAAATTGGTAATATGGACGACAGGGTTTGTCATTATCTTTTTTGTTCGAATTCTTCTATTAAATTCTTGTGACTAAGGATAAAGTCGATGTCATCATAGCCGTTAATTAAACAAGATTTTTTGTACGGGTTGATTTCAAATGTATAAAGCTCCCCCGTCTCGTTGATCTGTACGGTCTGTGCTTCTAAGTCTACCGTTAATGCGCTTTCTGGATCAGCAAAAACAGCTGCGAATATTTTTTGTAGAAATTCTTCAGGTACCTGAATAGGAAGTACGCCATTGTTTAACGCATTACCTTTAAAGATATCAGCAAAGAAAGAGCTGATAACCACATCAAAGCCATAATCTTGAATGGCCCAAGCAGCATGTTCTCGGCTAGAACCACAACCAAAGTTTTTGCCGGCAACGAGTATTTTTCCTGCATAGATCGGATTGTTCATTACAAAATCAGCTTTAGGCTGGTTCTCGCTGTCGAAACGCCAATCGCGGAATAGATTATCGCCAAAGCCATCACGAGTCGTTGCTTTTAAGAAACGCGCCGGAATAATCTGATCGGTATCTATATTTTCTATCGGTAATGGAACTACCGATGATGTTAAAGTTTCAAATTTTTTCATATTTCAAAGTAAAAAGTCAAAATTAAAAAGCCTAAATCGGATCGGCCGACGACTGTCTTAATTTCTTCTTTTTTTATAGTTCAAAGTGAAAGTAAAAATTACTAAGTTCCTATACGTAATGTTCTACCTGAGGAAACGGATCGTAAAAATGATGAAGTAAGGCCTTCCAGTCTTGATATTCATCCGATTTTCTAAAGCCTTCTGTATGATCTTCCAAAGTTTCCCATCGAACGAAGAGGATGTACTTGTCATTTTGTTCGATACATCTTTTCATTTCGTGAGAAATGTAACCGTTCATTCTTTGGATTATTTTTTCGGCTTTTAAAAATGCATGTTCAAATTCTTGAGACAGTCCAGCTTTTATGTTCAGCATAGCCACTTCTACTATCATTTAAATTCTTCCTGTTTGAATTTTTAAATTATCAAATCAATTCTCTGACGTCCACGATTTTACCAGTAACTGCCGCTGCTGCTGCTGTAAGTGGGCTTGCAAGCATAGTGCGTGCATTTGGCCCCTGGCGGCCTTCGAAGTTCCTGTTTGAGGTCGATATACAATATTTTCCTGCAGGGATTTTATCTTCGTTCATACCTAAGCAAGCAGAACATCCCGGTTCACGCAATTGAAACCCAGCTTGCTCGAATATTTTGTCGATACCTTCTTCTTTTGCTTGCGCTTCTACCTGTTTTGATCCAGGTACAATCCAGACTTCCACATGTTCTGATTTCTGTTTCCCTTGTACAAAAGCCGCTACTTCACGAAGATCCTCTATACGAGAGTTTGTACAACTTCCGATAAAAACATAGTCAACAGGTTTTCCTAAAACTTGCTCGCCATCGTGGAACCCCATATAGTCGATAGCTTTTTGGAAAGACGGTTGCTCACTGGTCGGCTGCGAGGTTGTTGTTGGTATATTTTCAGTGATGCCGATTCCCATTCCTGGATTTGTTCCATAGGTAATCATAGGTTGTATATCGGCAGCATCATATTCCAATACAGCATCGAAAGTTGCATCATCGTCAGAATATAAGGTTTTCCAGTAGCTCAATGCTTTGTCCCAAGCTTCGCCTTTCGGTGCAAATTCGCGCCCATGTACATAATCAAACGTAGTTTGATCTGGAGCGATAAGTCCACCTCGAGCGCCCATCTCGATACTCATATTACAGATTGTCATACGACCTTCCATACTAAGCGACCGTATTGCAGAGCCTGCATATTCTACAAAATATCCTGTACCTCCAGCTGCAGATATTTTAGAAATGATATATAAGATAATATCTTTTGCGCCTACTCCTTTTGCCAGTTCACCATTTACTTCTATTTTCATGGTCTTTGGCTTCTGCTGTAAAAGACATTGCGTAGCGAATACCTGTTCCACTTGGGAAGTACCAATACCAAAAGCGATAGCTCCAAAGGCGCCGTGTGTAGACGTGTGACTATCTCCACAAACCATGGTTTTTCCCGGTTGTGTGATGCCTAATTCCGGACCGATAACGTGAACGATTCCCTGGTAGGGATGTCCCAAACCGTAAAGTTCTACGCCAAATTCTTTGGTGTTTTTGGTCAGCATATCCACTTGGTAGCGAGATAGCTCCTCTTTGATTGGAAGGTGTTGATTTAAGGTCGGCACGTTATGGTCGGCAGTAGCAACCGTTTGTGTGGGGCGAAATACAGGAAGATCTCTTTTGCGCAAACCATCAAAGGCCTGAGGCGAGGTTACTTCATGAATTAAGTGTGTATCGATATACAAAATGTCGGGGAAGCCCTCTTCTTGCTTCACCACATGTGCATCCCAAATCTTCTCTACTAATGTTTTTCCCATTTTCTCTTTCTCTATTTTTGCTGGAAGGTATTCAGAAATGCAAGGGCAGGTACCCCTCTTTTCTCCTGATAAATGCTTCCAATTTTAACTGTATAAGGGGTAAGTTTATACGATTAAATTTACCCCTTTTTTAAGCCGTCTAATTTACGAAATATTAAACAGTTTTGATGGTTTTCATAGCAGTCATCGCTTTGCGTAATTTTACGCCTACGATTTCTACAGCATGATTACGTAAGATTTCGTTCACTTGTACCAGTTGAACGTTGTCAACCGCGCCATCTTTTCCTTCGTTGAAGTTTTTACCAACTAAGTCTGTGTCTACTTTCGTCATAAAATCAGCTAACAAAGGTTTACAAGCTTGATCGAAAAGGTAACAACCATATTCCGCTGTGTCAGAGATAACACGGTTCATTTCGAAAAGCTTCTTACGAGCGATAGTGTTTGCGATCAATGGTGTCTCGTGTAGCGACTCATAGTATGCTGATTCTGGTTTGATACCTGCTTCTACCATAGTCTCGAATGCCAATTCCACACCTGCTCTAACGAAAGCAACCATTAAAAGATAGTTGTCAAAATATTCTTGTTCACCAATCTTAACATCAGCAGCAGCCGTTTTTTCGAAAGCGGTTTCTCCTGTTTCTGCACGCCATTTAAGTAAGTTTGCGTCGCCGTTTGCCCAATCTTCCATCATAGTCTTGCTGAATTCACCTGACATGATATCATCTTGGTGCTTTTGGAACAAAGGACGCATAATGTCTTTTAACTCCTCTGAAATTTGGAAAGCTTTGATTTTTGCTACATTAGACAGGCGGTCTAACATACCACTTACACCACCGTGTTTAAGAGCCTCAGTGATAACTTCAACGCCGTATTGAACCAATTTAGAAGCGTAGCCAGCGTCTATACCTTTTTCCACCATTTTGTCGAAAGACAAAATCGATCCAGTCTGTAATAAACCACATAAGATAGTTTGCTCACCCATCAAATCCGATTTTACTTCGGCAACGAAAGATGATTTTAAAACACCTGCACGGTGGCCACCAGTACCTACACAGTAGGCTTTAGCATATGCCCATCCTTTTCCTTCCGGATCATTTTCAGGGTGTACAGCGATTAAGGTAGGAACACCAAATCCTCTAAGGTATTCTGCGCGAACTTCTGAACCTGGACATTTAGGAGCTACCATCAAAACAGTGATGTCTTTGCGGATCTGCATTCCCTCTTCAACAATGTTAAAACCATGTGAATAAGAAAGAGCTGCACCTTGCTTCATCAATGGCATTACAGCGTTAACTACAGAAGTATGTTGTTTATCTGGCGTAAGGTTGATCACCAAATCAGCCGTTGGAATCAATTCCTCGTATGTGCCTACAGTGAAATTATTGTCTGTCGCATTTTTCCAAGAATCTCTTTTTTGTTCAATAGCTTCTTTACGTAAAGCGTAGGAGATATCAAGACCGCTATCTCTTAAGTTTAAACCTTGGTTTAAGCCTTGTGCACCAGCACCTACAATCACGATTTTTTTACCTTTTAGTGCATCTACACCATCTGCGAATTCTGAAGTTTCCATAAATTCTGCATGTCCCAACTGGTTAAGTTGTTCTCTAAGAGGTAATGTGTTGAAATAATTTGCCATTGTTTTTATTATTTATTTTTTATCTTTTTTATTGGGTTGATTACTATTTTTTTAATGCTCTACGTTGTGCTTGTGCATATCCGAAGTGGAGATTGTCATGGCCCACTGTCGTTATTATGACGTCTTCAATGCTGTTTAGACTGGACTTATATGTCGATGTTTCAAACGGTGTAATTTTCGAAAATACGCCATCATTATATGCCTTTTGGATCGTTTCGATGCTAGCAAGTGCGATTTCTTTTAACTCAGCAATCTCTTCCGCTTGTACGAAGTAAGTAGGTTTTGAACCTTTTTTGTACGCGTCTACATATTTAAACGCAGTTGCATCGGCATGAATCTCAGTCCGTACATAACATAAAGTCTGTGTACTGACCACGATATGTCCGAAATTCCAGATGATATTGTTGTTAAATCCTTCCGGAATATGGTTTAGTTCCTCTGTTGTAAGTCCATCGATAAGTTCGATGAAAGCTCTGCGTGCGTCGATGATAAAATTGAATACCTTTTCCATACAGATTACATGGTGAATACTTTGTCTGCCTGATCCAAGAATTCATTCTCTACAACTTCTGGAGCAGGTTCTTCACGTTCGAATTGCTTTAATTTCGAATGGAATCCAGCGCTATCTTTGATGATGGCAATACGTGCTCCGCGAACAAACTCAATTAATCTGTATTTGGTTAGCTCTGCGGTAAGCTTGTCTATCTCTTCACGGTGTCCCGCGGTTTCGAAGACTGTGTAGTCGTTTCTTATCACCACAGCAGAAGCGCCATACTCGCGCAACAAACGTTCTACAGGAGCTTTTTCTGCAATAATGTCGGTAGGGACTTTGTATAAGGCCTGTTCTTGCCAAATCAATTCCTCATCCGTATTGTAATAGGCCTTAAGAACCTCAACTTGTTTTTCGATCTGTCTACAAAGTTTGCGAACGACCTCCTCCGATTCGGTGATCAAGATGGTAAACCGGTGAATATTTTCTACCTCTGAAGGAGAGGTGTTTAGACTTTCAATGTTGATTTTCCTTCTGGAAAAAATACCGGAGATACGGCCTATCATACCGATAGAGTTTTCCGTATATAAGGTTATCGTATATTCTTGCTTTTCCATTATAAATTACTTTAATCTTATTTCAGAGACCGATGTACCTTGTGCTACCATAGGAAATACGTTGTTTTCTTTGCCAACCATAACTTCTAATAGGTAGGCTCCATCGTGTTCTAACATGGTTTTCATTGCATCATATAGATCTTTCCGCTGGGAAATCTTATTTCCGTCAATATAGTAGCCTTTTGCCACAGCGACAAAATCAGGACTGGTAATGTTAACAAAAGAGTAGCGTTTATCGTGGAACAATTGCTGCCATTGTCTAACCATGCCTAAGAACTCATTGTTCAGAATGAGGATTTTCACTTTGGCACCAAATTGCATGATAGTTCCCAGCTCTTGAATGGTCATTTGTATTCCCCCGTCGCCAATGATCGCTACGACATCTCTGTGCGGTGCACCATACCAAGCACCTATTGCTGCAGGAAGGCCAAAGCCCATAGTTCCTAAACCTCCAGAAGTGACATTCGATTTGGAACTGTTAAATTGCGCGTAACGGCAGGCCACCATTTGGTGTTGACCGACATCCGTAACGATGATTGCGTCGCCACCGCTAAGTTCGTTTAACACACGAATAACTTCGCCCATGGTCATCACCTCAGATGTAGGATTTAACTCGTTATGGATAACCTCTTTTATTTCTTCTTTTTCGAGTTCCCGGAATTGAGCCAACCACGCGGAGTGATCATTTTGCTGTAAAAGTTCGGTGAGTAGAGGAAGAGTCTCTTTACAGTCTCCCCATACAGGAACTGTTGCCTTTACATTTTTATCGATTTCTGCAGGGTCGATATCCAGATGAATGACTTTTGCCTGTTTTGCGTATTTGTCTAAGCGTCCAGTCACACGATCGTCAAAGCGCATACCAATAGCGATTAATACATCACATTCATTGGTCATAACGTTTGGCGCATAGTTACCATGCATACCAAGCATG
The DNA here is from genome assembly GCF_965644235.1 of Sphingobacterium sp. LRF_L2. Classification (NCBI taxonomy): domain Bacteria; kingdom Pseudomonadati; phylum Bacteroidota; class Sphingobacteriia; order Sphingobacteriales; family Sphingobacteriaceae; genus Sphingobacterium; species Sphingobacterium sp. LRF_L2. Next base: position 183,208 of record NZ_CBFFRI010000003.1, on the reverse strand, counting down.
CCGACGTGCTGTGGGTGACTTGTCTCCAATGCACTTAAGCCCATTACTGTCGTCGCTGCAGGAAAACCTCCTTTTTCAATAAAATCTTTAAGATCTTGTTCTGCTTGACCTAAGATAACACCTTGACCAAAGATGACAAAAGGCTTTTTAGCTTGGTTGATCAATTCCGCCGCTTGTTCGATATATTCTTTACGAACGATAGGTTTTGGTCTATAACTACGAACATGATCACATTTGGTATAGCCTTCATAGGCGAACAGTTGCAACTGTGCACTCTTTGTAATATCAATCAATACAGGACCAGGTCTACCCGTCTGAGCGATGTAAAATGCCTTTGCTAATACACTAGGAATTTCTGTTGCATCCGTGATTTGATAGTTCCATTTTGTTACGGGGGTCGTTATATTGATGATATCTGTCTCTTGAAAAGCGTCAGTTCCCAATAAAGAAGCAAATACCTGACCTGTAATACAGACAATCGGGTTGCTGTCTATCATCGCATCTGCTAAACCAGTGACAAGATTTGTTGCACCTGGACCGCTGGTTGCGAAAGCGACACCTACACGTCCCGAAGTACGTGCGTAACCCTGAGCCGCGTGGATTCCTCCTTGTTCATGGCGGACCAATATATGCGTCAACTTTTCATTATAGTCATACAATGCATCGTAGATAGGCATGATTGCCCCTCCCGGATAACCAAATATGGTGTCCACTCCTTCATGGATTAGCGCTTCCAAAACAGCTTGTGAACCACTCAACTGTGTGGTTGCAATTGTTTCTGGTTGAGGCTTTGTTTCCGTTTTTTCCAGTGTACTCATTTTTTAGTATTTAGATATTAGTGTTGAGTATTTAGATATTTTGTGGGCTCTCCCTGTGACAGGTGAGCCCCTGATAATCTTATTTGTGTTTTATAACGTTTCGTTTTAAAGGTCGGTTACACAGCCTTCTGAAGCATCGGCAACCGTTTTTGCATATTTGTACAACACACCTTTTGTTACTTTGAGCGCCGGTTTAACCCAATTCGCCCTGCGGCTAGCGATGGTATCTTCGTCCACCTTTAAAATAATGGTATTGTTTACAGCGTCGATTTCGATCACATCGTTATCTTCAACAAGACCGATAAGACCACCCGCATACGCCTCAGGTGTAATGTGTCCGACGACAAAACCATGTGTTCCTCCTGAGAAACGTCCATCAGTAATTAATGCCACCGAGTTTCCAAGCCCTGCACCAATGATTAGAGATGTAGGTTTCAACATTTCTGGCATACCAGGTGCGCCAATAGGTCCAGAGTTCTTAATGACGACAACATCGCCAGGTTTAATACGGCCCGAAGACACGCCTTCAACTAGTTCATGTTCTCCATCAAATACACGGGCAGGGCCAGTGAATTTCTCGCCTTCTTTGCCTGAAATCTTCGCTACAGAACCTTTCTCTGCTAAATTTCCGTATAAGATCTGCAAGTGACCTGTTGCTTTTATCGGGTTGTCCAACCGTTGCACAATAGGCTGATTGTAGTCAATAATAGACTTCACATCTGCCAAGTTCTCTGCCATTGTTTTTCCGGTTACGGTCAAACAATCGCCATGCAATAAACCTTCATCTAACAAATATCGTAGTACAGCGGGTGTGCCTCCGTATTGTTGAAGATCTTGCATCAAGTACTTCCCAGAAGGTTTAAAATCTGCTAATACAGGCGTAACGTCCGACATGCGTTGGAAATCGTCCTGTGTAATATCTACCCCTACAGATTTACCGATAGCGATGAAGTGTAACACGGCATTGGTACTTCCTCCCAGGACGATGATTGCGCGCAATGCATTTTCAAATGCTTTACGGGTCATGATATCGGAAGGTTTAATATCTTTTTCAAGTAATATGCGTATATATTCACCTGCTTCAAGACACTCGGCTTTTTTTGCATCGGATACCGCGGGGTTGGAAGAAGAATAAGGAAGACTCATCCCTAAGGCTTCGATAGCGGAAGCCATCGTATTAGCCGTATACATCCCACCACAAGCACCTGCGCCTGGGCAAGTATGTTTGATGATGCCCTCATAGTCTTCATCGGAAAGATTTCCACAAAGACGCTGACCTAATGCCTCAAAAGCAGAAACGATATTAAGTTCTTGCCCTTTATAATGGCCCGGTGCTATTGTACCACCATATACCATGATCGATGGGCGATTCAAACGACCCATAGCCATGATTGCGCCTGGCATATTCTTATCGCAACCAGGAATAGCAATCAAACCATCATAGTACTGTCCGCCACAAATTGTTTCTATACTATCAGCGATAACATCACGGGATACCAAGGAATAACGCATACCGTCTGTTCCGTTACTCATCCCATCACTGACGCCAATGGTTCCAAAGGTTAATCCTACTAAATCATTGTTCCAAACACCTTTCTTGACCACTTGAGCAAGATCGTTCAAGTGCATATTACAGGTGTTCCCATCATAGCCCATGCTTGCAATACCAACTTGGCCTTTATGCATGTCGGCATCTGTTAGTCCAATACCATATAGCATCGCTTTGGCAGCAGGTTGTGTTTCATCTTGTGTAAAGATGCGGCTATACTTGTTTAATACATTTTGTGCGTCAGATGATGACTTCATAATTCTCTTCTTCTAAAACTAACTTTTTATATTTTCTTTGAATAGATGCTCCTATGGTATGTTCCCAGTCCTCTTTGTATTTTAAACCGTCTATCTCTTTAATGCCAATAATTTCGGCAGCGGTACCGCTAAGGAATGCGCTGTCGGCTTGTAATACCTCTTCGATCGTTAGTCTTTTTTCAATGATATCGATGTGAAGTTCCTTACATAATTCGATGACTGTTTGACGTGTAATACCTGGAAACACGTTGTCCAATGGAGGTGTATATAATTTAAAATCTTTTTCTATAAATAAATTTTCGCTTGCTGCTTGGGCAATGTACCCTTCATGATCGAACAATAAGGCCTCATCAAATCCATTCTTTATGGCATCACTCGAAGCAAGAATCGCATTGATATATTGGCCCGAAATTTTCGCTTCCGTACGGAACGATTTGGGGTTGGGGCGTTGGATGCTTGATGTACAAAGACGCAATAGGTTCTGCCCGAGATAAGGGCCCCATTCCCAGGCTGCAATCATAATATTTGCGCTTTTTGCAGAGGTAAGGTGCATATTGGAACCCGAAAAAACCAAAGGTCTTATATAAGCCGCACGGAGGTTGTTCATCTCCAAGAGCTCGTATGTACTTTCGATTAATTTGGGGCTACTCCAATCGTAAGGAAGGTCTATTGCCTGACAAGATCGCTGTAAGCGTGTGAAATGTTCTTCTGCTTTAAAGATCCGTGTTCCATGATGCGTACTATAGGCGCGTAAACCTTCAAAGGCACCATACCCATAATGGAGGGACTGACCGAAAAGATCTGCGCCGGCTTCTGTTGCCTTCACGAAATCCCCGTTCAAATAAATGTACGTATCCTGATTATAATATTGCATATAAACTGTTGATTTTGTCTGTGATGAAATGTACTTCTCCCCAAAGAAAATATACAGACTAATTTCACTTTTGTTAAGTTAGTTCTATTAAAAATTCTTTACAATAGCAAAACAAATTATTTTCATAAAGTTTTAAATTTTGAAAAATATTATTTAATGTCTTTATATTTTTAGTTTTTATTTATTTATAAAATTTAATTTTGTTGCTGATAGACTAAAATGAATTTCGGTATGTTTATTAAAAATAGACCAATACAAGAAAAGGATGGAAATTCTTCCTAAAATCTATGTTTTCTTCCCAAAAGTTTAAAAAAAAGCCCTTAAAACTGGAAGTCTTAAGGGCTTTTTTATCGGTGTATTTTCTTAGTTATTCTTCAACTATTCCTTCAGCTAATACAGTGATTTTGTTGTCCTTTGCTTCCACCACACCGCCTTTAATGACCAGGACAATTTGGCCGTTGTTAGCTTGAATAATGACTTTTCCATCCTCTAAAGTTGATACAATAGGGGCGTGGTCTTTCAAAATTTGAAAGGAACCCGCGCTACCTGGTACTGTTACTGCTGTAACATCACCTTCGTATGCTAGCTTATCTGGAGTAATGATTGTTAATTTCATCCTAATATAAGAGTATTTAGTAGTTTGTATTTAAGCCTTTTACTTCGTATTGCCAGCGTTATTCGAATGTATCTAATTAACGCTGGCAATGCAAACTACTAATTTAAACGGCTTCAGCCAATAGTTTTTTACCTTTTTCGATAGCTTCTTCGATGGATCCCACCAAGTTGAATGCTGCTTCAGGATATTCATCAACTTCACCATCTATGATCATGTTAAATCCTTTGATAGTATCCTTGATGTCTACTAAAACACCTTTTAAGCCTGTGAACTGCTCAGCAACGTGGAATGGTTGAGAAAGGAAACGTTGTACACGACGAGCGCGTTGAACGGTTAATTTATCTTCTTCAGATAATTCATCCATACCCAAGATTGCGATGATATCTTGTAGTTCCTTATAACGTTGTAAAATTTCTTTCACACGTTGTGCTGTATTATAATGTTCGTCACCTAATACGGTTGGCGATAAGATTCTGGAAGTAGAGTCTAATGGATCTACTGCTGGATAAATACCAAGCTCTGCAATCTTACGAGATAATACAGTTGTTGCATCTAAGTGAGCAAAGGTTGTTGCTGGTGCAGGGTCAGTTAAGTCATCGGCAGGAACGTATACAGCTTGTACAGAAGTGATAGAGCCATTCTTTGTCGATGTGATACGCTCTTGCATCAATCCCATTTCTGTTGCCAAAGTCGGTTGGTAACCTACTGCAGAAGGCATACGGCCAAGAAGAGCTGATACTTCAGATCCTGCTTGTGTAAAACGGAAGATGTTATCGATAAAGAAAAGTACGTCACGACCTTGTCCTTGACCATCTCCATCACGGAAATATTCCGCAATAGTAAGACCTGACAAAGCTACACGAGCACGTGCCCCAGGAGGCTCATTCATCTGTCCGAATACGAATGTACATTTTGAATCCTTAAGCAATTCGTTGTCAACTTTATCAAGAGGCCATTCACCTTTCTCCATCCCTTCCATGAAATGCTCACCATATTTGATAATTCCGGATTCCAACATCTCACGTAATAAGTCATTACCTTCACGTGTACGCTCACCTACACCCGCAAATACAGATAAACCACCGTGTCCCTTTGCAATATTGTTGATAAGTTCTTGGATCAATACGGTTTTTCCTACACCGGCACCACCGAATAAACCAATTTTACCACCTTTTGCGTAAGGCTCTAATAAATCGATTACTTTAATACCTGTGAATAATACCTCTGATTCAGTAGATAGTTCATCAAATCTCGGCGGAACATTGTGAATAGGACGTCCATTTTCTTTATCCAAGTTCTGGATACCGTCAATAGGATCACCAACCACGTTGAATACACGGCCTTTGATTTCCTCTCCAACAGGCATCTTAATCGGAGCACCTGTGTCAACTACTTTCATTCCGCGAACCAAACCTTCTGTTGCGTCCATGGCGATTGTGCGAACACGATCCTCGCCTAGGTGTTGTTGAACTTCTAACACAACACGTTGACCATTGTCTTTTTCAATATACAAGGCATCGTAGATCTTAGGAAGTTTGTCATTGTCGGCGAAGTTGACATCAACTACGGGGCCGATAATCTGCGCTATTTTACCAATATTGGGCATATTATAGGGACTAAATAATTATTAATCAATTTAAAACAGATGGATTTAACATCTAGATTTTGGAATGCAAAAATAAGTGATATCAAATTAAAAGCAAAACGCTTATTGATAATAATTTATTTTTTTATAACTCTTTGTTTAAATAATGGAAAATTTCTCCTCTTGAAATATCATTTTCAGCAAGGTGGGCTTGTTCTACGAGAGAATAGGTAGGTGCATGAATTTTGGGGGATGTATCGCCGTTGTTTGTGCCGTTGTAACAAGTTCTTGCATAAATTAAACGAAGAAGGCCTGCATATGCAGGCCTTCTTCGTCGTAAAAATACGTTGTTAAGAATTTCGTTTCATTTGCTCATCTAAAAGTTGCCTTTTTAGAATTTGCTCTTTCTCCATGGATTTTTTGCGGAGCGTCTGTAATTCATCTTGCAGTTCTTCCGTTGTTTTCTTATGTTCATTGGTGTCGACTTTTGCTTTTCTAAAGGAAGCGAGTGTCGCCAAAAATGCTATGGCTAACACGACAATAACCGACCATACAACAGCATGGTATGTGCCTTTTGCAAAGTCTATTCCTAAGAATGCTATGCTGTCTGTTTTCTGCTTCTCCGCCTGTAGTTGGCTGTCCAACGTTGTGACCGAATCTTTCAGGTTTTTAACCGTTGTGACCGAAGAGGAGGAACTATTCTTCAATTCTGCGATTTCCTTTTGATAGCGCGAAATAGAATCCAATACATTCGTTCTTACGATATCTAGATTCGTTTTTCGGATAATCTTAAAGTCGGCATTTTGCGATTTGGATAGATTACTCAGATTGATAAATTGTTCGTTCAACGTGCCTTTTTGGATTGCATAAGGAAGCATAGGTTTCGTTTGTCCAAATGCCGTGAATGAAAAAAGAATAATCGTGAATTGCAGAATTTGTTTTAACATAAATTTGACTGAATTAATATGGTCCATTATTTATAATAACACCATAATGATAAAATTATTGTTTGACCAATGATGGTTAAAGTTGGAAAATAAATAAGGGAAATGCAAGAAAAAGTAAAGTTATTACTTGAAACCTTGTGTTTATAACAACCTTTTGGTCTTCTGATAAACCTTCCCATGCTAATATTTTGTAGTAATTAGATAATTATACAGAGGAAAGCCAGCGTTTAAAGTTGTTTTTTTGAGAAACCGTTGATTTACGTGCGGGTATAAGGGTTGGTCTCACCATTCGTGGGCGCTTATTGTGAAGGATCTTATCAAAATTGATCCCTTATACAGGTACTGATAGCTGTAAAATATGAAGCTTTTTTTGAAACAATCTATAGTATTTCTTTTTATTATCGTGGGCTCCACGTGTTCATTTGCAGCATCTATTCGTTTAATCCAGTTTTCTGCTGGGGTGACAAATGCAGAACGATTTCAATATGCACTGGGGCATTTGGATGTATTGTCCGATGGCTCTTTCGTGAAAGAAGAAGGAAAAGAAACAATAAATAAATTTTCAGATCATGATATTATCGTCGGTCTGCATAGTGGCAATAATTGGGAAAAATGGATTCCCCAGGAACTGATTCGTAAGCTGAATAAGTCGGAATCTTTTCTTGTGTATAGGAAAGGGCCGCGCTCCCCCTTATTTGTGATTGGAAAGGACGAAACAGGTCTTCTATATGCCTGTAAGGAAGTAGTGACACATAATTTGCAGAAAAGCAAAACCATAGCGCTTTTTGATGCACCGGAAATGGTGCTTCGTGGGACATGTATCGGTATGCAGAAAACAGCGTATTTGCCCGGTCGTGATGTGTATGAATACCCCTATACCACGGATCTTTTTCCTTGGTTTTACGATAAGAAACTTTGGACGCGTTACCTCGATATGCTTGTCGAGAATCGTTATAATACGCTTTATCTCTGGAATGGACATCCCTTCTCTTCGCTTGTTAAATTAAAAGATTATCCCTATGCGTTGGAAGTGGATGAGGAGACTTTTGTAAAGAATGAGGAGATCTACCGATTCTTGACTGAAGAGGCGAATAAGAGGGGGATCTGGGTAATTCAGATGTTTTATAATATCATCTTGCCGAAGCCTTTTGCCGATAAGCACGGCTTAAAGACACAGGAACGAAACCGCGTGATTACGCCGTTAATTTCGGATTATACACGTCAGTCTATCGCTGCCTTTGTTGAGAAATACCCCAATGTAGGCTTGTTGATTACGCTGGGTGAGGCGATGGAAGGTGTTGGTCAGGATGATATCAATTGGTTTACGCAGACGATTTTACCAGGGGTAAAGGATGGATTAGCGCGTATTCATAGCGACGTTGAACCTCCTGTCATCCTGCGCGCACATGATACCGATGCACCTGCCGTGATGAAAGCAGCTTTGCCACATTATAAAAACCTTTATACTATGGCCAAGTATAATGGAGAGGCTTTGACTACTTATACGCCACGTGGAAAGTGGGCTGAACTTCATCAGAACTTGGGAAAGATAGGTACTGTGCATATACAGAATGTGCATATATTAGCCAATTTAGAGCCTTTTCGTTATGCCTCTCCTGATTTTATCCAAAAATCGGTGAAAGCCATGCACGATGTTCATTTATCGAATGGGTTGCATATCTATCCACAGGCATCCTATTGGGATTGGCCCTATGCTGCAGATAAAGTGGACGGTGGTCTTTTACAATTGGATCGCGATTGGATGTGGTATAAAGCATGGGCACGCTACGCCTGGAAGGTCGCATATACAAAATCGGAAGAGGAAGTGTATTGGTCGAATAGCCTTGCAGCGTACTATGGCCTAGAGAAGAAGGAAAGTATAGCGTTGCTTCGCGCTTTAGAAGAAGTGGGCGAAATATCTCCCAAGATATTGCGTCGTTTCGGAATAACGGATGGAAATCGACAGACTTCCTCCTTGGGGATGTTGATGACGCAGTTGATCAATCCCTACCGGTATGGACTTTTTACCTTGTTATATGAATCAGAAGCGCCAGAAGGTGAGATGATTGTGGATTATGCGGAAAAAGAGGCAAAAGGCGAAAACCACGTTGGCGAAACACCATTACAAGTGGCCAATGAAATCGTGGCTCATGGAGACCGTGCCGTAGAGCTTATTGCTTCTATAGGACAAGGAACCAAGAACAAAGCAGAATTAAAGCGTGTTTTGCAAGATATTTACATGCATCAAGCATTGGCGGAGCATTACAGTACGAAAGTGAAAGCAGCTTTGCAGGTACTGACTTATAAGTATACCCGGGATATCGCGGATTTACGGGCAGCTATTCCAAATCTCGAAGCGAGTGTGAAAGCGTATCAGGTGCTAGCGGACCTAACCAAGGATACCTATCGTTATGCTAATAGTATGCAAACAAAACAGCGGAAAATTCCAATGCGTGGCGTCGACGCAACATTTAAACATTGGACAGAATTGTTACCTGTTTATGAAGCGGAACTTACTAACTTTAAGAAGGCGATAGACTCTTTATCCATGCTGTCGAAACCTGTGGAAAAAGAGAATAAAAAAATGCAATCTGCAGCAGTACGTCTTTCAGCAGATGCCACGTTTGTTGTATTAAAAAAAGGAGCAAAGCTGTATAAGGATCAGGAATTGGTGGTTACCCATCTACCGGAAACTTTGGAAGGTTTGCAGGCTGTTCAAGTCAATTCCGAAAGACAGAAGATCGAAGGTACGTCACTACAGTTTAACAGTAACCAACCTGTTAAGGTGCTTGTGGGTTATTTTAACAGTGAAGATAAAGTGTTTGCGCCTAAACCAGTGTTGGAGATTGATGCCTCGGCCAATGATTATGGACAGGCTGATGCGAAGGTTAGGAATGCTCTGCGAATACAGTATATGCCGATGCTAGATATTCATACCTATTCGTTTGCTGCTGGCGACCAAACGTTGAAGCTCCCGAAAGGAGAGGCAGTGATTCTGGGCTTTGTCAGTGATCAGGAATTGTCAAATCCTTATAATGCAGATGTGGATAATCAAGGCGACGATCTGGACGATTTGTTTGGGTATTATGGAGAGACAAAGCTCTAAAAGGCGTACTATTTTGATGATAAGATAACGATGATACGGATGAAAAAATTAGTAGTAGGAATCCTGTTCTTATTGCCCTGTTTCACTTGGGCGCAGGTAGATCTGAAGGCGAAGCTTCAGACTTATGTGGAGCAGTTTAATGCAGATGATGACGAAGCTGTTGTCAACCTGATTCCGAATAAGGAATCGGCAATATGGCTGAAAGATAATATTCCCTTGTTGGACTGCCCGGATTCTGCAATTGAAGAAATCTATTATTTTCGCTGGTGGTCATTTAGGAAGCATATCAAAAAAACCGAAGAGGGAACGATTGTTACAGAGTTTATTACAGCTGTAAAACACGCCGGAAAATACAACTCCATTAGCTGTGCTTTGGGGCATCACCTTTATGAAGGCCGCTGGCTCAGAAATAATGAATTTTTGAAGGAATATGTGGATTTTTGGCTTTACCATGCCGATAAAGGACAAACAAAACCACGGTTTCATCAATTTAGCTCTTGGCTTCCAGACGCACTTTTAGCCTATTATATGGTTACAGGTGATAAACCATATTTGCTCAGTCGCGTAGACGATCTTGATAAAGATTATAAGGTGTGGGAAAAGGAAAGGCAGCTGAAAAATGGTCTTTTTTGGCAACATGATGTCAAAGATGGTATGGAAGAGTCTGTTTCAGGAGGACGACGAGAAGAAAATATGCGTCCGACGATTAACAGCTATATGTATGGCAATGCAAAAGCACTGGCCACGATGGCACAGTTAGCCAATCGACCAGAGATGAAACGTACCTATGATCTTAAAGCGGAGCATTTGCAAGCGTTACTGCTCGATTCCCTCTGGGATACGGATGCCCAATTCTTCAAGACACGTCTACACAAAGGTGGGCTTCACCCTGCCCGGGAGGCTATCGGCTTTATTCCTTGGTATTTTCATGCAGTACCTGACCATGCGAACTATGCTAAAGCCTGGTCGCAGGTAACGGACAGCGCAGGATTTAAAGCACCTTGGGGTTTGACGACTGCTGAGCGTCGGGAGCCGAGCTTCCGTACACGGGGCACGGGACATAGTTGTGAGTGGGATGGTGCAATTTGGCCTTTCGCTAGTTCGCAAACTTTGCGTGGGATGGCGAATCTGCTTGTGGATTACAAGAAAAAAGGCGGCCTTGTTCCTGCAGACTTCTATGAGGAGGTTGCACAGTATGCAAAATCTCATGTGATGTATGGAAAACCCTATATCGGCGAGTATCAGGATGAACGTACAGGCGATTGGTTGAAGGGCGACGATCCGCGCAGTAAGTTCTACAATCATTCTACGTTTGCGGATGTAATTATTCAAGATCTTATCGGATTTAAACCAATGCTTGGTAACCAATTTTCGATAAAGCCATTGGTTCCGACAGGTAAATGGTCTTATTTTGCATTACAACAGCTCTCTTACAAAGGAAAACAGATCGACATCTTTTGGGATGAAACAGGCGATCGTTATCAGCAAGGAAAAGGACTGCGAGTATATGTAGATGGCAAATGTGTGGCACAGTCAAAAAAAATGAAATCTTTAACAGTTAACTTAAAATGATAGGAAAGAAATTAGTCGCCTTAATTGCATTTATAGGCGTAGTTACGCTCTCGCAGGCACAGCCATTTTATAACGTGTTGAGCTATGGTGGAAAAAACGATAGTACAGGGACGAATACGAAGGCTATTGCACGGGCTATAGAGGCTGCTGCTAAAAAAGGAGGCGGTACAGTATATTTCCCTGCCGGAAAATACATAACAGGGCCCATACATTTTAAAAGCAATATCACCTTATTTATAGATGCTGGTGCGGAATTGCATTTTAGCGATAATTTTGACGACTATCTCCCTATGGTAGAGTCGCGTTGGGAGGGTACTGCAGTAACGAACTTTTCCCCCTTATTTTATGGCGCCGACTTGGAGAACATCGCTATTGTTGGTCGTGGAATAATTGACGGACACGGAAAAAAATGGTGGGGCTACTCGGAGGTAGAGGTTAAAAAGCAAAAAGAAGATAGTAAATGGCAAAAAGAATTTAAACGGTTAAATGCCAATGTACTTGCGCCAGATTTACCCGGTTGGATCGAACGCGGTTTCCTTCGCCCACCCTTTATACAGTTCCTCCGTTGTAAAAATATACAAATTAAGGATGTCAAAATTCAAAATTCACCATTTTGGACCATCAATCCTCAATACTGCGATAATGTGACTGTAGATGGTATAACGATTGATAACCCACCGTCGCCAAATACGGACGGCATAAACCCCGAGTCGTGCAGTAATGTCCGTATTGCAAATTGCCACATCAGCGTGGGGGATGACTGTATCACGATTAAATCCGGTAAGGATCGTTCTGGACGCCAGGTAAATATCCCTGCGGAGAATTATACTATTACGAACTGCACGATGCTACGTGGACATGGAGGAGTTGTCATCGGTAGTGAAATGTCAGGAGGGGTGAAAAATATTGTCATCTCCAACTGCATATTTGACGGTACAGACCGCGGCATCCGATTGAAGACCGCACGAGGCCGTGGAGGAATTGTTGAAAATATCCGCGTAAGCAATATTGTGATGCGTGATATTCGTGACCAAGCTATTGTTATGGATATGCAATATGCTAAAACGGATGTGGAAGCTGTGAGTGAGCGGACTCCCCTTTTTAGAAATATCTTCATCAGTGATATGACAGGTACAGCCAATCGCGTAGGTCTTTTACGAGGTCTGGATGAAATGCCAATTGAGAATGTGAGTTTCAATAATATTAATATGCAAGCCAAAGCTGGGTTTTCATTGGAAAATGCAAATAAAGTGCTGTTTAGTAATGTACAGGTGGATGTTGCAAACGAACCTTTTATTAAAGCCAAGCGTGTGGAACAATTGGAAATTCAAGGTATTCAAAATTACACACCTGTTGTAAATCGGCCCTTGTTGGTGTTTGAAGACGTAAAGAAAGTAAACATTCAAAATAATTCGCCAAGTGCAGGAACCGGTACTTTTTTAGCTCTTGAAGGAAGTGAGAATTTAGATGTGGTTATCCATGGGAATAATTTTAGTGAAGTGGCTAAAATTGTAGAAGGAGATGATAAGGCCGTCATCTTACGCTATAATATAGAACCAAAAAAATAAGACTATGCCGTTGAGACTCTTTCTTTTTTCGGTAGGCCTATTGTGCGTTGTGGTAACACACGCACAATCGCGTTTATGGTATAAGCAACCCGCTTTGTCCTGGGAGGAAGCACTTCCTATCGGAAATGGGAAATTAGGAGCTATGATTTTTGGTGGTGATCAGGAGGAAGAGGTGCAGTTCAACGAAGAAACATTATGGACGGGAGAACCTCGAGCATATAGCCGCGCCGGGGCACACCAGTATTTAGCGCCTATTCGAAGCTTGTTGGACGAGGGGAAGCAAGCGGAAGCCGAAGCTTTAGCTATGGAGCAGTTCATGGGACTTAAAAGTCTCTCTGAAGATAATAAAGCTTGGTTGCACCAAATCGAAAAAGAACGCGTCAATCCTAAGGGGCCCATTTCATATGATTTTGACGACGGAGGATGGAAATCTATTCCTGTTCCTTCATATGAGGGCTGGGAGGAAGTTGGGTTGGAAGGTGTTGATGGAGCGGTTTGGTTCAGAAACTCTTTTGAACTTACTGCTCAAGATATTCAAGAAGACTGGATACTGGATCTCAACAAAATACGGGAACAGGATTTTACCTATATCAATGGGAAATGGGTCGGTCATACAGAAGGAGATCAAGCCAAGCGTCTGTATAAAGTTCCAAAGGAAATATTGCAGGTTGGTCGAAATGTCATCGCTATACAGGTTATTAATCTCACAGGAAAAGGAGGTATTGCGGGATACAAAGACCCAAAGGAGACCATAGCATTGCGCAATGTGAAGCGTGGTTTTATTAGCCTGGCGGGTTTGTGGAAATATTGGATACAAGACGCCGATGTCCCCAAAGTAGGGACTTATCAGGCTTCTTACCAACCATTTGGCTCCTTGCGTTTTTCGTTTCCTGATGGGAAGACCGAAGATTATCAACGTAGTCTCGATTTAGATCGTGGTTTAGTTGAAGTGCATTATAAACAAGGAGATGTTTCGTTTTCAAGATCCTATTTTGCTAGCTATCCCGATAACCTTATTGGGATTCGATTGACAGCGGATAAACCCAAGCAAGTTTATTTCTCCGTTACGCTAGCTAGTAAACATGCGAACAAACGCTTGTGGCAGATTGATAAGCACAGCTTAGCACTGCAGGTGAAGGTCAAGGGAGGAGTGTTAGAGGCGACATCTTTTGTAACCTTGAAATTGAAAGGTGGAAAGCTCTACGAGCAAGACGGGATTCTGCATGTAGAAGCTGCTGATTGCGTCGACGTATTATTGACGGGAGCAACAAACTATAGTGACTACCTACATGTTCAGCCCGCTTATTTTGATAGCGCAGAAAAGCATCACCAAGAGGTTTGCCGCCAGTCTTTTGATCGTCTGTTTACCAGGCATCAAAAAGATTATCAACGTTTGTATAGTCAATTTGCTATTCAGATGGGGGATCAAGAGAACGATGTTCTACCGACTGACGAGCGCCTACAGCGTTTTACATCTCTAGCTGATCCAGGGCTGATTGCATTGTATGTTCAGTATGGACGTTATCTACAGATCGCGAGTTCTCGAAAGGGAACACAGCCCTCCAATCTGCAGGGGATTTGGAATCATTTGTTGGAACCCTCTTGGGGCAGTAAGTACACTACGAATATCAATCTGGAAATGAATTACTGGCCAACGGAAATGTTCAATCTGAGTGAGTTACATACTCCCCTTTTTCAAATGATACGTGAATTGAGTAAAGCGGGCGAAGAGACGGCAAAAGCATACTATAATGCAAGAGGATGGGTTTTACACCATAATACAGATATATGGCGAGGTACATCACCTATTAATAACTCCAATCACGGTATATGGCCAACGGGAGGAGCTTGGTTGGTGACCCACCTTTGGGAACATTATCGCTATAATCAAGATCCACAATTTATAAAGGAATATTATGATGTGATTAAGGGAGCAACATTGTTCTTCAAGGATGTGTTGGTGAAAGATACGCAGACAGGCTGGTATGTAAGTACACCTTCAAACTCTCCCGAACATGGTGGTTTGGTGAAAGGGCCAACCATGGATCATCAGATTATACGTGCACTGTTTTCCGTGTTTGTAGCATCCTCCCAATTAGTGGGAAGCGACAAGGAACTTCAAGATTCTATTGCAGCGATGATTCCACAGATTGCGCCGAATCAAATTGGTAAGTATGGTCAACTCCAAGAATGGTTGGAAGATAAGGACGATCCAGATAATAAACATCGGCATGTTTCCCATCTTTGGGGGCTGCATCCTGGGAATGAAATCAACCTAGATAAAACGCCCGGTTTGCTACAGGCCGCCAAGCAGTCGCTTCTGATGCGCGGTGACGATGGTACCGGTTGGAGTTTAGCCTGGAAGATCAATTTTTGGGCGCGGCTACAGGATGCGGAACATACTTATGCCATGATCAAGATGTTGCTCAGGCCTGCAGGCAAGTCTGGAGGTTCTTATCCAAATCTTTTTGACGCACATCCTCCTTTTCAAATTGACGGAAATTTTGGCGGAGCTGCTGGAATAGGTGAGCTGCTTCTCCAAAGTCAAGGAGATTACATCGATCTTCTGCCTGCTTTGCCTCGCGAGTTGCCTGACGGTAATGTGAAGGGCTTTAGAGCGCGGGGAGGATTTACCGTAGATTTCCAGTGGAAAGACCATGAGTTGACATCCGTATGTGTTCATTCCCTTGTCGGAAATCATTTGGCATTGCGCTACAAAGGAAAGACGGTCCAAATTCCAACAAAGAAAAATAAACTATACCGCTTCGATCCGGAGCTCAATTTACACAACTAATGCAAAAGCTCATTTTTCTCTTCATATTCTTTTTTTACGGGATATTATTTGCTCAATCGCAAGAACCTCGGCAAATGGTGAAGCTTGATGAAGGTTGGCGTACCACAATGAATGGTATAGACTCACTACACTATGCGGGATTTGAAAAACAAGATTTTCAGGAAGATGGGACATGGAAATCAGTAAACGTACCTCACAATTGGGATAGTTATGATGGATATCGCCGGTTGATCCATGGAAATTTACATGGTTATGCATGGTATAGAAAAACATTTACGATCATTAAAAAAAATAAACAGCAGCAATTTTATTTGTTCTTTGAAGGTGTAAGTTCCTATGCAACAGTGTGGCTCAACGGGAAACAAGTCGGGTATCATGCCGGAGGACGTACCACTTTTACCATCGACGTCACGAACTTTATTTACACAGATGGACGGTTGAACCTGTTGGCTGTCCGGGCGGATCATCCCGCGGAAATACGTGATTTGCCTTGGGTCGATGGTGGCTGTTCAACCGAGCGTGGCTTTTCGGAAGGATCTCAGCCTATGGGAATTTTTCGTCCGGTTAGCTTGCTCGTGAAGAATGAAGTAAACATAGCTCCTTTTGGTGTACATTATTGGAATGATGAAACAGCAACCGAAAAATCCGCTACCATACATCAGACCGTAGAGTTGCGTAATTCTTCGGGTAAAATGCGCAAATTGACGGTGGAAACGCATGTTTTAGAAGCCTCTGGAAAAAGAATAGGAAGCAGTTTCGACAAATTGGAGATCAGTGCGCTATCCACAAAGGTATTTGCATTATCGGCATTATACTTAAAAAATCTACACCTATGGCAGCCGAAGGAGGGATATCTTTATACATTAGAAACGGTTATCCGCGACGGAAGTCGTATACTGGATGTGGAACGTACCCCTTATGGGGTGAGGAGTATTCGTTGGCCTAAGGGATTAAAGCCTATGGGAACGAATCAACTGCTGGTTAATGGAAAACCAGTATTCATTCATGGTATCGCTGAGTATGAGCATAAGCTTGGAAATTCACATGCTTTTGCTGAAGAGGAAATAAGTGCGCGCGTGCGCGAAATGAAAGCCATGGGATTTAATTCTTTCCGGGATGCGCATCAACCTCATAATCTTCGTTATCAGCAATTTTGGGATGCAAACGGTATTTTGCTATGGACGCAAATGGCTGCCCATATCTGGTTTGATAGGGAAGATTTTCGAAATAATTTTAAACAACTATTGCGTGAATGGGTAAAAGAGCGACGAAATAGCCCTTCTGTTTTTCTATGGGGATTGGAGAATGAGAGCACTTTGCCGGCTGATTTTGCACAGGAATGTACCGATATTATTCGTTCGATGGACCCTACGGCATCGGTACAACGGTTGGTTACGACCTGCAATGGCGGGAGTGGAACAGACTGGGATGTGCCACAGAATTGGACGGGCACCTACGGAGGGGATCATCATACCTATGGAGAAGATTTAAAAAAACAATTACTGGTTGGAGAATACGGTGCTTGGCGAACACTCGAACTGCATAGTGAGGCCCCTTATTTACCTAATCATGTTGTGTATAGTGAAGATCGTTTTACATCGATATTAGAAACCAAGCTTCGTTTGGCTGATTCGGTGAAAAATGAAGCTATAGGTCATTATCTCTGGTTGTGGAATTCGCACGATAATCCGGGAAGGGTGCAGGGGGGGGAGGCACTCCGTGATCTGGATAAGGTTGGGCCAGTGAATTACAAGGGTTTGTTAACCCCTTGGGGAGAACCTACCGATGCTTATTTTATGTATCGGGCACATTATGGAGAAAGCGATCCGATGTTGTATATCGCTTCACACACTTGGCCAAACCGTTGGGAGGGGCCGGGAATAAAGAATGACATCCGTATTTATTCCAATTGTGAAGAGGTGGAACTATTTAATGATGTGCAACAGCATTCGTTGGGCATTCAGAAGAGTCCAGGTTTCGGTAGGCCTTTTGTTTTTGATGGTGCAGATGTGCGTTATAATGTGTTGTATGCTGAGGGACGAATTAATGGAAAAACGGTGGTTCGGGATACGATTGTGTTATTCAACTTGCCACCAAGTCCGAATTTTGATCGCATGGTAGATCACTCTTCTACGTTGTTGAAGGGAGATCAACACCTGACATATCTTTTTCGTGTGAATTGTGGTGGGGAGCGATATGTCGATCATTTTGGTCAGGAATGGGCAAGTGATCAACCTTATCAGGAGACCTCGGACTGGGGAAGTGCATCTTGGACAGATGCTTATGAAGGAGGGATTCAACCTTTCTTTGCTAGCCAAAGACGTGTATTTGATCCCATCAAGGGAGTTGCAGATTGGCCTTTATTGCAATCGTTCCGTTATGGACAAAATCAATTAAGCTACAGGTTTGATGTGCCAGATGGAAACTACCGGGTAGAGCTTTATTTCGCGGAGCCATGGATAGGAACCGGGGGAGGTGAAAATGCAGCAGGTAGACGACTTTTTGATATTGCAATTAATGAGGATATCGTCGAACGAAAGTTGGATATATGGAAGGAAGTTGGACATGATACGGCACTAAAACGTGTATATAATGTGCAGGTGAAAGGGGGCAAGTTATTGATTCATTTTCCTAACGTTGCTGCGGGACAGGCATTGATTCAGGCCATTGCGGTGGCTTCTACATCGGCTAATGGTCAAATTAAGGTTGTTGATAGACATTATAACTTACGCTTGTTAAAAGACAGTATTCCCGCTATTCGATCCTGGATGGACATCGGGCAACAGTATGATGCCGAAAATAAATATACGTTTCAGCATCTGCCTGGTATGCTTTATGGAGCCGATTTCTTTCCGGGTATGGTACGTGACGCCGTAGTTTCTTTCCGTTATCCTACCAATTTATATATTTTGGGGACGGCAAAGTCCGACTTTGCGGGATTTGAAACAACTGGCGATTCTGTTCGGAATAATGAGGGAAAGGTGTATCAGGTGTATCGTAAAGTGATGGCTAAAGAGGAAGAATTTGTTCTTCCTAAACTGCCTAAGGATGATTTTTTTGCTTTTCAGATTCAAAGTGGACTACAGCCTGCTTATGATTTAAAGAAGACAGATACGTATAAAGCGAATATGGTGACAACGTATACAGGCATGCATAAAGTCGATTTTCTGAAACAAGAACGGTTACAATTTCAGGAAAAAGATGGCCGCTTGGTCTTTGAAGTCAAAGTAGGTGTCGCAGATGTGTATTCGTTAACCTTAAAATACCATAACCCGTTTTCTGAAAGCAGGTCGCTACGCGTTGAGGTGCAGATGCCAGATGGAAAAGTCCTAAAGCCGGCCGAAGAATTGCAGTTGGATCCTACACGTGAGGGGAAATGGAATTATGTTAACACCAACACAGGGACGATGATTAATGCCGGAACATACTATGTGATTTTGCATGCTGTAGATGCAGAGGGGGTATATATTGATGGATTGGACGTTCAATAGATAAGCTTGTTAAGAAACTTATCTATTGACAACGGTTGTTTTTGTGTGTTAATTTCTGCTTAGGTATCTTTTTTTGTATTCTAGTGGCGTCAATCCCATAACCTTTTTGAAATGTCGATAGAAATTAGAGACATTATTAAATCCGCATTCAAAACAGATGACCTCCGTAGGAAGCTTATTCTCTACCAAAAGGCGGCAGGCGTGACTTATACGGATTTCTACTAAAAAGTCATAGTAGGTTTTTCGTGTCATCATTTTAAAGTAACGACAAAAAGAAGTGATACTTAGGTTTGCAATGCTTGCGACCTCTTCCAATGTGATATCGTCTTTATAATGCGCATGTGTGTAGTTGAAGATGTTGTTTAGACGGATATTGTCGGCTTCGTTGGATTGATGGAAGGTAGTCTGCGTCTTGACAATCGTTTCGCATTCTTCGCTTTCTGCCAACGTTTTAAGGATTTGTAGTAGAGAGATAATCTTGCCTAAGCCGGTTTCATTGACGCAGTCATACATCAACTGTGCGACTTGATGTTTGGTCTCGCCTTTTACGATGATGCCACTTTTCGCTTTTTCAAATAGTTTGGGAATTAGATAAGATTCAGGAAGTTGTAAAAGTTGTTTTCCCAAACAATCGGGCAAAAATTGTAAAACAATGGCTTCTATATTATATTCCGGATTGTTCTGGTAGTATTCATCTTTGCAACGCCAAGCATGTGACAACTTTTCGCCCACTAAAATAATTTCTCCTGGAGCAAAGGAGCTGATATTATCACCAATAAAACGTACACCTTCTCCTCGAATGGTATAGTGTAATTCAATTTCCTCATGATAGTGCCATACGTTGCCGAAATTAGGCATGACATCATGCCTTGCAGAGAAAGAATTCTCTAATTTAGCCGGAAGTTTTCTATATAAAGGTTTCATATGTCTATAATTACTTATCTGTATAGGATCTCATCCGTAATGCTGAGATCTTTACACTTGGTTTGCTTTTTAGCTTTTATATATCGAATATTCTTATAGGTCTGTTATTAGAAGCATGAGTATTCATATCGTGTGAAAGCGTTGTTTAGCAAATGGTTTACAATATTGATATCGGTCCGCTAATATACGTTTTTTATCTTTTTCAGATGCTAATATGCTATAATGAGTGGATAATGTTACATTGGAATGTCTTGTTAAGAATATGTTACTTTGAGGTCTACATCAATCTATGTTCTTCAAATTGTGCAGCAATATCCTAAGCGGAGTGTTGTGCTAATTTGTTGATTACGTGTAGGGAAGAGACTACGATAAACTATTTAAACCATGAATCACACTATGCTATTCAAGAGAAAATTGCTGAAGGGCGGTTTGCCGGCATTGCTTGTTCTCGCCATTTCTATTCCCGTGGCAGGAACTTCTGCTATAAGGATATCCCCCGAATTCATTGCGTCTAAGGAAACAATAATAGATGTTAAAGGTCGGGTTATAGATGCAGCTGGGCTTCCAATACAGGGAGCAACGGTACTGATCAAAGGGCAGAATGGAAATACGGGCACGCAAACGGGCAGCGATGGAACATTCAGCTTAAGTTTAAACGACGGCAATGAAATTCTTGTCGTCTCGTTTGTAGGCTATAAAACGCAGGAAATTGCAGTTGCTGGGCGTACGGCGTTTGATATAACGTTAGAACCAATAGATGTCTTAGAAGAAGTGGTTGTTGTGGGGTATGGCACGGTGAAGAAACGTGATCTTACGGGAGCCGTAGCTTCGGTGAAGCCAGAGGAGATTATGCGAACTCCAACTGCCAATGTGATGGAGGCCTTGCAGGGTAAAGTATCCGGTATGGATATTATGAAATCTTCGGGAAGGGCTGGGGCCAATGTAAATGTTACATTGAGAGGTAGCCGATCTATTTATGGAGATAACAATCCGTTGTATATCATTGATGGGATTCCTGGCGACTTCTCCCAATTGAATCCCAGCGATATTGAGTCGATTGACGTTTTGAAAGATGCATCATCGACAGCTGTTTATGGCTCAGCAGGGTCCAATGGTGTTGTAATCATCACAACAAGACAGGGTAAAGCTGGGCGGACCACCGTGGCATTTGATTCGTATTTTGGTTATAATGGATTTCCTAAATATCCACATGGTTTGACGGGCGATGCCTATCTTAAACTGAAGAGAGAGGCCTATCGTGGCGAACATGGGAATTACCCGGAGTTTATGAACAATATATTGACTAACCCAGCGCATCTGGCGGCTTATGAAGAAGGCAGATGGATAGATTGGGTTGATCTGATATTAGATGATGGTATTCAACAGAACTATAGTTTTTCAGTAAATGGAGGTGGCGAAAAAACTAATGCCTATTTATCGTTAAATTACAATAATGAACAAGGGATGATCAAAAATGATCAGTTCAAGAAATATGCCGTTCGTGCAAATATAGATCATAAGTTATCTAAGCTTTTTAAAGTGGGAACGAATCTGCAGCTAACCTATTCAGATAATGATCAGGCAGCACAAAATATCTTTGGAAATGCGCTCACATTTCTTCCTTTAGGAGATGCTTTTGATGCAGAAGGGAACATTCAGCATGTTCCTGTAGACGGGGTGACAAATCCGCTGTCTGATCAAATCAAGGATCAGTATGTGAATAATACTTTACGTACCTATTTTACAGGAAATGGGTATTTTGAATTTAGGCCGATAGAAGGTTTATCGTTTCGATCTGTACTTGGCGTCACGTTAAATTCCTCAAGGAATGGAAAATACTTTGGTACACAATCTATTGCGAATCCTGAGGCAGGTTTTTCTGTTCCGGCAGCAGTGATTATTAATGATAGGGAGTATAACTACCGCTGGGAAAATATTTTAAGCTATGAGTTTAATTTACTTGACGATCATCATTTTACCTTAACTGGAGTAACATCTTGGGCAAAAAATCAATCGGAACAGGCTTATGCAGGCGGTTCGGGTTTTGACTTGGATTCTTATTCCTTTTACAACTTGAGTGCGGCGACGAAATCCATTATACGATCTTCTTATGTCGGTAGTCAATCCATGTCTTATGTCGGTCGATTGAATTACAATTATAAAGGAAAATACCTACTATCATTGTCAAGTCGTTGGGACGGAGTTTCTCGTTTGTCAGCAGGAAATCGTTGGGACGTTTTTCCTGCGGGAGCTGTGGCATGGCGAATCAGTGATGAATCATTTTTTCAGCCCTTAGCGTCTAGCGTTTCTAGCCTTAAACTGCGTGTTGGTTATGGTATAACGGGGAACTCGGGAGGCGTTGGAGCTTACGGGACGCAAGCTGGAGGATATAATGCACCCAAACCTGTTGGATTTGGAGACAATGCAGGAGCCGCATTTATTCTAAACCAACAGTTAGCAAATGCCGATTTAGGATGGGAAAAATCGTATACCACGAATGTGGGGCTCGATGCAGAGTTCTTAAAAGGACGGATTAATTTAACTGCAGATTGGTATAATGCTGATACCAAAGATCTCTTGTATTTACGTGACATGCCAGCATCATTGGGTGGGTCTTGGGGATCTCCATTTAAGATGTGGCAAAATGTAGGTGCTACCAATAACAAGGGAATTGAGATTCTACTAAACACAAAAAATATAGAACGAGATAATTTTTCTTGGCAGACGACAATTACTTTTGCAGCGAATAAAGAGCGTATAGTTTCGTTACCAGGGAACAAGGATCTTATTTCGACTAATTTATTCTTAAACCATCCGATAGAAACGTTCTTTGATTACAAGTACTTAGGTATTTGGCAGGAAAGTGAAGCAAGCGAAGCCGCCAAGTATAACGCTTTGCCTGGCGATATTAAATTAGCTACAAATGGTATTTTTAATGAAGATGGAATACATGCTTATGGTGCCAATGATAAAGTCATTCTTGGATCAGCAGTCCCGAATTGGACAGGAGGTCTACAGAATAATGTTACTTATAAGGATTTCGATGCAAGTATCTTTGTAACGGCTCGTTGGGGGCAAATGATATCGAGTAACCTAATCACGCGATATAATCCAACAACTTCAGAAGCAAATAGTCCAGACGACATCGATTACTGGACTCCTGAAAATCCAAATGCCTATTTACCTAGACCTGGATTACATTCTACCACAAGTGGATATATTGGATTTGATGCGCTGAAATATGTTGACGGATCTTATTTTAAAATTAGGAATATCACATTAGGTTATAGTTTGCCGAAAGGATTGACAAAAAGGTTAGCCATGCAGCGATTCCGCATATATGCTACAGCTAATAATCCATTTATTTTTACAAAAAGCGACTTGTTGAAGTATCAGGATCCCGAATCGAATGGTTCGGATAACTTTCCATTGACAAAACAGTTTGTTTTGGGCCTAAACATCACTTTTTAAATTATGTTACACATGAAAAAGAAATTTTTATTTGGGAATATATTGTTTATTAGTCTATTTTTTGTCTCGTGTTCTTTGGAGGAAATTAATCCGTCCGGAGTAACGGTAGATAAAATAGCGACAACGAAAGAAGGGTATCTTAAATTAATCAACAGCTGTTATTTTGATTTGCCTCGATATTTTTATGGACGGAATTTGTTGCTCGTTACGGAAGGGGGGACAGATATTTGGACCGCGGATTTAAATTCGAATAATAACCAAAATTATATGAAGTATGCATCTGGCGGAGCGATGTCTATCGATATGGCAAAAGATTATTGGAATGGGGCTTATGATGCGATTAATTACTGTAATTTAGTTATAGATCGTGTAGATCAGGTCACGGATTTTAATAGTGATGAAGAAAAAGCGCAACGCGTAGCTGAAGCTTATTTTTTAAGAGCTCTTTATTATTTTCATTTGGTTGAACAGTTTGGTGCTTGCCCCTTAACGCTTCACGAAACAACTGCCGCGAATACGGAGTCGGTAAAGAGTCTTCCCTTAGAGATCTACGAATCAGCCATTATTCCGGATTTGCGTTTTGCGGTGGAAAACCTACCCGTCTCGGCCTTGGAAATAGGACGACCTTCGAAAAAATCAGCCTTGGGTCTTCTTGCTAAAGTTTGTCTCCAAACAAAAGAATATGGAAGTGACTCTTATTTGGAAGAGGCTTTAACTGTTGCAAAAGAGTTAATTGAAAATCCTGGAACTTATGGCACACAATTATACGACGATTTCACATTTAATTTTGACGAAACGCATAATAAGAATAACAGCGAGGCCCTGTATCAGATTACGTATTCGCAGAATTATGGGTCAACGAATGTCTACGATCACAATAATGATTTTAAACGTTTTTACGCTACACCAACGGCTTTTGGAGCTATTTTGTTGGCAGGTTATCAGTTGGAGATCGGAAGATGGTCGGGAGGAAATTTTATGCCTACAAAATATTTGATGGATGTTTTTAGAAATGCTGATGGATCATTGGATCCGCGCTATAAGATGTCATTTCAAACCAGTTGGACAGCGAATACTACATATAATTGGACGAGAGATGCAATCGTGCAATATGACCGCTCAGGTAACGCTGTACCTGAAGGAACGAATCTCGCCAATAGTGCTTTGGCGATAAAAATAATGCGGTCAGAAGAGGAATTATATGAAGCAGAGCGAGCGGACAAACTTTCGCAGAAATACTTGTGGGTTGATCTTGCGGATATTTATAGTGATGATAAAAGAGTAAAGATGAAATACACACGCGTCAATCAACAACCCGGAGAAGTGGATAATCCGTTTATACGGTTTTATCCTTCACTCACAAAGTTCAATTCGGGATCCCTTATCAGCCCGCGGACGAATAGCTATACAAGTGATGCTTATGCCACTGTTATGCGTTTGGCCGAGGTTTATTTAATTGCTGCGGAAGCAGAGTTTTATTTGCGTGGTTCGAATACAATTGCGGCATCTTATATCAATGTGCTAAGAAACCGCGTTGGTGGTCAGCAGATTTCTGCGACCGATATTAGTCTACAGTTTCTGTTGGACGAACGTGCTCGGGAGCTCTGCGGAGAATATGGCCGGTGGTATGATTTAAAAAGAGTAGGTAAATTGACAAAAGCTTATCTCACCGAAAAAAATCCTGATGTAGGACAATATTTTGTGGATGGAGTACATCAGGTACGGCCGATACCACAGGGACAAATTGATGCGATAAGTAACCCAGAAGGTTATCAAAATAATGGATATTAGTCGAAATTCAATAATAGCATCATAAACATCAGATTTGCGCCTAAAAGACCTTTGGCGCAAATCTGATGTTGTTTTAGTTGAAAACTTAATTTTTAACTGATGAATTTACAGTTTGTTTGATATGCTTGTCGGCGATTTCGGTGAAGTTCTCTTTTTCACCTGTATACCCTATATTTTGCTTGACTTGAATGAAATTTCATTCCGTGAAAATTACAGTAAGTAGAGCCAAAGGATTTTGTATTCTAAATTAGGTTTTGTGTTTAAGCTAATGGATTGGTATTCAGTTTGGTTTGTTATGTGTATCTGTGTTTTTCTGCTGATAATATCGTACAATAAATAGATAATCACTTATAAAGTTCCCATGTAAAGAATGCGTTACTTTGAATTAATCAATTATAGGTATAAACGGATTTGAAATTGTTTTGCAGAATTTATCCGCTATATTCTAAAAAGGCTAAGTGTGATATCCTATGGGATCTTAAATAAGAGATAAATTAAAGAGAGATGAAAAAAATACAAATTGTTTACTTTCTTTTTCTGGTAATGATCGGAAACGTGTCTATAGCACAAAATGCGAGACAAGAGTATCTAAAGGTAATTACAGAACGGGCAGATAAAATAGTGGCAACATTGGGCATATCTGATAGTGTGCAGTATTACAAGGTTCGAGGATTGGTTGTTAATGACTATGATCATGTCAATACGCATCACGAATCTAAACAGGAGAAAATCCAAGCTGTTAAGCAGAAATTTTCATCTGACAAAGAAACGCAACAAGCTAAAATTGCCAAAATAGAAGAAACAGAAGCAAAGAAATTGCAAAAGCTGAATGCTAAATATGTGCGCAGTCTTTCCAAGATATTGACAAAAGAGCAAGTTGATGGCGTGAAGAATGGAATGACCTATGGTGTATTACCAAAGACTTATGTTGCTTTTCAAGAAATGATCCCTAGCCTTACTGTTGTGCAGAAGGAATACATCTTGACAAATCTGACAGAGGCACGTGAATTGGCCATGGCGCAACCAGGATCAAAAGAAAAACACGCTGTGTTCGGGAAGTACAAAGGGAGAATAAATAATTACCTGGCGAAGGAAGGGTATGATTTAAAGGAGGAGGGAAAGCGATGGGAAGAGCGAATTAAAAATCAAAAAAGAGTACTTTAGGAGGCGTATTAGCGGAGTGATGTTTGTGTACGTTTGTAGCTAACCAACGTTCGTACACCGTGTCATCATAAACCTGTTTGTCGATATACGATTGATTAACCTGAAATCAGATATGTATCTGATGAGAATATTTGATTTCAGCTGTTTGTATAAATAAAAATTAATTAAGTAACCTATTATTATGATGTTTCAAAAAAATAATAAGCACTTGCTGTTTAGGACGTAGGGCAATGACAGATGTAAACGTCAGAGGCGCCTTTCGTGTGCCCTTAAAATACCAATGTTCAAGTACGATTTTTAACTAACCCTTGGTTCGTACATGAAAAAATGTATAAACCTGTTTGTCTATATACGGCTAATAAACCTTTATTCTTTTCTTATTTACTAAGAGTAAATCAGGTTCTTTCAGTTGTTTGGATAAACAAAAATTATAAATGCAAATTAATTAAATAACCTAATTATCATGAGATTTCAAAAGATTAATCCAATGAGGCTATTTTATGGGGCGTTGTTCTTGGCTTTTTTGGTCGTGAGCTTTAGCGCGTGTAACAAGGAGGCGACTTTAGGCCCGCCTACAAGCTTGACGGAGATGGGGAGCGGTATTACTATAAATCATGCAGATACGTCACTCGTATTGTCATGGAGTTCAGGGTTTGCGGCTTGGGAAGGCAAAGACCGTCCGACAGTGAATTTGTCGTATGAGGTTCAGATCTCTACGGATGAGACGTTTAAAGATGATAGTCAAACCGCATTAAATTTGGTGATCGACTCTACTTCTTTGTTTCTGAATGATGAACAGCTTACGCCATTGCAAAATTATTATGCTCGAGTGCGTACAGTGGCGAGTACAGGTACAGGCTCTTCGGATTGGGCGACAGCAGCGAGCTTCCAGCTTAGACCTATTGATATGTTTCGGGCTATAAAAGTGTGGAACCGGACGGACAAAGCCGTTATATTGGGCTGGGGCAGACACGGTGAGATGACGACCTTGGAGCTAGAAACAGCAGAGGGGACAGATAAACAGGAATTTAATATAAAAGATACTACCGTAATTTCCAAGCTAGTGGAAGGTTTGACACCAGGGAAGCAATACGTGGCCAAGTTGTTACGGTATGATGGCCGATCATTGGGCGTATTGGAATTCACCACTAAACCGGATGTGACGGGTGCGGGGTATTTAGATTTGCGTGCGTCTGCCGATCCGACGATTTTGCAGACAACCTTAAATACGGTGCCAGCGGGGAGTATCATTGTATTGAAGAGAGGGATGACCTATACGATCACAACGGCATTTCAGCTAAACCGTGATGTAACCATCATGAGTGAGCCGGGATTTGGTGCTCAGGCACTGATACAGATGTCATCCTCTTTTGGTGTTGCAGAAGCATCGCAAATTAGCCTCCTTAAATTCGAAGATGTGGAAATAAAAGGAGCTATTGGAAGCACTTACGTCCTCAATTTATCGCCTGCGGCAACCTTTGAAAAGATAGAATTTGAAGCATGTCGGATATCCGATCATGTTGGTGTATTGCGTTTGCAAAGTGCGGGCATAAAATCGGTGAAAGATTATGTGGTTAATAACTCTATTGTGCAGAATATAGGTGCGCAAGGAGTGCTACAGGTAGACCATGTGGATGCTGTTGTAAATAATGTTCACCTAACAAACTCTACGTTTATCAATGCGGCGTGGATTGTTCGATACAATAGTTCAGCCGTTAATCATTTGAATGCGATGAATATTGAAAGCTCTACCTTCTTTCAGGCGCCAAACGATAACAGATATATTCTCGACATGGCACGGACCGGAAGTACGATAGGTAGCTTTAATGTCAGGAATACACTATTTGGCTATACTGCAGGTGCGCGTTCGTTTAATACGCGGACCCCGACTTCAATTTCCGCAACGAATACTGTTGCTACGTCTGATGCAACATGGGGCACGTCAGCGACTCAGGGATTGGCAGCAGCAGGTATTGTACGTTCTTCGTTGTCTTCGGAACTAGTTTTTAAAGCACCGGATAAAACCAATTTCGCGAACAGTGACTTGACCATTATCAATGCAACACTGTTTACTGCCGGCGATCCAAAATGGAGACCATAGGTTTTTGGAGTGTATTTATCATCTTATTCATGTGTAAACTAAATTAATAATGCTAAATAACAATATAAATTTGCCAACTCCTTTTCGGAAATTGGTTAAGGGATTAGCGTTGGCATGTGTGCTTTCCACACCGGTAGCTGGAATCGCGGCGAGCAATACGTTGGGCGGTTATACGTCGAGAGCAGAGGCGTTGGTTAACGTTACGGGAAAGGTTGTGGATGCAAATGGCATCCCTATGGCTGGTGTTACTGTACTCGTCAAAGGGTCTAAGGCAGGGGTGCGAACAGATCAGAATGGGGTCTTTCGTATCAATGTTCCTGCAGAAAATCCTGTTATAATTGTCAGCTATGTCGGCTATAACGTAAAGGAAGTAAATGTTGCCGGTCAACAGGAGATCACCATAACATTAGAGGAATCAAATGCGGCAATCGATGAGGTTATCGTCACAGGATACGGGACGCAGAAGCGTTCGGAGATTGTTGGATCTGTCGCTACAATAAAAGGGGAAGAACTCATGGATATCCCTGCGCCGAATATTGCCGCCGCATTACGCAACCGTATTGCAGGACTTGGCGTTTCGGAAGCTTCGGGGCGTCCAGGTGCACAGATTACGTTGAATGTACGTAATTCCACAACCAGTACAGCCGGTCAAAGTATCGGATCAACCAGTGAACCTCTGTATATCATTGACGGTATTACCGTGGAAAGTGAGGTTTTCGATAATCTTGACGCTTCTATGGTGGAGAACATTACGGTGCTGAAGGATGCTTCCGCAGCTATTTATGGGGCTTCAGGTGCAAAAGGGGTTATCTTGGTCACGACCAAACGTGGTAAAGTGGGTAAACCCAGTATTTCCTATAATGGCTATGCAGGGGTTACAGATGCCGCTAGAAAACCGGATATGTTGTCGGCCTACGAGTTAGGCGTGATGTTGAACGAGGGCTATAGAATGAATAATGCCTCGTCTGAGAAATACTTCAGTGATGCGGATTTGGCATACTTAAAGGGCTTGAATGTGGATAGCTGGTACGACCAACTGTGGAAAGCTTCACTGACACAGAGACACAATTTGAGTCTATCGGGTGGTTCAGAAAAAGTAACCTTTTTTGTGGGTGGCGGTTATCAAAATGAGAATGGCAATTACGCCGGTACCAAGCAAGATAAGTACACGCTACGTAGCGGTTTACAGACTACCATTATTGATGGTTTAAAAGCGGATATTAATTTTAATATTGATAACCGTATCCGGAAGAGCAAAAATGGCTTGGGTAACGATACGGATCAGACGTTTTTTGAAACCGTGATTTCCACGCCAGACTGGATTCCAATGGAAATTAATGGTTTACCGGTCAACTTTGTCCGTACAGGAACACGCAATCCCTTGGGTTTGATAAACTCGGGTTACTATGATGAGCGTAATTTACAGGGCTATCGGGTGAATGCAAGCGTATCGTATGAACCTAAATTTTTGAAAGGATTGACGGCCAAATTACAGGTTTCAACGGGAGGCGATGCGAATAATAATACAACGTATTCGCCGCCGTATAACTTGTACACATTTGCGACTATGGGTAATAACGACCAGTTTTACTCTACGCAGTTAACTTCGAGCCCCGAATATGCAGCAGTGTCTGCAACAAGCTCGACTTTACAAACATCGGTGTCACGATTGAATAGTTCGCAAGGATTCTTGACCTTGTCATATGCGAATACCTTTGGCAAGCACAGTATTGATGCTGTTGTGGGGGCTGAGCAAACGAAGGCATACGGTGAGACTTTGGCATCGACATACAGTAATCAGCTGATATCGGGTTCGGACGAATATTGGGCTTTCGATATCAATACCCAACGTACGATTCGGACGATTACAGAACGAACAAAACGGTCCTTCTTCGGCCGATTCGCATATGATTATGACAAGAAGTACCTCTTGCAGATTGTGTCTCGTTTGGATGCCTCATCGAACTTTGCGACCGGTGAGCGTTGGGGATTGTCTCCAAGCATCGGTTTGGGATGGGTGGTAAGTCAGGAGAAATTTTTTCAAGAGTATGTGCCTTTCGTTAATTTCTTGAAATTAAAGGCTAACGTTGGTATCGCTGGAGATGACCGTGTTGACGAAAGGTTGTGGCAGGATCGCTACGCCATAGATGCCGACAACGGTTATCTTTTCGGAACCGAATATGGTGTTGGGCTTAATCCAACTGCTTATCCAAACCCATCCATAACCTGGGAAAAGAAACGTACTGTCAATGTTGGTGTCGAAACGACCTTGTTAAATAACAAGCTAAATATTAATGCCGAGTTTTTCCAGAATAAAGTTTTTGATGGTTTTGACCAAGGGGCAACCCTCATGAATCCCTTGTATTCCGGTATTATTGCGCCTCCTGTTAACTACAGGGAAGCATACAATTGGGGTTCTGAGTTTTCTGTGGGTTACAACACGCGTATTGGCAAAGATTTTAGAATCGGAGCGAGTATGAACTTTGGCTGGGGGAATTCTATTGTAACAAAAATGATCTACCCAACCGCTAATTTTCTCGAGACCGATCGCTCGGACGGTAAATGGTTAGCGAATCAATTCGGTACAGATCCGCGCACGTATAACAGCAGTAACGTGGGCTATAAAGTGTTGGGTATGTTCCGCACGCAAGAACAAGTGGATGCTTTTTTATCTGAAAATCCAAATTATCGTATTGGCGGACAGGTACCTCAGCCAGGTTGGTTAATCTATGAGGATACTAATGGTGATGGTTTAATAACGACATTGGATCAGACGTATTTGTTTGATAAGACGAATTCGTTTTTTTCTACAGGGATTACACTTAACCTAGGGTATAAAGCGTTGAGTTTGAGTACCAATATTTACGCTAGATTTGGAGGAAAGGTGTTTATTGATGGTAGTTCCAGAGCCGCTCCTACAACAACAAAAAATGTGATGGCTTTTTGGAGAGATCGATGGACACCGGATAATCCGATGGAAGGAACTTTCCCTCGTGCAGATGATCCACTTGTTGGTGCAAATGCAGATTTCTGGGCTTTAGATGCAACAACTATACGGATCAATAATATGACCTTGAAGTATGCTGTTCCTGCTGCTGCAGCTAAACGCCTCGGTTTATCCAATGCAAGTATCTTGTTGACAGGTAACAATCTTTGGACTTTGGTAAACCCTTTTTCCTATAAAGATCCCTATACGAATAATGCGTATTACTACCCAACGGTACGGACAATATCAATTGGTTTAAGTGCTGGTTTATAAATGAAATTGTGATGAAAAAAAATATAAAGGCAATATTAAAAAAAGGCTTCGGTATCCTGTTGGTTTCAGGTGTACTCACAGCCTGTAATGATGATAAATTTTTTCTGTTAGAGGATCGTAATGGATTGGGGAGTGAAGTGGTTTGGAATTCTGAAGGATCTATTGATTTTCATTTGAATAAAACATACGAACTGATTATTCCGAAGTGGCCACATCAGGTGATTCCAAATCGTTGGGAGATCCATTTGGCAAATGATGAATGTTATTTTGCCTCTGAAGCCGGCCATGCTGCACGTGCTATGGGGATTAATGGAGACGCGTTGACGAATCACGATGTGTTTTATGTTGGAAACTTGTATACCTTGAATTATGGGAGCAACCGCTATTTGGATATCGCACGTTGTAATAACGCGATCAAATATATCCCGGAGAGTACCATAAGTGAGGAGGCTAAGCGTCGCTTTTTAGGGCAGTACCATGCTATGCGTGCCATGGTCTATCTGGAGTTGGTAAAAGTCTATGGAGGAACTACTTTAGTGTTGGAGCCTCAGGATCCAGACAATTTGCAGGTTAAAGGACGGGCAAGTGCACGCGAATGCTTTAATGTAATTATCGATGATCTGACGAAAGCGGTGGATTACTTGGATGGTGTAACGCATAGTGATTGGGGACGCATTACACAGGAGGCGGCAGCATCA
Source organism: Sphingobacterium sp. LRF_L2 (assembly GCF_965644235.1). Lineage (NCBI taxonomy): Bacteria > Pseudomonadati > Bacteroidota > Sphingobacteriia > Sphingobacteriales > Sphingobacteriaceae > Sphingobacterium > Sphingobacterium sp. LRF_L2. The sequence goes on along the minus strand of NZ_CBFFRI010000003.1, from coordinate 150,623 downwards.
TTGAAAGCAAAAGCATTATTGTATTGGGCTAGTCCGCAATTTAATCCAACCAGCGACCCGAAACATCCCTACGATGCGTCAAGGTGGCAGGCTGCCTTAGAAGCCAACAAAGCAGCGTATGATCTATGTATTGCGAAGGGACATAGCTTGGTAGAAAATTATGGACAAATTTGGCAAACCAAAGGATCGGCGAACAAAGAAACCATTATTTCCAGATCGTATTCCACTACATTGGCGAAAAGAGGGCATAACGAAGAACGAAAAAATCGGCCACAGACCGAGGGAGGTTCTCCAGACAAGGCCTACAGAGCAACATGGAAGCTCCTTCAGGCTTATCCGATGAAAGATGGTAATCGCATCGATCAAGCAGGCAATTATACCTATGATGCGGTCATGTTCTGGCAAAATCGCGATCCGCGTTTTACGGCAACATTTGCCTACAATGGCAGTGTTTATCCGTTAAGTGGCAATACGAGTCGAAGACAGTGGACCTACGTAGGTGCTAAAGTTGGTGATGTCGCTGAAGGAGCCAACTGGGGGGTATACACCAAAAAGTTTACCACACCTACTTTGGCAGCAACGAGTGTGCCGGTAACGAACGATATTGGCGGAAGTGGTATGGATTGGATTGAGATGCGCTTGGCGGAGGTGATGTTGAATTATGCAGACTGTGCCAATGAAACGGGTGATATGGCCACGGCAAAAAACATGGTGCGTACTATTCGACAACGAGCCGGTATAGAACAAGGAAGCAATGATTATGGACTAGGATCCATTGCAGGTATAGCGGATATGCGTGATCTGATTTTGAATGAACGTATGATTGAGTTCGCTTTTGAAAACAAACGTAATTCTGATTTACGCAGGATGCGCAGATGGCATCTGTTATCAGGTGAATCATTAGAAACGATTCGCATTGAATTACAAACTGATGTGAGTGTTGATAATTTGAATAAGGGAGATCGGGACACAATAAGTATCGAGAAGAAGCCGAACTATCAGAAGTATTTTAGAATGTCTATTCAAGCACAGAATACGGGCTTTGGGGCAATAAATATTCCGGAATATCACAATTTTTATACCTTCCATAATGATTATGTCTGGAGAGGGGTAGATATCTATCCAACGATCGGCTGGTCAGGTGGCACATTTGATCCTCTAGATAATTAATACGGTGTTCAAGAAAATTTAATCAGGAATTATGACAACGAGAAAAATATTAGCGTTTTTGACTGTCCTCGCCTTAGCGACGCTGGGGTCATGTAGCGTGGAGTCGGAGAATATCTTTAACATGTTTGAGGATGTCAAAATAACTTTTCACGACGATAGTGACTATACGGTTACCGATTATAGAAAATACAATGACGGGGATAGTGTACATATTAGTTTTACCATTACATCGGCCAATAAAGATATGATAAAATTGGTCGTAGATAGTACGATTGGAACCGGTGCAACAAATGGAAAAAGAGAATTTGCACTTAAAGAAAGTGAGCGAAGATCTTATACTGGGCGAATCCGTTTTAAAATCCAACGCGACGGTAAAGCTACGTTCCGCATTTATGCGTTGGATGATATGAATGTGTATATGGGGGATGGCTACAAATCGGTAACAGTAGAAGGGGCTCCAAGTTATACGCTTTTAGCAGATAGAAAGGTTTACCGACCAAATCCGGATAAGCCAGAATTGCCGACTTTTTATTCTATTGCCAAAGGAAAAGCATATACCTATGCAGAGGGCTTAGCCAATGCTGCAGATATTGATTTTGGAATTTATTATGGAGTAGACACGACGATATCGAATTTAGGTCGTGTCGTGTATAATTTGTATTCTACGACTACAGAACCAAATCCTTACCCAGCTTTTGATATCTCGAATTGGGAAAAGCGACCAACCTTGTTTAGTGCCATGATAGAAAGTAGTGCTGCATCAATATTTAATAATTCTCTTATTTCTTCCAGTAGAATAGAGGAGGAGGCCAAAAAGCAAGTGATTGATCAGACACATACAGATTTTGACACATATGCTAAAGCGATAAAAGCTGATCGGATGTTTTATTTCTTAACACCTGAGGGGAAATACGGTGCGTTGTATATTAAGCAAAATACGATTGATGCGAATGGGGATGATTATCTTAGTATTCTAACGAAGATTCAAAACTAAGTATGTGCATTGTCTCTTAGTAGAGGAAATTCCTTCATTATTCGAATCCCTATCAGTAATCGAGCTGATAGGGATTTTTTGTTTGTAACAATAATGTATTATCTTGTTTGTTTTAACCGATATATTTGGTTTATCATGCTAATATGGTAGAATAAAATGATAACCATAGCTATTGTACGCGGCAAAAATCTGCGTTACTTTGGTTATACCATTTATAAATGAGGCCCTGTTTATGATCCTCAATTGATTGGTGCGTAGGAAAGAAATAATGTCAAATTTTAATTAGAATTCGAAAATGAGATTTTTAGTAGCTCCATTTATGTTAATGGTGTTTGCTTGTTTAGTGACGTTCGAGGCAAGTGCACAATACCCTAAAATTCCAGCAGAAGTCAAGAAGGCCTCTGATGATATGATGAGCGCTGCAAGAAAGCAGTCTGATGAAGCATGGGCAAAGGCATTGCCTGTTATTGAAGAATATGCAAAACAAGGAAAGCCTTATATTCCTTGGGCGGGTCGCCCTACTGATCTTCCGCAAGCGGAGATTGCTGCCTTTCCAGGTGCTGAGGGCGGGGGCAAATATGCTTTCGGCGGTAGGGGCGGCCGTGTTATCGTTGTGACAAGTTTGGAAGACAATGGGCCGGGGACGTTACGTGAAGCTTGTGAACAAGGCGGTCCACGGATTATTGTTTTTAATGTGGCTGGTATTATCCGCTTAAAAACCCCGTTAATGATCCGCGCACCATACATCACGATAGCTGGTCAGTCGGCTCCAGGCGATGGAGTATGTGTGGCAGGAGAATCGGTTTGGATTGATACGCACGATGTCATTATACGTTATATGCGTTTCCGTCGTGGAGAAACTTTTGTAGGACGCCGTGACGATGCCATTGGTGGAAACCCTGTTGGTAATATTATGGTTGATCATGTTTCGGCGAGTTGGGGATTGGATGAAAATATGTCTATGTATCGTCATATGTACAACGATAGTACCGGAAAACAAGAAGAAAAACGCGGAACAGTTAATATTACGATTCAGAATTCCATTTTTTCGGAAGCTTTGGATACTTGGAATCATGCGTTTGGTAGTACCCTCGGTGGCGAGAACTGTACCTTTATGCGTAATCTTTGGGCAAATAATGCCGCGAGAAATCCGTCTATAGGATGGAATGGGATATTCAATTTTGCGAATAATGTTATTTACAACTGGGTACATCGTGCTATCGACGGTGGCGACTACCAGGCGACGTACAATATTTTTAACAATTATTTTAAACCGGGGCCGGCAACACCGAAAGATCAAGCTATTGCTTACCGTATTTTGAAGCCAGAATCGGGAAGAAGTAAATTGCCTTATGTGGTTTTTGGTCGTGCATACGTGGCTGGTAATGTTGTTGAAGGCAACGAGAAAGTAACTGCAGATAACTGGAATGGTGGCGTTCAATTGGAGAATAAAGCCGGTAATGGTATGACCTTCGATGAAGCTACACCGTATTTTGCAGCCATGAAAGCAGCCAAGCCTTTTCCTCATGCCGAATTCAAGGTGATGACAGCTGAGGAGTCGTACGATTATGTATTGGCTAATGCGGGTGCCACTTTGCCTAAGCGGGATCCTGTTGATCTACGGATCGCTAAAGAAGTGCGGGAGGGAAAACCCACACCTCTGAAAAATGTAACACTTCCTGAAAAAGACTTTGAACATAGAAGATTGCCAAAAGATTCCTATAAAATGGGTATTATAACTGATATTTCCCAGGTGGGAGGTTATCCTGTTTACAAAGGTAAGCCATACAAAGATTCGGACAACGACGGTATTCCAGACGATGTGGAAGTGAAAATGGGGTTAAACCCAAAAGATGGCAGTGACGCCGCGAAAATCACCGCTTCGGGTTATGCCAATATTGAAGTTTATTTGAACGAGTTGGCTGTTAAATAAGATGATGCGCTTTTCAATAAAATATGGACTTCCGTTGCTACTTGCTTACTTGCCAACCGTTCTCTGTGCACAATATCCTGTCATACCTGATTCGTTAAAGGCCGTCGCTGCGCAACGGGAGCAATTAGAACAACTCCGTGCAGATAAGATTTGGGAACAAGCACAAGCTATGATGAAAGAGGAAGGCAAGCCTTATATCCCCGATGCTGCAAAGCCGGAAGATTTGCCCCAAGCGAAGATACCAGCTTTCCCTGGCGCCGAAGGTGGCGGTGCATACACCGCGGGTGGACGAGGCGGACGCGTATTGGTTGTTACGAGTTTGGCAGACAGTGGACCAGGTACATTGCGTGAAGCTTGTGAAAGCGGCGGTGCTAGGATCATTGTTTTTAATGTCGCAGGCATCATTCAGTTAGAAACCCCCATTACGGTGCGTGCACCGTATATCACGATAGCAGGTCAGACGGCACCAGGCGATGGTATCTGTGTGGCTGGTGAATCTTTTCTGATCGATACGCACGATGTTGTTGTTCGGTTTATGCGTTTCAGAAGAGGTACAACAGAAGTTACACGTCGAGACGATGCGCTTGGGGGTAATGGCGTCGGCAATATCATGATTGATCATGTGTCTGCCAGCTGGGGATTGGATGAGAATATGTCGATGTATCGACATGTTTACGATCGGGAAGGAAAGAATCTAAAACTACCGACCGTTAATATTACGATTCAGAATTCCATTTTTTCGGAGGCATTAGATACCTATAATCATGCTTTTGGCAGTACGATTGGAGGTTTGAATAGTACTTTTATGCGAAATCTGTGGGCGTCCAATATTAGCAGAAACCCTTCGGTGGGCATGTATGGCGATTTTGGTTTTGTGAATAATGTCGTATGGAACTGGTGGAACCGTACAGCGGATGGAGGAGATCACCGTTCGTTATATAACTTTATCAATAATTACTATAAACCTGGACCGATTACACCTGTTGGTGAACCGATTTCTTACCGTATCCTTAAGCCTGAATCGGGAAGGGAAAAGGAATTTGTAAATACCTTCGGTAAGGCATATGTACATGGCAATGTGGTTGCTGGAAACGAGAAGGTTACAAAAGACAATTGGGACGGAGGAGTGCAGCCAGAGGGTGATAAATCGATCTTAACGAAAATAAAAGTAGATAAACCGTTTCCCTTGGCGGCATTTGGTAAGATACTTTCTGCACATGACGCTTACGATTATGTGCTGGCAAATGTTGGTGCAATTTTACCAAAACGGGATGCAGTCGATGAACGAATTGTGAAACAAGTAAAAACAGGAAAAGTCTTTTATTCCGCTGCAGCGGCACAATCGAAGCCATCACCTTATGTGAAGAGACGTTTGCCAATAGATTCTTACAAAAAGGGGATTATTACGGATATAAGCCAAGTTGGTGGTTATCCAATGTATAAAGGAAAACCTTACAAGGATACCGATAACGACGGGCTTCCCGATGCGTACGAACGCAAGATAGGCTTGAACCCCAATGATCCGCATGATTCTGCTCAGATTAGTGATAACGGGTATGCACATATAGAAAATTATTTGAATAGTGTTGTCCCATTAAGACAAGTTAAACCTTAACAAGGTATTCCGAATAGAAAGAGGCTGTATACATCAATACAGCCTCTTTTTTTGTGTAGTAAAAATAGAGTACGGGACTTTTTATTGCCTGTTATACGTCATGTTTATCTATTTTATGTGAAAAAATAAATGTGTGTTTTCGAGATTAAATGCATTGTAATATTCTTGTGGTTAGCTGATAATATTTTATAGTAAATGGATAATGCACTATAATATCTACCCTTTTGTTTTCTGTTACTTTGTTTGCGAAGAATTGTTGGTTGTTTAAAGTATTTTCTTGATTTCGATTTTTTTAGTTGAATTGAGGCTTTTTTTGATAAGACTAATCAATTTTATTGTTGAGCAAACTAAATGGTTTTTCTAAAATTATTTTTATATCAATACTATTTATCTATATGAATTATACATTATTGTCATTTTATGAAGGCCTGTTTCCTTTTAAACAATTTCTGAGAAGGCGTAGATCTAGACCATAGCGTGTACAGTAATTTTTTATTTAAACGATTTTTTAAACCTATTAGATAAACACAATTTAGAACCAATGAATTACAAAGCTTTTTTTAAGAAGAGGCTTCTACGAAGAAGTTTACAGTATCTGTGTTCGCTTGTAGCCTTGTCTTCCGTGACTTTACAGGCTTCGAAGCTCCATGCAGAACCGTCTTTGCATGCCATGAATTTGGTAGGTATAACAGGTAAAGTACTTGGCCCTGATGGTAAGCCTATTGCGGGAGCGACTGTAATGGTAAAAGGGAGTAAAGCCGGCGTGAAAACCGATGAGCAAGGAGCTTTTAATATTAATGTTCCACAGGGCAACAGTATGCTCGTAATAAGCTATGTTGGATTTAAGGTACAGGAGGTGAATGTTGCGGGTCAATCGACGGTTACAGTGATTTTAGAGTCATTAGAAGCCTTGGATGAAGTAGTCGTGATAGGTTACGGCACACAGCGCGCGAAGGATATTACTGGATCTATTGTTTCTGTAGACATGAAAAAAATGGAAGATATTCCTGTGGCTTCAGTTTCTGAGGCCTTGCGTGGGCAAGTTCCTGGGCTGAATGTTACAGGAGGGAGTACGAGGCCAGGGGCGATGGCGTCGCTGAGCATTCGCCAGCAGTTCAACTGGGGAAAAGATGGAGGAACAGAAACGCCACTTATAATCATTGACGATGTGATTCAGGTGGATCCCCAAAACGGCCAATCAACCTTAGAGCGCTTTAATATGTTGGATCAGTCGGAGATCGAAAGTATTACGGTGCTACGTGATGCCAGTGCTGCTATATATGGTGCACGTGCTTCTCAGGGAGCTATCGTGGTTAAAACGAAAAGAGGACAAGCAGGAGCTCCGCGTATTTCCTACAGTGCAAAATTCCAAACCAATGATGCGGTGAGCCACGGGAAAGTGATGAATGCCCGACAATACGGTGAATTCGCGAACAGCTTTGGGCGCGCGCTTGGATGGAATGATAATTTCTACTATTCCGATACAGAGTTAACCCGGATGGATTCGCTCAATTACGATTGGTTGGCAAATGACTGGCGCGCTGCAAGTGCGATGCAGCATTCCTTAAATGTGAGTGGTGGTTCGGAAAAAGCAACATATTTCACCGGCGCATCTTTCTACACACAAAGTCCTAATCTTGGTCGTCAAGATTTCGACCGATGGACCTTTCGTGCAGGTTCAGAAGTGAAAGTAGCTAGCAATTTGAAGCTAGGAGCAACCATTGCAGCAGCCAATACCAGCGTAGAAAAATCCTTTACGAAGATCAATATCAATGATGGTTCTTATGCTATAGGAGGCGAACAGAATGACTATAATATTTTGCTGCACATGCCGAAGTATATTCCTTGGATGTATACAATAAACGGTGTGGATCAATATGTATCGCCTGCGTTAGGACCAAATAAGCTTGGCAATGTTTCGGGTAATAACTCCTTGAGTAACTGGAATTATTATGATTTATTGAATAATGGATCAAAAACAACGGATAAAGATTTTAATTACAACGCCAATTTCTCGTTGGATTACGAGGTCCCTTACATAACAGGGCTGTCCCTTAAATTGAATTACGGTATCACCCAGTCTGCAAGTAATACGGAACAGGTGATGATGCCCTTGTTGCTTGCCCGAGCAAATAATATAAACACTTTAGGGAATCATTTGTATGGAAATACCACAACCTGGGATCCAGCAACCTTAAATAAATCGAATTCGCGTGTAACCTACGACAATACAACTTCGAAAAGTGATCAGCTTAACTTTTTTGCAAATTATAGCAGAAAATTTGGTAATCATGATATAGGTGCAATGTTTAGTGTAGAAAAAACCACTTCAAATTGGGAAGATCGTTATCAGATATACGATAACCCAACTCGAGGAGTATATAATGGTACTTCTATATCTGCAGGAACCTTAAATGCATCCAACTCTATCACTTATCGTACGGTTAGCGGAACGTTGTCTTATTTAGGAAGATTAAGTTACAACTATAAAAGTAAATATCTTTTACAGTTTGTTTTTCGTAGTGACGCTTCCACAAAGTTTGCTCCTGAGAACTATTGGGGCTTTTTTCCCGGAGTCTCTGCTGGTTGGGTTATTTCCGATGAAGAATGGTTTCAGGAAAACCTCAATTGGATGAGTTATTTGAAATTGAGAGGGTCGTTGGGAATAACAGGAAACGCTAATGTTAAGCCTTGGAAATGGACGCGCCTGTATACCGCGGCTACCGATAAAGGGATGGCATTTGGGTCTAACGGTGGGCAATACACCATCGGTATTACACCGGATGCCGATCCAAATAGACTCTTAAGTTGGGATCGCACGGTGCAGCGCAATCTTGGATTGGATATGTCGTTCTTGAAATCGCAATTGAGTGTTACCTTAGATGGGTACTACAACACAACATCCGATATGTTAACAGATATGTCCGGTGCTATCGACGTGCCGATCTCCGTTGGGGGAGCCTTTGCCGAACAAAATTATGCGGGTATTAAAACTTGGGGAGGCGAGATTGCTGTTACGTGGAAGAGTAATGTCAACGAATTAAAATATTCCGTGGGAATGAATTTTGGTATTGGGAACTACAAAACCACGCGTTACTTTGATCAACCCTTTGATTATCCTTCTGAAATGACCACTAGACGCGCTGTTGGGAATACAGGCGTTAATAATCCGATTTGGGGATATCGTACCTGGAAGCAAACCTCTGGGGGCGACGGAATGCTTCGTACCGACGAAGATATTGATAAATACTGGGCTTACCTTTCCGAAAACGCCGCCAGTTCGGGTGTAGATGGAGCAATGCCTAGTTTTCTTGGTATTACCGATAAATCACAGATGAAAAAAGGGATGCTCGTATACGAAGACGTACGTGGAGCACTGGACGCTGATACTAAAACATACGGTCGTCCCAATGGTATGATTGAAAAAGGAACCGGACAGGATTTGGATATCTTGAAAAAATCAGACTTAACTTATGGAATTACAACCAACTTAAATGCAGAGTGGAAAGGGATCTCGTTGCAAGCACAGATAAGTACAAGCTGGGGAGGTGCAAATTATATCGACTATATTAAACAAGGCACAAGCAGTACCCATAGTTTATGGTCGCAACCGATTTACCTGACGGATATGTATGATGCGGATACGAACCCGAATGGTGCTTATCCTAATTTGGCCTACTATGATCAATTTGGAGGCGTAAATTCTGATTTCTTTTTGCTTCCTACATTTAGAATGTTTGTACGAAGCTTAAGTGTTGGCTATTCTTTGCCCAAAGCATGGGTAACAAAAGCTAAAGTGCAGAATGCACGAGTATTTATTTCTGGAAACAACCTGTGGGATTTCTATAATCCCTATCCAAATAAGTACCGCAATATGTACGATAACCCGCAAACCGGCTATCCTACGTTGAGGACTTGGTCGCTGGGTGTTAACTTAGGATTGTAATCAGATGGTATATAGTATAAAAAGTATGATCATGAAAAAAAAGATAGTGTTTCTTGCAACTTTTATAGCTACAGTTTTCGCAGGTTGCAAAACAGATTTTCTGGAAGAGATGAAAAGCTTCGATAAATACGATGACAGTATTTTTGAAAATGAACTTCAAACCGGCTGGTATATTGATCGGATGTACAACTATTTTTTTGTGAACTACAGAAACCCACAACAGTCGGTTGTTGGCCTTTACAACGATAATAGGGCCAAGATGACGGAAGAAATCGGTGGTACGGTGACGAACTATACCAATCCGACCACAACATTGCAACAAGCCTCGCAAGCGGATGGTTATTATGGAAGTTCGGTGACAGCCAGCGTACAGAACAACCCCTATACGCGTATACGCTTTGCTAATTTTCTTATCGGAAGAATTGACATCGCAGGTCCTGGACTTTCGGAATCGTTCAAAAATACAGCGAAAGGACAAATGTATTTTTTACGCGCTTTGCAATATTTTGATCTTGTCCGTGTGTATGGTGGCGTGCCCTTGGTAACTACGGTACAAGAAAATAGCGCTACCGATGAAACAATCCGCCAGCCGCGGGCAACTTCTTCAGCTTGTTTTGAGCAAATTGTAAGTGACTTAGATTCGGCGGCTTTATTGCTACCTATGCAATGGGAATCCGCTGCAAGCAATTATGGTCGATTGACAGCAGCAGGAGCACTGGCTATGAAAAGTAGAGTGCTGTTAACCGCCGCTAGTCCTTTATTTAACAAAGACTGGGATAATTCGGGAAGCCAGAAATGGCAAAAAGCCTTGGCCGCAGGACTTGAGGCGGAATCTAAGCTAACAGCTGCTGGTTATGGTCTATTTGGCTCAAACGCGAAAGATTGGGCGGAAATGACATTTAGAAACGATAATGCTTTTAACACAGAGGCCTTGATGGTGTTTTTATTGTCAACGAACTCGACAAGTTCTGCTGGTTATAACAACGGTTGGGAGAACGCGGTACGCCCTACATCTTATAAAGGAGGCGGAGGTGTTGCCGCAACAAAAGAGATGTTAGATTTGTTTCCGCTTGCCGATGGTACGCGTCCTACGACAACCAATTATGTCGATACGTTCTTTTTTGAAAATAGAGAGCCTAGGTTCTATCGCACTTTCGCATTTTCCGGTTCAAAATGGGGGATAAAAGGTAACGATAATAAATCCACTTGGTTTTACAGGTGGAAGGCAAATGCAGCCGCTACGAACGCAACATTTTATGGAAATAACCAAACGAATAGCCCTGCACTTGTTCGCAAGATGTCGAATCCGGCAGCGGATAGTACGTCATTTGCATTTTCAGGTACCGACATATTTGAATATCGTTACGCAGAATTGCTCTTAAACATTGCCGAATGTTATGCGGCGACGGGCGACGTCGCTAATGCAGTTGCTTATATTGGGAAAGTACGGGCAAGGGTAGGTATTCCTTCTGCAAATAATTATGGCGTTGGCACATTGTCGTCGAAATATGCTGCACTGGAAGCTTGTTTGTACGAGCGACGGGTTGAGTTGGCGTATGAAGGAAAGCGCTTTTGGGACGTACAGCGATGGATGCTTTATGATAATATCAACGAGTCAGGGAATTCGGTACAAAAATTAGGTTTGCAACCCATAAATGGGACGAAGCGTTCGGGGTATTATTGGCAATCAAAGACCTATGGTGCTGATCCCCTAACAGCAGCTTTACGCAATATCTTGATAGATCCAGATGCGTCGAACTTCAATACAGAAATTGCTAAGTTGAAACAGGTGTATAAAGACCATTTTGTGATGACGCCTTTAGATCAGGAATGGGATCGGGTGAATAATGCAGGCGTTACTATTCTTTTCCGTCCGAATTACTATCTTTCGGGCCTATCTTCGACAGTTTTAGGTAATAACTCTTGGCTGGAACAAACGAAAGGTTGGTTGGATTATTCTGGCGGTGCAGGTACCTATGATTACCAGCAATAGGTTTTATTTCAAAAGGATATAATTAAAAAACATTTTTTAATAAAAAGAGACCGACTAAAAAGTTTCAAACAAAAAGTCCCCGATACGTAAGAGTGTCGGGGACTTTTTTTTGTTTGCCCTAAAAAGGGCTATTTTAAGACTCTTCCTACCATCTTTTCTCGACCGATAAATTGTATGTGGCAGACTATTAGAACAGCTATCATCTCTTGTTTTTTATAGTTTTAATTATTAGTTGTTTTTATTCTATGTTGACCTGTTCTTAAAAGGGGGTAAATTTATGTTGAACAAACCATTTGTTAACCAATGTAACATTTTTGTGATAATTTGATAATATTTTATAATGATAAGACAACGGGATATAGTGTTTGGTTCCGTGTTTTCCCTTATTTTGTTTTAACGATATTCAATATATTTATTTGATTACTAGAATAGGTGATGTATATGTCGACTATTTGATCCTATTACTAAGTTAATTTCTTAAGAGTAGCCAATTAAAGAAAGCAAAAGTATGATTGAATATGATTAATGGAAGGGAATAGTAAGTCATTTTAGATTGTACGTTATTAACTTCTTTTAAATCGTAATTAGATGTAAAAATTTAACATATAATTTATAAACCGGTCAAGTTATAAAGCTTGATTATTAAGTGATTTTTTAAACCTATTTTTTTAAACACAATTTAGAACCAATGAATTATCAAGCTTTTCTAAAGAAGGGGCTTCTGCAAAGAAGTTTACGGTTTTTGTGTCCGCTAATTGCATTGCTCCCCAGTACTGTGCTTGCATCTAAGCTTATCATAGAATCATCTATACATTCCCTGAATTTTGTGGGAGTCACGGGTAAGGTTTTAGGTCCAGATGGTAAGCCTGTAGCAGGAGCAACCGTTTTGGTTAAGGGAACCAAAGCGGGTGTGAAAACGGATGAAAACGGGATTTTCCATATTAATCTGCCCATGGGCAATGAAATAATCATTGTAAGCTATGTCGGTTACAAAGTGCAGGAAATAGATATGACAGGGAAATCTGAGATTACTGTTCGACTAGAATCTACGGATAGTATCGATGAGGTTGTTGTCGTTGGATATGGAAATCAAAAGAAAGATTTGCTCACCTATAATGCCCAATCTGTTAATATGGACGCAATTAAAGACCTTCCTGTTGGGAGCCTCTCAGCCACATTAAGAGGGCAGATGGTAGGCGTAAGCGTTTCCGGAGGACAATCTAGACCTGGAGATAATGCTGCAATAACAATTAGAAATCCTGCAATATATTCAAAGGACGGAGGTGATCTTAGGCCGATTTATGTAATAGATGATGTCGTAAAAACGGAAGACGATTTCAACAACTTAGACGCCTCCGAAGTGGAAAGCATGACCGTTTTGAAAGATGTCGGTGCAGCTATTTATGGGGTTAGTGGAAGCCAAGGGGCTATTGTGGTTAAAACGAAAAGAGGAAAAGTCGGGATACCGCAGATTAACTATAGTGGTTCATTGGGAGGTGCAGATGCAGTAATGCTCTCAAAAATGATGACTGGTTATGAACAAGCCTCTTACTTAAATGATTACTATGATCAAAATCCGAGTGGCACTAGCTCAACTTCTTATTACACAGACGATGAATTGGCTTACTTCAAAGAGCATAATTACAATTGGTTAGATATGGCTTGGAAACCATCTTTGGTTAGTCGACATAATGTTAATGTGAGTGGAGGAGGTGATAATGCGACATATTTCGCCGGAGCATCTTACAATAAGCAAGATGGTAATCTAGATAATATTAATGTAGAAAAATGGTCTTTTAGAGCAAGCTCAGATGTGACTCTTGCTAGGGGGCTCAAACTTGGATTACAAGTTAGTGGAGATTTATATAAAAAGAATATGTACTGGCTAAAACAGGGAGGTGAGAGTGCTGAAAAAGATGTATTAAGTCTCTTGCAGATGCCACAATTTATTCCCCCCTATATCAATGGATTACCAGTCTTAACGACAACTAGTACAAGTTCTTCCACGCAGAATTTTCATTTTTTTGAGGTACAGAATTCGGACAACTACACGAAAACTAACGATAATTCCTTAAATGTCAATTTTAACCTGAATTATGCTGTTCCTTTTGTCAAAGGTTTAAACGCTAAGATTTTGTATAATAAAAATATAGCTAATTCATTTGGTAAACAATATGGAACCACATACCAAGTATATAGATTTTCAGGACTTGGTACGAACAATCATATTTATGGAGGAGATGTTGCGAGTACTGTTACGTTGACAAATGGTGATATGATTCGTTTTAACCCTACATACACAACGAACTATCAATTAAACGGATCGATAAATTACGCAAACTCTTTTGGGAAGCATCATGTGTCAGCAATGGCTATGTTTGAACAAAGAGAATCTTATTCTGATGGAGTTGCTACTTATAAAGAAGATCCAATCTTAGGCGGATCTGATAATGTGAGCTATGCGGTTGGAACGAGTGTGCTGCAAAGTGAATCGGAATCGGAGTCTGGCTACTTATCTTATATAGGCCGGGTAAACTATAATTATGATGATAGATATTTATTTGAAGCGACATTGAGAGTTGACGGCTCCACGAATTTTTCTCCAGAAAACAGGTGGGGATATTTTCCATCCTTCTCAGCCGGTTGGATTGTAAGTAGGGAATCATTCTTTTCGGATAATATAAGCTGGATGGACTTCTTTAAAGTGAGGGCGGCACTCGGTTTTAGCGGTGCAGATAGAACGAGAGGCTTTCAGTGGTATGACCGTTATAAATCCGAAACCGGTAAGGGTGCTGTCTTTGGAGGGAATGCAGATCGAACGTTAACCATAGTTCAAGATGGAATTTCGAACAGGGATGTTACCTGGGACAGTATGCGTAAGTATAGTGTGGGCATAGAGTCGCGGTTTTTAAAAGACAGATTATCCTTTTCATGGGAAGGATATTTTGATCATGGTTATGATATGTTGACACAGTTGACATCCTCTATATCATTGCTGGTAGGACAGCAGCTACCTTCGGAAAATTATACCAACAGAAATGCGTTTGGGACTGAGTTTAGCCTCAGTTGGCACGATAAGATAAATGAAAATTGGAAATATAGCGTGAATTCATTTTTTGGTTGGAGTGACGATAAATTACTGAAGGGAGATGTTTCTAGTGGATTGATTGGTACTTTTCGAGATCCAATTGGAAAATCTACGGACATGGGTGTGTTGGGGTTCGATTATCTGGGTATGTTCAGAACGCAGGAAGAGGTGGATAACTACCTGTCGGCTAACCCTGGATACACGATTTTTGGCGATACACCCAAGCCGGGAATGTTGTACTATCGTGATATCGACGGCGATGGCGTCATTACAGAAGACGGTGATTTGACATATATTGCGCCAAAGTCTAGTAATCATTACAACCTTGGTTTCAATTTCTCTATCGGTTACAAATCCTTGAATCTTGCAGTAACTTCTGGAATGTCTTGGGGTGGCCAATCATTGGTTGAAGGCGACGCGCGTAAGGTCGCTACGGTAAATATCAACCGACCCGCATTCTGGGCCGACCATTGGTCGACAGAGAATACGGATGCCAAATATCCAGCGCCTTATTATTCCAATACCTACGATCGCACTTCTCAATTTTGGTTTAGAAGTTCGACAACGGTAAGTATTTCGAATATCAACCTGTCATATACTTTGCCTACATCCATCAATAAGCGGATTGGAGTCAACAGTGTCCGGGCATTCTTAGTTTCGACAAATCCTTTCGTGTTGTATAATCCTTATAAAGATTATCGCTCTAGTTCTAGTTCATATAATGTATACCCTGAACTCAAAACCTGGTCTTTGGGTCTTAGTATTGGTTTTTAAAATAATTAAAGATGAAACTCGATTATAAAATTTTTAACCTGTTGCTTCTCGCATTTTTTGCTGTGAGCTGTTCCAAAGTGTTAGATAAAACAGATCTTTCTACATTGGATGGAGAACTTATTTATAGTGATTCAACCTTGGCTTTCTTAAACTTAAGTTATATATATAATGATAATTTACCAAGTTGGTTTGGGAATACCGGAGGAAGTATTTCTGGTGCAGGTAGTTATTCGGAAGAGTCTACGGGATCGTCTATTTATTTTTTAGGCACAGTAACATCAGCATCTGTCACTGATTTTGGAACGGGGCTTAGTACGTCTAATAATTGGGCGAAAATCCGTAAGATTAATGAATTTATCCGTGATATCGATGCGGGGACGCTGCCTACTTATACAAAAAATAAGATGAAGGGTGAAGCGCTATTCTTTCGCGCCTATCGTTATTTTGATCTGATTCGCTTGTATGGAGGAGTTCCTCTCGTTTTGTCTCCCCAGAATCCGATTGGTGAAGAAAATAGGGAAGAAATCCTGCTAGCTAGAAACTCTACAACAGAATGTATTAAGCAAATTGTTGCGGATCTAGATTCGGCAATAGCTTGGACACCTGGGAAATGGAGTGCGACGACTGACTGGGGTAGAATTACTAGAGGTGCAGCAGCGGCGTTTAAGGGACGTGTGTTGCTGACCTATGCGAGCCCACAATTTAATCCAGATGATTTGGAGGAACGTTGGCAAGCAGCCTATGATGCGAATCTGCAGGCCAAAACATTGTTGACAGCTGCTGGTTTTGGGCTTAATAGCTCGTACCAGAATATGTGGTTTACAGAAGCAAACAACGTTGAGGCTATATTGGTAACAGGCTATAATACTTCGACAACCGATCAGTATAAGAAAAATAATTCCTACGATAACCAGACGAGACCTGCTTACCTTGGGACTTCCGGAGGCTCCAATCAGCCAAGTTGGGAGTTGGTACAGGCCTACCCAATGAAAGATGGTAAGAAGATATCTGATGAAAATGGGGGCTATGCTTATGATGAACAACTATTTTATAAAAATCGAGATCCTCGATTCGATGCGACTATTGCTTATAATGGATGTACCTGGCCTATTTTGGGTAATACAAGCTATCGACTTTGGACCTATCAAGCGCTGACATCGGGAGCCTATAAAAGTGTTGAATCTTCTGCTACTAACACTGGATTTTACTGTCGGAAAGCTATTGATCCAAGCATATCGGAAAGTAATGTTGCTTACAGCGGAACTGATTGGATGGAGATTAGATATGCAGAGGTTTTGTTAAACCTGGCGGAAAGCGCCTGTGGAATAAATCGATTATCTTCGAGCCAAGAGGGATATCAGGGAATAATTGATGTGCGTAAAAGAGCAGGTATAGAAGCAGGATCGGATGCGCTTTATGGTCTGTACAAAGGTATGTCTAGAGATCAATTATTTGAGGCTATATTATTTGAGCGTCAAATAGAATTTGCTTTTGAAGGGAAACGTTTTTGGGATCTAAGGCGCTGGAAGAAAATCGAATCCACACTAAATGGTACAAAAAGACATGGTATTGTGATCAAGTTAAGTAGTTCGACTGATGCAAGTACCTTTGCTAGTACTAGAGATGCACAGAATTTGGATGATTTGTATGCAAACTACTTTACTATTGAAACAGTAGAAAAGGATTCTGAAACTATTAACTGGAAATCAGAATACTACTTTTTTGCCATTCCACCTGCAGCGATAACGAATAATCCTAATTTGTTGCAGAATAACACCTGGGACGGTGCCTTTAATCCCTTGTTATAATCGATTTTGCAATATAATATAATCTAGAATATGAGAAATTTACTTAGATATTTGGCCTTTATTTGCTTTCTGATAAACTTTAGCAGTTGTGAAAAAGCAATAGGTCCTGATATGAATTATTACATAGCCTCACCAGAAAATATCACGTTGGAAGCTGTTCAGAAATCACTGGAAGTATCATGGGATTACACCGGTATTGAACAAGTCGGTTTCTTAGCCGAGGTTTCTTACGTGTCAACCTTCGCCACTGTTGTACAATCTGATACACTGGGAGCCGATGTAAGGGGGATAACGTTTGAAAATTTAGGCTATTTTGCAGAAGCTTACGTACGAGTGAAAGCTTTATCGAGTAATTTAGTATTACACTCGTCTTTTGTACAAGCTTCTATTGTGCCTGAAAGCATCCTTAAGACAATTCTAAAATCGGAACTAACGGCGACCTCTGCTATACTGCGTTGGGATAATCCCAGTTCGGGGACATTAACTTCTGTGTTAGTGATAGATAATATAAATAATACCGAACGCGAAATCATTTTAAGTGCAACGAATCTTAGCGAACAGTCTCTCTTGATCGAAGATTTGGAATCAGCGGGAAATTATACCGTGGTGATTTTTGCCGGCGAGGATCGAAAAGGTGTGTTGACGTTCAATGCTGTGGATTTAAATGCAGCGATTTCTATTGAAGGTCAGACGGACGTGTATGAAACTTTACAGGATGCAGTTGATGCCGCGGAGTCTGGAGATGTGATCAATATTGGCGGAGCGAAATATGATTTTTCGTCAACAGCCTTAGAGACGTTGACGATAATAGGAAAATCACTAACCTTTAGAGCTAATCCGGAAAGTGAGTCAGTTCCTGAAATAACAATAAAAAATTTCTGGTTAAAAGGGGCTATTGCATCGATTAAGCTTTCAGGATTAAAGATTTTGAGTACAAGTAAAGCAAATACGAATGCAACAAATGTAGATTATAACAAACATTTATTAGGGATTTCTTATGTAACGGGAAATATAGACGTGACTGTTGAGGATTGTGATATCTCAGGCGTAGAATCAGGCTTAATTTTTACGCAATCAGCTAGTTCAACAAACTTGCCCGAGGGAGCATTGACACCTGCAACAATTAGTTTGACCGTTACAAATTGTCTATTACATGATTCGGGCAATGCGGGAGGTGATTACATTGATTTCAGATCTGGTGCAGTAGGAAATATTGTATATAAAAATAATACATTTTGGAATGGCGCAAGAGCATTTTTAAGGATGGATGCCACAGCAACGTGGGTTTCAGGAAGTACTATTTCTATAGAAAACAGTACATTTTATAATTTTTGTAATGGGGGGATTTTTTTACGTAACGCTATTACCACAGGGGTTAGTTTTGTCATGAATAATAATATCGTTATGAACAAAGTAAGTAACAACGGTAACTCTATTGGTACAAATGGTACATTAAAACTGAGTAATAATAATATTTCGGGAACAAATGCCGCAAATATTACGAATGGTGTGACATCTGGTTTTAACATTGGCACCACAGCGTTGGATCCGGAATTTACCAGTGCTTCTACTGGCGATTTTACGGTTGGAAATGCAACAGTCCGTGTTGCTCTACAAGGCGATCCTCGTTGGTTAAAGTGAGTTGTTATTACGTGTTAGGTCTGTGATATTTACAGGCCTAACTTTTAATGAATTATTTTTGATTAAATATTTTGCAAAATCAATATAGTGGATACTGTCGATGTATAAGGAGGTTTGCTAAGTTGTAAGTAACTGAATTTTGTCTATCGCAGTGCTACTCTTTGTTAACAGAGAATTTACATAGATGAAAAAGAGATCATTTGCCTTTATGCTCACGCTCGCGGTATTTTTTGGATGTTCAAAAAATACAGATGCAGAACAGAAAGAAGAAAAAATACCTTCAAACATTGAAGAAATAAAACTTAGCGCCTTTCCTGGCGCCGAAGGATTTGGTAAATATGCAACTGGAGGTCGGGGAGGAAAAGTGGTGGAAGTCTTGAATTTGGAAGACTCGGGATATGGATCTTTTAGACGGGCGTTTAGTGAATATCCAGGAGAACCTATTACTATAGTCTTTAGAGTTTCTGGAATAATTGAATTGAAAAGTGCGATAAAGGTGAATAGATCCAATATTACAATAGCGGGGCAAAGTGCACCAGGAGATGGGATATGTATTAAAGGGCATTCTTTTATTATCAACGGAGCTCGTACGGGTGGAAATCATGGAAATATCATCATGCGTTATCTTCGTTTCCGCCCAGGTGGTACAGATCCTTCAGGAATCTATGGGCTTGATATGGAGAATTGTCATGATGTGATTGTAGACCACTGTTCTTTTAGTTGGGCTAATGAAGAGTGTGCGGCATTATATGATACGAAGAATACTACGGTGCAATGGTGTATAGTGAGTGAAGGTCTTTGGAATGCTGGACATGCCAAAGGAACGCGTAGTTATGGAGGTGTTTGGGGAGGACAATATGCAAGTTTTCACCATAATTTGATTGCACACCAAAACTCCAGAGCTATTCGATTTAATGGAGCAAGAGCACATGATACATTAGCCGTCGTAGATTATAGAAATAATGTGATATACAACTGGGGGAATAACAATGCATGTGCGGGGGGAAGTATCGAGATTGTAGGTGGGAAATCACAGATAAATATAGTCAATAACTATTATAAGCCAGGGCCAGCGGCCCCTAACGTAATCAAGTTCTGTCAGGCAGATTACAATGAAGAAGGTACATTTGGGGTAGGACAATGGTATATGTCAGGAAATGTGATGGTAGGATATAATAATTTGACACAGGACAATTGGGCGGGATTGGACCTCGCGAAAATACCAGAAGCAAGCCAAGCCTTAGCAGTATCAAACGAAGCCTTTTCTGTTGAGTTGGTAGAAACGGGAACGGCGTTGGAGGCCTATGATAGTGTACTGTCGCAAGCTGGAGCAAATTTACCTCAACGTGATATCGTAGATGAGCGGGTGGTTGCGGAGACAAAAGCTGGTACAGCGACGGGGAGCGGGAGCTTTGGGAAACTTGGTATTATCGACGATCCAATCAGTGTCGGAGGATGGCCTACCTATATATCTAAAGAAGTGAAGGACTCTGATCATGATGGCATTCCAGATGAATGGGAAGAACTCAATGGATTGGATAAATATAACCCTGCGGATAGAAACCAATTGGATAAGACAGGATATACCATGTTGGAGATTTATTTAAATAACATAAAATAGGAAGTGCTTTAAAGCGAATCAATTAATAGGCTGTCAAAGGATAGCCTCTTTTTGTACTATACTTGCCGAAAAAACGGATTTTACCCCGATTTAAGTGATTCGCTAAGAAAAAATAATACAATAGCTAGAGAAGATGATATAACCATGTCCCTCCCTTTTTAATTATGTTTGTAGAAGTGATAAAGACCTAATTTTTGTATCATTTTTAAGAGATAGAAAATGTGATTTATTTTATAAAGTCTTTATTTTTAGCTTTATAAGCCTTAATTAAATTACTGTTGACGTTGGGAAATTTATATAAATATAACGGGTTGTTGCGGAGGAGATGGATCATGCTCAGTTCCCTGCTTTTTGCGTGTTGCTTTGTAGGATATGCGCAAGAGCCGTTATCACCTATTCAAATACAGAAGGATGGTACCCTATCCTATTCAACCGATTCGTTGGGAAACCGTATTCCCGATTTTTCTTATGCAGGATACGATGGTGGTAATAGTGCTATTCCTGATGCTCCTGTTAAGATCTTTGTGCCTTTAAAACAAGGTGATGCAACACAACGTATTCAACGTGCTATCGATTATGTGGCACAGCTGCCCCTCGATTCAAAGGGGTTACGTGGCGCTGTTTTGCTCGAGGCTGGGACTTACTTGGTGGAAGGATCTATTCATCTACACAGCTCAGGTGTCGTACTAAGAGGTGCAGGGTTTGTAGAAGGTGGTACAGTCATAAAAGGAGCTGGTACGACGCGGGAAACATTGATTCGTATTGTCGGAAAAAACGATGCACAATATAGCGATAAGCAGGAAGTTCAAGAAAACTATATACCAGTCAACTCCAACACCTTGGTTGTCAAGGATGCCAGCAAGTTTAAGATCGGTGATTTTGTGGTTATAACCCGTCCCTCAACAGATAAATGGATCTCCGCTCTCGGCACCGATCATTTTGGTGGAGGCATAACATCGCTAGGATGGAAGCCAGGCACCCGTGATGTGTTGTGGTATCGTCAGGTCAAAGCTATTGAAGGCAATAAGTTGCTGTTCGATGCGCCGTTGACGACAGCATTAGAGGCTGTATATGGAAGAGCGACAGTGGAAAAATGTATATGGAAAGGACGCGTTGAGCAGATCGGCGTAGAGAATATTGCCTTGGAATCCACTGTTGATGCCACTAATCCAAAGGATGAAGACCATCGCTGGATGGCGATAACCATAGAAAATGCAAGAAATGTGTGGGTAAGACGGATGCAATTTAAGCATTTCGCAGGATCGGCAGTATATGCATTAGCAACAGCAAGTAAATTGACGGTAGAAGACTGTATTTCATTGACTCCTGTATCAGAAATTGGTGGGCAACGTAGGCATACCTTTTATACCAAGGGACAACAGACCCTATTCCAACGATTATATGCAGAAGCCGGTTATCATGATTTTGCTGTCGGTTATCTTGCCGCAGGCCCCAATGTATTCGTACAATGTCAAGCTGTAGAACCATGGAGCTTCAGTGGTGCTGTGGATAGTTGGTCGTCAGGCTCATTATTTGATATTATTGATATCGACGGACAAGCGCTGAGTTTTAAGAATAGAGGTCAAGACGGGCAGGGTGCGGGATGGACGGCTGCAAATAGTGTTTTTTGGCAGAGTACGGCAGCATTGATTGAATGCTATCAACCGCCTACCGCCCAAAATTGGGCTTTTGGTAGCTGGGCACAGTTCCAAGGAGATGGTTTTTGGGATCAGTCTAATGAATATATTAAACCGAGAAGTTTATACTATGCGCAACTGCATGACCGTTTAGGACAACAAGCTGCAGATAGGATGATCCTGTTACCGGTATTGACGGAGGCGTCGAGTAGCCCACCGGTATCTGTTGCCATGGAGCTCACAAAGCAAGCTACTAAGACAACATTACAGCTAAAAGATTTTATCATACAGGCACCGACGCGTGAGCATTTAACGACTTCCATAGCCCATATTAAATCTGTCGATCAGTTACCGCTGGTAAAGAAAGCTGGACCATTGTGGGCAGAAGCAATGCAGGTGCGTTCCGGTTGGTTGGTACGGGGTGATGAAGTATTGGTTGGAAAAAAAGCAGACATCCAATGGTGGAATGGAAGTGCTCGACCATTTGCACTGCCGAAAATGAAAGCACATATTACCCGTTTTGTTCCTGGAGAGGAGGGGATAGGGCTGACAGATAATTTGGAAGAAACTGTGGACAGCATGTTGGCCGACCATACGCTTAGTATGGATCATAATTATGGACTATGGTATGAACGTCGGCGTGATGACCACGAACGTATTCGACGGATAGATGCCGATGTATGGCCGCCATTTTATGAACTTCCTTTCGCGCGAAGTGGTCAAGGTCTGGCTTACGACGGACTTTCTAAATATGATTTGACGAAATACAATGCGTTTTATTGGGGGCGTTTAAAGCATTTCGCAGATTTAGCGGATCAGAAAGGGTTGGTATTAATTCATCAGAACTATTTCCAGCACAATATTATTGAAGCTGGTGCACACTATGCCGATTTCCCTTGGCGGTCAGCGAACAACATCAATGATGTAGGCTTTCCGGAACCTGTTCCCTATGCGGGTGACAAACGCATTTTTATGGCGGAACAGTTTTATGATATCGATCATCCAACAAGACGTGCATTGCATCGCGCTTATATCCGTCAATGTCTGGATAATTTTAAAGATAACACCGGAGTTATACAGATGATTAGTGCCGAGTATACCGGGCCTTTACATTTTGTTCAGTTTTGGATCGATGTCATTGCTGAATGGAAAAAAGAAACCGGTAAGCACCCGATTATTGCCTTAAGCACAACGAAAGATGTACAGGACGCGATTTTGGCTGACACATTGCGGGCAAAAGAAATCCAAGTGATCGATATCCGTTATTGGCATTATCAAGTTGATGGAACAGGCTATGAGCCCAAAGGAGGGCAAAATCTGGCGCCTAGACAACATGCACGCCTGCTGAAACCTAAGAAAACGTCGATGGAGCAGGTGTATCGTGCGGTCTCAGAATACAGAGAGAAGTATCCGCAGATGGCGGTACTTTATCATGCTGATAATTATCCCGAAATGGCCTGGGCGGTGTTTATGGCTGGAGGCTCCATGGCGAATGTGCCTAAAGTATCTGAAAGCAGTTTTTACAAAGAAGCTTCGGCGATGAAGGCGCAGCAGATTGACGGGCTGTGGACATTGCAGCATGAGCAACAGGGCGCAATTATTTATAGTACGAAAGGAAAAGCACAGCCGTTTGATGCCTCGGCTTGGAAAGGGATATTTCAAGTTTATCACATTGATGTGAAAACTGGCGTTACACTCGGCAGCGAGCGCATAAAATTGGGAAAGAAAGTAACCTTCAACAAGTATAAAGACACAGAAATTCTGTGGATAACTAAAAAATAAGCAATGACGATCGGTAAAAAATTAATACCTATTTTTTTAGCAGGAGCTTTATTCTCCTGCAACTCTCCGAAGCAAACCCAGGAAGTAAGTCTACTTAAAGTGTCTGAAAATGGCCGTTACCTCACTACAGAAGATGGTAAGCCTTTTTTTTGGCTTGGCGATACCGGCTGGTTACTTTTTAACAAACTTAATCGAGCGGAGGCAGAGCAGTATTTAGAAGATCGTAGAGCAAAAGGATTTAATGTGGTACAAGCAATGGTGCTACATACGGTGCCATCTGTGAACGTCTATGGCGATTCGTCTATTGTGAATCAAGATATCGCGAAGCCTTTGGTAACCGAAGGTAATAATCCGGAAATCGACGCAGAATATGATTATTGGGACCATATCGACTACATCATTGATAAGGCTGCCGAGAAAGGAATATATATGGCGCTTGTTCCTGTCTGGGGATCTCCGGTAAAGGATGGTAAGGTATCTCCAGAACAAGCAAAAGTTTATGCGCGTTTTTTGGCAGAACGCTGGAAAGATCGTAAAAATATCGTGTGGTTGAATGGTGGTGATATTAAAGGAAGTGATTCTATTGCGGTATGGCAAGAGATTGGCAAGACAATTAAAGAAGTCGATACAAACCATCTGATGACATTCCATCCGCGTGGACGTACGGCATCTTCCGACTGGTTTCATGATGCGTCTTGGCTAGACTTCAATATGGTGCAGTCAGGGCATAGACGATACGATCAGGATACATCCGTGAAAGAAGACAAACATTACGGCGAAGATAACTGGCGGTTTATGGAAGCGGATTGGAAGCGGACTCCTGTAAAACCAACGATTGATGGAGAACCATCGTATGAAGGCATACCACAGGGTCTCCATGATATTAAAGAGCCTCGTTGGACAGATGCTGATGCTCGTCGTTATGGCTACTGGTCAGTTTTTGCAGGTGCTTTTGGGTATACCTATGGACAAAATTCGGTAATGCAGATGCATGCGAAAGTGGATACAACAACAGCCTATGGTTCCACCGAACTCTGGTCTGAAGCAATCAACGCTCCTGGTGCAAATCAGATGAAACACCTCAAGGATTTGATGTTATCGAGAGACCACTTTTTCGAACGTGTGCCCGACCAAAGTCTAGTCGCTGAAAACAGCGAACGCTATAATCGCTTGATTGCAACACGGACGGATTCTTATGCCTTTATCTACTCCTATAATGGACGTGAAATAAAAGTCAATATGGGAAAAATAAAAGGAGATCAGGTAAAAGCCTCTTGGTTCAATCCGCGGACAGGCGAAATAACGGAAATAGGTAAGGTTGCCAATACAGGCGTACAGACCTTCCTTCCTTCTGCTGGTCAAAAAGATGGAAACGATTGGGTATTGATTTTAGATAGTATATAATGAACTTGTTTATTAAGTCTTTAGTTTTTGTGTTAGTTACATCCCTTTTGGCGTCCTGCCAGAGGGATGTTTATCTGTTTACGTCTTTTCGTGAACCCGCAAATGAAGGCTTACGTTATTTATACAGTACAGATGGGCTCCACTGGGAAAATGTACCTGGTGTTTTTTTAAAGCCAACGTTAGGAACACAGCAGATTATGCGCGACCCTTCTATGGTTCGCGATAAAGATGGAATTTACCATCTCGTGTGGACAATCGCATGGAAAGGAGATCAAGGAATAGGTTATGCACAATCCCGAGATCTGATACATTGGGAAAATCAACAAATTCTTCCTGTCATGGAACATGAGCCTACAGCGGTGAATGTTTGGGCTCCAGAGCTCTTCTACGATGAGGATAATAACCGTTTTATCATTATTTGGGCATCGACCATTCCGCATCGATTTGCTAAAGGTGTGGAGGCAGAAGACAATAACCATCGTATGTACTACACATCCACGACAGACTTCAAGACATTTAGTCCCACGAAATTATTTTCTGATCCCGGATTTAGCATTATTGATGCAGTTATTGTCAAAAAAGATAAAGAGGATTTTGTCTTGGTCTTGAAGGATAATACACGGCCGAACAGGAACTTAAAAGTGGCTTTTTCAGATAATCCACTCGGACCTTTTAACCAAATTTCAGAACCCTTTTCTGATTATTTAACCGAGGGCCCTTCGGTTGTGAAAATTGGCAATGAATGGTTGATCTATTTCGATTCTTACGGAAGCAAGAGCTATGAAGCGGTGTCGACAAAGGATTTTAAACACTTTGAAAAAGCAAACAGTCGGATTGCAGTGCCCGAAGGGCATAAACACGGGACGATTTTTAAAGCTCGAAAGAAAGATCTGAAGAAATTATTGAAAGAAACGTCGTCAAGCGACACGTTTTAGGTGAAAAAAGAAAGACATGAAATCAACCCTACTCGGTATAACAATGTGCTGCGCAGTGCAGATGGTCTCCGCTCAAGATACGGTAAAATATGTTGGGCAGACACTTTCCAATGTGGACTATCATCATGGACAACTGACTCCTGCTGTCGGTACGCATAATATTCAGGTATTTCGAGCCAATAGAGAACACCCTGATTTCAACGCTGGACACGAGTTTACCTATAATCATCAACCCTTTTTAGCGTATTGGAATAATAGGTATTACCTCCAGTTTTTGAGTAATCCCGTGGGTGAGCATATTGCGGAAGGAAAGACCTTGTTATTAACGTCAAAAGATGGATATAATTGGTCGACCCCAATGGAATTGTTTCCGCCATATCTTGTGCCGGAAGGTTTTACAAAACCTGGACGTACGGATAAAGCAGGTAAGGATCTATATGCGATCATGCATCAGCGTATGGGATTTTATACGGCTAAGAATGGGAAGCTCCTCACCATTGGATACTATGGAGTGGCCTTGGATGCGAAAGATGATCCAAATGATGGGAATGGTATCGGACGTGTGGTGCGGGAAATTAATGCAGACGGCTCCTTTGGACCAATTTATTTTATACGGTTCAACTCCTCGTTTAATCAAAAACTAGCAACCTATCCTTTTTATACGAAGAGCAAAGATAAAGCATTTGTTGCGGCATGTAATGAACTTTTAGGCAATCCTTTGATGATGCAACAATGGGTAGAGGAAGCGGATCGTGATGATCCTTTGGTTCCCTACAAACGCCCGATAAAGGCATTTGCTTTTTATCATTTGAAAAATGGAGATGTTATAGGGCTATGGAAACATGCGCTGACTTCCATCAGTAAGGATGGTGGTAGGAGCTGGGCTTACAATCCCCTACGCGCACCAGGCTTCGTAAACAGTAATGCTAAAATCTGGGGACAACAAACGAGCGATGGACGGTATGCAACAGTATACAATCCTTCCGAATTCCGTTGGCCGCTAGCCGTTTCTACCAGTAATGACGGACTGACCTATACCGATCTTTTATTGGTCAATGGAGAAATTACAACCATGCGTTACGGTGGAAACTATAAATCCTATGGCCCTCAGTATGTGCGTGGCATTCAAGAAGGGGATGGGATTCCCCCTGATGGCAACATGTGGTTGAGCTATAGCATGAATAAAGAAGATATGTGGGTCGCTAAAGTTCCTGTTCCAGTTACAGGAAACGTACAGGGAAAGGTATCGGATGATTTCTCGCGGGAAGGAATAGAGGCCTATAACAGATGGAATATTTATAGTCCGTTGTGGGCATCTGTAAGGTTGGAAAATAATGCGTTGCTTTTGCGGGATAAGGACCCCTATGATTATGCGAAAGCAGATCGAGTAATTGAATCAGCGAAAAAGGCGAAACTGTCCTTTACCGTAACGCCAAAGCAATCGGATACAGGCGTGCTTGATATCGAATTTACAGATGATAAGGGACTTGCCGCTGGTCGATTGATCTTCGATTCCGATGGCTTTTTGAAAAATAAAGCAGGCTACAGAAATGCAGCCGTGCAGTCGTATAAAACGGGTGAATCTTATCAAATCAATGTGCTGATAGACGTTGAGACGCGCTCTTTCCATCTCACAGTCAATGGTGTCGATAGGGGGACGAAGCTGTTTTTTCAACCTGTAGCACAAATTAGTAAGGTGTCTTTCCGTACGGGGGAGGTGCGTCGCTACCCGAATGCAGATACTCCGACGGATCAAGATTTTGATGTTAAGGATGCAGGCGAATCCGTGAAAGAAGCTGCATTTGCCATTTCTTCGTTTGAGGCAGAAAATTTGGATTAGGATGAATAGGATCTTACTTCTTTGTTGTTTTTGCATCGCTATGCAGTGCGGATATGCCAGGGTGATTTTGCCGAATATCTTCGCACATCATATGGTGTTGCAACGGGATGAACCGGTAAATATTTTTGGTACAGCAGCAACAGGTGAAATAGTTACCGTTAAATTTCATGGGCAAGTCAAGCAGACTAAAACGGCCGCAAATGGGAATTGGAAAGTTACCCTATCTCCCTTGGCGGCTAATGCGAAAGGAGAAGAATTAACTGTTCAGGGAACCAACAGTATCGTCTTAGCGGATGTCCTGGTGGGCGAGGTGTGGTTGTGCTCGGGACAATCCAATATGGAGTATCAAATGCGCAAATTGGCCAAGCTAACAGCGGCAAAAAATAACGCCTATTTTCCGAAAGATGAAGTAAAAGAAGCAAACAACCCCAATATTCGACTTTTTTTGGTTCGACGTAAATTCCTCGAAAAACCAGATAGTGCGTATGCAGGGTGGAGTGTCGCGCAGGATTCTGCTTTACGTCAATTCTCTGCAGCGGGATATTTCTTCGCTAAAACCCTACAAGCAGCATTAGGTGTACCTGTGGGTATTATTTCTTCGGCAGTTAGCGGCAGTAGGATCGAACCTTGGATTCCTGAACAAGAACTAAGAAATACGCCTTATTTCCGAAACAAGAAAATATCGGGTGACCCCGGCAAATTCTTTAAGTCGATGATTGAACCTTTAGCTCCTTATACGATCAAGGGCATTCTTTGGTATCAAGGTGAAACGAATGTCTTCTTGCAAGAAAACATCAGTTATACCTATAAGTTTAAAGCGTTGATTGACAGTTGGCGGGAAACCTGGGGGAATCCGGATTTACCGGTCTATTTTACCCAAATAGCACCGTTTCAGTACTCGCTTGATGAGAAAGGAAATAAGCGAATGGAACGCACAGTGTTGCCTGAATTTCGCGAAGCGCAGGATCTTGTACTTCAGATGAGAAATACAGGCCGTATTGTCACGACAGATTTAATTGATGATGTGAAGGACTTACATCCCAGTTATAAATGGGAAATCGGTCGTCGATTAGCGTTGCAGGCATTAGCGAAAACGTATAAGCACGCGCTGGAAGCTGATGGACCTACTTACAAGGCAATACAACTTAAAGGTAAACAAGTATGGGTGGCTTTTTACCATGCAGAGGGCTTACATGCTATAGACGGGAAGAACATAACAGGATTCGAGGTTGCGGGGAAAGATGGTGTTTTTGTGCCAGCAGAAGCCAAAATAGCAGGTAAATCTGTGCAACTTGCTGCTCCTGCTGTCCCGCAGATTGTCCATGTTCGATTTGCTTGGGACGAAGCTGCACAACCAAATTTAGTCAATGAAGCTGGCTTACCAGCGATACCATTTCGGAGCAATAACCCTTATCGAAAGTTAAAACTAAAATAATTAAATACGGAATGAAATCGTACGTATATATTCTATTGTCCTTATTTTTTATGTCCTGTGCCTTAACGTCTACTGCACAAGAAACAGTGCGTCGTTATCTTTCCGGTACTGGAAAAGATGATACCGTGCTATGGGATTTCTCGGTGTCTGCTGGTATGAAGGCTGGTCAATGGACGAAAATACCTGTTCCATCGAATTGGGAATTGCAAGGTTTTGGAACGTATAATTACGGTTTCAACAAAGAAGCGGATAAGGGGAAAGAAATCGGTAGTTACAAATATTCGTTTTTAGCAGATAAAAATTGGAAAGGAAAGCACGTTAATCTGGTTTTTGAAGGTGTGATGACTGATGCAGAAGTGAAGATTAATGGACAATTGGCCGGTGAGATTCATCAAGGAGCTTTCTATACTTTTAAGTACGATATAACCAAACTCCTTAAATGGGGGAAGCAAAACCTATTGGAAGTCAAAGTTGCAAAGCATTCCGGCAATAAATCTGTCAATGCGGCAGAGCGTGAAGGCGATTTCTGGGTGTTTGGTGGCATATTCCGTCCGGTTTTTTTAGAAGTATTGCCTGCTGTCCATATAGAGCGGGTGTCTTTAGATGCAAAAGCGGATGGCACTTTGCGCCTGAAGCTGAAAACGAAAGGTATAGCGGATGAAGCTGTCGTGCAGGTGTATGATGCAGCAGGAGAGAAATTTGGACTGCCTATACGTTTGCCTGTACATCAGGGGGAAGCATCCGGAGAAGGGCATTTTGAGCGACCTCAACTTTGGTCGTCGGAATTTCCAAATCTTTACAGGGCGGAAGTGCTGTTGATGAATCGAGGCCAAGTGCAGCATCGCATGTCTTCTAAAATTGGGTTCCGTACAATCGAAGTTCGAGAACGGGATGGGGTTTACATCAACGGGGTCAAAATGAAATTTAAAGGTGTCAACCGGCACTCTTTTTCCCCAGAATCAGGAAGAACGACAAGTAAGGCGCTTAGTATCCATGATGTCGAATTAATCAAGGAGATGAACATGAATGCCGTGCGTATGGCGCACTATCCGCCAGACACGCATTTCTTAGCGGTATGTGATTCATTGGGATTATATGTAATGAATGAGTTAGGAGGCTGGCATGGGCACTATGATACACCTACTGGTCAGAAGCTTTTACGGGAAATGATCGCTGTATCAGAAAATAATCCTTCAATCATCTTTTGGGCAAATGGAAATGAAGGAGGACATAACTCAGCCTTGGACTCGACTTTTTTTAGCGAAGATTTGCAAAGACGGCCATTGATTTATCCGTGGGCTGTATATGGAGGTTTTGAAACCACACATTATCGGGAATTTAACTATGGTATAGGAACATATGATCATGGGCATAATATTATCATGCCTACAGAATTTCTTCATGGAATGTTTGATGGCGGGCATGGAGCAGGAATTGAAGATTATTGGAAAGCAATGTGGAGTAATCCCCTGTCTGCGGGAGGCTTCCTTTGGGATTTTCAAGACCAAGGGGTGGTGAGGACTGATAAAGGCGGGATTCTCGATACGGATGGAAACCGAGGAGCTGACGGCATTGTTGGCCCACATTACGAACGTGAAGGAAGTTTTTATACCATCAAAGAAGTTTGGAGTCCTATTTTCTTTGAACGACGAGAAATGACGCCCGAATTCAATGGCGAATTTATCCTTGAAAATCGCTACGCATTTACGAATCTTGATGCATGTTCTTTTACATACACATTACAGCATTTGGGAATGGATGGCCGCGCCGATGTGCGTAAAACCGTGGCAGTTCCCGCTCCGCATATTAAACCCTTTGAAAAGGGACGACTAAAACTCAATTTGCCAACAGATTGGTATGCATACGATGTATTATATATAACGGCGAAAGATAGCCGTGGGCATGAAATTTACACATGGAGTTTTCCTATTGCCAGGCCCGATCGGATTGCGAAGACGCTGCTGAAAAAAGATGCTTCTGCGGTACAAATGGAGGAAACAGCTACTGCTTTTTTGGTGAAAGCAAATGGAATAGAATACCAAATTAATAAAAATACAGGCTTGTTAGAAATGGTCCGTAATCAACAAGGGACAATTCCTTTCGGTAAGGGGCCGGTATTGCAGGAAGCTGTAAATAACTACAAGAATTTTAGCATGCGGAAAGAACAGGATACTGTGATTATTGAATCGACCTTCGACAAAAAGGAAAGTTACAATACATTACGTTGGACGATCTTCCCCTCAGGGCAATTGAAAATGCATGTGCAATATTTTCCTGATAACTATTTTACACGTTTTGTGGGGGTGAATTTTGATTTGCCTGAATCAGAGATCAAATCCGTAGAATATATGGGGATGGGACCTTATCGTGTATGGAAGAATCGCATGAAAGGAACGCAGTTTGGCGTTTGGGATAAAGTTTACAACGATGTCGCTACAGGAGAAATCCCTTTTCAGTATCCAGAATTCAAAGGATATCATGCCAATATGTATTGGGCTACATTTAAGTTGAAGTCACAGTCGTTCCGCGTATTTACAGATCGCGAAGATGTGTTTCTTCGATTATATACACCAAAAGAACAGCAAGATACGGAGTGGAAGAACATGGAACCTACGTTTCCTACAGGCGATGTGTCATTTATGAATGGCATATCCGCCATCGGAACAAAGACACAGAAGCCCGAAACAACAGGTCCTATGGGGATGAAGCATGTGTATTATGATTTTGAGAAGGAGCCTATCCGAGCGTTACATATGGTCCTATATTTTGATTTTTCGAATAACCGATAGCATAAGATGAGAAGTTGGTCGATCTTTTTAGTTCTATTCTTAACCGTGGTTTCCGGTCATATCGTCGCAAATCCAATCGCGGCAGATTTGCGTTGCGAACTCTTGTCCAATCCACTGGCAATTGATGTGCTTCAGCCACGTCTAGGATGGAAGATTGGAACTAGCGAACGCAATGTCATGCAGCAGGCTTACCATGTTATTGTTGCATCTTCTATGGAGAACATGAACAACGATATAGGCGATTTATGGGACTCTGGAAAGACTGTATCTTCGAATTCTACAAACGTCATTTATCAGGGAAAGGGCCTAGCTTCCCGTGCGAAGGTCTATTGGAAAGTTAAAGTCTTTACGAATGCTGGTACGTCCGATTGGTCTACACCGGCAACGTGGACAATGGGTTTGCTGTATTACAAAGATTGGACTGGACGTTGGATAGGGTTTGATCAGTATTTTGAAAACGACGATGAAGCAACAGGGCAATTGGCTGCTCGTTATTTTCGAAAGGAATTTACGGTACAGAAAAAAGTCAAACAAGCTACGGCCTACATGATGGGATTGGGATTGTATGAATTACAGATCAACGGTCAAAAGATTGGTGAGCAAGTGTTGGCTCCAGTTCCGACAGATTATACCAAGAATATCCAGTACAATGTCTTTGACGTTACGGCAGCCTTAAAAAAGGGCCAACAAGCTCTTGGTATCATTCTAGGAAACGGTCGTTTTTATGCGATGCGCCAAGCGAAACCGTATAAAGTGAAGACTTTTGGTTTTCCAAAGGTGCAATTCCAGCTGATGATAACCTACGAAGATGGTACCTCAGAAATAATTAAGACGGATGATAGCTGGAAAGGTACTGCAGATGGACCAATAACTGCAAATAATGAGTATGATGGTGAAATCTATGATGCAAGGAAGGAGCTCATCGGATGGTCTACTGTAGGTTATGAGGATGGAAGTTGGCAACGGGCGGCTTATGTACAAGAGCCCGGAGGTACTTACGAGGCTCAACGTATTGGCGGTATGAAGGTCATGCAGGATATCCAACCTGTATCTATCGTAAAAAAGGAGGATGGAAAGTACCTTATCGATTATGGACAGAATTTCTCGGGCTGGGTGAAGATGCGCGTCAAGGGCAAGCCTGGACAGCAGGTTACTTTACGTTTTGCCGAGTCTCTCGATGAAAATGGCAACCTATTTACTACAAATTTGCGCGACGCTAAAGCAACAGATATATACATTATAGGGAGTGATCAGCAAGAGGAATGGGAGCCACGCTTTACATACCACGGTTTTCGCTATTTGGAAGTTGAAGGCTATGCTGACGTTGCTTTGAAAGAGAATTTTATCGGTCGTTTTGTTTATGACGATATACCAACTATAGGTCGCTTCTCTTCTTCCAATACCTTACTGAATCAGATTCATCAAAACGCGTGGTGGGGGATTGCATCGAACTATAAAGGTATACCTGTTGACTGTCCTCAACGGAATGAACGCCAGCCTTGGTTGGGCGATCGGCCTACAAGCGCTTATGGTGAGAGCTTCCTATTTGATAATGTAAATTTCTACAACAAATGGTTGGAAGATATTCGCCTATCGCAAAAAGAAGATGGTGCTATTCCCGATGTCGCGCCTGCTTTTTGGCGCTATTACAGTGATAATATCAGTTGGCCTGGAACATATGTCATGATTGTCGATATGTTATACCAACAATCGGCGGATACACGTGTTGTAGCAAAGCATTATGAGGCGATGAAAAAATGGATGGACTACATGCGCATCCGCTATAGCAACGAAAAAGGCATTATTACAAAGGACAGTTACGGTGATTGGTGTTTCCCTCCGGTAACGATAGAAGAGGGGCGAGGCAAGATCGCTGATAAGAAATACCCAAGTGCACTTATTTCTTCGGCTTACTATTACCATCTCCTAAACCTTATGACCAAATTTAGTGGGCTGCTTGGAAACGCTGCCGATAGTGTTCGATTTGAAGAGGTCGCAAAGCAACTGAAACAAGACTTTAATCGGACATTCTATAACGGCGATGGGAATTATGGAACGAAGAGCTTGACGGATAATCTCCTGCCGATGTATTTCGGATTGGTCGAAGAGCACGAAAAAACGAAACTAGCCAATCGTATTGTGGAGATTATCGAAAAAGAAAATAAAGGGCACCTCAGTACGGGAGTCGTCGGAACGCAGTGGATTATGCGGACCTTAACCAATATGGGGCGAGCAGATCTGGCCTATCGCTTGGCGACAAATACCACTTATCCTTCTTGGGGATATATGGTAGAAAATGGAGCTACTACCATTTGGGAGTTATGGAATGGCAATACTGCTCATCCGAAAATGAATTCCCAAAATCATGTGATGATGTTAGGCGATTTGTTGATTTGGTATTATGAACATCTCGCTGGAATAAAGTCTGCTGAGAATGGTTTTCAGACGATAGAGATGAAACCCGAATTTATAACGGGATTGCAACATGTAGACGCAACCTATACCTCCCTTTATGGAGAAATTGGTTCGAATTGGCGTAAAAGCAAAAATGTGACGGAATGGATTATTCGGATTCCTGCGAATACAAAAGCAAGCGTGTTTATGCCCGTATCTGATGTAAAGGCTATTACGGAAAACGGTAAAGCTTTACTTCCCAACAACACGATCCAAATTGATCGAGACGACAAGGGCAATGTCCTGTTGGTCATAGGGTCTGGAGAATATCATTTTAAGATTAAAAGATAGTATAACGATATGATAGTACAAAAACAGACAATCCTATTCATCGTAGGACTTTTGTTCTTTTCAACTTTACAGGCGCAGGAAAATGCGTTGCAAAAATGGAGAAAGGGAATCGTTAAAGATGAGTTTATTTACAATGAAGCGTCGTTCCCTTCGTGCCATTCGGCCACACTTGCTGAAACACCTACGGGCTTGGTATATGCATTCTTTGGAGGTACGAGGGAACGTCACCCAGATGTTGAAATCTATGTTTGTCGATTGGAAGATGAGCAGTGGTCGACACCTGTCTCTGCAGCGGACGGCGTGCAACCGGATGGCACTAGATTACCAACATGGAATCCGGTGCTTTACCAGATACCAAACAGCGACCTATTGTTGTTTTATAAAATTGGGCCAAAGCCATCGGAATGGTGGGGGATGTTGAAACGTTCAACAGACGGAGGCAGGACTTGGTCGGCGGCAGAAAAATTGCCAGAAGGCTATATCGGGCCGGTGAAAAATAAACCGGTACTGCTTAGCAATGGAAATCTTATTTGTCCAACCAGTACGGAGGGAAATGGATGGAATATTCATTTTGAGATAACGCCCGATTTCGGTAAGACATGGCGCAAGGTGGGGCCTATTGATCGGGGCAAGGATAACCTCAATGCGATACAACCTAGTATTTTGGATCACGGAAAAGGGAAACTGCAGATTTTGGCAAGGAGCCGGAATTGGGCAATTGTAGAATCTTGGTCTTATGATAACGGAGAAACATGGACAGCACTTGAGAAAACAACATTGCCAAATAACAATTCCGGAACTGACGCTGTCACGACGACAAATGGTAGTCATGTATTGGTTTACAATCATGTATTGCCTCCCAAAGAGAATCCTAAAGGAGCGCGTACGCCTTTAAATGTGGCTGTGTCGAAAGATGGAAAAAAATGGGATGCCGTTTTGATTTTGGAAGATTCTCCGATTAGCCAATATTCCTATCCGGCCGTAATACAAACCAAAGACGGACTATTGCATTTCGCCTATACGTGGAGAAGGGAAAAGATGAAACATGTTGTTGTGGATCCATCCAAGTTAAAGAAAAGAAAGATAAGAGATGGGATCTGGCCTGCAGTAAAAGGATATACGCTTCCAACATTAGAAACATATAAAGCGGAAGAAGAATAGTGTCACCGAGAAGCATTCGTGACATTACAGTATTGGCCGTACACACGCCAATGCTTGACAATCATTGAAGACAAAAAATTGTAGAAAGAAAGACATATGTCAGTAGAACGCATATTAAAAATAAATTTTCCTGGTAAACTCGTTTTTGGGAATGGAGTACTGAAGCAACTTGCCGAAGATGTGGTTGCGCTCGGCTGTCGGTCAATCCTCTTGATGACAATCAAGCCGTTAGTGCAACAATTGGACGCATTGGTAAACGATTTAGAAGGGCATCAGATTCAGGTTTTGATCGATACCAGCATCGAACAAGAACCCTCATTTCAGGATTTTAAGCGGGTATTGGATCAATATAAAGCTATCGCTATAGATACCGTTATTGGCATTGGAGGTGGAAGTGTATTGGATGTGGCTAAGCTTGTTGCCGCACAGCTTGAAAGCGATCAAACACTAGAAGATATTGTTGGCAATGGCTTATTAAAAGGCCGGTCGAAACGATTGATTTGTGCGCCTGCCACCTCAGGTACAGGAAGCGAGGTTTCTCCAAATGCGATTTTGGTAGATGATGAAAATCAGAAGAAAGGGATCATCAGCCCATTTTTGGTTCCCGATGCTGTTTATGTAGATCCGTTGCTGACGGTGGGTTTACCTCCTGCCATAACAGCGGCAACAGGGCTTGATGCATTAACACATTGTTTGGAAGCTTATACAAATAAATTTGCCCAGCCATTTATCGACATGTATGCTTACGAAGGAATGCGTTTGATTGCTTCAAATCTAGTGGAAGCTGTAAAAAATGGAACAAATACGCAGGCGAGACAGGATGTGGCAATGGGAAGCCTATTGGGTGGCTTTTGTTTGGGACCGGTAAATACCGCGGCAGTGCATGCCCTATCGTACCCATTAGGAAGCATGTTTCACTTGGCGCATGGGCTTTCGAACGCTCTATTGTTGCCCTATGTAATGGCCTATAATTATAGTGCTGCCCCCAAAAAGTATGCAGAAGTTGCAATTGCTCTAGGATGCGCACGCCGCGATACAGATGAAGAAACAGCACTGGCCGGCATTGAGAAAATAAAAGAATTAATAAGAGACTGTGGTATTCCTGCTCGCTTGCGAGATGTGAATATTCCGCAGGAAGCTATTCCACAAATGGCTGAGGATGCCTTAAAAATTACAAGACTGCTTGTTAACAATCCGCGTGAAGTAACATTGTCGGATGCCCTAACCATATTTAACGAGGCCTATTAAAATGAAAGACGAAACAAAATTAAAAGAGACGATTGTCCCGGTGGTAGCACCATTGCGACATGATTTGGAGCTCGATCAAGATGCCGTGGCGCGGATATTTTCCTACCTGTATGCAAATGATGCTATTCCATTTATATTAGGAACGACGGGTGAATCGGCCTCACTTTCGAACGCGTTTAAGGAAGAATACTTGCGTGCGGCAGTTGCTAATAAGCCACACGATAGAAAACTGTATGTGGGCATATCATCCAATATATTACAGGACTCAGTATCGTTTGCAAACCTTGCGGCTAGTTTAGGTGTAGAAGAGGTGGCAGCGACACTTCCAACCTACTACAAATTGTCAGAAGTGCAAATGGAGAAATATTTTCTGGAGTTGGCTGAAGCTATCGAGACAAACCTC
Source organism: Sphingobacterium sp. LRF_L2 (assembly GCF_965644235.1). Taxonomy (NCBI): domain Bacteria; kingdom Pseudomonadati; phylum Bacteroidota; class Sphingobacteriia; order Sphingobacteriales; family Sphingobacteriaceae; genus Sphingobacterium; species Sphingobacterium sp. LRF_L2. The sequence goes on along the minus strand of NZ_CBFFRI010000003.1, from coordinate 112,661 downwards.
ATCGTGTACAATATACCGGCGACAACACACATGTCTATCCCGTTGGAAATGCTTGATAGATTAAGCTACCACCCGAAGATTGTAGCGGTTAAAGATTCTGAACGTAGCATGGAACGGTTGGATAGATCTTTAGCATTATGGAAAGATAGAACAGATTTTAAACACTATATGGGTTGGGCAGGCGCTTGTGTGTATTCCCTGTTGAATGGTAGTGATGGTATTATCCCGAGCTCGGGCAATTTTGCCCCGGCGGTTTATGCAGACATGTGTAGGGCGGTAGAGCAGGGAGACGTAGCACGTGCAGAAAAGCTGCAAGAACAGTCAGATCGATTAGGTACACTTTATCAGGCCAATAAATCTTTGGGTGAGTCTTTGTGGGCATTAAAAGTTTTGATGAAACAGCTAGGCCTTTGCGAACCCTATATGATGCCACCTTTGTATGCTTTGGGAACGCAAGAAGAGAATAAATTGATTGAAGAATTTCAAGCATTAATTGTTAACGAAAATATTAAACTGAATATTGTAAATCATGTATAAACCTATCATTGGTATTACCATGGGCGATCCGGCAAGTATCGGTCCCGAGATTGCATTAAAAGCTTTATTGGATGAACGTGTACAGCATATTTGTAGACCTATTTTAGTCGGAGATGCAGCGGTATTTCGGCAGATAGCAATACAATTACAGCTGCCGATTTCTATACATGCGATTGCGGACGTAGCTGATGCAGCTTTCATCAAAGGACAGGCGGATGTATTCGATTTACAAAATACAGATTTATCCAAGATAACATTTGGAAGCATCTCCGCAGAAGCAGGAAACGCTTCCTTTGAATCGGTAACAAAAGTTATAGATTTGGCGCTCGCGGGTGCTGTCGATGCAACAGTCACTGGACCTATAAATAAAAAATCAATAAACGAAGCAGGGCATCACTTTGCAGGACATACCGAGATCTATGCACATTATACCGGCACAAAGAAGTATGCGATGTTGTTGGTGGAGAAAAATATGCGCGTCATCCATGTATCTACCCATGTATCCCTTCGTCAGGCCTGTGATTTAGTTAAACAGGAGCGTATTCTGGAAGTGGTAGAACTCTTGCAAAATGGTTTGGTTAGTCTAGGAATTTCTAATTTAAAAATTGGTGTTGCAGGCCTCAATCCGCATGCCGGTGATTCGGGGCTTTTTGGAACCGAGGATGATGAAGAGATTGCTCCAGCAGTAATAACAGCTAAGGAACGCGGGTATGATGTGGAAGGGCCAGTTCCGGCGGACACGTTGTTTGCAAAAGCCGCAACGGGCTATTATGGCGGTATCGTTGCCATGTATCATGATCAAGGACATATCCCTTTTAAACTGACAGGCTTTAAATGGAATGCAGAAAAAAAACAAATGGATAGTGTCAAAGGCGTAAACATAACGATGGGGTTGCCAATTATACGCACGTCTGTGGATCATGGGACAGCTTTTGAAATTGCGGGCAAGGGTGTGGCGAGTCCTGATGCCATGATCTTGGCCATAGAATCAGCTGTACAATTGGCGTTAAATAAATAAGTTGGTATGAAGCCGATTTTGGTGATAGCAGATGATTTGACAGGCGCAGCAGAGATTGGCGGTTTAGCGCTCCGTTATGGTCTGTCGTCACAAATTGTCCATACGCTGAAAGGCGACTTTGACACGGCCATCGTTATACTTAATACCGATTCCCGGTCGCTAAAAATAGACAAAGCCTTGTCACATTTGGGGGCATTATTTCCTCCACAAGCGAAGTCTGATTGGGAATGGGTATACCTTAAATTTGATTCTGCACTTCGTGGGCATATAAAACAGGAAATTCCATTTTATAAGGAGATTTTTGGAGATAACCGCGTGTTTTTTTGCCCGGTGAATCCGAAGCTAGATCGGGTGATTCAAGAAGGGAAATACCTCGTAAATGGCATTCCTATCGCTGAAACCGACTTTGCCAATGATCCTGAATTTCCCATACGTAGAAGCTCTATTTTAGAGCTTTTGGGAAGTACGGTTTGGCAATTGTCAGATCAGCTGTCGGATGTTGGAGACGACGACGTCTATATTATTCCCCATGTTTCCGATGCAGAAGGTCTGCAATATTGGGGACGCCAGGTTTTGGAAAAGACGCTATTTGCAGGGGCAGCAGCTTTTTTTGAAGAACTGCTGCGAAACCATATCGATGAAAAAAAGCCCCTCGTATTTAATGTGGAAAATCGACAGGGAAATCGGGTATACATCTGTGGTTCTAAGCATGAGGAAAGTGTGGAACGTGTAAAATCGTTGTCTACAGCTCATGTTATCTACTGGCATAAGCCAGGTGGCGAATGGAATATTGCAGGGCAGATGAAAGATATCCTGATGAAACAGCAAACCCTGGTGTTTGCCATTGCTTCGGATGTTGCTAGTGAAGCCCGTGTGATTCGAAAGAGTATGGCGACAAGTATCGCTATGTTACGCGAGCAATGTGTGCTAAGTGAATTAATAATCGAGGGAGGAGCGACTGCGCGAGCGGTGCTGAAAGCGCTCCATATTGACGCCCTTTGTCCCAAGCGTGAGTTTGGTCCCGGTGTCATTCAATGTGAGGTTCCTGGACAAGAGCTTTGGATAACAATGAAACCGGGAAGTTACAATTGGACAAAGGAATTATGGGTATTTTAGCCCAGTAAAGAAAAACCGAATAATGATGAATAAACCTATTTTGAGCATTGTTGACTATGGTATAATTGTAGCCGTTCTGTTGGTTACGTTATATTTTGGATTGAAATATGCCAAAAATCAAAAATCTACAGAAGCCTATTTTTCGGCAAAAGGACGTGTGCCCTCTTGGGCAATAGGCATGTCTCTTCTCGCTACATTGATTAGTAGCGTAACTTTCTTGGGTTATCCAGCGGAAGGTTATGCACATAATTGGATTTTATTGGTACAGGGCTTAATGGTTCCTATTGTCTTGTTGGGAACCGTCTGGTTTATTGTGCCTCTCTATAGAAAGGTTATCGGGCTAAGTACCTATGAATATTTTGAAAAACGATTCGGAAGTTTTGCCCGCTATTACAGTTCTATTGCGTTCGTATTACGGCAATTTTCTGGAATGGGAACCGTGCTCTATCTACTTGCGGTGGCTTTGTCAAGTATGACAGAAATTAATACGTATTGGATTATTATTGTTGTGGGGACAATTATTGTGGCCGTAAATTTATTAGGTGGTATCGAAGCCGTGATATGGCTTGATGTCTTTCAAGGATTTATGTTGTTCGCAAGTGGCATTCTCTGTCTTTTGGTTATTATCTTTTCTGTACAGGGCGGGCTTCCTGAAATTTGGAAGGTGGCAACAGAAAATGGACGTACAGGCTTCGGTCCGTACGACTTAGACTTTACAAAGCTGACATTTGTAGTTATGGCTATCAACGGGATGTTTTATGCGATCCAGAAATATGGAACTGATCAAACCGTTATCCAGCGCTACCTGACAGCGAGATCGGATAAATCGGCTATTCGTGCTTCTTTAATGGGGATTTTATTAACGGTACCTGTCTGGTCGCTTTTTATGTTTATCGGTACCGCACTGTTTGTGTATTACACGCAACAACCTCTTCCTGATCATGTAGGCCCCAACAGTGTTTTTCCCTATTTTATCATGAGTCATTTACCGATTGGTGTAGTTGGATTTATATTGGCGGCGATGGTCTCGGCGGCAATCTGTAGCCTTAGTGCAGATCTTAATTCTTTGGCAGCAGTGGGTATCGAAGATTACTATAAAAAAATCCGTCCCAATAAAGTTGATAATGAGTATTTGAAAGCAAGCCGCTGGATGGTGGCTATCGCGGGACTGATCTCCATGGCGATCGGTTTCGTTTATATTGAACTTGGCAGTGAGAGTATTTTAGGTGTTATTTTTACTTTATATGCCATTTTCTCAGGGGGTATTGTGGGCGTGTTTCTCTTGGGGATATTTTCGTCTAGAGCAAATAAACAGGGTGTCAATATTGCGATTATCGTGTGTATTATTTTTACCGCTTACGCTTTCTTGACGAGTACCGAAATTGAGCTCAATGGTACCAAATCCATTCTCTTAGATCTAGGTGCACTCAATTTTACACACAATAAGCTTATGTTGGGCGTATATAGTCACCTTATTGTTATTGGGGTTGGTTATGTCGCCAGTTTATTTTATCCTAAACCTGAATTGGATACCAACTTGTATTACTCTGGTTGGAGATCTAATCGGAAGTTAGAAAAAGAAAGAGGGGTAAAACATGATTAAACGAATATTTTTCCTATTGCTTTGCGGTACGCTGTATTTGGGACTTTCAGCTCAATCGTCAGATAACCAATATAGAAAGCCGCTTAAGGAAGTCTTAACGCTACTGCAAGAAAAATACGGTATTACCATAAAATACCAAGAAGAACAAGTAAAAGACAAGTGGTTAAATTATGCCGCGTGGCGTTTTCGATCTGATGTAGACGAAACTTTGCATCAAGTATTGGCTCCGCTGGATTTAAAGGTAAATAAAGAAGGCGATAAGAAATATAAACTAAAAGAATATGAATACTATCGCTGGGAGGTTAAGGATGGTTGGGAATATCTTGATCAGCTCGCTTTAGCTTATCAGGACAAAGCGAGTTGGGAGCGACGTAAAGAGGCTATAAAGCCTCAATTATATGAAGCATTGAAGTTGTCACCTTTGCCTACAAGGCCTGATACAAAACCTATCCTTTCCAAGAAGCGTAGTTTCGATGGATATGTTGTAGAAAATTTTGCCTTGGAAATCCTGCCTGGTGTTTATGTAAATGGCTCTATTTATAAGCCTGCAAAGACAATGCGAAAAATGCCCTTGGTGCTTAGTCCTGATGGACATTGGGGTGGGCATCGTTACCGTAAAGATGCGCAGATTCGTTGTGCTATGTTAGCAAAAATGGGTGCTGTTGCGGTGAGCTATGATCTTTTTGCATGGGGAGAATCGCTTTTGCAGTTCGAGCCGGAAGACCATCGGAAAAGCCTTTCGATGACTGTACAAACGCTCGGCGCTTTGCGGATTTTAGATTACATGTTGAAAAACCAATCTATTGATACCGCGCGCGTTGGTATATGTGGCGGATCAGGAGGTGGTAGCCATGCCGTACTGATGACGGCGCTCGACGATCGTATAACGCTCAGTATTCCGGTGGTTTCACTTTCTTCTTATTTCTTTGGCGGTTGCCCTTGTGAGAGTGGTTTACCCATTCACGCGAGTGCGGGAGGAACGAATAATGTAGAACTGGCGGCGATGGCTGCTCCCCGTCCTCAGCTTGTGATCTCCGATGGGAAAGACTGGACAGCACACATGCCTGAACATGATTTTCCATACCTCCAGAAGATGTATGGATATTATGGTAAGGCCGAATATGTGGAAAATGTGCACCTTCCGAACGACGGGCATGATTTCGGATATTCCAAACGGAAGCCCGTATATGAATTTTTAGTTAAGCATTTTGGCTTGAATAATCGTTTTGTGAAGAAAGAAAACGGCGAGTATGACGAGTCTAACTGTACGATTGAAGACGAGAAGGCATTGTATAGCTTCGGTATGCATGGCGAGCATCTGCCAGCGAATGCTTTGCACGGATATGAAAACCTAGAGAAACTATTTCAAAACGATTAAAGAATGGATAGAAGTAGACGTCATTTTATTGGCAGTGCTATCGTGTTGGGGGGAGGAATGTTACTTCCGTCGACATTGTGGGCACAAGCGAAAGAAAAGCATCGCTATAAAGTAGCGGTGATCGATTTAATGATTTTGAAGCGCCAGAAAATAAGTGCGTTTGATCTTGCTAAAGATATTGGAGCCGATGGACTGGAAGTGGATATGGGAGGGTTAGGAACGAGAGATACCTTCGACAGTAAGTTGGCCGATGCTACAACGAGAAATGAATTCTTGGCTCAATCGAAAGCAACGGGCGTAGAGATTTGTGCCCTTGCAATGACAGGTTTTTATGCACAGTCGTTTGCAACGCGTCCGACCTATCAACAAATGGTTGGCGATTGTTTGGATACCTGTCGGAAACTTGGCGTGAAGGTCGCATTTTTACCTTTAGGTGTACAGGGTGATCTTGTAAAACAGCCGGAGCTACGGCCTGCTATTGTCGAACGTCTACGTATTGTAGGTAAAATGGCAAAGAAAACAGGCGTTATAATTGGTATTGAGACAGCACTCGATGCCGAAGGTGATGTCGAATTATTAAAGGAAATAGGGGAAAAAAATGTGCAAATATATTTCAATTTCTCCAACCCTTTAAAAGAAGGTCGTGATCTCGTTCAGGAACTTAAAATTTTAGGTAAGAAGAGGATTTGTCAAATTCACTGTACGGACGAGGATGGCGTATGGTTGGAAAATAATAAACGTCTAAATATGCCACTTGTGAAGCAAACGTTGGACGAGATGGGGTGGAAAGGATGGTTGGTGATCGAGCGGTCTCGTGATGCGAACTTGTCGCCACGATCGGTTAAAGAGAACTTTGGTGCAAATACCAGATACGTAAAATCTGTTTTTCAGTCATGATGAAAATCTGGTTCTGGGCAATTGGGATGCTATGTTGTGCCTGCACATCGACGACGTTGAAAGAACGACTGGAGGGACGTATTCCTCAGTACAACGAAGTAGGTGCAGCTGTAATGCCCGACAGCATTGCGCCGATTCAATCGCCTTATTTTGACTATGACTTTAAGCGTCCAACATTCCCACAGCGTGTCGATTCCCTGTTTCCAGGTGAATCGAACATACAAGAAGGAATCGATCAGTTGGCGGCAGCAGGAGGCGGAACTCTTCTATTGACGAAAGGAGAATATTCATCCGGAAGAATCGAGCTCAAATCGAATATCAACCTACAGCTGGAAGAAGGCGCGGTACTTACCTTTAAAAGTGAAATAAAGGATTTTTTGCCTGTTGTTTTTACACGTAATGAGGGTGTTGAGCTTTACAGCTTAGGTGCTTGTATCTATGCAAATGCTGCGGAAAATATAGCCATTACCGGAAAGGGACGGATTATCGGCCCCGGAGAAGGTGAAGTACGACAGAAGACAATGACACACGATGTTATTGAAAATATAGTGGATAGTCAAATGCCTGTGCAGAAGAGGATTTACGATGGAAAGACAGCCGATTTTATCTTTCCACCGGCGTTGATTGCGCCGATAAATTGTAAAAAGCTGTGGATAGAAGGTGTTTCACTAGAGCGTTCTGCATTTTGGAATATTGTCCCCACATATTGTGAGGACGTCGTTATCCGTGGAGTTCGGATAAATTCTATAGGAATACAACGCGGTGACGGCATTGATATTGAATCCTCACGTAACGTCTTGATCGAATACTGCACGTTGAACACTGGAGATGATTGTATTGCTATAAAAGCAGGACGAGGATATGATGGTGTTCGTGTGGCGAAGGCTGCGGAGAATATTGTGGTACGTTACTGTCTCGCTGAAAAAGGACATGGAGGTTTTACCATTGGAAGTGAAACTGCAGGAAAGATAAAAAACCTCTATGTACATGACTGTGCTTTTGACGGCACGGACGTAGGGATACGCTTTAAGACACGCCGTCCGCGCGGAGGAGGTGGGCATGATATTACCTTTGAAAATATCCGAATGAACGTGATCCATTCGGCGTTACGTTGGGATATGTTGGGAAGTGCAGCGCATGTCGGAGCGCAGGCAAACCGGGAATTTGTCGTGGAGGTCAATGTATTGACACCGACATTTTCAGATGTAAACATGAACAACATATTAATCGAATCATCAACACATTGTATCAATGTCGAGGGGATTCCTGAATCGCAATTGAAGAATGTTGAGATTTCAAACTTGCTGGCGACGGGGAAACATTACCTCGCCATAAAGGATGCAGAGAATTTCGTGATTAAAAACAGCGAAGTGCATTGTGAGGAATGTGCTATCGATAGTGTGCATGTGACTGGGTTGAAAGAGGAACATGTTCAGTTGATGCAACGATAATTATTCTTAAGATATAAATCAGAAGGTTTAACTATGAATAATTCTCTAATTCTTCTTTCAAATCATCTGCAAATTCATCTAAATTTACTACAAAGCCTGTCCTATCATATACAGGAAATACATTTATCAGATAATTAGAGCTGGCTATCATATCAAATATTTCATTTTCTAAATCATCAAAATTTAGTTCCTTTATTAGGAGCGACTCCCAACCGCTAATCTTGCACAAGTACGCAAACTCTTTAGATGACCACATCGGAAATAACTCTTGATTATCGATCGTAGAAATAATATATCTATTGTTAACGTCTACAAGCGTATAAACTAGCTCACTATCAGCAATCTTTTTTATAAAATATTTATATCTTTCAAAAGGCTGTAAAGACGATACAGCTTCTATCTCTTTTGTATGCATAATTTATATTTATTGTATAGGTCTTTCTTTTTTCGTTGTTATCATATTGTGTTGATTTCTATGATATATTCTGATCTTATTCCAAATAGCCTATATCAATGGCTTTGTTTAATTTAGATAAAGTAAGCGGCTCATATTCCTTTGGCTTTTTACATGTCAAAAAACGAAAAAGACTTGGTAATATCCTATCGCCTTCACTGGGAAAGTAATCTGTAAAGCGGAATTTGGAAAGATCTACTCTAAACTGTTCTCCGAAACAATTCAACAATTCAGTTGCATCATCGCCATAGATTTTTAGATCATGGTATAGTCTCACGTTTTCGTCGAGAAACATATCAGTGAAATTATATTCTTCCAATAAATTAATCAGCCTCGTATCCATCATTTGAACCATTTTGTATCATCCTTTCCGTACCATTTACTTGGACCATAATGTTTACCAAGCTCATAACTTAAGGCCGTAATGGTGATAACCCATCCGGCGTAAGGTACCATACGACCTGCTGCCGCACCCACTCCTCTGGTTCCAAGGGCCCGATGCAACAGACCTTTCGCTGGCAACTTATAATTAGTTCCCAAAGCGCCCTGAACAACCCGATCTGTCCATCTCAAGGACTTAGAAGCTAAAGATGTCCATGAACCAGTAGCTCCTTCTCCAGATTTAGGAACCAACTTGCTTCCCAAAACAATCAAGGAAGGTCCTACTGGATTTATCCTAAACCCTCCGCCTTCTCTGGTTGAATTCTCTGACACACTAGGAATAGCATCTTGAACTCCTTTACCTGTGAGTGACGTAACAGCCCAATCTTGAACCATGTCTCCGGGATCAGCATACATACCTTCACCATAACGCCGAATCCAACCTTTATTACTCATTATCGAGTTTTGTGTATTCTGTCTTTCCGAATATTTAAATTCTTTTAAAAAGTCTTTAATTTTTTCATAAGGTATAATGACAATTGCATCATTTCCATCGTAGGTTTCTTTTATGAGGTTACCGTTTTCGTCCTCATATCTGGTAAAGAAGCCTTCAGTTCTCATCCCGTCAGGATCGATAAAATAAATAGGACCATTCATACCATACTATATTGCTACCCCAACGAATCCACCACATTCCATCTACCGATCTCGAGGTCGTAGAACCTTGCCCCGCGTAACCGACCGGAGGGAGCTCATTCATTCCTTTAATGACCAACACGAATAATCCTGCTATTCCCTTTGTAATGTTTTCGCAAGTTAGCATCCTACATGATCATTCCTTGATAGTGGATTGCTTATAGGACTCCCATTCTTCCTTTAGCTGACGTTCCAATGTATCTACATAAGAATTTAGAGCAAACATAGGAATAGCAATCGGAGTACCGTAGCTTCGGTAATTCATTTTAAGCGACAACTTATTCCACCAACCGCTTTTTTTAGCTATAAAATCCTCGGGGTCTTTTATAAAAACTAAAACTGCTGTGCCTGCGTTACAAATATCAACAACTTGTTCCCATTGTATCCGACCTGCTTCTCCTCCTACACTTGAATTATCTGTAATACCTTTTTCATCGATGATTAAGGCTACTTTTTGAAAACTTAATCTCAAAAAGAGAAGTATAAAACAACTTGACACCAAAAAGGTTACTATGCCTATAATCTGTAGTAGCAATGCACTTTTTATTATCCAGATCGTAGTCAACGAATCTGCTTTCAAAATAAAAAGTAAACCTAAAAAAGTAAAAAACAAAAAAACGAACAAAATAAACCCCTTACGTGTTCGATTAAATGTAATTACAATTTTTTTATCCATAATGCATTATTTATAAATATAATCAACAATCCAAGATGCACCTAATCCTCCTCCAATTCCTCCTCCAATTCCTCCTCCTATTCCTCCCACAATTGCTCCAATTGCCGCACCAGGAGGACCAGCGATAGCTCCACCTCCCATACCAAAAGCGGTTGCTCCAATCTTTGCTCCAGCTGAAGCAGCAACCCAACCTGTAGCGGCCTTTGACATGGCTATCTTCGTTTGCCGACCAATATGTCCCTCTTCAGCCCATGTAGTCCCTATAGTTGCGGCATTCACAGCAAGCGAAAGGTATGTGTTTCCTCTAGCCCATGGAGAAGCTTGCATAGCATTCAGTATGGGTTTACTATATACATTAACACCATAAGCCTGACTTGGACGAATTGTACGAAGATAGTGTTTATAAGTTGATCCCTCTAAAATTCCTGAGGTAAAATTCCCTACATTACCTGCAAAATCTAATCCGCTCAATGGCGTTTGCATCCTCCCGTTTTGTTGCTGACCAACATTAATCGAATTAATATTACCCAATACCCCTTGAGCATCTCCTAGCCGTCCCCAAAAATCCCCTATCCAATCCCCTTGCTCATATGAACTCATGCTTCCAGTGACGGTGACCGGATCAAGTTCCCAAGAAAAACCATTGTCTGCTTTTATATGATTAAACATATCGTTAACGGATGCTCCACTATTATTACCCAAATAATTGAAAAAGTTAGAAATTTCATCAGGGTTATCTATGGTTATGTTGCCGTTAGCATCCACACGGTACATACCGTTAGGATCGTGGAAAAGGATAGGATCATTACCAACATACGCATAAGGAGAATATATAGAATACATCTCCGCATCGTAAAACCTCGCCCCGTAATCCAGTTATTGGATACAATTCTTAATTAATCGAACAGACGATATTTAACTAGTTTATTAAGTTCAAAAGTATCCTTTTTTATCAACTGGCGAGGTGTCACTTCTATATTGTACGCCTCAATATAAATTCTTTTGTCTTCACATTTATAATTTAATTTTTCTCTAGAGGAATCATATGTCATCACATATTTACGGAAATTTGTGGAATCTGTTATGTAATCTGATAATAGATCTCCACCAAAGGCTCCGCTTCCAAAAACCATATATCTTTCCACTTTCAAATTGGAACAGATTTCGTATTTGGCATACAATCTACTTTTGTCATGTTTATCAATCTCGGTACAGTTGAAAAAAACAAAAATGGGTAGAAGACAGATTATTTTAATTAAATGGCCCATATTTTATTATTATTCTTGTATTTACACCGAAAACTCGATTCCTTTGAGCATCTGCGATTTATTTTAAGTACTTTTTTAAACGCACAGATTACATCAAAACAGGTAAATCTACCATTATAATTATACGACCCCTATTACAAAAATTTAAAGGTTATTAGTAATAGAAATTACCATCCAATAATACCTATAAAAACCTTCATCATTACACCTAAAAAATTAACAAAAACAATTGATATTAATAAATAATCAAATATTCGATTCTTAATTTCCTTACGAAAATTATAAGCAGAAAGAATAGCTGCTACAAGTAAAACTATAGAAATGGGGAGTCCCAACGATGAGTTATATATAGAAGTAGCTTTTCGATGACACTCAAACGACAAGCTATCATCAAAATAAAATGTTCTATGCATTATAAATATTACAAATATTAATAAGCTGCCGATAGTAGGAATTTTTATTTTTTTCATCATATCTAAAACCTCATCCATATTTTCATATCCTGCTCGTATAGCCTTTTGATCACCTTCGGAATCTCCTCCTGTACTAATTTCATTCAAATTGGATCCAAGAAAAACTTGTGGAAATGTAAAACCATTCGCTCTCATCCAAGCCCCCATATATATTGACCAGCATCTGATGGATTATAAAGAACATTTCCTCCGTTTATTCTAAATGGTATACCAGTCACTTCTGCATGTTTACCATTAGGAGATAACTTTGATCCTAAATTATACTTTCCACTAAACCATAGCACATAAGGAAAATCCGCTTCTCCATTTTTACTTAGTTCTATCGTTTTCATATATGCTTTAAATCTTCCGTTCCATCCTTCACTTTTAAGTTTACTCGGCTCAAATCCCGCCTTTTTTATAAATTCCCAAACTTCCATGTGACTCATGTTTTGAAAAACCTGATCGCCCACATTGTAATTCTCTTCTAGCATTTTATTATCAACTGGGTTATTTTCTGAATCATTTAACACCAATTCTTCTCCTGACTTTTCATCAAAAAAACGATTAGGTTGATCAATTCTAACAACTCCGTTCTCATCGAGATAAATATCATCCACTCTCATTCCATCCGGATCGATAAAACGGATAGGATTATCGAAAGCATAGTTGTATGGCGAGTGCCTTGTCATCTCCTCCGCCAGCGGATCCATCCTGCTAAACCAGAGGCGATGCTAAACAATCATTTTCGATATAAACGGGCTGTATCTATTGCTTTAATCTTTATTAACTCTTCAATGTCCCTATCATCAATATTTTCAACTTTGACAGGAATAGAAAAAGATAAATACTCATAGGAATAATTACTTACCTGGGTTGCTGCAAAAGCACCTTTACTATATCCTTTTATCTGTTTAGTTATATTAATCTTCTTTCTAAATATCCTTGGATAAAACCCGTTGTCAAAAGTATTTTTATCTATATAACCAACACCATATTTATTAATAGTAAAATCGTTTCTGGCTTCATTAGACACAAATAATCTAACCTCTCCAAAATAGTTGTCAGGAACAATAATTTCGTATGTAGGCTTATATTGACTGACATAAAACACAGAGCAGATGATGATTATAAATGCACAGGAAAATGTTAAGATGTGCCAGTCTGATTTTAGTATCTTTTTTAACAGGAGACCCAATACAAAAGAAATACATATGGTAATGAAAGAATAAAACAAAACCAAATAAAAGGGGGACAATATCATCGTTGTTATCTGCAAAATCTGCCAAATACCAAGTCCCAATGATAGTATCCCTAAAATTATAATAATTGATTGTAATTTAGATTTCATAACTAACGTCTATAAAATTTAGATGGGTAATATGAAAAATCACGGATAGGTAGACTTCCTGATGATGGAGATGACGATCCAATAAACGGAGCAGCATGAGTTCCAGGAAATGAAGGCTGATTATACCTCATTATAATACCTCCATTCACCTTGAGAGTAGCTGATGGAAAAACATTCGTAGAAGCTGTCACCGAAAGATTTCCATTGCTGTTATTATAGCTGATGTTCAGTTTCTGGGCTACGTCCACAATTTTAAACCCAATAGCATTTAGAGAGATCTCTTCTAATTTGGAGACGCTTGCGTGTTGTTCAAAATTAATATTTGTTCCTTGTGCAGTTGTAGATTTTGTGAGTACATTATTACTCCCACCTTCTCCTGGGTAATAACCTCTTGCTTCGCCAAAAGGTGTATCTCCAACTTTTACAGATTTAGAAGCAGACAAACCCGTCAACTCCCCATTTTCATTCTCACTCGCTCTTAATGTTACTGTGCTAGTCAACTTATCACCAGCAGGGTCAATTAACCCTCCCATCGTTGGTCCATCCCAAAGCTTTCCATCAATGTAACTATTAAATTCAAATTTTAAGGTTTTTCCTAAATAAGTTTCTTCGGATTTTGTACTGGCTTGATCATTAGCGTTATTATCCCAATAAATACTTCCATCATTTCTCTGAACAAAATCATTCGGTCCCCTTCCATCGGGATCAATAAACCGTATAGGATTATTGAAAGTGTAGTTGTAAGGCGAGTGCCTGCGCATCTGCTCCGCCAGCGGATCCACCACATTCCACCGTCCTATCTCAGGATCATAAAACCTCGCTCCGTAATCCAGCTGGTCACCAAGTTCCGTCTGAACTTCCTTACCGTTATAAAGATACTTATTATTACCGCCCGTTACAATAGATCTTGTCTTACCGAATGGATAATAATCCTGCTGCTGTACAATATCCACCGTAGTAGCTGAAGCTGTTCCTCGTTTGATAACCGCTCGAACATTGCCCAGATGATCTTTGAGATTGTAATGGTAGCTATAGGTTCCACTACTGTTCTGCAGATAACCTTCCTCCGTCAGGATCATATCGATTGTACTGCTTCCCGTCCCGGTCTTACTGTATTCGATCCCCCCTATATAATCACGCTGGGTTAGGATCGTACCTACTGTTGCTGTCTTACGGAGTTTTGTCCCAACCGCATCATATAGGTAAGCCACGTTCACGCCTGTCTTTGTCGCAGTACGAGGTAGATTAAGGTGACTGTAGGTAAAAGTCATACCTGTCCGGTCTCTTGTCGCATTTCCGTTGGGATCATAGGTATAGGTTCCGCTCAGTCCTCCCGATAGCCCCATCAAACGATTACCCGTATAGGTATAGCTTATTGGTGTTCCGCCATCACGAGCCAACTTTGTAATGTTACCCATCACATCATATTCTGGCAATTCTCGCATTACATCATAGTATACCTCTCCTTCATCAATATCCAACAGGTCTGCACTTGCTGAGATTAGACGATTTACTATGTCATAGCCATATTTCCAAGTATATACCTTGTTCTCATTGAACCACCAGTCCATGGTACTGATGTTACCGTTATACTGCGGAGATGCGACCCCTCGGCCATTTTCATAGCTAAGTGCCTGGCTGAAATGGGGTGAGATTATACGTGTGCCCCAGTTGCGTTCATTGTAGGAATAATCCATCGCTGTTAGAAACGAAAGCCCCCCGTTTTCACTATGTAGTTTTTTCTGCTTCAACTGGCCGATCTCATTGTATAGGAGCCGGCTTTGCAACACTTCCTGTTGGCTATTGACCTTGATCTTTGTATCAATAGGACGCCCGGCATGATCATAGGATCTGGTAAGCAGCACTGTTGATACAGCCCCAGTTGCAGAAGGTTTATGTTCACGTTTGCTCGTAATCAATTCACCAGTAAAATTATAGGTATTAGTTTGATAATCAGTACCTCCGATATGGTTCTGGGATGCCTGTTGTATCAACCTTCCTTCGTTATCATAAAAGTTAACTGTAAGTAGCGGCGCACTGCCATCTTCGCGAAAGACCCTTCTGCCCGTCAGGCGCCCTCTGACCATCTGGCTTTCCGAAATGTCTTTCTTAGGAAGGCCGGATGCACCTGTGAATGTATAGTCGTCGTAAAAGTCTGAGGTAAGTTCCTGTATCTGGTTAACGGTAGATGGAAAAGCCAGGTTTGTATACTCCGCCGTCGCAATCCTTTCTTCCCATAATGTGGCAACAGCTTCTACAAGAGTCCTGACCTCACTATAGCTTTTTTGAGCTGTATTTGTATAGAGCCCTGTCGATATAGGTCTATGAAGACCATCGTACTTGATATAGCTCCACTTCCCCGTCAGTCGTTGGACAGAGTCCTGTTTTAGGACAGGAAGGTCATTCCTGTTATAAATGATTAGTTCCCTTCCCTTTCCAGGAATCTTTTTTTCAATAAGCCTCTGACGTTCGTCATATCTATAGCTATATATGTAATCCCTGAAAGAGGGATCAGAAGAATTCTCGGAGAAACTGGAAACTGTGACTGCAGCGGGGACCACATATCTTAAATTTCCAAAATCATCATAGACATAATAGGTATCCAGTGCAGATTCCTCCCCAGTCGTCGGTTTGACGTACCATTGTCGGTTGAGGATAACCCTATCTTCAAAATCCGTATACAGATCAATTGTTCCGGCCCTGCCCGACGTCCAGTTCTCATCCATCGTCGTCGTTCTCTTAAGCCTTCCCGTAGGGAATGCTCCTGTTGTTTCCGCTCCGCCACTGGTAATGACCCTCCAGAGTTTCACATCGGTTCCATTGGTGCCATATACGGTTTTTACGGTATGTCCCGATCCCGCTATCTGGGAGTTTAGAGGTTGCCAAGCAGCCCCAGCAAAGCCCTGTTGTGCTACACGGCCTAGGGGATTGGGTTCAAAAACTGTCAGGGATAGAGGGTGGTTACTCCGTATAATCCCGTTTATATCCGTCCCGGTAGTTCTGCTATAGAATGTTCGCACAGCTGTATTTGCTGCAGACCTATAGGAGGCACTTGTTTTGTCGTCAACATAGGGAAGATAGCGACTCTTAAGTCTTCCGAGACTGTCATATTCCATGTGTACGATGATATCCTTTCCGGAAGGGCTTGTCTGCCACTCGATTTCCTGGGTAGGTCTCCCTATACCATCGTAATATCTGATTGTACGGTTGGCCCAATATACAGAGAGCCGGTTCATGGTTGCGACCTGTTTAATACCCTTCTGTGTCACCACCGTTTCCATGACGTAGTTTTTATCTGCACTAATCTGTGCATCCAGTCGCAAATTGAAAACAAGCAGTGCGACGATTATTATATATATTTTCATTATTGCGCTATATCTATGGTAGAAGATTCTGTTTCTTAATAGAATACCAATAGTTCCATTATTTCTCCGTTAACCTCAAAATTCTCCAAAATGCCGCCTACGGGATCTACGCCCTCAAGTATAATAACATAGTCTGATATATCGGTCCCGTCATTCGTCGTGAAGCTGATGTTATAGGTCGCGTGTGGAATCGGTCCTATAGAGGGACCGCTTTCCTCGTCCAGAATAAAAGATAGTTGCTGCCCAGTAGCGACATCTGTCAATGTCATGGTCAGGGAATTGGGAAAGAAGCCCGTAACGGTATTCTCAAAATAGGTTTCGGGTGGTCTATAAGCAGGAAGCTGGCTGCCGCAATCGACCTGCTGTCCAGCATAGTTGTAGCAATAACCTTTTACAATATCGCCGTTAAGATCCTTTATGACGCTCAACCGTCCAAAAGTGTCGTATTCGTATCTCTGGATATTACCACTGGGATCCGTTATACTTGTTAGGCCCCTTGTAGGAACCAATGTGTAAGTAGTCATAGAGGCCGACGCCGGACGGAGCTTGAGTTCATCGACTAATTTCGTACCGCTAACGGTTACGCTGTTTACATTCTTTACCAGATGTTCAAAGTAACTCCACCCGTTTATTGTCGCGCCCATTTTTATGTTACCAACTGTCCCGGAAACTGTCAATGGAGACGTCGCGTTTGTCCAATAGGAGACCAGATAGGTTTTGGATGTAGACAGATCATATTTATTCAGTCCATTTGTGTTAAGTGCTAGATTAAAGGATTTTCCTCCCATAAAAGATTGCGAAACAGTGGAATAAAGTACGAAAGCAGTCCGCCATCCCCCGAGGAAGCTGTCCTCGAAACCGGCATAGGCAATATCAGTGAACGGACTGTTCTCTACTGACGCGATAAGATGGCTGTTCCAATAACCGTAAATCGCAGAACTAAGTGTTGCACCGTTCGCCTTCTGTTCTATACTGAGTCCATTTATGTTATAGCGCGTATACTCCAGAACTTCCTCTAGACGACTGTCATAAACGGTATTAACTTGGTCATACGATAGTTTCACATAGTTATCTAACGCAGAAGCCGTTTTTAACTTCAAGACCTTGGAAAGTAGAGGAAAACTTGTACTGGTATCAGAAAGGTTCATCGTTTTATAAAGATGGACTTCAGCATCAATAACCTTACTTGAGTTACCTTTTTTCAGATAAGTTATCCGTTCAATGGGTAGCGAGATATTGTAGGGGATCATATCCCATACCACACCATAACCATTTCTGTTAGAATATGTATATTCATTGATAATGGTGTCTCCATCCGATTTACCGACGATCTCACGGATAAGTTGGTGGGCATTGTATACATATTTTTTGGTAGTGGTGGTGCTATTGTTATTCTCATGGAAATCTGTTGTTTCGCTTTTTATAAGGTGGATATTCTTTACGCTCTCATTGATCAGCGATGCCATCGAGGAAGAGAAAGATACCCCATTGATTCCGTCGGCGACGCTTTTGGTCCCCACAGCTACTGCTCCCGGTATCTTCCGATATTCCCTGACATCATAGGTATTGGTCAGGCGCTGTACCAAAGTGTTTTCTGTAGAATACAGCCTTTTTTCCTTCAAAAGTCCCCGGCAGTAGGCAGGTAGCGGCTCCGCTATCTGACTATATTCCTGATCCCCTCCATTGCTGATTTCAGACCCATTTTGGGAATTCGTGACCGTTAATATCCTATAGATATCGGGGTAATCCTGCTGATCTGTAAAGCGATATTCTGTCCGTTTCTCTCCTCTACCTGGTTCCTCGATGATCTCGGTAACCTTTGAATAGCCTGTAGATATCCCTTTGGCATCCTCCATCGCATTCAAAGGGATGTCGAACTCGTATTCGCGGGGATCATTGATGAGATACCATGCATACAGGGGTACAAATGTCCAAGCGAACACCGATCGGTAGACAGGGGATACCCTGGCGTTCGATAGACCACTGCTTTTTCCGTTTTCTGCAAGGTAGAGATATTTCTTACGCTGGAGAACATTATTTCCTTCCATATAACTGACTGATGCTATGCGGAAACCTCCGGCGATCTGTTCTTGCCCATCTTTTAGGTAGCGGTGGGCCTGATAACCAAAGACCGTACGTCCACCGGTGGGCTAGGTTACTTGTTTCAGTATTCCTGCCTGCCCCCTGATCGTATCCGGAGTTTTTACGGCACCCTGCGAGACGAAGGAAGACGAGGAAGGATTATTGTTGGGATAGCCCCAATGGTCAAATTTAACGGAAGAACGGGCCGGTAGTGACACAATTTCGTCATAGGCGAAACTTGCAAGTACCTGTCTGCTATTATTTCCGTCATATTGGTCTATTCCAATAAGTTTGAGTCTGTAACGCTGCTCTCCCGTAACTTGAGGGTTCTCAAAATACCCCATATTAAACACGATTCTCTTGACCAACACTCCTTGACTATCAAACTCAGTGATATCATAGATGTGCTTGGCTCCTGGCAGATCAAGCCTATCTCTATAAGAAAGCACGTAACGGCTCCCGTAAGACGTCCGGATCTGTGTGCAATAAAGAGGGTTAGGCTCACGAATCTCTGAATTATCCTTAGGAGGTACAAGCCAGGGGCTCACGACATTATATCCAACGAGTAACTGGGTCCGTTTATAGTTGAGATAGCTATAGGATGCTCCGCGCTCATAGGAAAAAGAAATTTTAGATCGATGCCCTGGTATCGATATTTCATCAAGCATCCATGCACTGATAAAGGGCTTCCAGAAGTAACCCTCCCATGTCCTTGTGTTAAAAAATTCGAATGCCGAATGCGATCGGCTATCTGCCGTACTTCCGTATCTATATCTTGTCCCATTTACTGTAACAAATGTCCATGAGGAATCCTGTGAATGGATACCTGGTGTACCTGTTCTTATCCCCCTAACGTCCATAAACCCTGTAGATCTATCAGCCCCGACAACCATTTTCCCAGTAAGAACAGAATTGAAGATGTCCGGTATAGCATCGAAATTTCCCGAAGCTGCCCCTAAGCTCCAATTCGCCTGAGAGCGTAATTCTGAATTACCTGTAATCTGGCTATAGGAGTAAAAATTGAAAAGATTCAATCCATCGGCGAGCTGCGTATCCGGCGCTCCCGTTGATGCATTTTTTACCGAACTGTAGCCGAATCCCTGGTCTCCCGAATGTTCATCTGAAAGTCCCCTGAGGTTTCTTACTACAGCATCTCCGATTTCCAGTTGCCAACCGGTGCCCGCTATACCGGCGACATCCTGCACCTTTATCCCGTTCCCCCCAACGTACCGGAGTGTAATGCTTGTCCCGATCTTTCCATCCCTGATCTCAAACAGGGGAAAGTCAAGAGAGACCCTTCCAACATAGTGCTCGGCGGATTCCTGTATGAGGCCATTCAGCTTGGCAACAGTCGGACTTCCATTTATGTCCTGATAACGTGGATCCTGTTTCATTCTCACCTCTTGGCCAAAACAGGAAAAGGAGACCATGTAGAAAAGAGGTAAAAGTATACCAACTAGTGCAGTTGCGCATCTATTTCTATAATGCATAATATTATTTAAATGAAAATTTCGCAAACAAAGAATCTATTAATTTACAAAAGGAAGATTTACTAAATTCCTTACATTTTACGTTGAACGTATTAAAAACTGACCAGTGAGCCCGTGGGTTAGTTTTGTAGAGGTTTGATTTATTCATAAAAAAGCTAATTAAACACAGCAAACTTACTGTATTTATTTTTATTTATAATAATTAAAAATAAATATTTAATTAGGAAATAACTATTGGGGTACGGCTTTGTGCTTAGATAAACTTACAACCCATCCAAAATTGGGTTATTATTTTACTATTCTGAAAACGTGCCGCCTCCTGCAACCATCGAAAGAATTCCAACTCTATCCGAGTTTATTTCCATATCCAATAGCGAGTAGCAACTCCAAAAATCCCCTGCCTGTAAAACGAAGGACTTGGGTCGACGGAATGATCTCAAAAAGCCAAAATCTACTCCCTAAACTCAAATATTCCTCATGTATCATCAGGGATAGAGCTATTGCAAAACAGGAAATTTGTGCCAGAATCGGTGGGTGGGCCAAATACTTTTTGGCACAGATTTCCTGTTTTTAGGAGGTAAAAAGAAGCTGTTTTCCTGTTGAAAAGTTTGTTTATTTTAATTAAACGATGTTTTTAAGCTAATTAATTTAGTTTTTACGTAAAAGTACAACTCCTGTGATTTTGGCAAAACCTCCTGTGATTTGGGGAAAATCACAGGAGGTTTTGTTCTGCGCTGCTGTTGTTTTGTTCGACTCTGCAGTGATTCTGGGAAAATCACAGGAGGTTTTGTTCTGCGCTGCTGTTGTTTTGTTCGGCACTGCAGTGATTCTGGGAAAATCACAGGAGGTTTTGTTCTGCGCTACTGCTGTTTCGTTTGGCACTGCTGTGAGTCGGAGAAAAGCAGGTGAGGTTTTCGTCTGCAAGCTGGGCAGTATCGCGTAAACTGTGTAAGTTTTTACGCATAGAAAGATGAGAAAAAAGGAGCGATTAACAGGACAGTACAGGATGCCCGAATATGGGCTTTTTAATACTTTAACTAGAAAATCGCGTTTTTATTTGATCCGTCGATTTCTATGATAAGATGATATAGCTAAATGAAAACTTTATATAAACGAAAGAGCCTCCAACCTTATCAAGAGGTGTTTTTTTGCATATTTTGTACAATTATTTTAATAGTGCTATCAAGTTATTCCACGCCAAAAAAATTGCAGGTAGAGAAGGTGCTGGTAGAAAGTCGGGAAAATCCGATGGGCATTAATACCTTAACTCCATCCTTTAGTTGGAAGCTTCGAAGTGATGCACATGATGTGCTGCAAACCGGATACAGAATAGCAATCGGAACACAGCCCGACCTGTCCAAGGAGCACGTGATTCTATGGGATTCCGACTGGGTGCAATCGGATCAATCGTTATATCTGATCTACAAAGGAAAACCGTTGCAGGCGGGCCGTTCGTATTACATGCGTGTATCGGTACGGGATAATTATGGGCATACCGCAATCAGCAGCATACAACGGTTTCACATTGGTTTATTGCAGGGGGCAGATTGGGGAGATGCAAAATGGATAACGAAAGACCTGCTGCCAGATTCCTTGGTGAATCCCTTACCATTAAGTTCGAGTAAGCTTCGTATCGATAAAAGTTACGATTTACCTGTTTTCCGTAAGTCGGTGCACCTGCGAAAAAAGCTTAAATCTTCGATTGCTTACATTGCTGGTCTAGGACATTATGAGTTGCTCCTGAATGGAAAGAATGTGGATGATGCGGTATTGCAACCAGGATGGACCAAGTATGATAAAGAAGCCTATTATGTTGTTTATGATCTAACCAAGGACTGGAAACAAGGAAAGAATACATTAGCGGTGTTGTTGGGCAATGGCTTTTACTACATTCCTCCGATCAAAGGGCGGTTTCAAAAACATAAAGTTGCCTTTGGTTTGCCTAAATTGAAAATGAAGATCGTCAATACGTTTACAGATGGAACCGAAGAAATTGTTGTGACGGATACAGGCTGGAAGACCCATCGATCGCCGATCACATTTTCCAGTATGTACGGAGGTGAAGATTACGATGCGAACATACTCCCTGACAACTGGCCATCAGCAGATTATGATGATTCGACTTGGCAATCGGCTGTACTAACAGATGGGCCCTCGCTTCAGGCACAGGAAATCGATCCTGTACGGATTATGCAATATTTTGTACCCAAGAGAACCATGGGCTTGACTGATGGAAAAAGAACAGTCTATGATTTTGGTCAAAATGCTTCAGGAATCACAACGTTGACCATGAAAGGAAATCGTGGGGATACCGTACGTGTATATCCAGCAGAATTACTGACAGAAGAAGGGCTGCCAAACCAGAAGCATTCGGGTAGTCCTTATTATTATCAATATATCTTTGATCGAGATGGTCAAGTTGAATGGCGTCCCCGTTTCACCTACTATGGATTTCGGTATGCCGAGGTGCAGTTACGACCGAGCAGTTCGAAGCCAATAAAAATTGTAACGATAAAGGCAGCACATATCCGTAACGCAGCCCGTCAGATCGGTACATTTCGGAGTTCAGATACCTTATTTAACCAAATCCATGAACTCATCAACTGGGCTATAAAAAGCAATATGGTCAGTGTATTCACGGATTGTCCGCATCGGGAAAAGTTGGGCTGGCTCGAACAATTGCATTTAATGGGGCCATCTGTACATTTCAACTTTGATGTCGAAAGATTATTTGCAAAATCATTGCGTGACATGCGCAACTCGCAAACAGAAACTGGTCTTGTTCCCGAGATTGCGCCAGAATATGTGCAGTTTGATTGGGGAGGAGATATGTTTCGAGATTCACCGGAATGGGGATCGAGTTCTATTCTATTAGCTTGGTATGCTTACCAATGGTATGGAAATAAAGCCTTTTTAACAGATAACTACGATATGATGAAGAAGTATATATCGTATTTACAGCGAAAAGCAAAAGACAATATCCTCTATCAAGGGTTGGGCGACTGGTACGATCTGGGGCCTGAGCGTCCGGGCGTTTCGCAGCTGACACCAGCGGGTATAACGGGTACAGCTATTTATTACTACGATCTCACCGTGCTGACAGAAATCGCGGGCATTCTCGGTGATGATGCTGGTCAGGTAAAGTTTGATTCCTTGCGCCATGAAGTCTATCAGGCATTTAATAAAACATTTTACGATGCGAAAAAAAGTAGCTACGGAACAGGAAGCCAAACAGCTTTATCCATGGCGCTTTATATGGGATTGGTGGATGAGAAAGCGCAAGAACAGGTGTTCGCAAATTTAGTGCAAGATGTTGTCTCACACGATACTTCTTTTACTGCGGGAGACATCGGGCATCGTTACTTGTTGAAGGTTTTGCAAGCGCACAAACGTGATGATTTGATCTTTGCTATGCACCAAGACGACACACGCCCTGGCTATGGTTATCAAATTAGGAAGGGCGCTACGGCGCTGACAGAATCCTGGGCCGCTTTGCCCAATGTGTCAAATAATCATTTTATGTTAGGACACTTGATGGAATGGTTTCATGCGGGGCTTGGTGGACTTGGACAGGTCGAAGGGTCTATCGGTTATAAACATGTACGTATAGCCCCACGTCTTTTGGGAGATATCGCGCGTTGTAGCGTCGGTTTCGAAACGCCTTATGGACAAATATCATGGAAAGGAGATAAAGGGGTATATCAACTGGAAATTCCCGTCAATAGTACCTGTACGATGGTATTGCCTTTGTCTAAACAGTATAGCATAAATGGTAAATCCTTAGCTACCTACAATTATAAGACCATAGCGGATGCTGTCGAAATTACCCTTGGATCGGGGATTTATACGATAAAGTAAATTGGAAAGAGATGAATAGAATACTGCTGTTTTGTTGTTATTTATTAACTGCGACTATCTTATATGGGCAAGCTAAGGTCGTGCCTGAGGCGACGATGGAGAAGCTCTATCAAGAGGTAAAAACACCTCATAAATTTGGATTAGTGCTTACTCCGAGTACGAAAGAGCAGCTGATGGACTGTCCGAGTATTTACAGAGAGGGCAAGAAGTGGTATATGACATACATCGTCTTTGATGGTGTGGGGTATGAGACCTGGCTTGCTGAAAGTACGGATTTATTGCAGTGGAAGACATTAGGTAAGCAAATGTCAAAATTGGATGACGGGCGCTGGGATGCTAAGCAACGCGCAGGTTACAATGCCCTCATTGATACCAAATGGGGCGGCAGCTACCGATTAAATACATTTCAGGGAAAGTATTGGATGTCTTATTTTGGTGGCTCTACAGCGGGTTACGAGCCAGAACCCCTATCCATTGGCATGGCTTATACGAAAGAGAAGCCCGTAAAGCCAATAACATGGACGCGTCTTGAACAACCTGTACTCCGTAGCGATGATCGCGATGTGCGCTGGTGGGAGAACAGGCATAAGCTCTTTAAAAGCTATGTGATAGAGGACCCACAACGAAATACAGGCCATCGGTTTTTGATGTATTATAATGCAGTAGGAGATTCTTTAGCGAACAATAAGCCTACACGGTGGTACGAACGTATAGGGATGGCCGTTTCAGACGATTTGATAACCTGGACGCGTTATCAAAAAGATCCGGTTGTACACCATCCGGTGGGAATAACAGGCGATCCGATGATTCAACGGATCAATAATACCTGGGTGATGTTTTATTTCGGGGCATTTTGGAAAGACCGAAAGGGTGCTTTCAACCGATTTGCAGCCTCCAATGACCTTATTCATTGGACGGACTGGGAAGGCGATAATTTAATTGACTCATCTGAAGATTTCGATAACCAGTACGCACATAAATCTTTCGTTTTAAAGCATAAAGGCGTGGTGTATCACTTCTATTGTGCCGTAGATAAGGACGGGAATAGAGGTATAGCTTTAGCAACGTCGAAGAATTTAGGGAAAAGCAACTTACATTTTGTAGCTCAGTAATTTATAGCCATTAGTGATAGATATGATTAGGATTTTTTACGCGTTCATCTTTTTTTTAAGTATTAGCCAGGTTTATGCACAAGGCCGCAAAGTACAGGATTTTAATGCGGGCTGGCAGTTTACGTTAAACGATAGTCTGCAGTTTCGTCATGTGGATTTCAATGCCAACGATTGGAAGGAAGTTACATTGCCCCACGACTGGAGCATAGCGTTTGATTTCGGTGCTGACTTTCCTGCTGGAAATGCAGGAGGAGCCCTTCCGGGAGGCATTGGATGGTATCGGAAAGAATTTCAAGTTGCCACAACGGAAAAGGGGAAGAATCTAAGCATAGATTTTGGAGGAGCCTATCGTTATACAGAGGTGTGGATTAATGGACAGTATCTCGGGAAACATATCAATGGTTACCTCTCTTTCCGCTACGATTTGACACCTTACTTGCGCTATGGGGCGAAAAATGTCATTGCAGTTCGCGTAGATAACAGTTTGCAACCCAATTCCAGATGGTATTCAGGCTCCGGGATCTATCGTGATGTACACTTGGTATGGACCAATCCTATATATGTAGAACAGGACGAAACCTTCATCACAACGCCTCTGGTTGCGGAGGACAAGGGAATTATTCGCGTTCGTACACAGATCCACAATCCAAACAATAAGGGTTTATTCTTGCAATATCGCGTATTGGATAACCAAGGGAAAGTTGTTGCACAGAAGAAAACAGCGCTAAAGAGAAATACGGTTGATGAGCAAATAGCAGTTTCCTCACCTCAGTTATGGGATGTCGTGTCTCCTTACTTGTATACAGTTGCTTTGTCTGTCCAAGATGATAAAGGTGTAACAATAGACCATTTGGATTATAGAACGGGGTTTCGAACAATTGCTTTCGACATAGACAAAGGGTTCGTTTTAAATGGGAAGCCACTTAAGCTATTGGGCGTGTGTCTGCATCACGATTTGGGGGCGCTAGGTGCTGCCTTTAATAAGTCCGCAGCCAAGCGTCAATTGCTGATGATGAAGGATATGGGCGCAAATGCGATACGTACAGCCCACAATCCTCCAGCAACTGAGTTGCTGGATCTTTGCGACGAACTCGGGTTATTGGTATACGATGAGGCCTACGACATGTGGCAGAAACGCAAAAATAAATTCGATTATCACCTCGACTTTAAGGAACATCACATTGCCGATTTAAAAGCATTTATAAAAAGAGACCGGAACCATCCCTCGGTCATCCTATGGAGTATAGGTAATGAAATTCGGGAGCAGTTTGATAGCACAGGAACCGTTTTGACACAGGAGATGAGCAGCGTAGTGAAACACCTTGATGATACAAGACCGGTGACCGCAGCACTTACGGAGACCAATTTTGATAAGAATTTTATTGCGCAGGCGAAAACGTTAGATGTGTTGGGATTTAATTATAAATATGAAGATTACGATAAGTTACGGAAGGAATTTGTAGGTGTACCGCTTATTGCTTCAGAAACGACTTCCGGCTTACAAACGCGCGGCGTATACGATGCACTACATGATACGATACAGTTTTGGCCAGCTTCGAGCAAGGATAAATTTGTCACCACAGGGAATGCTGATTTTACCGTATCTGCTTATGATAATGTGGCTGCTTATTGGGGAACAAGCCATGAAAGAGCCTGGTTGGAGGTTAAAAAGAGGGATTTCATGGGGGGGATCTTCGTGTGGACAGGGTTTGATTATTTAGGAGAGCCGGTTCCTTATCCTTTTCCTGCCCGTAGTTCATATTATGGAATTGTAGACCTTGCCGGGATTCCAAAAGATGTGTATTACATGTATCAATCGGAGTGGACAGATAAAGAAGTGCTCCATCTGCTACCACACTGGAATTGGAAAGCCAAGGATGTTATTGACGTATGGGCATACTATAACCAGGCGGATGAGGTGGAACTATTCTTAAATGGTAGAAGCCTTGGTAAGGCGACAAAAACAAATGAATGTTTACATGCGAGTTGGAAGGTTCCCTTTGAATCGGGAGAACTGAAGGTCGTAAAATACCGGGGAGGAAAGGTGGTGCAAGAGTGTATACAACGTACTGCAGGACAGGCGAGCCACTTGCGGACCCAGGTAGATCACGAAAGGTTTGCTACAGGGGATAAGCGAGATCTTTACTTTGTTACCGTAGAATTGTTGGATGCCAAGGGCGTGCCGGTGGTACAAGAAGATGTGGAACTCACTTTTGTTGCTGACGGCAACCATGAAATCCTTGGTACAGATAATGGATTCCAAGCTGATTTGCGTGGCTTGACCAATCACAAACGTCAAACTTTTAAAGGAAAGGCTGTCGCTGTGGTGCAGAAGAAAGAGCTTGCAAAAGGAGGATATATCCGTGTCCTCTCTGCACTAGGAGAAACGAAGGTAGAACTCCCTGAAGCAAAATAAAAAAATGAAAAGGTTAAGTGCAATAGCAATAGTTTTTTTTCTCTTGTGCGGCTCTGTAGGCTATGCAGGGGATATTTACGTGCGTCAAAGTGCCTCTGAATCTGGAGATGGAACCCGATTGGCTCCTTTTTCAACACTGGAACAAGCTTTAAGAGAAGCGCGAGAATGGCGGCGGCTTGGTGACGAACGTATACGTGGCGGAATTACGATATGGGTAGAAAATGGCGTGTATACATCGGCACAAACAATTCTGATACGACCAGAAGATAGTGGAACGGCAGATAGTCCGACGCGTGTACGCGCTGTTTCTGATCAGGTTGTTTTTTCGGGTGGACTTCCTGTTTCGGGCTGGCGTCCTGCCGGTAAAGTGAAGGGTGTACCTGCGCATGTTGCGAAACGTCTTTTCGTAGCGGATGCGCCGAAAGCAGGAGGTAAATTTTTTCCAGTTCGCCAGCTCTGGGTGGATGATCAAAAAGCGGTTCGCGCCGAAAGCCATGATGATAGCAGCCTGCCCCGTATATTAAACTGGGATTTTAAGAAAGGAACGGCCACAATTCCCAATATCTTTCCCGATTTTCAGTTGACAGCAGGTGTCGAGTTCTTTATTCACCAATGGTGGGCCGTAGCACAGCTTCGTGTTCGCGATATGCAGGTTTTTAAAGATAGTATCCAACTCGCTTTTCACGAACCGGAAGCCCGTATTCAAAACGAGCATCCATGGCCCAAGCCTTGGTTGTCCAAAGAACATGGTAATTCGGCATTTCGCCTCGTAAATGCAATAGCGTTTTTGGATCAGCCGGGCGAATGGTTTTTGGATGAAGATACGCACCGGATTTATTACTATCCCAGAGAAGGACAAAATATGACTACAGTAGCCGCAATGGTGCCCTACCTGGAAACCATCGTGCAGGTTGCTGGTACCTTAGAAAATCCGGTAAAATATTTTACCATGGAAGGGATTCAATTCCGCTACAGTGCGTGGCTTCGTCCGCATACACATGGTCATGTAGCCCTGCAAGCAGGTATGTATTTCGTGGATGCTTATAAGTTGGCAAAACCGGGAACCCCTGATAAAGCAGGCTTGGAAAATCAAGCATGGGTAGGCCGGCCCAAAGCATCGGTTCAACTCGAAAATACCGCTTATACCGCTTTTCGTAACTGTTCATTTACCCACCTTGCCGCTACGGGAATTGACTACCGTTCAGGAAATTATAGCGATACGCTGGAGGGAAATATGTTGCAGGATATCGGTGGTTCTGCTATACTTCTCGGCGAATTCTCAGCAGAACAATTTGAAGCACATCTCCCTTATCAGCCAAAAGACGAACGCGTACTTTCCAATGGTATTTACGTCGCTAACAACCTGATTCAACAGATCGGTGTAGAGGATTGGGGGGCAGTTGGTATAGGTGCGGGATTTGTCCGTAATGTGGAAATAAAACATAATGAGCTTCTCGACTTACCCTACACGGGAATAAGTTTGGGATGGGGCTGGACTCCTACCCTAAATAGCATGCAAAATAACCAGGTTTTCGAGAATAAAATTACGCGATACGGTAAATTTATGTATGATGTAGCGGGTATTTACACCCTCTCGGCACAACCAGGTACAAAAATACAACGCAATCTGATAGACAGTATCTATCGGTCACCCTATGCTCATATTCCCGATCATTGGTTTTATCTCTATACAGATGAAGGATCGGCTTATATGAATATTTCCGATAATTGGTTCCCTTCAAATAAAATTCTACAAAATGCAAATGGCCCGAATATAGCATGGGTAAATAATGGTCCAGATGTAGATAAGAAGTTGGTGAAAGATGCGGGGTTGCAGCCCGCTTTCGCCCGGCTGAGAAAGCAGATTTTACCATTGGATACAGCGCTAAGGTTCAATGCCTATATCCCGTTTACCAAGCCTGTTTTCTTTCAGATTTACGATCCGCAACGGCAGCTCACGCAAGAGGAAATTGAGACTTTTCTGGTGAAGCAAGGTGGAGAGCCAACGAACGTGTTCCACTGGAAGAACTATACCCTGTTACTGACAACAGATGAGTTAAGTAAAAAAATGGCGGGTGCCTGGTTAGCAACCTATCCTCAGGTGGAGTATAAGCTGTTTAATAACCTCTTTTACAGTTTTGATCGATCACGTTGCGACGTGCAAACCGAAACACAGGATACCGACTTTGTGTTACTCACAGCACAGTTGCGTGACGATAAAAGCAAAGAAGAAGCCTATTTAGAAGCCCATAAAAAACAGTATGAAGAATGGCCAGAGGTGGCGAAAGGTTTCTGTCAGGCGGGATTTGAAGAGGTTTTGTTGTATCGAAATAACCGACAGCTGATGCTTTACATATCCTTCCCCAAAGGGAAAAAGTTCGAAGATATAGATCCGCTCACGCTGAAGGATAATCCTCGCGTTGAGGAATGGAACCGTTTGATGGGGACTTATCAAGAAGGAATAGCGGGCACAGCAGCAAATGAAACTTGGATTTTTTATAAAAAATAACATGTTACCAATAGAAAAGTTAAGATTAGGAATTTTAGGACTGGGAGAAGGTCGTAGTACGATGTCTGCCGCATTACAAAGTCCACACATCGAATTAATTCAGATCTGTGATTTGAATGAAGAGCTTGGACATAAGCGGATGAAGGAGTTTGATTTTCATCACTACACAAAACGCTATGAAGATCTCCTGGAAAATAAAGAGATTGAGGCAATTGCTATTTATACACCAGATCACCTCCATGCTTCCCATATTCAGCGCGCTTTAGAACATGATAAACATGTGATCTGTACGAAGCCCTTCATTGATAATTTGGCGGATGCCAATCGTTTGTTGGACTTGGCAGCGAAAAAGAATAAACGTGTGTTTGTGGGGCAAAGCTCGCGTTTCTTTGAGCCCGTTAGAAAACAAAGACAGGATTTCGAAGCAGGATTGATTGGCGACTTAATCACGATCGAAGGATATTACCATGCGGATCATCGTTGGTTTTTAGAAAAACCATGGTCACTGCAATCGTCTTTTAAGTGGTTGTATGGTGGATTAAGTCATCCTGTAGACTTTATTCGTTGGTATTTACCAAACATAGAAGAGGTGATGGGTTATGGTATGTTGAGTGCAAATGGAAAAAAAGGAGGATTGCAAAATGTCGATACGATGCATTTTATTTTCAAGGCTGAAGATGGACGCATCGCTCGTGTGAGTGGAGCCTATACAGGTCCTGTACAGCCGGTAACAAGGGATAGTGAAATGAGTTGTATTCTTCGTGGAACAGAAGGGGCCAGCCAAGCTGATTACATGGATCTTCGTTACGCGATAACAGACAAAACGGGAGAAGAACGTATACTTACTTGGGAACATAAACTGAAACACTATTTCCGTTTCGAAGGAAAGAGTCACCATGCCGGAGAGTATCAAAACTATCTGGAGTATTTTGCGCAGGCTATCCGCACAAACGAACCTGCATTTCCTGATATGAAAGAAGGCATTGGCACTATTGCCTTATTGCAAGCTATGGATGAGTCACTTGCTACAGGAAAGCCTGTAAAACCAAAAGATCTGCTCGCAAAGTATGGTGTGAATCTGGATAGACAACCATGAACAATATCGTAGATAAATTAACCATTGTTGATTACAGTATTGTTGTCGTTTATTTGTTGGTCTTGTTGGCTATCGGCATTTTCTCTTCGCGTAAGCGGGCTGATGGTGCGGAACATTTTTTAGCGGGAAAGTCCCTGCGATGGTATAGCATAGGCTTTAATATGTGGGCAACAAATGTAGGGCCTTCCATGTTACTTGCTTTTGCAACGGTGGGGTATACAACAGGTATTGTCGCTGTCAATTTTGATTGGTATGCTTTCGTCTTTTTGTTCCTGTTAGCCGTAGTTTTTGCGCCACGTTACTTAGTATCGGGTGTACGTACTCTTCCTGAATTTATGGGACGTCGATTCGGTTCTGGCACACAGACAATATTAGCTTGGTATTCCTTAGTGAAAATGTTGATTTCTTGGCTTTCGCTGGGCTTGTTTGCAGGAGGTTTTTTAGTACGACAGATTCTGGGAATCCCAATGTGGCAATCGGTTACCGTTTTGGTGGCTTTAGCAGGACTATTTGCCTATACCGGAGGACTGAAAACCGTCGCTAAGATTAATATTTTCCAGATGATCTTGCTTATTCTCGTATCCGCGCTGCTGACATTTTTGGGGCTATCCAAAATCGGAGGCTTTCAGGTGTTGTTAGACAATACACCAGGAGATTATTGGTCACTTATTCGTCCTGCCAGTGATCCGGATTATCCCTGGTATGCTATCGCCTTAGGGTACCCTGTTGCCGCTATAGCATTTTTCTGTACCGACCAAGCTATGGTGCAATCGGTATTGGGCGCTAAAAATCTGGAACAAGGCCAGTTGGGGGTAAGTTTTATCGCTTGGTTAAAGATACTTTCTTTGCCATTGTTTATTTTGACTGGAATCATTTGTTATATTCTCTTTCCAGACTTAGAAGATCCTTCTTTAGCCTATATGACGATGGTAACCAATTTGTTCCCTACGGGATTAAATGGTTTGGTGATTGTTGTATTGATTGCCGTGCTCGTTGGTACTATAGGTTCCTCCCTGAATTCCCTAAGCACGGTGTTTACGATGGATATTTATCTTAAACATATCAAGCCTGATGCAAACAATCAGCAGGTGACACAAACTGGTCGTTACACCATTATTGTAGGCTGTATGGCTGCCGTGTTGATCGCTATCGCTATTGACCAAATAAAAGGGCTGAACCTTTTTGATGTCTTTCAATCAATATTGGGATTTATTGCCCCACCGCTAGCCGTTGTATTTTTATTAGCTGTCTTGTGGAAACGAACGAATAAAGTTGCTGTAAATACCATTCTCACCGTAGGTGCTGTCTTAAGTTTAGGTACAGGCGTTCTTTATTTATGGGTTTTTCCGAAAGATAGCTATGATTTTTGGCCACATTATCTGTTGCTTTCTTTTTACCTTTTTTTAGTGTTGATGGCACTTGGGGTTGGTATATCGCTGTTGTTCAAAAAGTCTGATTTTGAAAAAGCGAATGAAACGGCCTATGCGTTTCAGATCGAGCCCCCTACCAACAGGGTAAAGTGGGCGTGGGCCATCCTGTTTCTGGTGATGGCAAGTTTGTATATTTTATTTAAATAGACTGAAGCATATTATAAAAGAAGATTAGAGGTTGTATATGACAAAAAAAATTCAGCTGAAGGGTATAACTTGGGGGCATTCCCGGGGATTTATACCGATGGTTGCTACAGCTCAACGTTATGAAGAACTCCATCCAGAGGTTGAAATTATCTGGAAGAAACGTACATTACAAGAATTTGCAGATAAATCAATAGAGCAATTGGCAGAAGAATATGATCTGCTTGTTATTGACCATCCTTGGACGGGGCATGCGGCAGCAAAAAAGATGGTTGTTCCCTTTGATGATTATCTAGAGAAAGCATATTTGGATGATCAGCGCGTGCATAGTGTGGGGCATTCCTATCCTAGCTATAATTTTGAGGGGAAACAGTGGGCTTTACCTATTGATGCGGCGACACCGGTTGCAGCGAGTAGACCTGATCTCATCCTCGAGCTAGGGTTATCATTGCCGAAGACCTTTGATGAGGTACTGCTTTTAGCGGCTCAAGGGCGTGTAGCATTCTCCCTTCTACCTATAGATGTGTTGATGAGTTTTTATATGTTCTGCTGCTCTTTGGGGGAGGCTCCCTGCACGGGGACGGATGTTGTGGTGAGTGAAAAGACTGGCGTCCGAGCGTTGCAACTTTTCAAATCCCTGGCCGATTTAACCGATGTGAAATTCTACAGCAAAAATCCTTTTATGGTTTTTGAGGATATGGTTAACAACGATCAAATTGTGTATTGCCCTTTTGCGTATGGATACTCAAATTATGCACGAAAAGGCTATGCCCGAAAACAGCTTCATTTCCATGATCTGGTATCCTTGGCGGATAATGGACCAATGATCAGCACACTTGGCGGTGCGGGATTGGCGGTATCAGCACGCAGTAAACATATTGATGTCGCTGTCGATTACGCGCGCTTTGTGGGAGATCCTGCTGTTCAGTCGTCTTTGTATGTGGAAAACGGTGGGCAACCAGGACATTTAAAAGCCTGGGAAAGTGATGTGGTAAATGAGCGTACCGCGGATTTCTTTAGAAATACATTACCGACATTGCAGCGTGCATTTTTGCGTCCTCGTTATTTTGGACATATGCATTTTCAAGATCATGCCGGCGATGTGGTCGTCCAATACCTGAAAGAAGGTGGAGACGAACAAAATGTGTTGGCGGAACTTAACCGTATGTATAAGGAATCACAATTATTAGAAGGTGTTCATGGATAATAAACCATTGGCAGGCCTATTGGTATTGGAGTTTTCCCAATTTATGGCCGGCCCAACAGCAGGACTTCGTTTGGCAGATCTGGGAGCAAGGGTGATTAAGATTGAAAGGCCTGGTGCAGGAGAAGGGGGACGGCAGATCGCGATAAAAAATCTCTTTGTCGACGATAGCAGTCTCGTATTTCATACGATAAATCGAAACAAAGAGTCTTATGCGGCAGATCTTAAAGATCCGGAAGATTTGTCCAATGTCCGTAAACTGATTGCAAAGGCTGATGTTATTACGCATAATTTTCGACCTGGTGTGATGGAAAAAATTGGACTGGATTACGCTAATGCCCGCGTATTGAATCCCAAGATTATCTATGCAACAGTTACAGGTTATGGACAGGAAGGTCCGTGGGCGAAAAAGCCGGGACAGGATTTATTGGTACAGTCTATGTCTGGATTGACATGGCTGTCGGGCAGTGACGGTGATAACCCTACACCTTTCGGTTTAGCAGTAATCGATATGTATTGCGCAACGCATTTGACACAGGGTATTCTGGCGGCATTATTAAAACGTGCGCGGACGGGAGAAGCGGTGCTGGTGGAAGTGAGTTTGTTGGAGTCTGCGTTGGATATGCAATTTGAGGTGCTGACCACCTACTTTAACGACGGCGGAAAGCTCCCTCAGCGGGCTAAAACGAGGGGCAGCGGACACGCTTACCTCAGTGCGCCTTACGGCGTTTATAAAACAAGAGATGCTTATCTCGCGCTAGCTATGGGGGACTTGCCGAAGATTGCTGAAAAGATTGGTCTGGAGACGACCAGGTATAACGATAGAAAGGTATGGTTTTCGGATCGTGACCAGATTATGCAGGAACTTGGTTCGGTATTGATCCTAGAGGATACAAAAACATGGATAGCGTCTTTAGAAGCTGTGGGTATTTGGTGTGCGCCAGTTAATGATCATCGTGATTTTTTTGGGAGCGAAGGTTTTGCAAACACCCAGATGCTCCAGGAAGTAAACTTGCACGATGGGAATAGGTTAAAAACGACGCGTAGCGTATTCCATATCGATGGACAATACCTTTTTGCCGATAGGCCTGCGCCACAGGTTGGACAGCATAATGAAAAGATTAAAAATGATTATTTAAAGGATTGATATGTTACCCTTAGCAGATTTTACCGTAATAGACTTCAGTCAATTTTTATCTGGACCTTTAGCGAGTTTGCGCTTAGCCGATCTTGGCGCACGTGTGATTAAGATTGAAAAACCCGTGACGGGAGACATTTGTCGACATATGTATACTTCCGATACCGTATTGAATGGAATGTCAACCGTGTTTCATGCGATTAACCGAAATAAGGAAAGTGTAGCGCTCGATCTAAAAAATGATGAAGATAGAAAGGTTATTCGTGACTTGGTTGCAAAGGCCGATGTGGTCATGCATAACTTTCGTCCAGGTGTTATGGAACGCCTAGGCTTCGATTATGCCGCTGTACGGGCCATCAATCCCAACGTCATTTATGGCGAAATATCAGGCTATGGCTCAACAGGGCCATGGTCGAGCAAGCCCGGACAGGACTTATTGTTGCAGTCATTGACGGGCATGACTTGGCTGAATGGAGATGCCGATCATGGGCCTGTTCCCATGGGCTTATCTATTGTAGACATGTTTGCAGGAATGAACTTATGTTCAGCATTGCTATCCTGTTTATACCGTCGTGCAATAAACCATATTGGCGGCCATGTGAAAGTGAGCATGTTAGATTCTGCTGTAGATATTCAGTTTGAAGTGGTAACGACTTATTTTCGGGACGGAAACCAATTACCCGAGCGCACGAGCATCAGCAATGCACATGCTTATCTAGCAGCACCTTATGGTATTTATAAAACACAAGACGGATTTTTGGCGTTAGCCATGGGCTCCATACCGTTGTTGGGCCGTTTGTTATCGTGTTCGGCTTTGGGCGAATTTAGCGATGGTGAGCAGGCTTTTCAAGAGCGAAGCACGATCAAGCGTATATTGGCTGCTCATTTGGCGACGGAAACCACCGCATTTTGGTTGGCTATTCTTGAAGCGGCAGATATATGGTGTGCGGATGTGCTAAATTGGGATCGATTGGTTGCACACGACGGTTTTAAAATGTTGGATATGATCCAGCGGGTATATATGCAGGATGGCTTTGGCTACGATACCACACGTTGCCCTATCCGTATCGATGGTGAAAGGCTGCATGCGGAGCGCGGTTCGCCACAATTGGGAGAACATACCTTACAAATCAAGGAGGAACTTTATGGCTAAACTACGGTTTGCAGTTCGAAAGTTTGACCCATTTGAGCGTGCATTAGCCGATTGTTGGGCAAAATATCAGGCCTTCGCGCCAGCGGATATGTCGATAGAGTTTGTACCTATGGATCTTGAAGAGTTACACGATGACCTTTTTGTCAAAGAGGGGCTCCGCAATGGTTCCTGGGATATCGCACATATCAATACCGACTGGATGGCAGAGGCTTATGAAACAAACAGCGTCGAAGCGCTGAATGAATTTATAACAAGAAAACCGCCCGAAGGCGGCATACAGGCATGGTCGCCGAGCTTGATGGGTTTGCAGCAGTTTGACGAAAAGCTATATGGTTTTCCTTTTCATGATGGACCCGAGTGCCTGGTAATACGCAAAGATTTATTCGAATCGCCACAGGAGCAAGCTCTTTTTTTTGAACGTTACCGGCTTGAGCTGAAGGTTCCGCAAACCTGGGATGACTTTCTCCGGGTTTCCGAATTTTTTCACCGCCCTGACCAGCGATTGTATGGAACAGTTTTCGCTGGATATCCCGATGGGCATAATGCTGTTTTCGATTTCTGTATACAGCTTTGGGCACGTGGCGGAGAATTAACAAATGCCAAGGGCGAGTTGTATCTCGAAACGTCTCAAGCTGTGGAGGCATTGGATTTTTATCGTGCATTTTTTCGATCAGATTTTGCTGTTCATCCGCAATCGCAGGTTTATGAATCTGTACAGGCAGGGCAGGCGTTTGCCAGGGGGGAGGTGGCCATGATGGTCAATTGGTTTGGTTTTG
Source organism: Sphingobacterium sp. LRF_L2 (assembly GCF_965644235.1). Taxonomy (NCBI): domain Bacteria; kingdom Pseudomonadati; phylum Bacteroidota; class Sphingobacteriia; order Sphingobacteriales; family Sphingobacteriaceae; genus Sphingobacterium; species Sphingobacterium sp. LRF_L2. The sequence goes on along the minus strand of NZ_CBFFRI010000003.1, from coordinate 75,610 downwards.
CTTCTTGGGCACATATTGACAAGGAATCGAAGACAAGAGGGAAGGTCGATATTGCGCCTATTCCTACCTGTGCAGGGGGAACAGCTCCTTCCCTAAATGTCTACTGGTTATATAGCTTGGCTTCCGGGAGCCAGCATAAGGGAATTGCGTATGATTTTTTATGTTTTGCTGTGAACGCAACGAACGACAAAAATCTGACGTTAGCAGGAGGTGTCGGCTGTCGGCAAACGACTTGGTCGGATCCGGAAGTCAATGCTCAAATTCCTTTTTATGCCAAACTAGCTCAGTTGCATGAAACGGCTCGTACGCTGCCTCGCCAAAGTAATTGGGCGTCTGTTGCGCATTGTATAGACAATATGGTCAATGAAGCTGTGCAGACAGATATCCCGAGTCAACTACTCTTACAAAAAACACAAAAAGAAATAGACGTATTGTTATGATCAACATTCCATACCAAAGTATATTACCAAAGACCAAGTTACCCATTATCATTATAGGTGCTGGCGGGATTGTGAAGGATGCGCATCTACCTGCATATAAAAAAGCCGGTTTTGAGGTACATGGTATCGTCAATCGTACCCGATCAAAAGCAGAAGCTTTAGCGCAAGAATTTGGTATACCTCATGTTTATGACAGTGTGGCGGAAGCTGTTGCTCATGCGCCTGCGCATTGCGTATATGATATCACGATAATGCCCGACCAATTTATAGCGTCGTTAGAAGCTTTACCTGATGGATCGGCTGTTTTGATTCAAAAACCTATGGGAGATTACTTTTCGGAAAGTGAAGCCATTTTAGAGGTTTGCCAACGTAAGAGATTGGTTGCAGCTATCAACTGTCAGTTGCGTCAGGCTCCTTTTGTAAATGCCGCGCGTTGGTTGATTGAGCATGGATACATCGGTGAATTGTATGACATGGAGGTGCGCGTAACGGTAAATACGCCGTGGGAACTATTTCCGCATGTGATGGTTCATCCTCGTTTGGAAATTCTTTACCACAGTGTACATTACATCGATTTGATTCGTTCTTTTTTAGGTAATCCTACATCCCTATATGCAAAAACGCTAAAACATCCAGCAAAGTCTTTATCTTCTAGCCGGACTACCTTGCTCTTTGATTATGGAGATACGATGCATGCGGTGGTCAATACCAACCACGACCATGATTTTGGACCGAAGCACCAAGAAAGCTATATTAAATGGGAGGGAACAAAGGGGGCTATAAAGGCAAAAATGGGTCTTTTAATGGACTATCCGCATGGCGTTCCTGATGCGTTTGAATATTGTATCCCATCCGAGCAGGGAATAGCCGAGTGGATAAAAGTTCCAATTGATGGCTCATGGTTCCCTGATGCATTTATTGGAAGCATGGGTAGTCTTATGCGCTATAAGTTGGGGGAAATCGATGTATTGCCCGCAGCTGTCGAAGACGTCATCCATACGATGGCGGTCGTTGAAGCAGCCTACCAAAGCACAGCAAAAGGTGGGCATCCTATAGAATATAAATTTTAAAGAGAAAACGAGCCTTTGCGCTCCTTATAAATTAGTTATTACGATATGCATTTTGAATCTATTTTTTTTGAAGATTATCCGTTGAACGATAAACGTGTAACCTTGGGACGTACTATTACGGAAACGGATTTTGTGGTACATGCAGGACATACAGGCGATTTCTTTCCTCATCATATGGATGCAGCTTGGTGTAAAACACAACCTTTTGGACAGCGGATTGCACACGGAACCATGATCTTCGCAATAGGTATTGGTCTAACCGCATCAGTTATCAACCCTGAAGCTTTCTCCAAGGGATACGATCGGTTGCGGTTCGTGAAACCTGTTTTTATTGGAGATACCATCCATGCCGAAGTTACCATTTCTGAAAAATCTTCAGCAAAGAACCCCGCATTCGGAACCGTTGTTGAGCATGTGGAGATTCTCAACCAACATGGGGAAGTTGTTCTAGTGGCTGACCATATTTTGTTGGCCAAACGTAAGGATAGCACGTCCTAAATTTATCACACACAATCTTAGATACCTCATACTATGGAAATCAACAAAAGCGGCTATCATATAGCAAAAGATGCTGTTGTTAAAAACTATCTTTTTCCCTTTATTTTGGTGGTTAGCCTCTTCTTTCTATGGGGAATTGCCCATAACCTCAACGGAGTTCTTATTCCCCACCTGAAGAAAGCTTGCCAATTGGATAATAGTCAGTCGGCATTGGTGGATACGTCTGTCTTTTTCGCGTATTTCGTGATGGCGATCCCAGCCGGTTACCTGCTTCGGAAATGGGGATATAAATTGTCTATTATTATCGGTTTAGTGACCTTCTCTTTGGGGGCTTTCCTGTTTATTCCTGCTGCCGATATGCGTATGTATGAGCTATTTCTATTAGCTTTATTTATCATCGGCTGTGGACTGGCTGTTCTGGAAACAGCTGCTAATCCTTATGCCGCTATTCTAGGCCCATCCGAATCGGCAACACATCGGTTGAACCTTGCCGCTTCTTTTAACGGCTTGGCGGCGATGGTGGCGCCTATTGTTGGAACTGTATTTATATTATCGGGAACAAGCTATTCTGCTGCAGAGTTGCAGGCAATGCCTGAAGCCGACAGACTGTCGTACCTGGCACACGAAGCCGCTTCGGTAAAATTACCTTATTTCACTTTGGGACTGCTATTATTGCTGGTCGCTGTACTTTTTATTTTTGTCAAACTACCGGAAATTCAAGACAACGAATCCGCGAAAGAACAGTCGCAGAATAGCAATTTTTTCTCTGTTCTTCGACATAAACACCTTGCTTTCGCTGTGGTTGCCCAATTTTTTTATGTGGGCGCACAGGTGTGTGTGACGAGCTTTTTTATCCGTATGGCACAGCAAGGAGCTGGAGTGGATGAAAAAACTGCTGGCTATTATCTTGGTGTGTACGGTCTACTTTTTACCGTCGGACGATTTGTCGGAACACTATTGTTACGCTATACTACCGCGCAGCGATTACTGGCTATATATGCTTTTGTTTCGGTTATTTTAGCTGCTGTCGCGATTTTTGGCTCGGGAATGATGGTTCTCTATGCGTTGGGCGGTTTGGGCTTCTTTATGTCGATCATGTTTCCGACGATCTTTTCGCTAGGTATCGTGGGGCTAGGTAAGGATACTAAGCAGGCTTCGTCTTGGTTGATTATGTCCATTGTCGGCGGTGCCGTTTTCCCTTTTCTAACAGGTGCTGTTATCGACCGTGCGGCAGATAACACACAAATGGGCTATGTTGTGCCTTTAATTTGCTATTTGGTGATATTCTGGTATGCAAATAGAGGATACAAAGTGCGCTCAGGGCTGATTTGAGGTAAACAATACCTGTTTAAAATAGATGTATACCGAATGCTGGCATAAAAAAATGCCGTATAATAACTGTAGCGTGCACAATTTTTAGCTTGTTGTTGGCGCAGCATTTTGTTTCCCGCTTTCGGGCAACTTTCCGGAAGTAAAACATGGCAGATCCCTAATGAAAATAGGTTTAATTTCATTAGGGATTTTTTCTTTCTGGAAATAAAAAGAAGCCTTTAAAAAAGGAATGACTTTTCTTCACGGGAGGGGGCTGCCTGATATTCTGCGGGGAGGCTGTCAAGACCTTACGATAGATTGTAGAAAGAAGAGATACGTTAGAAATTCTGAAGTCATTTTTTGAGAGCGTGTTCGGAATGTGGAAGCTAAGAAAATTGGAATGGCAATATCTTACAGTAGCTAGAGAAAATATCATAAATACAGCTTTTACTTTTCGAGTATGTTTGTAATTGGCATCCTGTGGAACGTATAATCATAATTGAAAGCTCAACTGAATCGTGGTCTTGCGATTGCAAACACCATGCCGCCGACCTATATTCGTAGCACGTTGGAATTATTAGCTGTACAATCTTGTCATCGTTTCGGTTGCCGATAGCATTACAAAAAAACATGAAAAGACTTTTCCTACTCATCGGCTGTATTTGTTATTCGGTCGTTTCATTTGCTCAGCATCGAGCAACCTGGATTTGGTATCCTGGAGATTTTGAAGTTTGGCTTAGCAATGATATGCAGAACCGACGAACTGAACGTGGTACCTTCTTCCCCCCTTTTTGGAAAATGGACAGTCATTATGTACTGGTAGAATTTCATAAGGAATTTGACTTGGCCACAGCGGAGGAAGTCCGTATTCATGCTGAAGGAAAATACAATGTGAAAGTCAATGGAAAGATGCTCGCCGGAATGCCTTCTACGTTGAAGCTTGCGAAAGGAAAGCAAAAAATCAATATTAAGGTCTACAACCAAGGTCATGTACCTGCTTTGTTTATCGAAGGCAAGCAGGTATTTACGGATAAAAGCTGGTTGGCCACTTTTGAAGATAAGGAATGGATAGATGAAACAGGAAAAGCTTCCGACCAATCGGGTACGACGTATGTGCAAGCGGGCTATTGGAACTTTGATCAACCGCAACAAAAACCTTCTCAGTTCCATCTGCCAACAAAACCGCAACAAGCTGTTCAGCAATCAAAGCAATCGAATGGCACCTTGGTAGATTTCGGAAAAAATACTTTTGGATTTCTTAAATTACATCAGCTCAAAGGAACGGGAACACTAAAAGTCTATTATGGAGAATCGAAGGAAGAGGCACTGGCTACAGCAACCTGTGAGACATTAGACCTGCTCGATTTGAACCAGCCGAATCCAAAGGATACGACGCTTAGCTTATCCAAAGCCTTTCGATTTGTATACCTAGAACCTCAAGGAGAAATAGACTGGAGCGAGGTGTCGATGTTGTATGAATACTTACCTGTAGCTGATCGGGGAACCTTCCGGAGCTCCGACGAAGAATTGAATAACATTTGGAACGTTGCCAAGTATACCATGGAGCTTACCTCGCGCGAGTTCTATATTGATGGTATAAAACGTGATAGGTGGATATGGAGTGGTGACGCTTACCAGTCCTACGCGATGAATTATTATTTGGGGTTTGATGCTGAAACAGTTAAAAGGACCATTTTAGCCCTGCGTGGAAAAGAACCCACGGTAAGCCATATTAATACGATTATGGATTATACCTTCTACTGGTTTTTAAGTATTTACGATTACTACCGGTATACAGGCGATAGGGAATTTATTGCCGCAATTTATCCACGGATGCAATCGTTGATGCAGTTTTGTTTGAGTAGGAGAAATGCCGATGGGTTGATGCAAGGATTATCTGGCGATTGGGTATTTATCGATTGGGCAGACGGTCTAAGTAAGCAGGGGGAAGTCAGCTTTGAGCAGTTACTCCTTTGCAGAAGTTTAGAGACCATGGCATTGTGTGCTGATTTATTACAGCGACCTAACGATAAAGCACAGTATGCTGAAGAAGCTGCTAGCTTGAAAAAGAAGTTGTTTAATTACTATTGGAATGAAAAGCAGGGCGCATTTGCACATAGCCGTATCCAAGGGGTACAGACGGAAAACATCACACGCTATGCCAACATGTTTGCGATATTTTTTGAGTACTTGTCGAAAGAACAGCAGCAAACGGTCAAGTCGAATGTGTTGTTGAATGATGATATACAGAAAATTGTGACACCCTATATGCGGTATTACGAGTTGGAAGCGCTTTGTGCATTAGGAGAAAAAGACTATGTCATGACGGAAATGAAAAATTATTGGGGAGGTATGCTTAAGTTGGGTGCGACAACCTTTTGGGAGGAATACAACCCCTCCAAAAGTGGTGCGGATCATTATGCGATGTACGGAAGGGAATTTGGGAAAAGTCTCTGTCATTCTTGGGGAGCTAGCCCTATCTATCTTTTAGGCAAGTACTATCTCGGGGTGAAACCTACGGAAGCGGGGTATAAGCAGTACGAAATACAACCTTATTTGGCTTCCTTAAAATGGATGGAAGGAAAAGTGCCTACACCAGCTGGGGAGATTTCCTTGTATATTTCTAAATCAAAAATTACGGTCAATTCGCCAATAGGTATAGGAACGCTTAAGTTCAAGAGTAGAAAGAAGCCAAAAACAAATCATGGCGAGATCATAGCAGCGGGTGGGGATAATTATACCCTGCTGTTGGAGAAGGGCATTAATTATGAAGTGGAGTATGCGAATTAATAAGCAACAATTACAACAAGGGCTTGCCCTCGGACTTCTTCTTTGTTACGCTGCATTGCCTCTTCGAGGACAAACGGTGGACGGTAAACCAGCCGTTATTCCTCCTGTACCTGATGGAAAGATTGCCACAGCATGGGAGAATCCCATGATTACTGCGATCAACAGAGATCCATCTAGAGCTACGGGATATTCTTACGCGTCGGTTGAAGCTGCGTTGGAGAATGACAGGACCCTAAACAATCGTTTGCTATTCCTTAATGGTGAATGGGACTTTAAATTTGTCGAAAAGCCAGCAGACGCGCCAAAGGATTTTCACCGCACGGATGTAAAAGGATGGGACAAGATAACCGTACCTTCCAATTGGGAGATGAAGGGGTACGATATTCCGATTTATCGTTCGGCTGTGTATCCTTTTCAGCCGATAGATCCTCCACGTATCCCTACAGATTACAACGCCGTAGGATCTTATCAGCGTTCGTTTGATTTGCCAGAGGATTGGGATGGGATGAACATTACATTGCATTTTGGAGGTGTTATTTCAGCTTATCACTTATGGGTCAACGACGCCTATGTAGGATATGCGGAAGACTCCTGTCTACCGTCAGAATTTAATGTAACGCCCTATGTAAAAAAAGGAAAAAATAGAGTTTCCTTGCAGGTTATCCGTTGGAGCGATGCGTCTTACTTGGAAGATCAGGACCACTGGCGGATGAGCGGTATACATCGGGAGGTTTTTTTAATGGCCGAACCGAAGGTGCGTATTGCTGATTTTCATTGGCAGGCCACATTAGATTCGGCATTTCGGGATGTTAAATTTTCACTGCGCCCAAAAATTGATAACTTTTCCGGTGATAGCATTCGGGGATTTGTGGTAAAGGCACAATTGTACGATGCAGATAACCGGCCGTTGCTCAAAAACGCGCTTCAAAAAGATGCGGCTGACATATTTAATGAAATCTATCCACGTCTTGATAATGTGAAATTTGGTTTGTTGGAAGCGCAGATTCCAAATCCAAAAAAATGGTCTGCAGAAGAGCCAAACCTTTACAGGCTGGTCGTGAGCCTGTACGATAAAAACAACAAACTATTGGAGGCCAAGACCTGTCAGGTTGGTTTTCGTCATATCGCCTTTTCAAAAGAGACTGGAAAACTGCTGATTAATGGTAAAACCACCTATTTATACGGCGTGAATCGGCATGATCATCATCCAGAGCGCGGAAAAGCGCTTAACCGTGCAGACATGGAGGCGGATATCCGTCAAATTAAGCAGTTTAACTTTAATGCTATTCGTACCTCCCACTATCCGAACGATCCTTATATCTATGAGCTTTGCGATAGCTACGGGCTGATGGTTATGGACGAGGCGAATTTAGAGACACATGGGCTAGGGGGTAAATTAATGAACGATCCTACCTGGCTCGCGGCACATATGGAACGCGTAACGCGCATGGTGGAGCGTGATAAAAACCATCCTTCTATTGTGATTTGGTCTTTAGGAAACGAATCCGGAAGAGGGCCAACCACTGCGGCTATGGCTGCTTGGATACATGATTTTGATATCACAAGACCGGTACATTATGAGCCCGCAATGGGAAGTCATCAATTGCCGGGGTATATAGATCCTTCTGACCCACGATACCCAAAATCCAATGATCATGCGCATCGCTTACAAAATGTGCAGGATCAATATTATGTGGATATCGTATCCCGATTCTATCCTGGAATTTTTACGCCGGAACTGTTGCTGAACCAACAAAATGGTGACAAAAGACCTATACTATTTGTAGAATATTCTCATTCTATGGGTAATTCAACAGGGAATATCAAGGATTTTTGGGATATTTTTAGATCCCATCCACGATTGATCGGTGGTTTTATTTGGGATTACAAAGATCAGGCGCTCATTCGCCGGGATAGTACTTATGGCAGGGTATTGGCCTATGGTGGGGATTTTGGAGAAAAGATTCACAATGGTGCATTCAGTCTTAACGGTATCGTTGATGCTTGGAATCGGCCTAAAGCTGCGATGTACGAAAACAAACGGATTTACCAACCGGCGGAGGTTATTCTACAAGATACAGCGACACTGCAGGTGAAGATAAAAAATCGAGCGGCACTAGTCAACTTGAGCCACTATGACGCGCGAATGGTCATTCGCGAAGATGGTGTGCCCATTCGGGAGGTGAAGTTGCCTCAAATCGACGTCGCAGCGGGTGATTCTATCGCGATGTCTTTGCGCTCTTTTATTCCTGTAAAACAGAAGCCTGAAAAAGAATATCAACTTGATATTCAGTTTAGGTTGCCAGATTCTACAGCATGGGCCGCTCGTGGTTTTGTTGTTTCTTCGTCCCAATTACGTTGGAAAGAAATCCAACAACGTCATTTATCGTTGTCACAATCGGCAAAAGGGCCGACACTTGTCGAGAAGGATACCTGCTTTCAGGTGCTGGGGAAAGATTTTGTCGCAATCTTCAATAAGGTGACAGGGGCACTGGAGCAATACCAGTATAAAGGACAACAGATCATCAATAATCCATTGCTGCCAAACTTTACAAGGCCTGCGACAGACAATGATCGGAGAGGTTGGAAGCCGCAGCTCAAACTGAAATATTGGTATAATGCTGTCGCCCCTCGTGAGGTACAAGCTAAACAAGATGGAGCGGATGTTCATATAACGGCTGTATACGCATTGCCTGCCGATTCGGCGCAGGTTCACGTGCAATATACGATTGGCGGAGCGGGAGTAATTATCGTGGATTATAGCTTGCAGGTGCAGCCAGGCTTGCCAAATATTCCTAAAGTAGGCATGCAATTAGGGGTAAATCCAACTTTTGAACAGATCCACTATTACGGTCTCGGTGAGCAAGAAAATTACCCGGATAGAGCTTATGGATTTGATCTTGGGGTATACCAAGGCAATATTGATGATTTGCTGCAGGATTACCTTTACCCGCAGGAAACTGGAAACCGTATGGATGTACGTTGGTTTAGGTTGCAAAATAAAAACTATGGCCTTCTTGTGGAAGGTAACCAGCCGCTCTACATGAGTGCGTTGCCCTTTTCACCGCAACAAATCAGCAAAACCAAGCATTGGTTTAAACTTAAAAAGGAAGATAAAATCACCGTAAATATTGATCTGAAGCAGATGGGTATAGGAGGTAACGACACGTGGACGGATGTTTCGCAGCCCTTGGAAAAATATCAGATTCCAGCGCATAATTATCACTATGCGTTTCGGTTGACACCATTTGAAGTAAAGAAAAAGTAATAATTAGCCACGAAGATAAGGCGATACAGGATAGCTATGCAACAACGATTCTTGATTATAACGGCTATATGGCTGGTCTGGACGACTGGTTTTGGACAAATTAAAGGAATACCTTCCACGCTGGTTGCGTTGGATAAACACACTTACGAAAATGCCAAACCCTGGGTGGTCTGGTATTTTATGCATGCCAGTTATTCGAAGGAAGGAATTAAGGCTGACCTGGAGGCTATGGCGGCGAACAATATTGCAGGGGCTTATTTTACGCCTATTAAAGCAAAGACTGATCCGCCGTTGTTTGAGCCGACAACGGAGACGCTCACACCGGAATGGTGGGAGATGTTTCGTTACCTTGTCAAGGAAGCCCAAAAATACAAGATCCAGATTGCGATGTTTCCAAATGATGGCTTTGCAACAGCAGGAGGGCCTTGGATTAAACCCGAACAATCCATGCAAAAGGTGGTGGCTGTTGATACGATAGTAAACATACGTAAAAAAGGGAAATTTAAGCTGCAATTGCCCGAGCCACAACGAACCGCAGGCTATTACGAGGATATACAATTGTTTGCTGTTCCTGTTTCAAAGCTGTACCATACGAGTAGAGATATTGTGCCAACGGTTAGTAACAGTTACGGCGAAGATCTGCAGCGTTTGGCGATTACTAACAATAAGAAACCTTTTGCCAGTAATCAGCCGGGTTGGATTCAATATACATTCCCCGAGCCTTTTGCTGCAAATGCATTGAAGATTGAATGGAATGCATCCAACTATCAGGCGAACCGACTGCACATTTTGATAAGTGACGATGGGGTCAATTTCAGGGAATTGACCCGTTTGCAATCACCACGTATGGGATGGCTTGATTGGGATAACGGCGTGACACATGCGATTCCCTATACAAAAGCGAAAGTGTATCGATTTGTTTACGATCCTTCTGGAAGCGAGCCAGGAGCGGAGGACTTAGATTTTGCCAAATGGAAACCTTCTCTCAAGCTGTTGGGGATAACACTCTTCGAAGAACCGCGCGTCAATCAGTATGAAGGGAAGACAGGGGAAATATGGCGGGTGTCCCTGCCAACAGATCCGAATTGGATCAATAATGAGCATACCATAAAGCAAAAGGATTTAAGGCTATTAGCCAAGCCTTCGCTAAATAATGAAGTTGAACTGGATCTGCCCAAAGGAATATGGAAAATATTGCGTATCGGACATACCAGCACGGGGCATAAAAACGAGACAGCGGGAGCTGGAAAAGGTTTAGAATGTGATAAACTGGATGCGGAGACTGTGGCTTTCCAATTTGAACAGTGGTACGGTAAAGCAAAAAAAATGGTAGACCCTACCTTAGCAAAGGAAGTCCTAACGGTATTTCATATTGACTCTTGGGAATGCGGAAGTCAGAATTGGACAAAGCATATGCTTGCAGAATTTCAAAAGCGAAGAGGTTATCCGCTAGATCGTTTCTTGCCGGTATTGGCTGGATTCGTCGTAGAGGATGTGAATACATCAGAAGCTTTTTTACATGATTATCGTGAAACCATCGCGGAGTTATTGGATCAAAAAGGGTTTCAGACATTACGTGAAATGTGTGATCAATATGGCGTGCAGTTTACTGCAGAAACAACAGCTCCTGTCATGACGAGCGATGGTTTGTCCCATTTTCGTTTTACAGATCGTACGATGGGGGAATTTTGGTTCAGAAGCCCTTCTCATGATAAACCGAATGATGTACTTGATGCGGTTTCGGGAGGACATATTTATGGGAAAAATGTGCTGATGTCGGAGGCCTTTACACAAATTCGCATGCAGTGGGATGAACATCCCCGTCTGTTGAAGTCCTTGCAAGATCGTAATTATGCTTTGGGGATCAATAACCTTGCTTATCATGTCTACGTACACAACCCCTGGATGGATCGTAAGCCGGGGATGACACTGGACGGTGTGGGAACGTATTTTCAACGCGATCAAATTTGGTGGAAGCCTGGTCGGGAATGGGTAAACTATGCCATACGGACGCAACAGCTTCTTCAGCATGGTACACCTGTACGGGATGTTGCCATCTTTATTGGTGAAGAAATACCTCGGCGGTCACTGTTACCCGATCGATTGGTGCATACCTTGCCCGGTATCATTGGAAAGGAGCGTGTGCAAAGAACAGATTCTTTATTGCGAAATGTGGGACAGCCCTTACAAAAAATAGCAGCAGTAAGTACCTCTGCCAACATGTATGATCCGTTGGATTGGATTGACCCCTTGCAAGGATACGCTTATGATTCCTTTAACCCGCAAGCATTGCTGCAGCATACCAAAGTGAAAGATGGCGCGGTTGTTTTTTCAGATCATATTGCCTACCGCTTGCTTGTTGTTCCCGGAAAGCATTTACTCAATCCAATCGGAGATGCCTTTTCATTGCCGGTGCTTGAAAGGTTTGCTGCGCTAGCGGAAGATGGTGCCTGTATTCTGTTTCAAGATATTCCTCAGAAACAGCTGGGATACGTATCCCGGAAGGATACGCTTGCTTTTAATCAGGTACTTTCGAAACTTTTTGGCAATCTGAAAAATGAGCAAGGTTTACGTTTTAAGACCTTAGGAAAAGGGAAGATATATGTAGGGACCTATGAAGCCACTGATTTTACCTCGTTTGGTATAGAAAAGGATATCCTAATTAATGGCGGGTTGAATACAAATTTTGCATGGAACCATCGTCAATTTGAGGGTGGAGATAGTTATTTTATCGCAAATCAGGATAGCATGGAGCGCGTGGCCACAATCTCGTTGCGCCAGAAGTCTGCCTATGCTTATGCCTATAATGCGGTGACGGATCAATTGATGCCGCTATCCTTGCAGACGAAAGAAGGACGTACGTTGGTGACTTTAAATTTTGATGCATATCAATCGCTTTTTGTATTACTGAGTGAACAGAAGGTATCGTTGGCAAATTGGAAGGTAAGTAAAACGCTTACCCTACAAGGGAAATGGCATCTCCAGTTGGAGGGGGTATCACATCTGCCGATCGTACAGGAGCAGCCTGATTTTTGGACCAATATCACGGTTGATAGCTTGCGTTATCATGCTGGAACGGTGTCTTATACGATGTCATTTCACCAACCTTTCTCTAAAAAGGGGAAACGTGCGGTGTTACGTTTAGCGGAGGTAGAGAGCATGGCGGAAGTTATTTTGAACGGATCGACTGTCGGTGTTATTTGGACAAAACCCTATGCGCTTGATGTGACAGATTACATCAAGGAGGGAGATAATTCCTTAGAAATAAAGGTGTACAATACTTGGGGAAATCGGTTTGGGTACGAAACGAATAATAATACGACGGAACGGCTCGTGAAAACAACCGCTACGGCTAAGTTTTTAAAAGAAATGCAACCAGCAGGTATCAGTGGTGAAGTGAAATTGATTTGGTATGAGACAACGTATAATAACGATGAATCGAGATAAAAAATTATATAGTTTAGGATTGGTCTTCGCCTTTTTGGCGACAGGTCTGTCGGCACAGCAGAAAGCTATTACGAATACGGCTGAAAGTCCTTTTGCCGTGCAAAAATCTGTAGACATGGGTGATGTATCCTGGACCAAGGGTTTCTGGGCAGAGCGTACGTCTACATGTTATGAACGTATGGTGCCCAACTTATGGGATGTTTATACGGATGCCGCGATCAGCCATGCGTACAGGAACTTTGAAATCGCGGCAGGATTGCAACAAGGGGAGCATAAAGGTCCGTCCTTCCATGATGGCGATTTTTATAAGACATTGGAAGCCGTTTGTGCACTTTATGCACAAAGCAAGGACGTGAAATTATTACGGATGCTCGAGCAGGTTATTCCGGTCATTGCAAAAGCACAGCGTGCCGATGGTTACATCTATACGAAAGCAACAATTGACCAGCGAAACTCTGGTGAAAATATTGAATTTCAAGATCGCCTCAGTTTTGAATCGTATAACATTGGTCACCTGATGACGGCCGGATGTATACATTACCGCGTGACAGGAAAGAGGGATCTTTTAGATATTGCGATTAAAGCTGCCGATTATTTGTATGGGTTTTACAAGAAATCCAATCCTACTTTGGCTCGAAATGCGATCTGCCCATCACATTATATGGGTACGATAGAGCTCTATCGGACGACGAGAGATCCCAAGTATTTAGAACTTGCTAAGCATCTTATCGATATCAAAGGCGAAATTGAAGATGGAACGGATGATAACCAAGATCGTATTCCTTTCCGCCAGCAAAATAAAGCTATGGGGCATGCCGTGCGGGCCAGCTACCTTTATGCGGGAGTTGCCGATCTTTGTGCTGAATTGCAGGATACAACGCTGAGCAATAGGTTATTTGCGATATGGAATGATGTCGTGCAACATAAAATGTACATCACAGGAGGGCTTGGCGCCCTGTATGACGGAACCTCTCCTGATGGAACATCTTACGATCCTACAGAGGTGCAAAAAATTCACCAAGCTTTCGGACGCGATTATCAATTGCCAAACTTGACAGCACACAATGAAACCTGTGCCAATATTGGGAATATGTTGTGGAACTGGCGAATGACGAATTTCACAGGAGATGCAAAATATATGGATGTGTTGGAGCTGGCACTATACAATAGTGTATTGTCTGGCATTAGCTTGGATGGGGATAAGTTTTTATATACCAATCCGCTAAGTTATTCCTCTAAACTGCCTTTTCAACAACGGTGGTCGAAAAAGAGAGTACCTTATATTTCTTTGTCAAACTGCTGTCCGCCGAATGTAGTACGGACCATTGCTGAGGTAGCGAGTTATGCTTATGGTGTTTCCGACGATGCCGTATGGGTAAATTTATACGGAGGAAATGTATTGCAGACAAGTTACAAGAACAAAAAAATTAAGATCATCCAAGAGTCCGACTATCCTTGGAGTGGCGATGCCAGTTTGCTTATCGACGAATTGCCGAAAGGATACGCCTTAAAGCTGAGGATACCGGCTTGGGCAGAAGCGGCTGAAATTACTAAAAACAACAAAAAAATAGCCTTTAAAACCGAGAAAGGGTATGCTGTTCTGTTGGGGGATTTTAAGAAAGGAGACCGCATTCGTTTGCAGTTGCCGATGAATGTTCGGTTTATGGAGGCGAATCCGTTGGTGGAAGAAACGCGAAATCAAGTAGCTGTGATGCGCGGACCGGTCGTCTACTGTCTGGAAAAGGAAGATGTGGCCGCACCGGTTGATATTTTTGACCTGAGAATCAGTTACCAGGATACTTTTGAACCGGCACATGAGTCGGTTTTAGGGCAGGATATCGTTTTCTTAAAGGGAAAAGCCTATGCAGACACTGTACAAGGATGGAGTTCCTTATATCGACCAGCGGGCAAGAAAGCCTCAGAAGTTGTAGCTGTGCGTCTCGTTCCTTATTTTGCATGGGGCAACCGCACCTTTGGAGATATGGCGGTTTGGTTAGGCAAAAATTAACAGCATACGATATGAGAAATATAGTCCTCTTTTTGTGTATACTGTCCTCCTTTGCGGCACATGCAGAGGTACGGCTGGCAGCACTTTTTACCGATGGAATGGTTTTGCAACAGCAGAAGTCCGTTCCTGTGTGGGGATGGGCAAAGCCGATGGCAACCGTGCAGGTGCAGACATCTTGGGATAATAAGAAATACCAAGTAAAAACCGATGAGAAAGGACGTTGGCGTTTGTTTGTGCAGACAGCTCAGGCCGGAGGTCCCTATCACATACGCGTATCGGAAGGAAACAGCATAACATTACAAGATGTTTGGGTCGGAGAGGTTTGGCTCTGTTCTGGACAATCGAATATGGAAATGCCCTTAAAGGGGTATCCTGGTCAACCTATTATTGGTAGTACAGAAGCTATGTTGGAATCGAACGATGAGCAGTTGCGTCTATATACCGTACCTCGAAATCCGCAATTACATCCAGCTGAGGATACCAAGCCATCGACATGGAAAAAAGCAAGCCCGGAGACCGTTACTAATTTTAGTGCAACGGCTTATTTTTTTGGGAAAAGACTTCGTCAGGTTTTGAAGGTTCCGATAGGGTTGATACATAGCAGCTATGGCGGATCTAATGTGGAGGCTTGGATGGACGTTTCTTGGTTGGCCGATCAACAGGATCTGGATATTCCACGAAAAGAAGAAGGCTTAAAGGATAAGAATAGAGTACCTACAATGTTATATAATGGTATGATCGATCCTTTGGCGGGCTATGGAATAAAGGGGATAATCTGGTATCAAGGTGAATCAAATTATGAGCGTCCCGATGCTTATGAGATCCTATTTCCTCGAATGGTTGCTAAATACCGGGAGCAATGGAATAATCCACAAATGCCTTTTTATTTTGCACAGATAGCACCGTTTAACTACGCTTCATTACCTCCATATTACGTTGGAGGAAAATACAATTCGGCTTTTTTACGTGATGCGCAACGAAAGGCCTTAGCTCAAATGGAACACAGTGGTATGGTGGTAACGTTGGATCTGGGTGAGGAACAATGTATTCATCCCTCGCGAAAGAAGGAGGGTGGAGACCGATTTGCACTACTTGCATTGGGCGATGCCTATGGTATGAAAAGTATCCATGCGAGAAGCCCGTTATATGATAGCATCGAAATAAAGGGGAGTACAATTGTCGTACATTTTAAAGATGCTCCTTTGGGGATCTCGTCTTTTGGTAATGAGGTAAAGGCATTTGAGATTGCAGGCGAGGATCAGGTTTTCTATGCGGCAACAGCCGTGGTACAAGGAAAAACGGTTAGCGTTTCTTCACCGAGAGTAAGCTTACCGGTGGCTGTACGTTACGCATTTAAGGATTTTGTTGTTGGAAATCTATTTGGGGTAAATGGATTGCCCGTATCTTCCTTCCGATCAGATAATTGGTAGCTAGTATGCGGCATAGGTTGCGATGGCTTCCGTTTGGACATATGGAAGGAATTGCCCTTTACGGGATAGATATTGAAGGGCAAATGGGAAATGCGATCAGCAGCATGAAATGGGATAGCCGCAAATAAGGTTTGAAAAACTATGAATACACCTATAAATCGAATTATACTCTTACTCACCTGTGTCGTGATGGTACAGGGCTTATTTGCACAGGATTTCGCCTGGGAAAAGTATAATGTAACTTGGACGGCCCCTAGTAAAAATGCAGCAGAGTCTATGCCTGTGGGCGGCGGTGATATCGGATTAAATGCCTGGGTCGAACAGGGGGATATCCTTTTTTATTTGGGTAAAAGTGGTGCTTTTGATGAGCACAATACCTTGTTGAAATTGGGACGGGTACGGTTGAAATTGTCTCCTAATCCATTCGAAGCTGGCGATTTCAAGCAGGAGCTTCAATTGGAACAGGGTCGTTTATTGATTCAAGGCGAGAGTAAAGGCTTGAGGGCTAAAGTATTACTTTGGGTCGATGTGCACTCCCCTAATGTGCATGTAGAAGTGGACGCTAACCGTCAGATAGATGTTGAGGCAACCTATGAAAGTTGGCGTTATAAGGATTTACATCCTCGGAAGAAAGAGAACAACGCTAATTCCTGGAAATGGGCACCTCCGAAGCCCGTCGTTACGTATAAAGATAGTGTGCGGGTGCAAAGAGATGCGATCGTTTTTTATCATCAGAATAGAGATAGTACCGCTTTTGATATTGTCGTCCAGCAGCAACAGCTTGATGCCGTTAAAGATTCGTTGTTTAATCCGCTTTTTCGATTGACTTCCGGAGGCATGTTGCAGGGAGATGATATGTTTTTCGCTGGAAAACAAGAAGGAAAGTATCTGGATACGGATTTCAAAGGTTGGACACTACGAAGCAAAAAACCGCGAAAGAAACACCATGTTCAGGTGACCTTGCTTGTGGATCAGGTCGACGAATTTGCCGAATGGGAGAAACAGCTTTTACACTTGGCCTCACCAAAGACAGCATTGGTGGTCCGTAGAAAACAAACGGAAACCTGGTGGGAGGACTTTTGGAAGCGAAGCTATATTGTTATTCAGCCGGACATGCAACAAGGGCGTGGAGACGCTTGGAAAGTGGGACGCAACTATCAATTATTTCGATATATGTTAGGTTGTAATGCATATGGCGAGTATCCAACAAAGTTTAATGGCGGGTTATTCACTTATGACCCTAGTGGAGTGGATAGTAGTTTTAGGTTTACGCCCGATTTTCGTAATTGGGGGGGAGGAACGCATACGGCACAAAATCAACGGTTGGTCTATTGGCCCATGTTAAAAAGTGGTGATTTTGATATGATGGCGGCACAATTTAAGTTCTACCAACGCCTGCAGAAAAATGCAGAATGGCGTTCCAATGTCTATTGGAAACATCAAGGTGCTAGCTTTACCGAACAATTAGAGAATTTTGGTTTGCCTAATCCTGCAGAGTACAATTGGAAACGCCCAAAAGATTATGATGCAGGACTGGAATACAATGCCTGGCTTGAATACCAGTGGGATACGGTATTGGAGTTTTGCATGATGATGTTGGAGACAGAAAACTATAATAAAGAAGATATAAGAGCCTATATTCCATTTGTGGCGAGTTGTCTGCGGTTCTTCGATGAACACTATCAGTATCGGGCTCGTCAACAAGGAAACAAAGTACTCGATCAAAATGGACATTTGGTGTTTTATCCTGGTTCTTCTGCCGAAACCTATAAAATGGCTTATAATGCATCGACGACACTAGCCGCTCTGCAGGTGGTAACCCATCGGATGTTGTCTTTGGTTGATGTGCAGCAAGATACCACGTTAAGATCCTATCTTGAGGGTTTTCAAAGACGAATTCCTCCTTTACCATGGCGAGAACTTGATGGGAAGAAAATGTTGGCCCCTGCACAGGTGTGGTCAAGGGTAAACAATACGGAAGCACCTCAGCTTTATCCTGTGTTTCCTTGGGGTATTTATGGAATAGGTAGACCTGATTTAGAAGTCGCGCGAAATACCTACTGGCATGATCCAGATCTCCTTAAGTTCAGGAGCCATGTTGGCTGGAAGCAAGATAACATATTTGCGGCTCGATTGGGGTTAACAGCAGAGGCGAAGCGATTGGCTTTACTCAAATTAGCTGATGCAGACCGTCGTTTTCCTACATTTTGGGGGCCAGGTTTTGATTGGGTACCGGATCATAATTGGGGCGGTAGTGGCATGGTAGGATTACAGGAGATGATTCTTCAAACAGTGGATGACAAAATATATCTATTTCCCGCATGGCCTTCGGAATGGGATGTAGATTTCAAACTCCATGCCCCACAGCAAACGACCGTAGAAGGAAAACTGCGAGGAGGGAAAGTCGTTGATCTTATCGTTATGCCGGCAACGCGAAAAAAGGATGTAATTAACCTTCTGGATAAAGACCTAAAGAAATAAACATTGCGCTGTCGGCATGACAGTCCATAACAGTTTTAACCTTTATTCCTCTTATCTTGGAGCATCAATATGAATCTATATTATTAAAATAAAATTTATGAATGCATTAGCAGGAGTTATATTTCACTTTATTGGAGGATTTGCGTCGGGGAGCTTTTATGTACCGTATAAAAAAGTCAAGGGTTGGTCTTGGGAGGCCATGTGGATCTTGGGCGGTTTATTTTCTTGGATTATTGTTCCACCGATTGCTGCGTGGATTACGATTCCCAATTTCGCCGACATCATTCGGGAAGCCGGAGCGTCGACGTTGGGTTATACATTTTTGTTTGGGTTACTGTGGGGCATAGGAGGCCTTACGTATGGACTGGGCGTTCGCTATCTCGGTGTATCGTTGGGTGGCAGTGTGATCTTAGGATTGAGTATGGTCTTCGGATCATTGATGCCGGCAATATATTATTTTTTCAATCAAACGCCCGGAAAACACGGTATTGACTACTTTTTTACAAACAGTGCAGGAATTTGCGTGATGGTAGGCTTGCTTGTTTGTGTATTGGGAATTTACCTATGTGGTCGCGCTGGAATACTTAAAGAAAGAAGTTTAGCAACCCTATCTGCGGAGGCGAAGTCGGATTACAATTTTGGCGTCGGCATTGTGGTGGCTATTGTTTCCGGTGTTTTGAGTGCTTGTTTTAATTTTGGTATTGAAGCAGGAAAGCCTATGGCTGATATTGCAAATGAATTGTGGAAAGCTGCAAATCCCAATGAAGGGGAGTTTTTATACCAAAATAATGTAACCTATGTGGTGATTTTATGGGGAGGCTTTATGACGAATGTTATTTGGTGTATCTACTTGTTGACCAAAAATAAAACATTCTCCGATTACGGTAAATCGTCTGCTCCTTTAGCTAAAAATCTTTTATTATGTGCTTTAGGTGGCACAACATGGTACCTGCAGTTCTTCTTTTATGGTATGGGAGAAAGTCGTTTGGGAAATGGAGCTAGTTCTTGGATTTTACATATGGCCTTCATTATCTTAATCTCCAATGCTTGGGGAGTTGCATTAAAAGAATGGAAAGGTGTCAATAAATCAACGTATACGTCCATCATTGCCGGGATTATAACGATTATACTCTCGATTTGTATTGTTGGATTAGCAAAAACTTTAGAATAGAATAATAACATAAATTTTTATAACCGTGAAAGCATATAAACACGTAAACTACCTATGGGATGATGCAAAAGCAAAATCGCTGGAAGGCGATGAAGTAGCTTTATTGCTATATCGCTCCAATCTATTGGGTGCTGACTTGAGAATTACCAACTATGGAGGCGGAAATACTTCCTGCAAAGCGATCGATAAAGATCCTTTAACGGGAGAGGAAGTTGAAGTGATGTGGATTAAGGGATCGGGTGGCGACATCGGGACACTTAAAAAGTCTGGATTAGCAGCACTATATGTGGAGCGTCTACGTAATTTAGAACGCGTTTATCGTGGGATTGATCATGAAGATGAGATGGTCGAATTGTTTAACCACTGTATTTTTGATTTAAATTCAAAAGCGCCTTCTATTGATACACCATTACATGGTTTCCTTCCTTTCAAACATATCGATCACTTACATCCTGATGCAGCAATAGCAATTGCTGCGGCAAAGGACGGAAAAAAAATTACACAAGAGCTTTTTAACGGAACTATTGGTTGGGTTGAATGGCAGAAACCAGGGTTTGACTTGGGCTTGCAATTGCGCGCTTGTTTGGAGGAAAATCCAGGTATCCGCGGTATTATGCTAGGTTCACACGGTTTGTTTACTTGGGGAGATACGGCTTATGAAAGTTATGTTAATTCCTTGGATGTAATCGAAGCTTGTGCGGAATATTTAGCACAGAACTATGGTAAAACACGTCCTGTATTTGGGGGGCAAAAGCTGGAAAGTTTATCCGCTGAAGAGCGTAAGGAACAAGCAGCGAAGTTGGCACCTGTTTTAAGAGGATTCTGCTCGAGTGAACGCCACATGATTGGACATTTTACCGATGATGAGAAGGTGTTGGAGTATATCAATTCAAATGATTTGGAGCGTTTGGCACCATTAGGTACAAGCTGTCCAGATCACTTCTTGCGTACTAAAATCCAACCTTTGATCTTAAATTTAGACAAAAATGAAGATTTAAGTGATGTCGAAGTTCTGAAGGAAAAGCTTGCGCCATTGTTTGAGGACTACAGAGCCATGTATACAGCGTATTATGAGACTTGTAAGCATCCGAATAGCCCTGCTATTCGTGACCGTAATCCAGTCATCATTCTGTTTCCAGGCGTAGGTATGTTCGCATTTGCTAAAGATAAGCAAACAGCACGCGTTGCCGCAGAATTCTATATCAATGCGATCAATGTTATGAAGGGTGCTGAGGCGGTGAGCGAGTATACCTCTCTTCCTCGTCAAGAAGCATTCAATATTGAATATTGGTTGTTGGAAGAAGCTAAGTTGCAACGTATGCCTAAGCCAAAAGCATTGTCTGGGAAAATTGCCTTAGTAACTGGTAGCGCAGGAGGAATAGGTAAAGCTATTGCGAAGAAATTTGCAAACGAAGGTGCTGTTGTTGTCTTAAATGACCTAAATGCGGAGCGTCTTGCTGGAGCCGAAGAAGAATTTATTGGCTTATTTGGAAGAGATTCGGTAACAACGGCAATTTTAGATGTGACGAATCAGGAGCAGATAGAAGAGGCTTTAAAAGTAGCATCTTTAGCTTTCGGTGGCGTTGACATTATTGTAAATAATGCTGGACTATCAATTTCTAAGACGATTGAAGATCATACGCAAAAAGATTGGGATTTATTGTACAACGTTCTTGTTAAAGGCCAATTCTTGGTAACACAAGGAGCAACAAAGCTTCTGAAAGCACAGAGCATCGGTGGAGATATTGTTAATATCGTGAGTAAGAATGCATTGGTTAGCGGGCCTAATAACGCGGGCTACGGAAGTGCTAAAGCTGCTCAATTACACTTGAGTCGCCTGAATGCGGCTGAGCTGGGTGCAGCAAAAGTACGTGTCAACGTTGTGAACCCAGATGCGGTTATTTCAGATAGTAATATTTGGGCCGGAGGTTGGGCTGAAGGTCGTGCAAAAGCATACGGTGTGACGGTCGAAGAATTGCCGGCTTATTATGCAAAACGTACATTGCTTAACGAAATTATTTTACCAGATGATATTGCAAATGCTTGTTTCACTTTTGTGGGTGGACATTTAAATAAGTCTACCGGTAACGTGCTTAATGTTGATGGCGGTGTTGCCATGGGCTTTGTACGATAATTTATGCAATTCGAAGATCTGCGCACTCTCTTGCCGCAGATCTTCGTTTTTTTACACTTTTTACTTTGAAAAATGAGAATTGAAAAACAGACTATAGAACAACATAACCAGGAGCGCGTCGCAAAGCATCAACGTGCATTTTCTTTCGTAGCAGAAGATATTCCACAGGTAGAAGATATTATTTCAAAATTAGAGCAATTTCAAATTGCTATTCCGAGCTGGGCACTTGGTACTGGAGGTACACGTTTCGGAAGGTTTTCCGGAAAAGGTGAGCCTGCAAGTTTGGAGCAGAAGATTGAAGATGTTGGTTTATTGCATGCCTTAAATCAGTCAAGTGGAGCTATTTCTTTGCATATTCCATGGGATATTCCTCAAGATGCGGCGAAGATAAAAGAAGTTGCTGCTTCCTATGGTTTGGGTTTTGATGCAGTCAACTCGAATACGTTCCAAGATCAAGAGGGGCAGGAACACAGTTATAAGTTTGGTTCTTTACACCATGTAGATCCTAAGGTACGTAAGCAAGCTGTAGCGCATAATATTGAGGTTATCAAACATGGTGTTGCATTGGGATCCAAGGCGCTTACCGTGTGGTTAGCGGATGGTTCTTCATTTCCTGGACAGCTTAATTTTCGGGAGGCATTTCAAAATACGTTGGAAAGTTTGAAGGAAATCTATGCACACCTACCTGAAGATTGGAAGCTTTTTGTTGAATATAAACCATTTGAACCATTCTTCTATTCCACAACTATTGGTGACTGGGGACAATCGCTCCTGTTGGCAAATAAATTGGGACCTAAAGCCTATACGTTGGTTGATTTAGGCCATCATTTGCCTAATGCAAATATTGAGCAGATTGTTTCGTTACTTTTGATGGAAGGCAAGTTAGGTGGTTTTCATTTTAATGATAGCAAATATGCAGATGATGATCTTACGGCAGGAAGCATTAAACCATATCAATTGTTCTTAATTTTTAATGAATTGGTTGATGGCCTAGATGCACGTGGTTTAGATCACGCTACAGGCTTGGGTTGGATGATCGATGCTTCTCACAATTTGAAAGACCCTCTAGTCGATTTATTACAATCGGTGGAAGCGATAAAAATTGCTTATACACAAGCTTTGTTAGTTGACAGAGTTGCCCTGAAGAAAGCACAACAGGAAAATAATGTTGTTGGAGCACAGGAGATCTTGCAAAATGCATTCCGCACGGATGTTCGTTCTATTGTTGCTGAAGCACGTTTGCGTCAGGGAGCTGCCTTGAGTCCGGTTGCATTGTTCGAAGAGTTAGATGTAAGAAATAAACTAATCGCAGAAAGAGGCGAAAATTCAGTAGCTACAGGATTATAGTATCTGATTATGAAGAAAGCACGTATTCCGGTTGTAGCGGTCTTTGACGTAGGTAAGACAAATAAGAAGTTGTTTCTATTTGATGAGCATTACCAGATTGTTTTTGAGCGCTCCGCCCGGTTTTTAGAAACGGAAGACGAAGATGGGGATCCCTGTGAGAATCTAGAAAGTCTACGGCTATCTGTTTTTGATTCTTTGCATGAAGTGTTCCGTCGTGATGAATTCGATATCAGAGCTATTAATTTTACCTCTTACGGGGCGAGTTTTGTTTATCTGACAGAAAGTGGACGACCCCTAACGCCACTGTACAACTATCTAAAAGCTTTTCCGAAAGAACTGGAGGATAAATTATACGAGGAATATGGAGGGGTGGAACAATTTTCGTTGGATACGGCTTCTCCAGCTCTAGGAAGCCTAAATTCAGGATTGCAGGTGTATCGTCTCAAAGAGCAAAAACCGGAGTTGTTTGAGCGCGTGAAATATGCGGTGCATTTGCCGCAATACCTTAGCTTCTTGGTTTCTGGACAGATGTACTCGGACATGACTAGTATAGGTTGCCATACTGCATTATGGGATTTCAATACTAAAGATTATCACCAATGGGTAAAAAGTACAGGAATCGCGGATAAGTTGGCACCCATTGTTCAGGGCAACGAGGTGTTCTCAGCTGCGTTTCCGGGAAGTACTTACAAAGTAGGTGTTGGTCTACACGATAGTTCCTCAGCACTGATTCCTTATCTGTTAAATTTCCATGAACCTTTCATCTTGATTTCAACAGGAACTTGGTGTATTTCTTTAAACCCATTTAATGAAGATGGGCTTACGAAAGAGCAGTTAGAGAAGGATTGTTTGTTTTACATGACTTATGCAGGTAAACCTGTGAAGGCTTCTCGTTTATTCGCGGGCTATGAGCATGAAATTCAATCAAAACGTATTGCAGATCATTTTCAGGTGACAACAGCACGTTTTAAAAATCTAGAAATTGACTGGCATCTTGTTGAGCGGCTGACGGAGAATAAAGAGATTTCGACAGATCTTGATGCTTTTGGTCAGGTAGATTTAAGTTCATTTGCCGACTATATTGAAGCTTATCATGCTTTTATGGTATACTTGGCTGAAGCACAGGTAGCTTCTACAAGACTTATATTATCTGATAAACGGATCAAACGAATTTTTGTCGACGGTGGATTTAGTAAGAATAATATCTTTATGAATCTGTTGGCGCGTAAATTTGGAAATATAGAAATTTATGCCGCATCGATGGCTCAAGCTACTGCTATAGGGGCTGCCTTAGTGATTCATGAGCATTGGAACAGCTTGCCTATACCGAATAATATTATTGAATTACGATATTATAGAGCTTAACTTTTTTCATATACACTACATCGTCCCCTCCACATTGTCATGATCAATAGGAGGGGATTTTTTTTGCAATCTGCTTTTTTCTGATCAGAATCCCTAAAACGTTTTCGTAGATTAACAAATTTTTTACTGGAAGAACGGTCAAATAATTGATATACTTGTCTAATTGCTAGTGAATGGAATCGTATTTGCGCACGTTATCTGATCCTTTTTCATCCTATAAATTATTTTGAATAGGTCGTTAAGCTGAGTGATTATTTGGAGGATATTCAGTTCCAATTACGCTAACATAATTTATAAACTAATAAAACTAAGATGAAGTATTTTAATTCGGTTATCAAACTATTACCAGCCTGTGCCATGGTGTTTTTATGTCATTTCCCTGAAAATGCTGCCGCACAATCTACATCAAAAGGTTGGCAGAATCTATTTGACGGAAAGACATTGCAGGGCTGGAAATCTGTCGGCGGAAAAGCGCCTTACACTGTAGAGGATGGCGTTATTGTGGGAAGAATGACAAAGGGAACTCCGAATTCATTTCTGTTTACAGAGAAGGAATATGGTGATTTTATTTTGGAACTGGATATTAAGCTGGAGGGCGATCAAACGAATTCAGGTGTACAAACACGAAGTCATTTTGATCCTTCAGCCAACGGTGGAAAAGGACGCGTTTATGGTCGACAGGTAGAAATCGATCCTTCCGCTCGTGCTTGGAGCGGCGGTATCTATGATGAAGCACGTCGCGGTTGGTTATATCCTTTGGATTTGAATGAAAAAGCAAAATCGGCGTATAAAGCAGATCAATATAATCATGTGCGAATTGAGGCTATAGGCGATGAAACACGTACGTGGATTAATGGGGTGCCAGTCGCATACGTCGTGGATACTATTGATGCAAAAGGGTTTATAGGTTTGCAGGTGCATAGTATCCCAGATGCACAGGATGGTAAAAAAGTCTATTTTAAAAATATCAAGATACAGACTGCAAATTTGAAAAAACAGGATTTCCCACAAGAGGTCTACATTGTAAACCTAAAACCTAATGATTTAAGTAGTGCAGAAAAGAAAGCTGGATATAATCTGCTTTTCAACGGTAAAAATTCGGATGGATGGCGCAGTGTAAAAGGAGACAACTTCCCAAGTAAAGGATGGGTAATTAAGAATGGAGAAATTAGTGTTCTTAAATCTGATGGCGCGGAGTCTACAAACGGAGGAGATATTATTACAAAGGACGAGTATGCAGTGTTTGATCTTTCTTTTGAATTTAAGTTAACACCCGGAGCAAATAGTGGTGTGAAGTATTTCGTGACACTGAAAGAAAAGACAGCGGGTTCTGCTATTGGCTTGGAGTTTCAGGTGTTAGATGATGAAAGGCATCCAGATGCTAAGTTAGGAAGAGATGGAAACCGTACCTTGGCGTCTTTGTATGATTTAATCACATCGAATAGAGACGCTAGAGCCAGAAGACCAATAGGGGAATGGAATCGGGGACGAGTTGTGGTAACGGCAGATAATCAGGTAACACATTATTTGAATGGCGTGAAGATGGTTAGTTACGTTCGGGGATCCAAAGAATTCAAGGATATTGTTGCTATAAGCAAGTATAAGGGCTGGGAAAACTTCGGAGAGGCACCAACAGGTCATATTTTGTTGCAAGACCATGGTGATAATGTTTCGTTCAGAAGCATTAAGATTAAAAAAGTAAAATAAGGTACATATAATTATAAGTAGATGAATCATTATTTATCCCGCCGTAGTTTCATTAGCCGGACAGCAATGGCAGGCGGTGCTGTCTTACTTTCTAACAGTGTTCTGGGAAATGTGACATTAGCAAAACCGAATGAACGAATCAATCTAGCATGTATTGGCATAGGTAATCGTGGAGGAGAGATTATAAAAGAATTGTATAAAACGGGACTTTGTAATATCGTGGCGCTCTGTGACGTGGATATGGGGGCAAAACAAACGCAAGAGATTATAAAGATGTTTCCTGATGCGCCTCGTTATCAGGATTTCAGGAAAATGTTTGATGAGATAGGCAACAAGATCGATGCCGTTTCGATTGGAACTCCCGATTTTGCCCATTTTGCCATAACAATGATGGCTATAGACTTGGGTAAACACGTTTACGTAGAGAAACCTATGGCGAGTACGTTCTGGGAAGTGGAATTGATGATGCAGAAGGCAAAGAAATTCCCGAAGGTTGTTACTCAGATGGGAAATCAGGGGCATTCGGAAGCGAACTATTTCCAATTCAAAGCATGGAAAGATGCGGGAATCATTAAAGATGTGACGCGTATTGACGCGCATATGAATATGCCAAGGAGAT
Source organism: Sphingobacterium sp. LRF_L2 (assembly GCF_965644235.1). Taxonomy (NCBI): domain Bacteria; kingdom Pseudomonadati; phylum Bacteroidota; class Sphingobacteriia; order Sphingobacteriales; family Sphingobacteriaceae; genus Sphingobacterium; species Sphingobacterium sp. LRF_L2. The sequence continues at coordinate 48,524 of NZ_CBFFRI010000003.1, read as the reverse complement.
GGCATGGCTGGGATCCGAAAATGAAAAGTTTTCCGAAGCCAGAACTTATTCCTGATACGTTAGATTGGGAGCTTTGGCAAATGCAGACTTTAGGTCATGATTACAATAAAGATTTTGTAAATGGTCAGTGGCGCTGTTGGTTTGATTTTGGTATGGGCGCTCTAGGCGACTGGGGGGCGCATATTTTGGATACAGCACATCAGTTTTTAGATTTAGGGCTTCCAACTGAAGTAGATGCTAGCTTTTTAGAGGGACATAATTCGTTCTTTTTTCCGATGTCTTCCACAATTAAGTTTCATTTTCCAAAACGAAAAGGAATGCCAGCATTGGATGTAAACTGGTATGATGGTTTGGACAATTTGCCTCCAATACCAGAAGGTTATGGTGTGTCAGGACTTGATCCGAATATTCCTCCACCAAGTACAGGGAAAATGGAGCCCGTAAAACTTAATCCAGGGAAGATTATTTACGGTAAAGATTTGACCTTTAAGGGAGGATCACATGGTAGTACGTTGCAGATCATTCCAGAAGCAAAAGCAAAAGATATGGCAGGAAAGCTTCCCAATGTTCCGGAGACACCGTCTAATCACTTTGCTAATTTCTTAAAAGCCTGTAAAGGAGAGGAAAAAACCAGATCGTCTTTCGATATAGGTGGACCATTGAGTCAAGTTTTCTGTTTGGGTGTAATCACGCAACGCTTGAATACGAAAATTACTTTCGATCCGATAAAGAAAGAAATCGTAAATGACAAATTTGCAAATGCGCTATTGGCTGGTCCAGCGCCACTAAAAGGCTGGGAGCAATATTATAAAGTTTAATGTTTGTTTTTGTTAATGTATAGTTGTTCAGTGTTATGCGGGTAGAAATACCCGCTTTTTTTATAAAAAAAAGGTTTTCAAACGGGGAGAATGAAAACCTTTAGCTAACCAATTATAAACCTAAATTATGATAGGACAAATATCGTTTGTTTTTTGTTTCTTTCAAAATCTAATAAAAAAAATGTCGTTTTTATACGACATTTTAGTCGAGAAAGCTTGTTTTTTGTAATCTTTAAAGAAGCTTCAGTAGTTCGGAGGGATGATGGATGATGAATTTCGCGCCATTTTCTAAGAGTTCTTTTTCTGTTCTAAATCCCCAAGTTACACCGACGGCGGTAACTCCAGCTCTCGTTGCGGTTAACATATCGACAGAAGAGTCGCCCACATACAGGCAATCATCTTTCGTTATATCGAGACGCTGTAACGTTTCAAGTACGATATCTGGATCAGGTTTTGGAGGTTTATCCGCACGATGACCTAATACCAGATTAAACCTGTGGTTTGGGAAATAATGATCTACTAAAGCTCGTGTTGCCTCGTGGTATTTGTTGGATGCGACACTGAAAAGACAGCCTTTTTTTGAAAGCTCCTCCAAGGTAGAAGGTATGCCATCGTAAGGCTTTGTAAAATCCTGGCCATGAACTTCATAGTGTTTGACAAAGTCTGATTTTACGCTTTCAATGGTTTGGTCGTTTCTGTTTTGAATGGGAAGTGCACGTTCCACAAGCATGCGAATGCCGTTTCCGACAAAATATTTATAGGCTTCTTCATGATGTGCTGGAAAGCCGTGTTTCTGAAGCGCGAAGTTACAGCTATTGGCAAGGTCTGTTAAGGTATCAATCAGGGTACCGTCTAAGTCGAAAATAACGAGTTTCATACCGCAAACTTAGAAAAATATTTGCTTTTCGATCTCGTACCAAAGAGGTTTGTTGACTTTTAGTTTTAAAATATCCAAGCTTATTGAGGCTTTGATGATGAATGGAACTGTTGCTGTAGAACCTTTCTCCTATTTATGTAGGATATTCAAGGAATAGATAATACCTTTGGTAGAGTTGAAAAACCTTTATATAACTTCCTTAATGAAACAAAAGAAGAAGGCTGAAAGCTGTGATCATTCCTGTTTTATGTGCCGATATGTGATCAAGGATTGGCATAGGCAAATCGATCTATCGAAGGAAACCGTAAAGCTAAAAAAGGGACAGCAATTTATTTCGGCGGGTGAAGCTGTAAGAGGCGTTTACTTTGTTGAATCAGGCTTGGTTAAAGTACATCGTCGTTGGGGCGAAAAGGAAATGATTGTTCGCTTCGCAAAAAAAGGAGACATCGTTGGACATCGTGGCGTGACGTCTTCCAGTTCGGTATATCCAATATCAGCTACTGCTCTTGAAGCGACGAATTTGTGTTTTGTCGACTTGGATTTTTTTCTTTCTACTTTACGTGTTAGTCCTGAATTAAGTTATCATCTGATGTTATTTTATGCCGATGAGTTACAGTTATCAGAGCAGAAGATGTGTAATCTTGTTCAACTTTCTGTAAAAGATCGGCTAGTATGGAGCCTTTTATTATTGTACAAACTCTTTGGAGACGCATCCGCAGACGGTTATTTAGGCTTAAATTTGAGTCGAAAAGATATCGCAGCCTATATAGGGACTACTTATGAAACAACGTACCGTATGTTGAATGAACTGGTAGAGGAGGGTGGTATTAAGTTAGATGGGAAGCGCATTTTTATTGAAAATATCGATTTATTGCATCAATATATTGTAGACGAAAATGCTAGATAAGGCAGAAGTAGGGCTTGCCTAAGGCCCTTCACTCTTCTTGCCTCTTTTGTTTTCCCTCAATTATTTTTAAAATTTATAGCCCAAGCCGATACCTAATTTCCAGCGCCCATCCGTAGTTGCCGTTTTTGCGGAATAAAATGTCGGTAGTTGTAAAACGATGTGGTTAAATACGGCGGTTATTCCAAATCCCAAGCTCGGTGTGATCCAGGCGTTCTTAGGTTTTTCTGGCTCGACCTTATCTTCTTTGATTTTTAAGCTAGGCAGAAGACCCATCAAAATAGCTTTTTTTTGTGCATAGCTGTACTTTATTGCTGGTCCTGTACAGTTGATGTAAGCACCTTTATCTACGTATCCCATAGCAACAGTGCCTTCAAATAAGCTGGCTTTTATCTTAGGTTCCTGTGCTTGAGAGATGTTCTGCATGCTCAAACAGCTGAGTATTACGACTGCAATATTTTTTATTCTTTTCATACGATCGGTTTAGTTTTGACTGGTGGATATTTGATCTTTTTTGCTGTATGTGTAGTAAATTGCCATACCTGTAAATAACAGTCCGCCAACGATATTGCCTGCCGTTACGATAAGTTGATTGTATAGCCACCAATCGGAGAAGGAGACTTTTGCACCGAACATCATTCCTGCAGGGATCACGAACATATTCACAACAGCGTGCTCGTAACCTAGTGCAAAAAATATGAATATGGGAATTCCTGCCGCTAATATTTTACCCAATGTAGATTTTGAAGTCATCGACATCACAACCCCCATACAGACCATCCAATTACAAAGAATAGCTTTTACAAAAGCAGAAAATAAGCCCGCAGACCCATGTAGGCCATATCCTAACGTTTTCTTTTCCGCAATAGTGATCAGTCCTTTTTCGATATTCCCCAATTGGGTGAGTTGTCCCGTTTCTGTTGTTGCTGCCCAAAATAAGGTGGCGAAGAGAATACTGCCGATTAGATTTCCTATAAACACCCATAATAGGTTGCTCGTCATGGTTTTAAAGCTTATTTTTCCTTCAAACCATGCTAAGGGCACAAGGGCAAAGCTACCTGTAACGAGTTCTAGTCCAAGTATAACGATGATGACGAAGCCGACGGGAAAGACGAAGGCGCCAACGAGGCTCAGTCCCGTTTGTGTTGTTGCCATGAGGGCGAGTGTAACGGAAATGGCCAATAGTGCACCAGATAAAGCGCCGCGAATGAGAAGGTCTTTTACTGGAAGAAGAGATTTGTTGAGTGCTGTGCTCATCATAGTGCCAGCGACTTCTTTTGGGGTGATGTAGTCCATATCTTAATAAATGAGAAATAGTATAACTGTTATATTTTTTTATCAGATGGCTAGCCGAATGTAAACACGGCCATTTTCTATTTTTACAGGGTAGGTCTTGATGCGGCATTCATCCCCTGTAAGACATTCGCCTGTGTCTAAGGCAAATGTTTTTTTGTGAAATGGACACGCTACTTTTGGCGTTTCCCCAAGAGAGCCTAACATTCCTCTGCTTAGGATCATCTGCCTTTTGTGTGGACATTCGTTTTGTGTGGCATACCATTCGTTGCGCCTTGCGAAATAAAACAAGGCAATTTGTTCGTCGTTCAATTTAATACAAACGCCTCCATTCTCGATGGCGTCTTCTGTACGGCAGGCTTCAAGCCATTGGGTATTGGTTAAAGTTTCCATAATACTGTTCTTATTGGGTTTGTAATCTTTATGTTGTTGGGATGTTCCAGTCCATTGCTTTTTTCTGTCCACGCATTTCTTCAAATTGTACAGAGCTATCTTTTTCTTGAGGCGCGTTAATGAAATGTACAAACCGTTTGCGTAGGGTAGGGTCTTCGACAGCGACTTTCCATTCACATTGGTACGTGTCTACAAGCTGTTGCATCTCTGCCTCCCAGTTGGCGGCCATTCCGAGACTGTCGTTCACGACTACATTTCTTAGATAATCGATGCCTCCCTCCATTTTATTTAGCCATGTTGCAGTACGTGTAAGGGGATCGGCTGTGCGAATGTAAAACATCAGGAATCGGTCGATGTACTGTATGCATGTTGCGCTATCGATATCGCTGGCAAGAAGAAGAGCATGCTGAGGTTTGCTTCCTCCATTGCCGCACACGTATAGGTTCCAACCTTTCTCGGTGGCGATGATTCCAAAATCTTTGCTTTGAGCTTCAGCACATTCCCTTATGCATCCGCTTACCGCGGATTTCATTTTGTGTGGGCCTCGTAATCCACGGTATCGTTCTTCAATTTGGATGGCAAACGAAACGCTATCATGCAAGCCAAATCGGCACCAAGTGCTTCCTACGCAGCTTTTTACGGTGCGTAATGCTTTTCCGTAGGCGTGCCCGCTTTCAAATCCTGCTGTAATCAGTTCTTCCCATATCTGGGGAAGGTCGTTTAGATGAGCTCCGAATAAATCGATGCGTTGGCCGCCTGTAATTTTAGTATATAGGTTGTATTTTTTTGCGACCTCACCAATGACGATTAATTTCTCGGGCGTGATTTCTCCGCCGGGGATTCTAGGAACGACAGAGTATGTGCCTCCTTTTTGAATATTGGCCAAGTAACGATCGTTGCTGTCCTGAGCTATGTCATTCCCTTTTTGCAGAATCATTTCATTCCAAAGGCTTGCTAATATTGAGGATACCAAGGGCTTGCATATTTCGCACCCATGTCCCCTGCCCAAAGCATCGAGTACATGATCGTAAGTTTTTAGCTGATGTATTTTCACCAAGTCATAAAGCTCTTGCCTACTCAAATCAAAATGTTCACATATGGTGTTGCGGATATATTTACCTTGTTGTTTCAGTGTGTGGCTCACTAGATCTTTCACTAAAGGCACGCAGCCGCCACAGCCAGATCCAGCACCGGTGCATTTCTTTACATCGGCGGCATTTTCACAGTTTTTTGTTCGTACAGCATCACAAATGTGGCCTTTCGTAACCCCTTCGCAGGCACATATTAGAGCTTTTTCAGGTATACTATCAAGACCGCTGGAAGCTGATTTGCTTTGTTCTTTTTGTTCAAGAAGCAAAAACTCGGGGTCGGAAGGAAGAGGAAGGTTGTTTGTCACTGTTTGGAGGAGCATGTTGTAGCTCGTCGCATCGCCAACGAGAATACCTCCGAGAAGACGTGCGCCGTCCGAAGTTACGTTCAATCTTTTATAGATACCTTTGTTTCGGTCTTCCAATACAATAATACGTGCGAAAGGTTCGGTAATGAAAGGGTCTCCGAAACTCGCGACGTCGACACCCATAAGTTTCAACTTGGTGCTCATGTCAAAACCCTTGAACGATTTTTGTTCACCAAGTAGATGGGACGCTGCAATTTCTGCCATTTCATATCCAGGGGCAACCAGTCCGTAAATCATCTCTTCGAACAAAGAACATTCGCCAATCGCATAAATAGAGGGATCTGAAGTTTGCATATGTGCATTTACCACAATGCCTCCTCGTGTGCCTATTGTGAGTCCTATTTTTTTTGCTAGTTCATCCCGTGGACGGATCCCTGCTGAAATGACTAACATATCCGTTTCTATGCTGCTGCCATCATTGAATGCAATGCCTGTGAGGTGTTGTTCGCCCAATAACTCCTTTGTTGATTTATTTAAGAGGCAAGTCAAGCCAAATTCCGAAAGTTTGCTTTGGAGTATACTGCTCGCACTATCATCGATCTGCCTAGGCATTAAGCGGGGGGCAAACTCAATGACGGAGGTTTCTGTGATGCCTAAATCAACTAATGCTTTGGCTGCTTCGAGTCCCAAAAGACCGCCCCCCATAACCGCTCCTCTTTTGGAATGTCCAGCATAGTTTTTTATCAACTCAAGGTCTTCAATGGTTCGATAAAGAAAGACCCCTTCTTTTTCAATTCCTGGCAATGGAGGGACAAAAGCCGAGGATCCCGTTGCAAATATTAAATAGTCGTAAGATATTTTTAACCCTTTTAAGGAACGTACTTCTTTTTTATCGCGATCGATGTCGATTACGGGGTCATTAAGGTGGATCTGAATGGAATTTTCAATATACCATTCCTCTTTTGATAGAAATAGCTCTTCTACAGAGGGTATTTTAAAGAAATCTGTTAGGTGGACTCGATCGTAGGCTCGAATAGGTTCTTCACTGAATACGATTATGTCTATTTCTGGTTTCTTTTGCTTTATTTTTTCGCAAAATTTATTGCCAACCATTCCATTTCCAATTACTACTACTGTTTTTCTGTTCATAATTTTAGTTTTGTAGTGAAAAACCTCTTTTGTTTAGATTGTTTGGCTAATTTATAAATTTATATTATAAAAAATCAAAATAAATATGATTTTAATTATGTTTTTTGAATAAAAAAATAAAATTTACATAATAAAATATGATTTGAGTCATATAAATTGATATATTAGAATGTTTTTTATGTTTATTTTATTTGTTGTCTGTTTTTTTTAAGAAAATATATAATGTAAACATGCGGTAGGTGGTCAAATGTGTATTTATGATATCCTAAAAAGTGTTTTTATGGAAAAAAATGAGAAGAAAACATTGTATGTTGTTGGTTCAGGGCCTGGGGATCCCGAATTATTGACGATTAAAGCTTACAAAGCGATTGAACAGGCTCAAGTTATCCTGTATGATAACTTAATTAATAAAGATTTGCTGGATGTCGCTGATGAAAATTGTGTGAAATGTTATGTAGGGAAGCTTCCCTATGGAAAATATATGCCGCAAGAGGAAATCCACAATCTTATAATTTATTATTGCCAGCAGTATGATCGGGTGGTACGTTTAAAAGGTGGGGATCCCTATATTTTTGGTCGAGGTTTCGAAGAGTGGACAATTGCAAAGGAAATAGGTGTTGCAGTAGACTATATTCCTGGAATAAGCAGTATGCAAAGTGTGGGGCTGTCGGATATCCCATTGACACATCGCGGTATTAGCGAAGGGGTTTGGGCATTAACAGGGACAAAAAAGGATGGTGATCTTTCTGCAGATTTACATCTTGCTATCAAAAGTAAATCTACCGTTGTTATTTATATGGGAATGCGGAAGTTGGATGAAATCGCGCGTACATATGTTCTTCAGGGTAAAGGAGAGACGCCGGCAGCTATCATACAGTACGCTTCTCTACCGCAACAACGACAAGTTGTTTGTGAAGTGAAGGATCTCGTTAAAGCGAGTCAAGAGAAAGATCTCGGACATCCTGCGATTATTGTTATTGGAGAAGTTGTTCGTCTACACAAAGCTATTTCCAGTTCTCGTAATCAGCTGTTGTTTGGTTAAAAAAACGATCGAATTTTAGATATAAGATGTCAGCTCCTGTTTGTGAATGCTTTATAAAATAATAATGGCCGTCGTTAAACGGCCATTATATGCTTATGAAAATTATGTTTCCCGGGGAAGGAAACGATGCAAAACTACTATAAATTTTTTAAAAACATCCCCTATTTAGAAAAGGATTGCAACAAAGCTGCGTAATTTGTTGTTTTTTATTCTCGTTAAAAGATGTTAAAACGTGTAGGCTGAAGTACGAAAGAAGTCTCCGAATCGTTAAATAGATAACAATAGTGAGTTTTTTTTCATAAATTAGGTTAGTTAATAATTGGTTAGTAGAAGAAATCCTGAAGTCCCCGCTTCAGGATTTTTTTATGTCTATGATGAACCTATTGTGCGCTTTAATAGGAAATCTTAGCATGTTTGGCGAATAAGTGACATTCACTAAGAAAGTTGACGTTGTTGTTCTGACCACTCCTTAGGGCTTATTCCAAATTGTTTTTGGAAGTTGCGGATAAAATGAGAGGATGAACTAAAGCCAACCATACTGGAAATTTCGTAGATCCGATAGTTTCTCTCTCGGAGTAATTCCGCCGCCTTTTTTAGCCTGGTAATATTAATGAGTTCGTTTGGTGATAGATCCGATAAGGCCTTTATCTTTCGGTATAGCGTTGGCCTGCTCATGTGCATTTGGTCGGCCAGAAGATCTACACAGAGAGACTGTTCGGTGATGTGTTCGAGGATAAGGCTATTCAATTTTTCTAAGAAAGCACTATCCGATTTGTTGAGAGCCATACTCTGTATGGAGCTATTCGGCGAATGATTATAGTGTTCGCGAACATTTTGACGATTGCGTAATAAACTGGAAATCTGCGCCTGTAAAAAGGTTGGTGAAAAAGGTTTTTCGATATAGGCATCGGCGCCATATTCTAAACCTTCTATTTTCGACTGTAAGCTGTTTTTTGCTGTCAATAGTATGAAAGGAATATGGCTGTAATGCATGCTGTCTTTTAATCTAGCACATAATTCATAGCCGTCAATTCCGGGCATCATAACATCACTGACGATTAAATCTACAGCCGCATTATCCAAATGTGCCAGTGCTTGATTCCCATCACAGGCTTTTAATACATGATACTGATCGCTTAAATCATCGGCAATAAAATCTAAAATTTCCAGATGATCATCCGCCACCAAAATGGTGGATTTGAGTTGGTTTACATTAGCCATAGGTTCCCCTGATTGGTATCTTTAGTACGAATATATTTAAATTTTCTGAGTTTTCTAGAAAAAATAGTGAGCCTCCGTGTAGTTCGGCAAAGGAATGTGCTAATGCCAATCCTAGTCCAGACCCCTCAATATGGTAATGTTCTGAGGCGCGATGAAAGGGCTTGAAAATAGCGCGAAGTTCTTGATTAGATAGTACAGGACCATCGTTTTTGATTGTAAAGGTGAAAAACTCTTTTTCTTCTTCAGCAGTTTTTAGTTCTACAACTATTGTTTTTTCGGCATACTTCACCGCATTGGTGAGGAGGTTGTCAACAATTTTGGAAAGCACTTCAAGATCTAGGTATGCTTCGATAGCTTCGTTACAATGATAAGTGAATTCGATGCCTTTTTGGTTGAAGAGGGGTTGGAATTCCAATAATCGGCCTGTAATGAGTTGGTTGACAGACTGCTGTTCTATGTGGAGATTATGTTCGCTGCTCTCGATTTTTCTGAAGTCCAAAAGCTGATTGGTCAGGTTGACAAGTTTCTCCGTGTTTTGATGCATGGTGTTTAAAAGACGGTCTGTCTTGGCATCTTTAGTATCTTGTGCTCTTAACCGTTCTAAAGGTGCTTTTATCAACGTTAAAGGTGTTTTGATATCGTGTGCGACGCGAGCGAAAAAATCCATTTTTGTTTTGAAAAGCTCCCGTTCTCGATGCGCTTTTATGGCTTCGAGCCTTCGTCTGTTTTTTTCTTTAATTTTTCTATCGTAGGATACAACCAGAATGTAAATAGTAAAGCAGCCTAATACAACATATAAAATAAGAGCTGTTGTGCTTGCCCAAAAAGGAGGTCTTATGCTGATTTCCAACGAACGTTCATTTGATATAGGTTGTCCGTTAGCATCGACGGCTTGGATTTTAAATGTGTAGTTTCCCGGTGGTATTTTTGTGAAGTGTGCGGTATGGGAGTTTCGTAGGAGCGTCCACTCTTTATCGAAACCTTCTAATATATAGCGGTAAGACGTGGCTTGAGAGGAAACAAAATTGAGTGCTGCAAAGTCAATACTGATGGTGGATTCGTCGTAGTTAAGTTCCAGTTTTTTTAAATAGGTCACGGCTGTATCGATATTGTTTGGAAGGCTTCCTACCTGAAGTGCTCGCTGTAAGGATTGTATCTTGGTGATGTAAAGCGGATTACTTTGCTGTGGGTATGTGAATTGAAACATGGAATCTGGGTGGAATCGAATAAGGCCTGTTGAGGAACCAAAATAGAAATACCCACGATTGTCTTTGAACGTCGAGTTGTAATTAAATTGTAGATCGAGCAATCCTGATTCTTTATCAAATACATGGATACGAAAGTCCTTCAAATTCATGCGGGCTAAACCGCGTGTAGTTGATATCCAAAGATTATGTTGTTGGTCTTCTTGAAGTGCAAGGATTAAATTGCTCGGGAGGCCATCTTTTTTTGAAAACCGGCGCATTGGTTTGCCTTCTGCTGTCCATTGTGCTAAGCCGCTCTCGGTGGCAATCCACAAGCTACCGTAACTATCCTGAAAGACTCGGTTTACCCGGTTGCTATTTAAGCTACTGGTGTCATCTTTCTGGTGAAGATGTACTTTGGTGTGCCCTGTGGAATAATCGATATGATAGAGGCCATCACGCCATGTGGAGAGCCAAAGGTTTTCTTTGCGATCCTCGAAGATGGACGTATAAAAGATGTAGCCCGGTGCTTCCTTGACGAGAGAAATGCTATCTTTCCCTGGGTAAAACTCACATAAGCCTCGTGCTGTTGCCAATAGAACACGGCCTTTTTTTGTACGATAAATATAGAAGACGAAATTATTGGTTAATCCTCCCTTGCTAGTTTGGGAATCGATATGGCGTATTAATTTTTTAGTTCGGGTATCGATGATGTCAAGTCCCCCGTAGAATGTGCCCACTAACAAGCTGTCTCCAACAAGAGCAAGTCCATGTATATTGGTATGAGATAAGTTCTCTTTGAGTGTGAAGCTTCTGAATTGACCATTCGTCTGATTCCAGGCATATAACCCGTTGTCTTCGGTTCCGATCCACAGGTTTTGATGGCGGTCTTCTACAATTTCGCGGACCGCATGCCCTTGAATAGAGCTTGTTGAAAAGCGGGGGAAAATCTTTTGAAAGACATTGTGCTGTGGATGATAATAGTTTACTCCTCCGAAATAAGTACCCACCCAAAGACCGCCTTGATGATCCTTGCATACCGTGTATATGGCGTTGTCTGAAATGCTCCAAGGATGATCACCTTCGTGTTGCAGGAGTCGGTAGCTGCTGTTATTTCTATCGTAGACAATCAGCCCGCTTTCCGTTCCTATAAAGAAGGTGGATTGGTCGGTTTGGTAAATATCGCGCACAAAAAGAGAAGAGCCTTTATTTGGAGGGACTACATGTTGTATTTTTCCTGTAGAAGGGTTGATGGTAAATACACCATCTTTGGATGTTCCTACCCAGAGTATGCCCAAGTCATCGATAAATATCTTTTCGATTTTATGCGGATCGCTGCCTGTTGAAGGTAGTGTAAATGATAGGCCTGTTGTTAAGTTGCGCAGTGTTCCATTTGCTGCAATCCAAATATTGTTGTCTGTATCTATCCTGAATGCAGTGATTACGGCTTTAAAGCCTTTTTCTGTACCTCGTTCTAATTGTCCGTTGATGGGATGAAAACTGTAAAGCCTATTGTTTGATATAAACCAGATATTACCCAAATCGTCTTCATCAATCTGTAATATTTCCCCCTTTGTAGCCCCTTTGAATGTGGAGAAACGTTCAAGATAAGGATCAAAGATGTAGATGCCTTGATCGGTTCCTACCCAAATATTTTTGTTCCGATCAACTTTGAGCGTATGGATAAAATTACTTCCCAAACCGTTGTCATTGTCTGTGTCGCTGTAGAATTGCCTAAAGTTATAGCCATCAAAGCGATTTAAGCCATCTTTCGTGCCAAACCAGAGAAAGCCATCTTGATCTTGTGCACTACATAAAATAGAGTTGTTAGAAAGGCCCTCATCTACGGTGTAATGGTTAAAATAAAATCGCTGCGCATCACAGTTTGACATGCGAAACATAAAAAAAAAGGATATTATAAGGAGTCGGTACATCACTAAAACGGTTTATAGTACTTATGTCAAATAAATCTTATAAAAGGGGTCTATAATACTTTGAGACAAAATAATGATTTATTGAAACAATTTAGCAACTGTGGCTGAAAATTATTTAAGAGTTTTGACAAACAACAATATGTCATCATTATACCTGAAAAAGTGAATAGCTTGCAACGTCTTTTTAAACTCTTGCTCCTTGGTGTTTTAATAAACACATGCTGTGCATGTTCCGCAAATAAAACAACGCCGAACAATCGAAGTAATACGTATTATACTAATCCGGTTTTCGAACCCATATTAGCTGATCCTACTGTCATTCGTGATCTGAAAACGGGATTGTTCTACGCGTATGGTACACAAGATAACTGGGGGGATGGGAAAGGAGATCGTCTTATGCCAATTCTTCGTTCAGCGGATCTAGTGGATTGGCATTACGTAGGTAATGTTTTTCATCAAAGGCCTGATTGGAAAAAAAATGGAGGCTTATGGGCACCGGATATTAATTTTCTGAACGGCAAATATTACCTTTATTATTCTTGCTCAACTTGGGGGGATGCCAATCCAGGGATCGGTTTAGCTATTGCAGATAGTCCTGAAGGTCCTTTTTCCGATCAAGGGAAATTGTTTACATCTTATGATATCGATGTTCCTAATTCTATTGATCCATCTTTGTTTAAAGAGGAAGATGATAATTTTTTGATATGGGGAAGTTTCGGTGACGGGGCTACGCAGGGTATACATCTTGTACAATTGGATTCCGAAGGAAAGAAGCTCGCTCCAGGTGCTAAGAAGAGACAATTGGCAGCTGGTGACTGGGAAGCTGCAATGCTCCATAAAAAAGATGGTTATTATTATTTTTTCGGTTCTAAAGGAAGCTGTTGTGAAGGAGCTGATAGTCGTTACGAAGTGAGGGTTGCTCGATCAAAAAATATATTAGGTCCTTATATAGATAAAGAGGGTAACGCTATTACGAACAGAGGCCATGGATCTCTTTTGTTACAAGGAAATGAGAAAGTCGCGGGGCCAGGCCATCATACGAAGATTATACAAGACGATGGTGGGGAGGAGTGGCTAATGTATCATGGAATATGGAAAGATAATCCAAAGGTATCTAGTGGAGCTAGTCGCCGCACATTGATGTTAGATAAACTGGTATGGGAAAAGGGCTGGCCTAAAATTCAACAGGCTACAGCAAGTATTGCTCCCCAAGAAAGCCCCAAAATTAAACGATATGACTATGAACTATAAATTTTTGATTTGCCTATTTTTCGTGTATTGGAATGTTACTATTTCCAGCGCGCAACAAACTTATAAACCGGCTAACCCGCTGGATGTTCCGCTAGGAGATCCTTACATTTTATTTGACGAAGGCACTGCAAAATATTATATGTATGGAACGGGTGGCGTTGAAAACGGATTTGTGGCTTATGTATCTTCGGACCTAAAGCAGTGGACAAAAAAAGGGGTGGTGTATTCTGCGGAACAGCCTAATTCATGGGGTACAAAAGACTTTTGGGCCCCGGAAGTGTATCGCTATAAGGACAAGTTTTATCTTTTTTACAGTGCGCACTGGAAGGAAAATCCCACGAATGAATTAGAAAATTATAAAATAGGGGTCGCGGTGTCCGATAGTCCCCTTGGTCCTTTTTTGGATTTGACGGGAAAGCCCCTTTTCGATCCAGGTTATCCAATTATCGATGCGAATGTTTATTTCGGTGATGACGGTAAGCTGTATCTTTATTATTCTCGTTGTTGCTATAAACATCCCGTACAATCTGCTGTTGCCAAATGGGCGAAAAAAAGCGGACTTTTTCCAGAGATTGAAGAGAGCTGGGTTTATGGGGTGGAGCTTGCTCCGGATTTCTCCGGGGTAATCGGTCAACCTAAATTGCTGTTGCGCCCACCCGTTGATATGAAAGATGATCAAGCCGAGTGGGAGAGTCGTTCCGTAACCTCAGGTGAAGTCAATAGGCGGTGGACCGAGGGTTCTTTTTTGTTTAAATATCAAGGTCTTTATTATATGATGTATTCCGCGAACCATTTCGCTGGAGAAAACTACGCTGTTGGTTATGCAACTTCAAAAAGTCCACTGGGCCCCTTTAAAAAGGCGAAATCAAACCCAGTTCTCCAAAAAAATACAGATAAAGGCGGTATAGTTTCGGGTACGGGGCATAATAGTGTTCTTGTAACAAAAGATGGAACCTATTGGTGTGTGTATCACGGTAGGACAACTGCCACCGGGGATCAGCGTGTTGTCTTTATAGATAAGCTAACAATTGATGCCGAGGGAAAACTCAGCGTCGAAGGGCCTACGGTATCACAAGGGAAGTAACGTCTATCGTGGTTTTTAATGTAAAAATTTACACTTTACACAAAAAAGAATATATGAACAGCAAAAAATATCAGCATGCAGTCGATCTACTCTCTTTATTGGCCTGCCATGCTACGGTACTGTTTTCCTTTTTTCTAGTGCTTTCTTGCAAGCCAGGAAATGCTTCTGAGCAGCGGCTAGAAGAAGCGGATTCCGCTACTGTTTTTCTTGCCGATCCGACGATTCTCGCCCATAATGGTATTTATTACCTTTATGGAACAGATGGTGAAACACCTGATAGAGGATTCAGGGTTTATCAATCAACAGATTTGAAAAACTGGGGAGATGCTGTAGGTGTACACGATGGTTTTGCACTTATAAATGAGGAAGTGTTTGGTGACGTCGGTTTTTGGGCTCCGCAGGTGTGGTACGAGAAAGGTGTTTTCTATATGGCTTACACAGCAAATGAAAAAATCGCAATTGCAACGAGCGAATCCCCTTTGGGTCCCTTTATACAAAAAGAACAAGAGCCTCTGATTAAAGAAGGGAAGCAAATTGATGCTTTTATCCTAGAAGATGGAGATAAGCGATACTTGTATTACGTTAAATTGCAAGAGGGAAACCGTATTTTTATGGCAGAGCTTGCCACTGACTATTCTTCGATCGTGGAGGGCACTGAGCAAGAATGTATACACGCAACTTTAGATTGGGAAAACATTGCGAAGGCACCTTGGCCGGTAACAGAAGGGCCTACTGTTTTTAAATACCAGTCGCATTACTACATGTTTTACTCTGCAAATGATTTTAGACATCCAAACTATGCTGTTGGTGTTGCTGTTGCTGATAATCCGGTTGGTCCTTGGGTGAAAGTGGGTAATGAGGCCTTGTTGAGTATTCATAATACGGGGTGGTCTGGTACAGGGCATGGGGATGTCTTCCGTGTTGGAAATGACTGGTATTACGTCTGTCATACACATTTTTCAGCTACTCAAGTGGGGCCTAGAAGAACAGCAATTGTTCCATTCGTAATGAGTCAAGGTCAGGATCCTTTTGCAATACCTACTTTCGATGGTGCAGCAATCCGTTTTTTTAAATAGGGCGTGTCATCATAAGGAGATGTAGTCCAATACTTTTCAATAAAAAAATGAAGAAGTTAAACTGCTGGATCGACAGGATACTTATATTTGCTGTAATAGCTGGACTAACACTAGCTTGCACTAAACAAAAAACTATCACGATGACAAAATCGGGCTTATTGTTCGAAAATTTTAAAACATTGATTCACGGGGACTCTACCAATCTCTATGTTCTTCGTAATAGCAGCGGAGCGGAAGTTTGTGTGACAAATTATGGTGCTCGTATCGTCTCAATAATGATGCCTGATCGTAACGGAGAATGGAAAGATGTGGTTTTGGGCTTCGACTCTATCGCTGAATATACTTCAAAGCCATCTTCTTTTGGGGCATTGATTGGAAGAGTGGCGAATCGAATAGCCTATGGTAAATTTCTTCTGGATGGAGATACGGTTCATCTAGACGTGAATAGTGTGCCGCATACCATTCATGGCGGTCAAGGTGGTTGGCAAACGCAAGTATTTGACGTAGAGCAGGCTTCCGATAGCGTACTTGTTCTTCGCTATAAGGCTCCTGATGGTGAAAATGGTTTTCCCGGAGAAATGAACGTGGAGGTAACTTATAAACTGACTGCGGATAATATTTTAGATTTAGCCTATCAAGCCACAACAAACAAGAAGACTATTGCCAATCTGACCAATCATAGTTTTTTTAATTTATCTGGTAATCCAAAAACGAAAATAATTAATCATGTATTGACGGTTAATGCAGATGCGATAACGCCGTTGGATGAGGTGTTGATTACTACTGGAGAGCAGCAACCCGTTGATCATAGTCCTTTTGACTTTCGAAATGCTGCTCGCGTCGGAGATGCGTTGAAAGACATCGGTTCTAATGCGCAATTGCAAATAGCAAAAGGTATTGATCATAACTATGTATTGAACTCGAAGAAAGATACAATGGCTTTTGCTGCGAAATTATATGCCCCCGAAACTGGAATCAGTATGGAGGTTTATACCGATGAGCCAGGTTTACAGGTTTATACTGGTAATATGTTGGATGGGTCTCGTCGTGGCAAAGGAGGGATTATTTATGATAGTCAATCTGCAATATGTTTGGAGCCACAGCATTTTCCTGATACACCAAACAAGGCGGATTGGCCTCCTATCTTTATCAGTCCTGGAGAAGTGTATACCAGTCATTCCAGTTACAAATTTACTGTTGAAAAATAGTAGCTCTTACGTCCATAAAGTGGGTTTCCTAATCAGGAAACCCGCTTTATTTTTACTCATATCTGTATGTTCCCACTTCGGCCAATCCCGGTTGTTGTGTGCTGTCATAGCCTGTTTGAGGAACTAGTTTGAAATACCGAAACTGATGGGCGGTATTTAATGGGAGATATTGGGTGAGTGTTTCGAGGTTTTGAAGTTCAAAGACGCCTAGACTTTCCCAGGCTATATTGTCATCGCTCACTAAAATCTCCAATTCGTTAATTTTTCGATCACCGTTTTTTTGGGTGATTGCAAAACCATCTACAAGTCGTGGTTGATACATGTCGACGACAATCCAATGATCGGGGTATTGCGTTGGATTTGTCGAATAACGTGTGATCCAATATGTAGAGAGATCATCATCTATGAGTCTGTCGGCCAATCTGGTGTTGACGAGTTCTTCCGAACTATAACCTGCTATGGACCAGTTTTCCTTTTTATAAAGTAGACGTGTTTTCTCGCCTGAAGGGCGGTTGATAAATTGTCCGATTTTTAGCGGTTCACCCAAGTTGGGCGTTCCGTCGTTATTCCAGCTGAATGTTTGTATGCGGGCATTTCTACCGTTGTTGTTCCCTCCATTGGGCAGGCTTCGCGCATGATAGATGATCCAATCTTCTGTTCCATCAGGCGACTTAAAGAAACCGTTGTGGCCAGGGCCATACGCGCCACTTTCTGCTTTCATAGAAAAGATAGGGTTTGCAGTTTTTGTCCAATCGGAAGGATTCATCGGATCTCCGCCTGATTTTAATCGCAGAAGACCTAGGCAGTAGTTGTCTACCCAATAGCCACTTCCTGAATACACAACGAAAGTATCTCCTGTAGGGCTTTCAAGTACTTGAGGGCCCTCGTTTATTGGGTTTCCGTATTTTTCCCAAGGATAGGTTGGGCTAGCAATAGCGACTTTTTCACCTTCGATAGTCCATGGGTTACTCATCTTTGCAATATATATATTTTGAGGGGGAGCACCTGCATTTCCACCGGACCAAAGCATATACATCGTATTGTTGTAGTGCAATACAGTGCCATCGATAGCCCATTGGTCTGTCGGATCGGAGACTTTGCCTTTCCATGTCCATGTTCCTTCCATGGGGTTTGCCGAATCGTTTTCGATAACATACATGCGGTGATTGGCGTTACTGCCGTTGTCGGCAGAAAAATAGATGTACCATTTCCCATTAATTTCATGCAGCTCAGGTGCCCAAATATTGCTGGAATAGGATGTTCCTGAAGGAGGGGTCCAAGCATCATGACTCTTCGCGAGGGCTAATTCACTAATCCGCTCAGTTTCATAGAGGACCACTTTGCTGCCTTGTGTGTAGGTGAAATAATATTTGCCATTCTTTTGGGTGACCCAGGGATCAGCTCCTCGCGGTAATATTGGATTGCTGAATTTGTCCAACTTGCTGTAGTCATCAGATGTGGTGGGTTGTAGTTCAGAATAGATTTTGTCGCAGGAAACTAAGGTAGATACAAGTAACATGCGCGTGCTGAACATTTTTAATTGTTTTTTCATTAGATATAAGGTTTAATATGAATTCTGCATACAAAGAGGAGTATGCTATAATTAATATTGATTGGAAAAGCAGTCAGTTTATAACAGAAACTATTTAAATAATTCCATTCAAATTTCTAGAATGCCTTTGAAAAAAAATTGGCAACATGGTTCATTTGATTGTTAATTTGTATCAAATTGATTGGTGTAACTATTTGCTCTTGGCCTGTTCATCTCATTTGTCTATCTTAGTGATAGCAAGAATAGTAACATTAAAAATTATAAATCTCTAGATGAATCGTAAAGACTTTATTAAATCCGCGGCAATCCTGGCCGGGTCTACCTTATATTTCAAGGCTAGTGCATTCTCTGCTGTTAGAAGTCAAATCAAAGTAGGGCTAATCGGGGTGCATGGTATGGGATGGGCAAATTTAAATGCATTGTTAAAGAATGAAGATGTTGTATGTACGGCTTTGTGTGATGTGGATGAAAACATATTAGGAGAAAGGGTTGCCGAACTTTCGAAAAGAGGGATAACAGTTAAAACCTATATTAATCACCAGGATTTGATAAAAGACGCAGCGATTGACGCTGTAATCGTCGCTACTCCAGATCATTGGCATTGCTTGCAGATGGTGGATGCTGTGAAAGCTGGAAAACATGTTTATGTGGAAAAACCGATAGGGAATTCGATTAAAGAATGTGAGATTATGTTGGCGGCTGAAAAACAGGGGAATAGCATGGTTCAGGTTGGACAATGGCAGCGTAGTCAAAAACATTTTAGTGATGCGGTCGATTTTGTTCATTCGGGAAAGTTAGGTAAGGTACGTTTAGTGAAAGCTTGGTCTTATCTGGGGTGGAAAACGCCTATCTTGCCGAAGCCGGATTCGGAGGTTCCTGCTGGCGTTCATTACGACAGATGGTTAGGGCCCGCGCAGAAAAGACCTTTTAATAGTAATCGTTTTCATTTTGAATTTCGATGGTTTTGGGATTATGCAGGAGGGTTGATGACCGATTGGGGGGTTCACATGCTTGACTATGCTCTTCTTGGGATGAAAGCAGCCGAACCAATATCAATAATGGTTGCTGGAGGGAAATTTGCAAACCCCAATGGGGCTTCTGAAACCCCGGACACCATGACAGCGGTATACGAATTCGGCGATTTTAATATCCAGTGGGAACATAGTATAGGCATTTCTCAAGGGCCTTATGATCGTGATCACGGCGTGGCATTTATAGGAGAAAATGGGACATTGGTCTTAAATAGAAATGGATGGGAAGTATTGCCAGAAAAAGGCAAAATGGATGCTGTTCCGTTGCAAAAGCCATCAGATAATGGTTTGGAAAAGCACATGGAGAATTTCGTTGAAGCGATACAAAAAAATGATAGGACGATTTTAAATGCGCCAATAACAGCCGGAGCTAATATTGCCATCTTTTCACAAATGGGAAATATAGCTTATCGAACAAAACGTAAGTTGTTTTGGGATACGCAAAAACGGAAATTTACAGATAAAGAAGCAAATAAATACTTGGTCGCAAATTATCATAATGGCTATAAGTTGCCAACGGTTTAATAAGCAGTAACAGGTATTCACCGGTTATGTCCGAAAGTCCCAATAATTCTCTGTGTCGGAGCGTTATTGGGACTTTGTGTAATAAGTGATGGATGACACGATTTAGCAATAAAATGAGACAATTTGAAAATTTTTTACTGTCTAAGTCGGTTATTTTTGAGTAGAGTGATTATAGACTTCGATATAGTAAAAGGTGATAATTAAGCAGAAATTTTTGGAGTGTAATGGATGGGGCGGAAACGCTTTGTTCGCGAGATAAACTTCTTGGCCCTTATTCCACTTAAAGAGTCTAATAGACCATTAACATGAGGCAATTTAATCGAGAGAGCACAAACTATAAGACGCTTGTTTGTTCTACTAATTGAAAGCAATAAAAACAGAAAGATAATGACGATAAAATTGAGATCGATTACAAAAAAAACTATAGTAGTGGCTTGTATGTTCGCTACGTCGCTAACGACGGTGTATGCGCAGCAATGGAAGCCTGCTGGCGATAAGATTTTAACCACATGGGGCGAAAATTTAGATCCCGAAAGACCTCATCCCGAATACCCACGTCCTCAGTTGAAGCGCGACGGAAATTGGCAGAATCTTAACGGACGGTGGAGTTATAAAATTACATCGAAAGAAGAGCAAAATATTCCGCAGGCTTGGGATGGTGATATTATTGTTCCTTTTGCGGTAGAATCTGCCCTTTCTGGTGTTGGAAAACGTGTTGATAAAGATCAGTTTCTATGGTATAACAAGGAGATTGCTATTGATAAAAAGCTACAAAAAGGACGAGTTCTACTTCATTTTGGTGCTGTGGACTGGAAATGTGATGTATATATAAATGGACAGCATGTTGGGCAGCATGAAGGAGGATTTGATCCCTTTTCTTTGGATATAACAAAGGCCTTAAAAAAAGGAAGCAAACAAGCAATTTCTGTTCGTGTGTGGGATCCAACAAGTGATGGTCCGCAGCCGAGGGGGAAACAAATAAATAACCCACACGGTATATGGTATACGCCGGTCACAGGGATATGGCAGACTGTTTGGTTGGAGTCCGTACCACAAAGTTATATCGTCACAACGAAGCAAACGCCGGACGTGGACGCCTCTTCTCTTTATCTTTCAGCGCAAGTAGAGCTTGCGGAAGCAGGAGACAAATTATTGGTAGAAGCATACGATGGCGCTGGAAAAGTGGCAGAAACCACTTTAGATGCGGTTGGGCAAGGACAGTTGAAAATTGAAAACCCAAAGTTATGGAGTCCTGAAACACCACAGCTTTATGATTTGGTCGTTAAATTGGTGCGAAAAGGAAAAGTAATCGATCAGGTTAAAAGTTATTTTGCGATGCGCAAAATAGCCGTAAAGAAAGATCCGAAGGGCATACAGCGCATGTACCTGAATGATAAATTTGTTTTCCATTACGGCCCGCTTGATCAAGGGTGGTGGCCAGACGGTTTGCATACTGCGCCTTCTGATGAAGCGCTGTTATTTGATATCGTCAAGACAAAAGAGATGGGATTTAACATGATTCGCAAACATATTAAGGTTGAGCCTGCGCGTTGGTACCGTCATTGTGATAGCCTAGGTATTTTAGTTTGGCAAGATATGCCGAGTGGAGATTTAGGTGAGAATATTTGGGACATGCAGCCCGGTAAGATTTCTAACGGCAATCATGATAAAAATCGCAGTGCAGCATCAGAAGCGATTTATAAAAAAGAGTGGAAAAGTATATTGGATGCCTTGCATAATTTCCCAAGTATAGTTGTTTGGGTTCCATTTAACGAGGCTTGGGGGCAGTTCAAAACGAAGGAAATTACGCAATGGACAATGGACTATGATCCATCTAGGCTTGTGAATAGTGCAAGTGGTGGAAATTTTTCTTATACAGGACATTTATTAGATATTCACAATTATCCCGATGCAGCGATGCCTGACCCAGCTATTTTTGGGGATAAGTTTGTGCTGGCATTGGGTGAATTTGGTGGTTTGGGGCTTCCTATAGAGGGACATACATGGCAACAGAAAGATAATTGGGGTTATCAATCCTTTAAGAACAAAGAAGAGCTCCGTAAGCGTTATGAGGAAGTTATTCAGAATTTAGCCAGTCTGATACCGTTAGGGCTATCGGCAGGTGTTTATACACAGACGACCGACGTGGAGGTAGAGACCAATGGCTTGATGACCTATGACCGCAAAGTAATCAAGGTTCCTGAAAGCACATTAAAGAAAATACATCAAAAATTATATGACAATGCGCAACGCGCAAACGACTAAGAAAGGGGGGCTTTAGCCCCTTTTCTCTTTTAAGAGCTTAGCGAGCTCGCCTAGGATTCTGTTTCGCTCCTGTTGCACTTTAATGTATTGCGTGAAAAAATGATCTATAAATCTATGGATGATAAATAGACCAGAACCGATAAGTACGATCCAGAAACCATATGCTATGAAAAAATCAAGTAACATAATTTTTAATTAAGGTTAGTTAGTAATATCTGTTTTCTATGCAAAAAACGCCACGCTTAAATGTAGGTATTTTAAATATAAATCCATGTATTTTTTCTGATGGTATTGAATATACAGTTTCGATGGGGAGATGTTTGTTACAAGCGTTATAAAATAAATCTTTAGTTCTTTATGAAGCAAATTAAACAATATATGTCGAATTTGGTGAATAAAACAATTCCCGTTTTAAAATGTGTTATTTACATTTAAGTGCTTGATATAAAAAAAATTAAAAAAATTTGCTAAAACGTTTTTTTTATCTATATTAGATTAACAAAGCCTTATAAACATTGAATAATTAACTACAATAACTTAAACAATTAAATTATGGAAACAGCTACTCAAGAAAAACACTGCACCTAATAATGCACCTATTGTTTTAATCATTAAGAGACTTATAACCTTTTAATATTTTGGATAAAACAGATCAATATACCAACTGATATGTGCTATTCCAGGATGCTAAAATGTGTAATAAAACATTTGTTATTTCATTTTTAAATGAAGTATTTTGTTGCTTTATGCTTTTGAATTCAAGAGAGGGCATCTTGTTGGTATATGGGTTTTTAATAGACTGATAACAAACTTCGCTAATTTAAAATCTTCATCATATGCGGGAAAATCTATCGACCGTGTACGGAGTGAGTGTGCATGCTGTTTTTTGCTTATTTTGCCTCTTTTTTTCTCAGCCTTCACAGGCGACGCCCTATATGGAAGCGCGTGGTGTTAGTAGGCTGATCGAGCAAGATACAGTGGAGAGACCGAGCTCCGACTCTACGGTTATTAATAGTGAAAAAGAGGAATCTTTTTCACGTATTCACAAGCCTATTCGAGATATCGCACTTTATGGCAATGCAACCCTCCATCAGTTCTTAAAGGGAGAGGCGGCTGGACTGTATGTGAGTGAGTCTACTGGAGAACCAGGGACACCACAATCTATGTTTATTAGAGGAATAACTACACCGGTCTTTAGTCATAAAGATGTGTATGCAAATCAGCCTCTTATTATACTTGATGGCATCCCACTTATAAGAAGTCATCCTTTTTCCTACACCATTCAGGCTTATAATGTAGAGCAGATCGGACCAGAAAACAATCTGCTGAGTAATTTCGATATAGACAATCTTGCCTCTATTGAGGTACTAAAAGATATGTCAGAAATTGCGATTTATGGTCCTCTTGCCGCTAATGGCGTCATTCGGTTAACCACCAAAGCGAACGCTAGTAATAATAAACGTAGAATAAGTTTGAACAGCTTTGTGGGTATGTCCCAAAGACCTCAGGTAACAACCATCAATGGCGAATTTGAGAATAATTTTAGAAAGCAGTTCTATGATCTTTATACATCGAATGGGCAATACGGTGAGGACGACATCTATCCTGTTTACCTTAGTGATTCCCTTAATAATAGGTACTATGGTCCCTCGAATTGGTCGGACAGTTACTATAATAATGCCCTCAATTACGGAATAAATGCACAAATTTCTGGAGGAGGTCCTCGTTCAAACTTTCAATTCTCGCTCGGGAATCTACAACAAGGGGGCATCGCGGATGATACAAAATTTAAAAAGTATAGTGCAAGGTTTCAGTTGGATATTCAGCCTTTAAAATGGTTGACTTTTCACACGATGATCAATGGTACGCGCTTAGATAGAAAGAGAAACAAAAATCTTAGAAATCGCTTTGCCATGATGTCGTATTTCCCAGATCTCAGTGCGCCTTTAGCTCCGAATAGGGAAGCTTATGACGCATATCTAAAAGAATATGACAAAAGTTTCGACAATAACTTTACGAATATTTTAGAAGGGAATCTTGCTTTCGACATACATGTTGGCGGTTTCAAATTTCGATCTAGTCTAGCGGTTGATTATAATGAAGGTTTTCGTGATTTGTTCTATCCAAGTACCTTATTGGAATCAAACAATTTTGCGTCTAATTATTATGGATATAATCAACGGTTATTGTATGATAATTCCGCGCAGTACAAATGGGATATTAATGAAAAACAAACATTGCTCTTTGAAGTTGGAAACGTATTGCAGTGGGATACACATAAATATAACTACGCCTATGCTTACAAAGGCTTAAACGATTTTATTAAATTGAACCTTTTGGAGTCGGATCCAAATAAGGATAATTATTTAAATCCAACAGCGTTTCCAAGACAGTTGGTGTTTAAGTTTTTAGATAGGACAAGACACAATCTCGTGTCGTTTTATGGGCAAGCAAACTATAGATTGAAAGAAAAATATAGCGCTAGTCTATTGTTACGCTATGATGGTTCTTCAAATGCACAGCCAACGAGTCGTTGGATTTTCACGCCTGCTTTAAATCTTGGCTGGAATCTGAAAGAGGAATTTTTTGCACAGCAATCTTCCCTGCAAATGTTTAAGCTAAGGGCTGGTGCTGGCAGACTTGGAATTGTAAATACATTCGACAATATTTCACAAGGACCAAATTATACAGCGCAGATTGGGTATACAGGCAACGTGATCGTTCCCGGATATAATGGATTTGCTGGTTTAGTACGGCCTTATCAAGATGGATGGGTAGGTTACAATATACCTTGGGCTTATACTGACCAGGCCAATCTCGGAATCGACATTCAAATGACGAAGAGGAATATATACTTCTCTGTCGATGCGTATATCAAACAGAATAAGAATCAGGTATTAACCATGCCTGGCTTTGCTGAATATGGCTACAAGTTTAGCCTAGAGTCTGGAATGGATGTACAAAATACTGGTGTTGATCTTAGCTTCGGTGGTGATGCAATTAATGAAGAGGGCGGTAAGTTTAAATGGAACACAGGATTTACGCTGAGTTTCAACAACAACAAACTTACCAGATTGCCACGCGGACTTGATGAAGTGGTGATTGAAGACCGTTTGTTAAAAGTCGGCGAACGAATAGATGCTTTCTGGATTTATGAAAATAAAGGGATTTACACATCGGATGCTGAAGTGCCCACCGTCGATGGTGTCAAATTGAATTACAATGGTATCGCTTTTAAAGCGGGCGATCCTATATGGGTTGATCAAAATAGCGATAATCGAATCAGCTCAGAAGATCGTGTGTTGAAAGGGAATTACATTCCAAAGCTCTCGGGATCTTGGCAGAATAACTTCACTTACGGTGCCTTTGATCTCAAACTCAATTTCTATTTCAACTTGGGAAGACACATTATCAATCAAGAAATGGCGAATAGGTTTGATTTTGTGAATAATGAGAATGCGGAAAATATAAATGCAATTAAAGAGATTACGTTTTGGGAAAAAAGGGGAGATTACAGCAAGTATCCTTTATATAATCCATGGAGCTCCGTAGCACCCTATCAGTATACGCAAGATTTATTTATGGAAGATGGGTCTTTCTTAAAACTAAGACAGGCTTCTTTAGGCTATGATTTTTCAAATCTATTAGCCGATAAATTGAAAGGTGGACGTCTATATGTCTACTGTGCAGCAAATAATCTCTTCACAGCTTCTAGTTATTCGGGTAGGGATCCTGAATTGGTGAATTATTTGGGCCTTGATAATGGTTATCAAATGATTTTACCGAGATCGTATATTCTAGGTTTTAAAATGGATTTTTAATTAGGTCATGAAAAAAATTAAGTTTTATATCTCACTACTCTCGATCCTATGTTTCGGATGTGAAAAGATGCTCGATGTCGATTCTACGAGGGTGGTCTCTGAAGAGCACATGTGGGAAAATATGGAGGATACCAGGGCTGCATTACTTGGGGTGTATGCGCTGACGAAATCTGCTTTGGTCGACAACAATTCATTTTGGTTATATGGCGAGGTTCGGTCAGGTGAGTTTGCGATACCCCAACGAAATGATCTGAAAGCTATTGCAAATAATCAATTGAATACCAGCGACGGAACGTTAGCGTCTTTGCGTGACTGGACAAGGTGGTATGCTGTTGTCAATGCCGCTAATATTTTTCTAGAAAGGGCACATGAGGTTTATGAAAAAGACGAGCGTTATACACAGAATAACTTTACGGTAGATTTGGCACAGGTTAGATTCTTAAGAGCTTTTGCGTATTTCTATATGCTACGTCTTTGGGGGGATTTGCCGTTGATTACAGTTTCTTCGGAAGCTTCCTTTATCAATAAGCCAAGAGAAGAAAAGGAAAAGGTCGCCGCATGGGTAGAGCAGGAAATGTTGTTGGCAGCCAATGATCTGCCTTACCGCTATAGTGCTAACGACGATCAACAGCAGGGAAACTATTACAACGAAAATACGACACGTTGGGATGGTACATTGGTAACGAAGATTTCCGCATATGCAGCTTTGGCTCATTTAGCCGCTTGGACAAGTGATTACCCCGATGCTGCAGCCTATAGCGCATTTGTGTTGGATAACTACAGCAAATCAAACATAAATTATGTAACCACCTCTAGTTTGACGAATGCAAACGGCTTTTTTTACGATAAGCATAGTAGTCAAATGTTTGCTTTTCAATCCGTCTGGGGGCATGTCGAAGCTTCGTTCACAGGACATATTGAGGAATTGACATTGGCTGCGCCTGTCGTCAATAAAAGTATTCCTGATATGTATGTGCCTAAAGATCTCATATTGGAAATATTTGATGAACAAGAAGACGAGCGTTTCAGTGTAGATACACTCGGTAATCCAATGGTTGAAGGATATTTTCGCAACTTCAATGGCCGCTACCCTATATTTTCAAAAATAAAATGTATCCAGGATGGTTCTACCGATCCAACATTTCGAATTTTCTCCAGTGCGCTGGTATTTTCCCGTATTGAAGATATAACGCTGTTGCGCGCCGAAGCATTGGCCGTGCTTGGCGAACAGGCTGGAGCAGTAGAGTTGCTTGATCGTATTCGCGAAAACCGAGGTCTTGATACCTATTCGGAAACAACAAACGGAGACCTCATTGATGCGATATTTAAAGAAAGACGACGAGAGTTAATGGGCGAGGGGCACCGATGGTATGATTTGGTAAGATATAATATCATTAAGAATGATAATCCTGATTTTACCAAATTGATTGATGAGGGAGGGATATACTGGCCCATAGGTCAAAATGTGCTTCAACAAAATAGTCTTCTTGAGCAAAATAACTATTGGAAATAACCTAGAAATCGAGAAAGCATGAAACTACATACATTAATATTTTGTTGTTGTCTGGCCTTTATCTCTTGCAAGAAAGATGGTGGTTATTACAACAACGAATTGAAACCGGTCCTTTTTGATGGGACGACATATGAATATCTTAAAAGTAAGACTGGAATCTATGATTCCTTAATCAAGGTCATTGATCGTATCGGGATGCAGACGGTGTTGTCGGATAGTTTAATTACTCTTTTTGCACCGACGAACGAAAGTTTCCGTTTAGCCATTGAGAATTTGAACAACACGAGGCGAAATGCTGATCAACCGCTAGAGAACCTTGCGAATGTCGAGTACGAGCAGTTGGATACGATGTTGTCTCAATATATTATCCGAGGTCGTGTCACTGGTGATTCGCTTTTTCTACAAGATGGGATGTCTTTGGCTGATTTTAAGTATGGTTATCCTATGCATGGAAAATTAACGGATTCTTATTCATCGGGATATATCAGTGGAGGGCCTGCCTTGATTGAGTTTAGTGATACAAAGCGAAGTCAGTTTGTTCGGGATTGGGTAACAACAACCTCTGCATCCATCAATATAGAAACGAAAAATGGAATGGTTCACGTTTTGACCGCAGACCATGTATTTGGTTTTAATGATTTCGTCGAGCGATTGACCTTTGTTCCTCCTCCTCCAAATTTATTCAAAACAGTAGGAGGGATATTCACTACGTCGCATGAGAATGGTGGCGGTCCTAATGCCGTGGAAGCTTCGAAATATGTGTTTGATGGAAATCCTGAAACGAAATTCCTACTGGGAGGATTTTCAAATTCCCTTTGGATGCAAGCAGAATTGAGTCAGACCTCAATCGCAAATGCGTACACGTTGACATCCGCAAACGATGCGCCTGAGCGAGATCCAATTGATTGGACTTTACAAGCTTCTATGGATGGGACTAATTGGACGGTCTTGGATTCAAGAGCATCTGAAGAATTTACAGGAAGATTCCAACAACGTGTGTTTAGAATTAACAACAATACTGCTTACAAATACTACAGACTGACTATACTTCGCTTGAGGGATGGTACGACGTTTCAGCTCGCTGATTGGTCTGTAAATTATGAAGAAAAAGCGCAATAGATTTAATGATTTAAATAGAACCCGACTATGCTTAAAAATAAAATAGTATATAGGCTTAGCTATATTATCGCTTTCTGCAGTTGCCTGACAGCATGTAATTCGCTTTACGATTTACCTTCAGATAAGGATTTTATTAGTGACAACCTAACATATTCTACCAAAATCCTCGAACCCACTTTGGGTCGAACAACTGTATTTAGTATACTCAATGCGGATAATTCCACATTGCCGATGCGTTTTGAAATTGTTAATCCTCGCTTTGGTGATGGTAGAGCAGCGGACGATTTTCTAAAAACTGCATCAACTTATGAATGGATAACAGAGTATGACGGCGAAGAGAAGTCTTTGGAGGAAATTGAAGCGAAAAGACACCTGGTAGAAAAACCCATGTTCGAAGTAGATTCCAATGGACGTTTTATTCTATGGGCTTCGGCAACGAATGATCGTATTCTTCCACGTCCTAGCGATACGACGCTTAAAACACAAGATATTCGTTTCTTTGATTTGAAACTTTCCAACTCGGGAGGTATTCAATATGTTAAGGATTTTCAATTTATACCTTGGCGGGAAATAGACTATTCTCCAGAGACTGATGTTAATATTTATACGGGAGGCGTTGCTCCTGATCCAAATAGCCCTAAAGATCCTAGAAAGCGAGCTTATATTTTGCCGACTTCAATGGGGAACTTGGTTGGCGAGCAAACGAATGTTGACCTCGTAAATAATAATGACAAAAAGGACTTGGTTGTTTACATCCGAAAATTTGAGGGAGGGAATGGTCATAATTTACGCTTGAAATTCCTCGATAAAGATAGTATACCGATCGACCCTGCGAATTTCAATGAGACACGTTGGGATCAACTGTTACATGCTTTTAATAGAGTGACTACTTCCGAATATGTGCAATATGATGTGGCTTATCCAGTGCCGTTGACATCTCGATCTAGTTTTTATACCGTTGGTGGAAATGCAAAAGTGGATATCTCTTATTCACGTAAGGGATGGGGAGGGGTGCGTACAACGGGCTTTTTCGGTCTTCAGTTTAAGATTTTTAAAGCTGGTGACTGGGAGGTCGTATTCCACTTTAGAAATGATAATCCCAAGTTTGATGACGAATAATCCTTCTATTATGAGAAATAAACACATCATCGTTGTCCTGTTGTTTTGTCTAGGACTTTTTCAGCAAGGATTTGCTCAACAGACTATTAGAGGGAGGGTTGTAGATCAACAAGGAGCCGGTCTTGGAGGGGTTACGATTATAAATACATCCACAGGAAGAGCAATCGTCGCAACCGAATCCAACGGTAGCTTCAGTTTACAAGGAAATGGATCTATGACGCTATTGTTTAAACTTGTCGGTTACGTAGAGCAACGTGCAAAAGTTAGTGCTGGTCAGGCCGATTTGCGTATTACGTTGGTTTCCGCCGACCAAGGTATAGAGGAAGTTGTAGTAACGCGAGGGTACGTGCAACGGGCTAAGGAAACCACAACAGGCGCCTCCAACCTCTTGACAGATAAAGATCTTAGAGACGTTCCCGGAACACTAGAGCAATTAATGCAAGGTAAGGTCCCCGGGATGAATATTCAGGTGAATACTGGTGCTCCGGGATACCGGGGATCTACACAGATTCGCGGTTTGTCTACATTGACGATTACAGGCTCAGGAGATCAATCTGCATTGTTGCCAACATCGCCTTTATATGTTATTGATGGAGTGCCTCTAGATGCAGATCGTGCTGCAGAATATGGGCTACAGCAGCAAGGCCCCGGGATTAGTCCGCTGTCTATGATCCCCCCTGAAGATGTTGCTAGTATTGAAATATTAAAAGATGCACAGGCCACATCATTATATGGTTCCTTGGCTGCCTACGGTGTTATCATCATTAACACCAAGCGAGGAAATTCTGAGGTACCGCGTATAAACTATACGAACAATACGTTTATAAAAACCCCACCCAAATTAAGGGAAACGTTGGGTGGAAACTTAGAGCGTCGTTTGAAGTTGCAACAGATTTATGGTAATGCATTGACACAGGCCGATATCGATCGTATTTCACAGACTTATCATCTTTCTGATAGTCTCAATGCTTATTTTAATAATTCAACCAATTGGCAGGATCTTTATTATCAGACAACGTTTAACCATAGCCATAATTTAACGGTGGATGGGGGCAACTCTGTGTTGTCTTATAAGGCAAATGTTGGTTATTACACCGAGACCGGTATCATCAAAAATACAGGGTTTGATCGTTATTCTACCAATTTGAGGATGGACTATAGCCCCGATAAAAGGCTCCGCTTTACTGGACAGGTATTTGCGCAGGTCGGTAAACAAAAGAAGGGTGATGGGACAGGAATTTTACAATCGGGTGTGGCTCAGGGGGGATTGTCGTCAAC
This sequence comes from Sphingobacterium sp. LRF_L2, assembly GCF_965644235.1. Lineage (NCBI taxonomy): Bacteria > Pseudomonadati > Bacteroidota > Sphingobacteriia > Sphingobacteriales > Sphingobacteriaceae > Sphingobacterium > Sphingobacterium sp. LRF_L2. The sequence continues at coordinate 17,471 of NZ_CBFFRI010000003.1, read as the reverse complement.
GTTGTTGCCTCCTCCTTCCTTCTACTTAGCTTCATCCGAGTATGTTTCGTCAATTTCAACTAAGAATGATAACAGTTCGCGCCTTATCAGGCCGTTCGTTGAAGGTTCCTATGAAATCCTACCTGGGTTACGTATCAACTCTGCTTTAAGTTATGAGTTTGTCTCAAATGCAGAAGATACGTTCACACCTGCTGCTGCAAATAATCAATTTTCTCAGGTTTATTCCTTTGCCGGAAGAGAAACGCAGTTGTACAATCGGAATACGATGAACTACAGTAAGACCTTTAAAGATGCGCACAGTATTTTCATCAATTTGTTTAATGAAGTTCGAAATGTAACGAGACAAAATACGATCACACGGCAAGCGAGAACTCCTAATGACCAATTTGAAGGACCTCTTGGCTTTGATGGATATTTTTCGAGAGGTGGGGGAATTTTGACAAATTTCAAAGATGAACGGGCGCTATCTTTTGCGATAGCGGGTTCTTACGACTATATGAAGAAGTATGTAATCGACCTTTCGTATCGTATGGATGGTTCTTCTGGAAATGGCTTTGATAATTTGTATACTAGAAATCCAGCGGTGGGACTTCGTTGGAATGCACATCATGAGGAATTCGTAAAAGATCTCAAATGGATTAACTTGGCGTCTATACGTTTGAGTTGGGGGATAAATGTTATGCCTAATAGTACGCTAGATCGTATTTATGGAAAATATAACATTGCGGGAAGTTACAACCAAAACACGGGAATTGGTATTGATTTTGGACAGATTCCTAATCCGAATCTAAAGCCAACGACTTCTTCTCAATTTAACCTTGGATTAGATCTCGCTTTGTTTAATAACCGTATCGATCTTGTGTATGATACCTATTATAAAAAAGTGGATAACCTGTTGTTCCCCGAAAGCTTAAATTCAACATTGGGATTTGGGACGCTGTTTTCCAATGGTGCTGCGGTAGCGAATTATGGTCATGAACTTGCCGTGAATTTTAGACCACTGTCTCCTTCAAGCTCTTTCAGCTGGACACTTTCTTTTAATGGTGCATTTAACAAGGATGTATTACTTAAACTCCCAGCACAATATAGTGGGCAATATATAGATTGGGACGAAGATGGTAAAGGACAACATGTTGTTTTTCGTGTCGGAACTTCAGCTCTGTCAAACTATCTTCTTCAAAATGTGGGTGTCTATCGTACAGACGCTGATGTGCCAGTCGATCCGGCAACAGGTTTACGTTATCGCACAGCTGACGGTACTTATTTTCAGGCTGGTGATCCCATTTGGATCGATCGAAATGGGGATTATATCTTAGATGGACAAGATTATACACGAACAGGGAATTCGCAACCCCTGATTACGGGTGGGATGCAGAATACCTTCATGTATAAAAATATTCAACTAAGCATTTACACTTCTTTCACCGCAAAAAGGACAATCTTAAACAACGCTCTTGCGCAGCGTATGGGCTTGATGGCAGATCCATTTGGTACAGGTAAAGATAACAAGGTGGTGGTACCTTTGGATGGTTACGACATTTGGCTGAAGCCCGGTGATGTGGCAAAATACCCCTATCCTTATGCATATACAAGGGCGGAAAGTGTGAGCCCGTTTAGGTATGATCAAACATTATGGGAGGAGAATGGCTCTTACTTAAAAATCAATAATATTATTCTTGCTTACAATTTCGAAAGAGACTTCCTCAGGCGTTATGGTCTACAGCGTTTGCGTGTGTATGGTTCATTGGATAATGTTTACACATTTTCGAAGTATAGTGGGCCAAACCCAGAGAACGTGACGACCATGGGGAGAGATATTTCCGATGGCTATCCGGTGCCTAGAACATATAATATTGGACTTAATATAACTTTTTAAGATTATGGAAAACAAAATTAATCCAAAGCTATTCCGCATAATCTTGTTATGCTGCTCTACAATAATCATTGGGCTCTGTAATCAATGTAAAGATTATTTGCGCGTAGAACCTATAGATCGGTTGACAGGTAATAACTTTTACCTTTCTAAAGCCGATGTTGAATCGAATCTGACGAATATCTATGCTACGTTTTTCGATAAAATCAACGAAACGTGGGTGATGGGGGCAACTGGGGAAGCTCGCTCAGGGGAAATATTTGCTTCGCCCAATGCAAATAATTTCAACGCAAGAAAGGTCGTGGAGGTCTTGGGGGATAATGATCTGCTATCTGCAATAAATGTATCGCAATATTCGATGTATAACCTATCGGTTATTACCGATTGGACGAAATATTATCAAGTCATTCAAAGTGTTAATATACTCCTGTCCAAACTGGAAGAAGGTATTCCTGGAGTGAGCGGAACGGATAAAAATCGATATGTCGCTGAGGCCACCTTTATTCGCTGCTTTACCTATTTCTGGATGATACGTTTATATGGCGATGTGGTGTATTATACGGAGCCTTATTTTGCGGAGACGCTTCCACGGGAATCTATGGTTTCTGTGCTTAGCAAATGTATCGCAGATCTTGAGGCGCAAAAAGATTTAATGCCTTGGTCTTTTACGGATCCTGCGGAAAGAGGTGCTAGGCCTGCAAGGGGCGCTATCATCGCTTTATTGATGCACATGAATATGTGGAGCGCTTCCTTTGATCCATCGAATAAACAAACGTATTACGAAAAAGTAGCTTCTTTAGGTAAGGAATTGATAAATAGTGGTGTACATCGTCTGTATGACATGACTGATGAAGAATGGTCGCAGGTAACGAAGGGCCGTTCGGAAGAGTCGCTCTTTGAGTTTTATAAGAGTATAAACTATGGGGACAATGTTAGTGGCTTAGCTCCTTTCTGGGATTCTTTCCTGCGTTGGCCGTACAAATTTCCTCGGTATGATAACAATGTCAGCCATTGCTACTTCATCTCAACTTATTTAAATAAGATTTACCCTGAAGATGTGGGGGATAAAAGACGGACATTTTGGTTTGAAGATATTAATGCAGATAATGGACAATTTGTGCTGCGGAAATTTGCAACTAATATTTATGCGGCAGGTAATGAAGATAAAAATCCGGATAACTCGTTTATTATCTTTCGCTATGCAGACGCAATCCTGCTTTACGCGGAAGCTTTAGCCGAGTTGGATCGGGTTACAGAAGCGATAACAGCTGTGAACATGGTCCGTAAACGCGCCGAAGCAACATTTTACGACGGTGGAGGTGGTGCTGACTTGAAAAACTTTATCTACTTAGAACGCTGCCGTGAGTTAATAGGCGAAGCACACCGTTATTTTGACCTTATACGTACACGACGGATTATGAATTCAGAATGGACAATGGCTCCCATGACGTTGGATCAATACAACCGCGGCGCATGGACATGGCCAATTGCGAGCAGCGCAAGAAACTACAATCCTAAGATTGTTTTGAATGAGTATTGGACAACAACGGGAAGATAATATGAAAACATTGAAGAAAATGAAATTAGGTTTTTTGCTTATCCTCATTTTTGCGCTGAGCAGCTGTGCTAAAGATGATTATTACGTAGACGGAGGTCTTGCACAGGCAGAATTCGATGGATCAATTTTGGAATATCTTGATTCAAAGCCAAGAGAGTTTGATACGATTGCGCAGATCATCCGGTTATCGGGTTTGGAATCTTATTTCCAAAACGAAGAGTTTACATTTTTTGCCCCTCGTGATGAAGATATCAAATCTTTGATAGGTTCATACACCAATGGAGGGCTAAATGCAGACCTCTATTTCCTTGGTTTGGATACGTTGAAGCAGTTGAGTGACGTTGATCCGGAAATCTGGCAAAAATATCTATTACGGCACATGTTTACCGGGAAAAATGTGTTAGCAGACTACCCACAGGTAGATTATAGCGTCATGAATCTATATGGGGGACAGAATTATTTTTCGTTAAGTGGAGAGGTGTGTAATATAGGTGTTATTTTCCACGATGCCGTCAGTTCCGACGGGACGTCAGTACTTAAATACATGGGCTATCGTCAGCTCAGTATAGCTTACATCTATGATCTTTCTAGTCCAGATGATTTTATAAGTGTTCCAATTTCTTCTTCCGATATCCAACCACATAATGGTGTGGTCCACGTATTGGATTATACTGTTGGGCAATTTGGATTTAATCAAGGAGAAGTAGGTGCAGATATCATTGAAAGTAAAAGGTAGATTTTATGAAAAAGGGAATAAATAAATATAAAATATGGGCTTTCACGTGGATCCTATGCTGTTTAGGCTGTGCTAAAGAAACTTCTTTTTTCTCAGAACCTTATGCAGAGGGAAAGCCAGCCTTGGGTTTGGTATTTGAACGGACACAGGTCCCATCCCCGGCTAATGGAAAGCCAGGAACGGTTGTCACCCTAAAAGTAGGTGGATTACAACAGTATCAAGATAAAGCGGTTTTTAGATTTAATGGACAAAAAGCCGAAATCCAAAGTGTATCCGATACAGAAGTGCAAGTCGAAGTGCCTCCTTTTGCCAGTACAGGTATAACTTCTATTGTCGTGGATGATATCGTCGTGTTTGGTCCTGAATTTGACGTGGACGGACAAATATCCATTGATCCAACTTGGGAAGCTATTAATGGTACAAACGGATCTGTAAATAATCGACTGATAACCGATGATGGAAAGGTTATTTATGTAGGAAACTTTACAGATTACAATAAAAGAGGATTGGTACGCCCTATTAACCGTTTGGTTCGCACTTATCAAAATGGGACTTATGACGTGAGTTGGAGGACAGGGGAAGGCGCTAATGGATCCTTAAATAGCGTGGTCCAAATTGGTCAACGTTACTATCTGGCGGGTTCCTTCTCTGGATATGATCAAAAACGTGAAAACATTTCCAATTTAACGAGTATCTACCTCAATGGTACATTGGATAGTACGGGAATAAAGCCTTTCAGACGTCCCGATCAAAATGATACCACCAAGTATGTGCCGACATTTAATGGTGGGTTTAATTCGTCTGTAGATCAGTTGTATGTGCAGGGCACCAAAATCATTGCCACAGGAAATTTTCGCTATTATGTAAACAGAACCTATACGGAACCCAATGAAAGGGAAACTCGAGATACTGTTATTTTGGATAGTACAGAAATCCGTCAAGTCGCTCGACTAAATTTAGATGGCTCTCTGGATAAGTCGTTTCGGTTTACAGGAGGTAAAGCTCTTGAGGGGGGGAATGGAAATTTGAGAACATTATTACATGAAAGTGGTGCGTTGCAAGGAAAAATATTGGTCTACGGCCAGTTCTCTCGTTTTGATGGACAGACCCTAGGATATATTACGCGTTTGAATAGTGACGGAACCATAGACCCTACATTTAATCCTGGCGGCATCGGAGCAAACCATTATATCAGCAGTGTCACATTTAACCCGCAAACAAATAAATATGTTATCGTCGGCCAGTTTAGGACATATAATGGAAATACAGCCTTGCGTATGGCTTTGTTAAATGCTGATGGTACGCTCGATAATTCGTTTGAAGCACAGGTGTTTACTGGAGGATATCCGGCTTATGCCATACAGTTGAACGATGGCCTTATTGTGACCACCGGTGGTTTCATGACCTATGGTGATGTTTCTAGAAATGGATTTATGGTGCTCAATGCCGATGGGACACTGGCAGAAGATCTGAATGCCACAGGGCAATTTCGCGGGAGTATCAACAAAATCATCGAGACAACATCCGAAGATGGTAAAAGGGCGCTTTTGTTAATGGGCTCTTTTTCAAAGTTTGACAATGAAGATGTTGGAAATATTATTAGGGTTATTATTGAATAAAGTGGAATAGATATGAATTTGAAAAACATATTCAACATACAATCGCTGATAGGTCTTGTATGTATAGTATCTGTCTGGTGCACAGGTTGTAAAGAGGATTTTTCTAAGCTGATTCCAACGACAGCTGATGGCGACAGTATCAATGTTGTTTACGGAAACCCACATGTGTTGCTAATCGTTGTTGATGGGGCTAGGGGACAAACAGTACAGCAGCTTAACCCAACAAACATTAGTAAGTTATTACCCCGTTCTATCTATACCTGGGTTGGATTGAGCGAGGAGGATGCACAGGGTATTGCAGCAAATTGGACCGGCATATTTACAGGGGTCAATTACAAAAAACATGGGGTTATAGATAATGATTTTAGTAGTAATAATCTGGATACTTACCCTTCTGTCTTTAAGCGTATTATGGCTTATGATGAAACAATGCAAATTAACCTGGTCAGCCCAAATGAAGCTTTTCTGTCTAATTATGGGGAGGATAGTAAAACCACATTAGCTGCAAATGATCAGTCGGTTACAGATGAGGTTGTTCGTCTTCTAGGGCAAGAAAATCCTACCATGTTAACCGCTCATTTTGAAGAGGTGCAGAAGGCCGGTAAGGAAAGTGGTTTTGATCGGACTTTTGATCAATATGTTGAAGCTATTCGTCAATTCGATCAACGTGTAGGGGAAATGGTTGCTGCTGTCGAAAGTCGGGCAAATTATCAAAAAGAGGAATGGCTAATTATTATCACGTCAAGTCAAGGGGGGGATTTTGAGATTCCAGCGAATGAAAACGATAATACCGTCTTTAGTAATGCTGCTGTCAATACGTTTACCATTATGTATTCACCCAAGTATCAAACGAAGTTTATCGGTAAACCTTATATAGGTAATAAGTTTACTGGAGACTTTATGCAATTTAACGATACAAAATATGCCGAATTGCTAACCGAGGAAAATTCGCTCTTTGATCTCGGAATGGAGGATTTTACGGTAGAGCTTAAGATTAAAAAAAATAAAGGCCCTAGTAATAATTATAATTTTAGCTACCCTTCAGTTATTGGTAAACGTGCAAGTTGGCAATCGGGCTGGGATCAGGAAATCGTCAGGGGTTGGGTTATTCACCTTGCCGACGCGTCGTGGATCTTTAACGCGCGAGGAACAACAGGATATGGAGAGGTCAAAGCCGATAAAGAATTGAACAAAGGCACGTGGAACACGATCACCCTCGTTGGAGCTAATACAGATGGAAAACGAATGGTCCGTTTGTATACAAATGGTACGTTAAGTAAGGAGGCTGAGATAACTGGCTGGGGAGCGATTAATTCTGATGCGCATTTTAAATTGGGATTCTTGCCAACAAAAGAAACCTGGCGGTCAGATGCTTATTTAGCGGACGTGAAAATTTGGAAAGTAGCAATGCCAGAAGATATCGTGAACGATTATGCCTGCGAAATTGGTGTCGATGCGGCACATCCCTACTACAACTATCTTGCAGGGTACTGGCCAGTGATGGGAGCGACAGACGATGGTATGCTGATGGACTACGGCCCATTCGGTGCTAATCTCAAGCTCGGCGGAGCTTATTCTTCCGCACTATTAACAGATTATATATGTACCCCTTCTACGGTGGAATTGGGGGCTTTAGTTCCAAGAACCTATGATGTACCTACACAAATTATAAGTTGGCTGAAAGTTCCTAGACAGTTAAGCTGGCAGTTAGATGGTCGGGTATGGTTGGATAAATAAGAGAAGTATGAAGATGAAATTATTTGGTATGTTCGCCCTTTTGCTAGTCATTATGCTAGACGGGTGCGAAACAAAATCCTTAGAGGATTTTAGCCTTCAGGACAATAAGCTTGCTACCGTTTCTGCAGCAGGGATTGCAGGAGAAGTGCAAAAAACAAACGAGTCAATCATTGTGCCTGTATCAGTCAAACTTAACGGTAATGCCAGTAAAGCTTTTGATGTTGGCCTGTCCGTTAATCAGGATACGGTACAAACGTTGATACAAAGCGGAGAATTGACTGCTGTTGTTGCGGTTGCCCCTGCTGCTATAACTGTTCCAAATGTCGTAAAAGTTAGCTACGGTGCCGACTCGGCTTCTTTCGAAATAACGATATCTCGAACAGAGGTGGAGAAATATTTTGGAAAGCAGTTGGCCTTGGCATATTCGTTAAATGATCCCACAAAAGGTAATATAATTAATAGCAGTAACCGTACTGGGATCATTATTTTGGATACAAAAGAACTATTGACTACAGCTGATATACATTATCTTTCGATACGAACAGGAGGAGGCGAAGTGCTTCAGGTTAAAAATAGACAAAATTATGAAAGTACTTCTGGGGGGATGGCAATTCCTATTATCGTCAACTTAGCAAGTTTTCCGAGTCAAGCATTCTCTGCTAACATCGTCAGCAATGTAGATACAATCGCTCAAATGGTAACCGGTGGACTATTGCCTCCAAATACGATAGCATTGAACGCACCAAGTGTAACGATACCTTCCCGGGTGCAGTTCCCGAGTAACACCAGCGAAGCAAAATTCGAGATCGCGGTACCTTGGTCTGTGATTAGTGCAAATGTAGACAAGCAACTGGCTGTTTTGGTGCGATTAAGTAATCCGACTTTGCACGTTCTGGACGAAACGAAAAGTGATGTTGTTGTGTTGATTGATTGTGAAAACGTTATTGAAATTGATGTGACTAACCTTGGGGTTTTCTCCGTTAATCGGGATAATAATAGTGGTGCCGATGCAGGAGAAGGCTCGAAGAAAATGGTGGATAACAATTTTACGAATAAGTTTTTACAACAGAATTTCACCGGAGATTTGGTGTGCAAGCTGGTCTTCGAAGAAGCGCAGAAAATAGGAGCTTATACCTTGACTTCTGGTAATGACGCCCAAACGAGGGATCCAAATGCGTGGAATTTGCAAGGTTCAGATGATGGTGAAAATTGGACGACAATCGATAGCCGTGTTAACGAAGTCTTTGAAACAAGACTGTTGACAAGAAGATTTGATGTATTGTATCCAATCGCTTTTAAGCAATATCGCTTAAATATAACATCCAATGTAGGATCGAGTAATTTTCAAATCACCGAGTGGCGTATGATAAGAACGCCTTAATCAGATAAATAATAATTTACGGTTATGTCTAAAATATATCAATATATCTCATTAGCTCTGCTGTTAGGGCTCTCCGCTTGTTCTAATGAAGAGCTTGCTCCTGTAGACAATGAAGGTCTACTGCCCAAGCCGACAGCATTATTCTCGTATGAAGTTCCGGATCCATCTGATCCATTTACAATAAAGTTCGACAATAAATCGACCAACTACGCTATCAGTCGATGGAGTTTTGCTGATGATAGCACCTCTTCTGATGTTGCGCCTACGCATACTTTTCTGTATACGGGGAGTTTCAATGTTAAACTCATTTCTTTAAATGAGGAAAATTACTGGGCGCAAAGAGAGGAAACCATTGTGATATCACCTTCGGCTCTCGTGGAACTCGAAGCAGTTCCTAGCGGAGGTCAACTGAAATTGAGTTACAATACGGTGATGAATATTGCCCAGACTTCGTGGTGGGTTAAAGCGTCGGAAAATTCTTCCACACAAATATCGTCTCAAAGCACAGCTTCTTTGACAATCGCACAAGGAGAGTTTGTAAATGCGGGTCTAACATTAGTAACACCCAAAGGATCGGTGACATCATTATCGATGTTGTTGACAGATTTGGGAATTGTAAGAGATTTAACGAATCTAGATAACAATTTCACAATATCAAAAGAGAATAGTGGAGGTAAAGATGCAGGAGAAGGCTCTTCGAAGTTGATTGATAATAATATCGAGACAAAAGTCTACCTGTCCAGTGTAGGAACAAGTTTGTATTGGCAATTCGAATATTTCGAGCCTCAAATTATCAACGCTTATACAATGACTTCTGGAAATGATTCCCCAGAGCGGGATCCAAAAAATTGGGAAATAGTTGGCTCTGATGATGGGCAGACCTGGACAGTTCTGGACAGCCGAATTGATCAGGCATTTTCTTCTCGTAAGTTGACCCGAACATTTTCTTTTGAAAATACGAAGCTTTATAAATACTACCGCATACGTATTACTTCAACGAATGGATCGGCTAATTTTCAGTTGTCAGAATTTAGAATGTTGCAGATGCCGAATGAGTAAAAAAGAGGGTAATTTGAAATGTCCATGATTGCAAACCGAATGTAATAAGCTCATTGATCCCATTAGAATTAAACACGATCAATAAACACAAACACAAATGAAAATAACCCGGACATTCCATATGGCCTTTAAAAAGCAGATAATTTACATATGAATTAAAAAAGGGTACAATATACCAGGAGACAATAATCGCAATTGTAAAACGCTGTGTTTTTGAGGTAAGCATTCGTCATTAGGAAGTTTTGTTCCTACCTTTGCATGTGCAAATTGAATAATCATGCGACGAAGAGTTCTTATCTATAGCTATGTCAAGTTGATGATAGCTTCGGCAACGGTTGCGCTGCTGTGTTGTCTCCTGGCTTTTTCTCTAAAGTTTATAACGGAGCACATTCAACATCTTCTGTTTAAAAAAATCGAAGATCACCATGTTTTACTTTACATTATTTTCCCATCCATCGGGATAACTGCAATTTACTTTTTTCGGAAGTATGTATTTCAAGGGCGTAAAAATAAAGGGATAAAAGAAATCTATACAACCTTGGAAACCCGAAAAGATCATTTGCCATTCTTCAAGATTCCATCACATTATATCAACGGGTTTCTGACTGTTGCTTTTGGGGGATCCACTGGTATTGAAGTTTCGACGGTTGTGGCAACTGCCACGGTCGGTAACCAAGTATACAAGCGTAAGTTCATGCCGATGGCATTTAAGAAGGAATTGGTTTGTGCTGCGGTTGTGGCAGGTGTGACGGTGTTGTTCGGCAGTGTAATCGGAGGTTGGCTTTTTGCCGTCGAGGTTATTGCGAAGAAGCTTCACAAGACCGTCTTATTGAGTTGTACGGTAGCAGGTTTGGTTGCTTTGCTTTTTTTACAACATGTTGATCAGGAGTTTATTATAGCTATGCCTGCGCAAAGTTGGAAATGGAAGGCCTTGCCTTTTATGCTTCTTCTAGGAGCTTGCGGAGGCCTGTTAGCGACATTTTTTACACAAATAGTTATCCATTGCAAACACTGGTTTGCGAATATCAAGAGTAATTTCATTCGGGTTAATTTAGGCGCATTGACTGTAGGTACACTTATTCTTTTCTTTCCCAGTCTTTACGGAGATAGCTACCACGGATTAGCTCGGATGTTGACGATCTTCACTGCGCAGGATATGGCTCATACAGTTCCGCTAACCTTGGCGCTACTGGTACTGTTGAAACCGTTGGCAGCCTCGCTTACTCTCGGTGCGGGTGGAGATGGCGGAGTATTTGCGCCGAGTATTGTGGCGGGAGCTTTTTTAGGAATATTGTTTGCCTACCTTTGCAACACCTATCTTCATACAGATTTTCTAATTATCAATTTTGCGATGATTGGTGCTGCAGCAACATTGTCCGCGGCTATACACGGTCCTTTTACAGCTATATTTTTAGTGTGTAGTGCCGCGCCAAACGGCTATGCATTGATGCTGCCGATTGCATTGGGAACATTTTTAGCATTTTTACTTTCTAAGAAGCTATGCGCCTATAATGTTTATTCCTACAAAGAGGCTTAAATAACACGGTTGAAAGTTGGAATTCTTTTGGGTAATAAAAAAAGAAGCCTCAAGCCGGGCGACTTGAGGACTTCCAAACCAATTATTAACCTAAATTATGAGTTGATATATTGTCAATATTCGTGCCAAGTAAATATTTTTTCTAAAATATTTACGGATTTGTCGAAAAAATAGACGCATTAGCAATCAATGCTCGTTTGTTGAATTTTAGAATGTCAACGATCAGTTCGGCAAAATCTTCTGGTTGTAGAACTTTCTCAGGGTTGCCATCTGTGATTTTGAGATCAGAAATTGTCATGTCTGTCGCGATTGTACTTGGTGTAAGTGTCGTGACCCGAATGTTTTCTTTTCGCATTTCGTACATTAAGGATTCAGAAAAACCAATAACGGCAGATTTTGAGGCACTATAAGCAGAAGAATTAGCGCTACCTTTTAGTCCAGCAGTGGAAGCGATGTTGATGATATCTCCACTTCCTCTCTTTTTCATGAGAGGGATAACCGCTTTGGCCACATAATAAACGCCTAAAACGTTAACTTGGATGATTTCTTCCCATTTCGTGCTCGCCATTTCTTCTACACTACCGAAAGCAGTAATCCCTGCGTTATTAATCAAAATATCAATTTCAGGAAATTCACTGTTCACTTTTTCTACAGCTGCTTGTACTTCAGTTTCCTGGCCAACATTGCACACAACATATAAGGCTATTACCCCATAACGAAGCAATTCTGCCGTTGTTTCTTGAAGTTGCTGTTCGTTTCTCCCGCTGATCGCTACATTTACGCCTTCTTTCGCTAGTGCAATCGCTGTAGCTTTGCCTAAACCGCGACTACCACCTGTAATAAATGCGCTTTTGCCTTTTAAGTTCTCCATAGTTGTTCCTTTTGGTGCAAAAATAGAATATACCGAAGGTTTTGGCGTCACCAATGCGTAATAATTCTATTTCCGAAGCTGGGCTTCGGAATTGCTTGTGTAGGTGTTTGTGGGAACTATATGTATAGCTTTCCGTTTTTTTTCAGTCCGGACGAGATAGTTAAGAATTGTTATCCCTATGCCTGCATAGAGCAGCAGGATAATAAGGCTAATGGGGCCAACAGCAAACGCTGTAGGAACAAGTTGTCCAAGTAATGTGACAATTGATAAGCCTATTCCTGCACCTAAGAAGTATGTTGTACTGGTCAAACTCGATGCAATACCGTAATGTGTAGCGGGTACTTGTTGTAAGCCCAATACAGAGAAGCTTGTAAAACAAATAGTCATGCCTATGCCTGAAATACAGGATGCCCCTAATAGTACAACGAATAATGGATGATTGGTATAAACAGCAACTAACAAGGACGAAACCCCGATAAACATAAATAACATTCCGATAACGCCTAGTTTGGTTGTTGGCACGCGCTTGGTGAGTGGAGGGATAATAAACTTAGCTACGCATGCGGATAAAAGATTAAATGGAACCAAGAGTAAGCCTGCCGATGCACCGCTATAGCCCATGTCTTTTTGCAGCATCAATGATATTAAGAAAAGAAAGCCTATGAATAATGCCCCCAGTAAAAAGAAAGATAAATTAGAAATAACCAAATAGCGATTACGGAATAAAATCGGTTCTATTAAAGGCGTTTGTACCGTAAAAAGGCGCTTGACAAAGAGTGTTAATAAAAGAAAGGCTATACAAAAAGAACTGCTTATTAAGTATGGTTTTGTTGACCAATGAATAAGCTCGTGTATAGCAAAAGTGAGAGCGAGTAAACCGAAGACGAGTAGAAACCCCGAAACGAAGTCTTGTTGATCTTTTTTCTCCTGTTTGAAGTCACTGGGAAGATAGCGATAGGCAGCAATAATAGTGAGGACCAATAAAGGAACATTAATCAAAAATACCCAGTGCCAACTCCAATAAGTACTGATCAAACCTCCTATGGAGAGCCCACTTCCGGAACCAATCGCTGCAAAAGAACTGAATACGCCGATCGCGCGACTGCGTTCTTGAGGTTCTTGAAAAGTGTGCGTTACGATGGAGAGTGAGGCCGGCATGAGGAATGCGGCACCGAAACCTTGTAGTGCACGGAATAAGGCAAGTGTGGTAAAGGTCTCAGATAAACCGGCGGCTAAGGAACTGCCTAGGAAAATAAAACTTCCCCAGATAAAAATCTTTTTTCGTCCGATCTGATCCACTAATTTTCCTCCAATGATGAGGAACCCCCCGAAAAATAAAACATATAAGGTTTGTAGCCATTGTACGGTGTCGTAGTCTATGTCAAAATCTTGTTGTATAGCGGGGATCGTCAAGTTAATAATCGCTATATCCAACGCTTCAACAAAAGTGCCTACAGACGCAAGTAACAATATTTTGTTTTTCTCTCATCACCTAATTTTTCCGGCAAATGTATGCTTACTGATCTGTTGTTTTGTTTTAATATTTTATTTTAGAACATATGTGTCTTATGTTTGTATATTTTATATTAAATGTTCTGTTTGATTGATTGTCCTATGCATAAAAAAGAACAACAGGAAATCGTCGGTTATTCGCCCGACGAAAAAGACCTTGAAATTTTGAGGTTATTGGAAAATGACGCAAAACTTAGTGTAAGAGATATTGCAGCCCAAATACATTTAAGTTCAACGCCCACGCATGAACGTATTAAACGATTGGAACAGTCGGGGATTATTCGGGAATATGTTGCTGTACTTGACAAGAAACGAATAAATAAAGGCCTAACTGTTTTATGTATGGTGGCCTTGCGCGTCCATAACAAAATAGCTGCTGGGAAATTTATCCAGGAAGTCAGTCGTCTGCCAGAGGTCATTGAATTTTATAATATTAGCGGAGATTTTGATTTTATGTTGAAGATCATAGCAGCTGATATGGAGGGTTTTCATGATTTTTTTGTGAATGAATTATCTGAAATTGAAGGTATTGGCCAAACAAAAAGCATCTTTGTTATGAACGCCATCAAAGAGTCACATCAGGTATTATAAATCTGTTTTTTAATTATTGTTTTTTCTATACATAAAAAAGATATACATTTGTAATTCATCATATCATCAGATGAATTATGATTAAAAAAATATCGCTTGCAGAAGAGCTTGCTGATCGGATAAGAAAAAAGATCAAAAAAGGGAGCTATGCCCTTCATGAACGTCTCCCTACAGAGCCGGAATTGATGAAAGATTTTGGTGTCGGACGTTCAAGTGTACGAGAGGCTGTACGTATTTTGTCTAATTGGGGCTACTTAAAAGTACAGCAAGGTGTGGGGACATTCGTTGTCGATGTAGAAGGAAAGGAGAGCTTAGGTGAGGTCTTTGAACAGGCTGATCTGGCCGATTTGTTAGAAGTTAGACGGCTTTTGGAAGGCACTATTGTCGAGAAAGCAGCCAAAAACAGGACAGAAGTTGATTTGGAAGATCTACTAAAAACTCTGCGTTCTAGGGAAGAGATGGCTAAACTGGGCGATTTGGTAGGCTGTATCGATGCGGATATTGAATTTCATCAAGCGATTGCAAATGCTTGTGGAAATACCATTTTGACGGAGCTTTATGGAGCATCTTCTAAACATGTGCGTTCGGCATTCCTGCAGATTTATAAAGACACGCAAGTGTTTCTTGATACACATTCTTCACATGAGCAATTGTATTTTGCCATAAAAGAACAACGTGTGGAGCAGGCAAAGGCAGTATTAAATGAAATTATTGAAAAAGTTTAGATTATTGATTAAAAGATGAAAACGACAATGTCGACTTCGACAAATCCCATAGTAAAAAATACAGTATATAGCATTTTGTTCGCAATAAGCTTTGGACATTTGCTGAACGATCTTATGCAAGCGGTTATCCCGTCAATATATCCTTTGTTAAAAGATAATTTCCGGTTAAGTTTTGCTCAAGTTGGTTTAATTACATTGGTGTTCCAACTTTCTGCCTCAATTTTACAACCCTTTGTGGGGCATTACACAGATAGAAAACCTAGTCCGCAATCTTTGGCTGTAGGAATGGGTTTTACGCTGCTAGGATTACTTTCTTTATCATTAGCGCCTAGTTTCGCTCTTATATTGTGTTCTGTAGCTTTGGTAGGAATTGGATCTTCTGTTTTCCATCCCGAGGCGTCGAGAGTTGCACAGCTAGCTTCAGGAGGGAAGAAAGGATTAGCGCAATCGATATTCCAAGTCGGGGGAAATGCAGGTAGTGCGATAGGACCATTGCTAGCGGCATTGATTGTAATACCGCATGGACAAGATTATATTCGTTGGTTTTGTCTTTTTGCAATTTTAGGCATGTGTATTCTTTCTGTAGTTGGACGCTGGTATCAGCGACATATGCCAGTGAAAGTGGTGGGGGGAAAACAGGTTAAAGAAACGGTGGGAGCCGTGGCGTTGAGTCGATCTAAAATAGTGACGTCGATTCTAATCCTTTTAGTGCTGATTTTTTCAAAATATTTTTACATGGCATCTATGACAAGTTATTTCACCTTTTATCTGATGGAGAAGTTTCATGTTAGTGTACAGGAATCTCAAATTTATCTGTTTGCTTTCTTGGCTGCAGTGGCTATAGGTACAATATTAGGTGGGCCATTGGGGGATCGTTATGGACGCAAATTAATTATTTGGATATCAATATTGGGAGCAGCGCCTTTTACATTGTTGCTTCCTCATGTGGGATTGTTTTTGACGGTTGTATTGGCTATGATAATTGGTGTGATAATTTCTTCTGCATTTTCAGCAATATTAGTCTATGCGACAGATTTGGTACCAGGCAAAGTAGGAACTATCGCTGGATTGTTTTTTGGCTTTGCGTTTGGAATGGGCGGTATAGGTTCTGCTTTATTAGGCTGGTTGGCCGACCATACAAGTATCAGCTATGTTTTCCAGGTCTGTGCATATTTGCCTCTGATCGGGATTGTGACAGGATTTTTGCCAAATATAAAAGGTAAATAAAACATATTTATTTGTAAGTCATTTGCCCGGGTCCTTGTATTATAAAAAATACAGGGGCTCTTTGTTTTTATCAACTGTCTATTTAGTTCTATTTAAGTTCGGTGTTAACAGGGGTTTTATAGGGGTATAGTAGGGGGTTAATAGGGGGTTAGTAGGGGTCATACCCCTACTAACCCCCTATTAACCCTAAGCAAATCCGGTCTAAGGTAGGAAGTTGGAGGGGCTTTTGCTGCTCCAGCTTCGGAGCAAGAACAACCCAAGAACGGAACAAGGATGACCCAAGGATGGAACAAGGATAACCTAAGGATGGAGCAAGAACAACCTAAGAACGGAACAAGGATGACCCAAGGATGGAACAAGGATGACCCAAGGATGACCTAAGGATGGAGCAAGAACAACCCAAGAACAGACTAAGAACAACCCAAGGATAGACCTAGCTCTGACCTGTCCCTGCACAAGAACGGAACAAGAACGACCCAAGAACGGACTAAGAATAACCCAAGAAAGCCCCAAGAACGGAGGAATAGCAGTGTTTCTGTAAAAATATCGTGCAGTCTACCAGCGCCTTGTGGAATAGTCTGTAAAAATAAGTGGGGAAAGCTTGGAGGGAATAGGTCTAATTTTCTACCTTTGCACCACTCCGCAAGGGAGGGACGGTTGAAAAGCGAAAAAGGAAGTGTTTTTTTAGGTGGATCAGAACGTGTTTCGGTGAGCTTATTGAACGGGAAACAGGTTAAAAATTATTTTAAAATAATTTTTGCGGAAACGAAAAAATCTTCTACCTTTGCAGTCCCGAACGAGATGAGGGGAGACAGAAAAGATAAGAAAGGGGCAGCGATGCCTTTTAAAATAAGGCCAAAGCGCGATGCGGCGGCGAGAGAAGTTCTTTAAGAAAATGATCATGTAGCGTAGCGAGTAATCGGAAGATGAAAGTTATAAGATAACAAGAAATCAATTCCTGTCAATGAGGAACGTTAAGATACAAAACAAGACGATTCTAATTATTTATTGATAGATAGTTAGGAATCGAACAATTCATTTTACA